>CALBAK010000068.1 GCA_937926445.1 uncultured Alphaproteobacteria bacterium
AGCTGGCGGAGCGCGTTGCGGCCCGGCCCGTAGATCCCGGCCAGGCGGAAGACGTGCACCGGCAGCCCCGAGGCGAGCCAGGCGGCCTCGGCTCGGGCCCGGCGGTCGGTCCGCGCCATGCTGGGCTCGAGCGGTGTGTCCTCGTCGACCCAACCACCGCCGCGGTCGCCGTATACGCCCGTGGTGCCGAGCCAGCCGATCCAGGCGAGCCCCGGGAGCCGGCGGAGATCCGCCCCGTGCCGGTCGAGCACCGGATCGCCCGCCTCGTCGGGCGGGATCGAGACCAGGACGTGGGTGACGCCCGCGAACGCCTCGGCCGGCAAGGGCCGGCCGCGCTCGAACAGCCAGCCCGGGCGGCCCTGCCCCGCCATCCGCACGAGCTTCTCGGCGGAGCGGGTGGTGCCGCGGATCTGCCAACCGCGGGTGGCGAGCCGTTCCGCCAGACGGCGGGCGACGTAGCCGTAGCCGAAGCAGAACAGGACGGGCACGGGCCCCGCGGCTCCCGATTGACAAGGTCGACGATATGGTACGACCTCGAAGGGAGATGGTCGCTTCTGGTCGGGAGGCAAGTCGCGCCGTGGCCCGTCTCGTGGTTTCGACCGTCGGAACCAGCCTGTTGACCAACCGTGCCGACCCCGCTCAGCTGCCGCTCCTGCGGCGGACGGCGAACGCTCGCGATCGCGACCTGGCACCCGCCGATCGCGGGCCGCTCGAGAGCCTGCTGGCCGAGCGACGACGGCGGCTCGCCCAGGCCCATCCGGTCGAGGCGCGCAAACTCAGCGCCGAGCTCAACGGGCTCCTCGCCGTGCCCGGTGTCCTCGAGCGCGATACCTTCATTCCCGAGATCCAACATCTGCTGATCGCCACCGACACGGCCCAAGGCCTCGCCGCGGCCGAGATGGTCCGCGACTGGATCGCGGCGCGGGAGGGCAATGTCGAGCTCCTGCGCGTCCCGGATCTGCGGACCGACGAGCTCGCGAGTTTCACCACCGCGCTTTCCGACCTGGCGCTCCAGCTCCTCGAGTGGATCCGCGGCCAGCGTGTGACCCTCAACCTCACGGGCGGCTTCAAGAGCGTGAACGCCTTCCTCCAATCCCTCGCCATGCTGCAGGGCTGGGAGAGCGTGTTCCTGTTCGAGAACGCCCGCGAGCTTTTGCGCATCCCGCGTCTGCCCGTGCGGTGGGACGCCGTGGCGGCGATCGCCCCGCACCTGCAGGCGCTCCGCCGGCTGCAGGCGGTGGGTTCGCTGCCGATCGCCGAGGTGGCGGATCTGCCCGAGAGCCTGGTGTTCACCCTCGGCAAGGAGGCCTGCCTCTCGGCCTGGGGTACGGCACTCCTCGCCCAGGCGAGCGAGCGGCTCTACCGTGAGAAGCTCCTGCCGCCGGCCGTTCCCGAGCTCGTCTTCACCGACGCCCTCGAGCGCGAGGCGCGTCGGCTCGCCCCCGACGAGCTCGCCAAGCTCAACCGCCAGCTCGAGGCCCTTGCCCGCTGGGTCGCGACCGACGGGCGCGAGAACCCGAGGAGCCTCGATGTGAAGAAGCTCGCGGGCAACCCCACTCCGCCCTCGACGCACCAGATCGACGCTTGGACCGGTACCGACCGGCGGCTGTTCGGGCATTTCGAGGACGGCAAGTTCGTGGTCGACCGGCTCGGCGATCACTTGTGAGCCGTGGCCCACTCCGCCCGCACCTCGGAGTCGGTCTCCTCGGGCTCGAGGCGGGCGCGGAGCGCCGCGAAGCGCGAAGGCTCGGCGAGCCGGCCGAGGGCCCAGACCGCCGCCCCGCGCACGAGCGGCGAGGGGTCCGCGAGCCGCTCCTCGACCACGGCCAGGAGCCCCGGCCGGCCGCTGTTGCCGATCGCCACGAGCACGTTGCGCAGGAACCGGTCGCGGCCGATCCGCTTGATCGGCGAGCCCGCGAACAGGCGGCGAAAGCCGGGATCGTCCAGCCGCGCCAGGGTCTCGAGCGACGGCCGGACGAGCTCGGGCCGGGCGGCGAAGCCGATCTCGCGGGCAGCGGCGGCGAACTTGTTCCAGGGGCAGACCGCGAGACAGTCGTCGCAACCGTAGATCCGGTTGCCGATCAGCGGCCGCAGATCGCGCGGGATCGGCCCCGGATGCTCGATCGTGAGATAGCTGATGCAGCGCCGCGCATCGAGCCGGTAGGGTTCGGGGAAGGCACCGGTCGGGCAGATCTCGAGGCAGCGCCGACAGCGGCCGCAATGATCGCGCTCGCCCGGATCGCGCGGCAGCTCGGCCGTGGTCAGGATCACGCCCAGGAAGAGCCAGGAACCGTGGGTCCGGCTCACGAGGTTGGTGTGCTTGCCCTGCCAGCCGAGCCCGGCCTTTTGGGCCAGGGGTTTTTCCATGACCGGAGCGGTGTCGACGAAGACCTTGACGGCCTCGCCCGTCGCGCCGGCCAAGAGACCGGCGAGCTCCTTGAGCCGACCCTTCAAGAGTTCGTGATAATCGCGGTGCCGCGCATAGACACTGACGTAGCCGCGATCGCCGGCCGCGAGTTCGGGCAGCGGATCGGCCGGGGGCGCGTAGGAGATCCCCGTCACGAGGGCGGAGCGGGCCTCGGGCCAGAGGCGGCTCGGGTCGGATCGGATCTCGGGTGCGCGGGCGAGCCAGCCCATCGCCCCGTGCATCCCGGCCTCGAGGAAGCCGGCGAGCCTCCGCCCCACTTCGGGCGGCAGGGCGGGGTCGGTGATCCGCGGCGGCACGAGGCCGAGGCGGAGCGCGCGCTCGCGCAGCCGGGCCAGAAGGCGCTCGGCATTCGCGTCCGAGCGCGCTGTCTCAACCGTCGCGACGAGCCTGTGCACCGTAGTAGAACCCGAGCACGGCACTCGCCACGCTCGTCAGCGGGGTCCACACGAGCGGCAGGAAGTCTTTGAGCTCGCTGGATTTGTCCGGCAGGAGCCAGAACAGGAGGAAGCTCGCGAAGACGGCCGACGCGAACAGCGCCACCAGGATCACGGCGATCCAGCCGCGCAGCCGCTCGCGGTGTGGCTCGGGGTCGAAGGGCTCCCGTTTCGGAGCGAACCCGGAGGCCCGCCGCGCTTCCGTGTCGAGCGCGACTTCCACGAGGCCCTCGAGACTCCGGTCCCGGTCGCCGCTTTTCATCGTTCACCGGAGCCGAACGCGCTCGAACTTGCGGTCGGCGCGCTGCAGGAGCACGGTGGCCCCTTCCCGTTCCGCCTCTTTGAAGAACTTGAACGTCGCGATCGCACTGGCGAGCACGTCGTTGACACTGACGCCCTCGGCTTCGGCCAGCTTCTTGAGATCCTCGATTTCTTGTTTCGTCAAAAGAACCGTCGCCCTCACCAGCTCTTGCGACTGCTCGCGCGGCTCGCCGACCTGTTCCGCCATCCGACCTCTCCCGAACTCCGGCTTCCCTCGCACCGCCCACTCGGTACGCAGGCTAGAGGCGGCCCGGCATCGCGACAATCGTCACTGGTCGGAAATCCGTCGTCGCCCCTCAGAAATCCGGGTCGTCGTAATGCGCGGGCGGGGTGATGCCGGTGACTCGGTCGGCGAGGACCGGGCGGAAGGAGGGGCGCGACTTCATCTTGGCGTACCATTCCCGCGCCCCCTGGGCCTCCGCCCAGGGCACGTCGCCCAGATAGTCGAGCACCGAGAGATGCGCCGCAGCGGCGATGTCGGCCATGGTGAGCCGGTCGCCGGCGAGCCATTTGCGCTGCTGCCAGAGCCAGTCGATGTAGGCGAGATGGAGCCGGATCGCCTGGGTTCCCTTGCGGAGCGCGTCGGAAGAGGGGAAGCCCGCCCGCTTCCAGCGCTTGACCACCTTCTCCCGCCACAGGGGATCGCTCACCTCGCGGGCGAACTTGCTGTCGAACCAGGCGACCAGGCGGCGCGTTTCGGCCCGCTGCTCGAGCGTGTCGCCGAAGAGCGAGGTCTGCGGGTAGGCTTCCTCGAGATATTCCTCGATCGCCGCACTGTCGCAGATCACGAGATCGTCGTCGACGAGAACCGGAGCCTCGCCCGCCGGGTTGAGCTCGAGGAACCAGTCCTCGCCGGCCCAGGGCTGGACCTCGACGAGCTCGAAGACGAGCTGCTTCTCGCGCAGGGCCACGCGGATCTTGCGACAATAGGGGCACAGCGGAACGTGATAGAGGCGGAGCATGGCGGGTCCGGTTCCCACAAGCCGATCCTTGAAACCGTAACGCGGCCCGAGGTTCAAGCATCTTGCCGGCGCCGGGAACCTTCGCCAGCCTGCCGACCTCGTCCCTGGAGAACACCATGCCTCGAGTCCCCTCGCGGCACCGGGCGCTCGTCGTGGGCCTGGGTGCCGCCGCGGCACCGCACGTCGAGAGCCTGCTCGAGCTCGTCGATCGGGTGGAGATCGCTGCCGCCGTCACCCGCAGCGCCGAACGCCGCAGCACCTTCGCCGCATCCTTTCCCTCCGTGCCGGTGACGGGCGACCTCGAGGCGGCGATCGCCGACCCCTCGATCGACCTCGCCTTCGTCCTCACCCCGCCCGACGCCCGCGAGCCACTGGTCGGCCGGCTGGCTGCGGCCGGCAAGCACGTGCTCTGCGAAAAGCCGATCGAGCGCACGACGAGCGCTGCGGAGCGGATCGTGCGGGCCTGCGAGACCGCGGGCGTGCGGCTCGCCGTCATGTTCCAGATGCGGATGCGGGAATCCTCGCATCGGTTGAAGGCGCTGCTGGATTCGGGCGCGCTCGGCCGGATCGGCTTCGTCGAGGTGCGGGTCCCCTGGTGGCGGCCGCAGTCCTATTACGACCAGCCGGGCCGCGGAGCCTTCGTTCGCGACGGCGGCGGTGTCCTGATCACCCAGGCGATCCACACGCTCGACCTCTTGATCCACCTCTTGGGCCCGATACGAGAGGTTGCGGCGGTGGCAGCGACGACGGTTCTCCACCGGCTCGAGGGCGAGGATTTCGCCGCGGCCGGCCTCCTCTTCGAAGGCGGTGTCCCGGGCTCGCTCATGGCCACCACCGCCGCCTTCCCCGGCGGGCCCGAGCAGATCCTGATCGTGGGCGAGCGGGCGAGCGCGCTCCTCGAGGGCGGGACCCTCCTCCTCCGGCGCCCCGACGGCAGCGAGGAGCGGATCGGCGAGGCCGGCGGTACCGGCGGCGGGGCCGCCTTCATGGACTTCCCACACGATTGGCATCGGGCGGTCATCGCCGATTTCCTCGATGCGGTGGAGGAGGGGCGCGAGCCGGCCGTCTCCGGCCGTAGCGCGCTTCGCGTGCACCGGCTGATCGAGGCGCTTCTGCTCTCGGCCCGACGCGGCCGCCGGCTGCGCGTGGAGGGCTGAGCCCGCGGTCCGGGGACTCTCAGGCGCGCCGGTCGAGATCGTCTTCGGGCGGTGGCGCGAGCAGCTCGTCGAGCGTCCAGGGGCAGTGCGCGGGCAAGCGGTCGGCGGCCGCGTGCTCGCCGTGCGCTCGAAGGCCGAGCACCGCGAGCTCTCGCGCCCGGGCGTAGAGCACCGGCAGCCGCTCCTCGAGGTCGCGCCGGATCGTCGGCGTTATCCGATCCTCGATCTCGGCGAGGGCCTCCACGATCGAGGCCCGCCAGCCGGCCCGAGGCTCCCTCGCCGGCGAATGTTCCAGCTTCAAACGGTGCTCCATGATTCGGCGGAGCCGGCTCAGTACGGCGTTGCGCTGCTCCTTGCCCAAATCCTCCACCTCCTCGGCGAGGTGCGCGAGGTCGAGGGGACCGTTCCAACGCTCCGCCTCGAGCCGACGCAGCGCCGCCGCCTGCGCCTGCGTCCAGGCGTAGAAATCCTCCTCGTAGAGCTCGGCGATCCGCGTGGCCATCCGTTCCTCCGAAACAGAGGATAGCACGGACTCTCGGGTGCGCCAGCCGCGGCCCTCGGGTCGGCCCCCACGACCGCGCCGCGCCTCCACTCCCGCTACGGCCTCGATCGCATCGGCCACCGCACCCTGGTCCTCCTCACCGACACTGCGGGCGCGGGCCGTCTGGTGGAGCCGGTGTGCGGCCTCATCGGGGCCGCGGCCGACCGTGCGGTCGAGCCCCCGGCGACCCGCATGGTCCGCGGATCCACGGTGCTGCGGCAGGACCGCGAAGACGCGCACCGGCAGCGTGAAGGGGATGCCGCCGGCGTTGATCTTGCCCCGTTCCCGTTCCTCCTACAGCATCACCGCGACGGTCGCCGCGGCTCGCGTCCGCGACCGGCTGCGGCCGTCCCGCGAGGACGTGGTACCGCTCGCGCTCTTCTCGGCGACGCTTCCGGACGACGGGGCCCGGAGCCGGAGCTTCGACCGGCGCGGGCGCCGAGCGTCGGTGGCGGAGGGATGCGTGCGGGAGAGAGGGCGATGTCGCGCGAGCGGTTGGGCTTCGTGGGTCTCGGGACGATGGGAGCACCGCTCGCCCGCCGGCTCGCCCGAGCCGGTTTCCCCGTGGCCGTGCTCGATCGCGATCCGACACGGATGCGCGCGCTCGAGGGCACTCCGCTGCTCTCGCTCGCGGCCGACCTCGAGGAGCTCGAGCGCGAGGCCGACATCCTCTTGACCTGCCTGCCGAGCGAGAAGGCGGTGGAGGAGGTGGCGACGGCGCTGCACCGTCCGGGGCTCCTCCTGCTCGACCTCTCGACCGTCCGCCCGACCACCGCGAGGAGGCTGCACGCCGCACTCGCGGCCAAAGGCGTGCGCCACGTCGAGTGCCCGATGATCGAGGGACCGGGTGGAGCCGAGGCCGGCACGCTCTTCCTCTTGGTCGCGGGCGAGCCCGCCGATGTCGCGCGGATCCGTCCGCTCCTGCCGGTGCTGGGGAGCGAATACCGGATCGTGGGCGGACCCGGCAGCGCGAGCCGAATCAAATGCATCCAGAACGGGCTCGGCCTCGTCCAGCTCGCGGCGATCGCCGAGGCCCTGGCGCTCGTGGCGGCCGACGGCGGCGATCTCGACAGCTTCGTCGAGATCGTGGGCGAAGCCGGCGGCATCGCCGCCTCGCCGCTGTTTCGCGCCGAGGCGCCGCGCATGCGCGTACCCGCCCCGGCAGCCGGCGAGGCGCTCCGTATCGGCGCCAAGGACAGTGCACTGGCAGCCGGCCTCGCCGAGGAGCACGGTCTCGATCTGCCGCTCTTCCGCCACACGGCCGAGCTCTTCCGCGCCGCGCTGGGCGAAGGCCTCGCCGAGCTCGACATCGCCGCGATCGCGCGGGTGGTCGAGCGCGCGTGCGGGATCCGCATCGCGCGCGAAGCGCCCGGCCCCGCCGTCGCCGGTTGACCGAGGGCGAGCTCCTCGCGCCCTCGCCCGAAGACCCGAACCCGAGCTTCTCGGACGGCCCGAGGCGGACGGCCCGCATCCGCTCGTCCGGGCCTTGGTGGACGCGCTCGGAACGAGCGAGGAGCGCCGCCACACGGACCGGCGGATCGGCACCGTCGGCTCGGCCCGCCGTCGACGAAGCGCTTCGAGCCCTGGGGTCGCTCCGCCTCGGACCCCACGCTCGAGCCGTCGCTCGGCTGCGATCGGTGCGACCCGCTTTCGCCGCGAAGCAGCGGCGGATGCGCGGCGAGACGGCTGCTCCGTTCGGCGTCGATGCACGTTTCGAGACCCGGCCCGCCGTCGAGCACGGGTTCACCTCGCGGTCCCGGCACTGTTACCAGGAGCACTCGGTCGAGCGGGCCCGGGAACGGATCTTCGACCTTCTCGAGAGCGAGCTCGATCGTCCCCGATCCCGAGCGCAGACACGGGCCGATCCGGCCCGAACCGAGCAGGAGCCGATCCATGGACCCGACGCACACGGTGCCCAAGTTCGGCGTGTCGCAGAGCGTGCCGCGTACCGAGGACCCGCGCCTTCTGACCGGCGGCGGTCGCTACACCGACGATCTCGTCCTGCCCGGCATGCTGCACGCGGCGCTGGTCCGCTCGCCCGTGGCGCACGGCATCCTGCGCCGGGTCGAGGTCGATGCCGCCCGCGCGGCTGCGGGCGTTCGGCTCGTCTTGACCGGCGCCGATCTGCTCGCCGCGGGCTACGGCACCCTGCCCTGTGTGGTGCCGCTCACCAGCCACGACGGCCGGCCGATGATCGTCCCGCCCTTCCCGGCGCTGGCGGTCGACCGGGTGCGCTGGGCCGGCCAGCCGATCGCCCTGGTGGTGGCCGAGACGGCCGCCCAGGCCCGCGATGCGGCCGGGCTCGTCGAGGTCGAGATCGAGCCCCTGCCGGCGGTGGTCGACCCCGAGGCGGCGCTCGCGCCCGATGCACCGCAGCTGTTCGCCGAGATGCCGGGCAACCTCGCCTTCGACTGGTGGTGGGGGCCGCAGGAGGTGGTCGAGCGGGCGATCGCCGGCGCCCACCACGTGACGCGTGTACGCCTCCACAACAACCGCGTGATCGTGAACCCGATGGAGCCACGGGGCGCGATCGCCAGCGTCGAGGACGGCCGCTTCGTGTTGCGCACGGGCTGCCAGGGCGTGTACGGGCTCAGAGCCCAGCTCGCCGGCGTGCTGAAGGTCCCGCCCGAGAAGGTCCGGGTCCTGGCCTTCGACATCGGCGGCAGCTTCGGGATGAAGGCCTCGACCTTCCCGGAGCACCTGCCGCTGCTCCATGCCGCCAAGGTCCTGGGGCGGCCGGTCAAGTGGATCAACGACCGCTCGGAGAGCTTCCTTTCCGATTATCACGGCCGCTCCTCGATCCTCGAGGGCGA
>CALBAK010000069.1 GCA_937926445.1 uncultured Alphaproteobacteria bacterium
TTCTCGGTGCGGATGCCGTAGGCGCCGGGGGCGTAATAGCCCGGTTCGTTCGAGACGATCATGCCGGCTGCGAGCTTGGCGCCGCCGCCGGCCTTGGAGATCCGCTGCGGCCCCTCGTGGACGCAGAGATAGCTGCCCACGCCGTGGCCGGTGCCGTGGTCGAAATCCAGGCCGCGCCGCCAGAGCGCGAGCCGCGCGAGACAGTCGATCTGGCCGCCCGTGGTGCCGACCGGGAAGACGGCCTCGGCGATCGCGATGTGGCCTTTGAGGACCAGCGTGAAACGTTCCTTCACCGGCTGCGGCACCGCGCCGAGGGCGATCGTGCGGGTGATGTCGGTCGTGGCGTCCCGGTACTGGCCGCCCGAATCGACGAGATAGACCGTGCCCGGCTCGAGCCGGCGGTTGGTCGCGGGCGTGGTCCGGTAGTGCGGCAGGGCGGCGTTCGGCCCGTGCGCCGAGATCGTGGGGAAGCTCGCGCCCTCGAAGAGCGGGTCCTTGGCCCGCTCGTACTCGAGCCGGTTGGCGGCCCCGAGCTCGTCGACCCCGGCCGGCAGCCCCTCCCGCTCGAGCCAAGCGAGGAAGCGGACGACTGCGGCCCCATCGCGCCGCTGGGCGGCGATCGCCCCTTCGATCTCGACCGGGTTCTTGATCGCCTTGGCGAGGCGGATCGGATTCTCGGCCTCGATCAGCCGAGCGCCGGCCCGCTCGAGCCGATCGAGAAAGCCGAGATGGACCTCCGCCGGGTCGGCCAGAACCGCGCAACCGGCCGCGCCGAGCTCGTCGAGTGCCGAAAGGAGCCTCGCGACCGGCTCGACCTCGACTGCGTCGTCGAGCCGAAGATCGGGCCCGAGCTTCTTCGGGTCGACGAGCCAGCGGCAGCGACCGTCCGCATCCAGGATCGCGAAGGAAAGGCACAAGGGATTGTACGGCACGTCGCGGCCGCGGACGTTGAGCAGCCAGGCGACCGCGTCGGCCGCGGTGATCAGGAGATGGTCGGCGCCGAGCCGCCGCAGCTCGGCCGCGATCGCCTGCCGCTTCTCGGCCGAGCTCTTGCCGGCGAAGCGCTCGGGATGGGCGAAGGCGCGGGCCTCGGGTGGGGCCGGTCGGTCGAGCCAGATCCGATCCACGGGGTTCGGCTCGAGGAAGAGGAGCTCCGCGCCCTTGGCCCGGGCCGCCTTGCGCAACCGCTCCACCTCCTCGCGGCGGAGGAGGAAGGGGTCGAGCCCGAGCCTCAGGCCGGGCCGGAGATTGCCCTCGAGCCACCGCAGCGGCGGGGTCTCCGCCGTGTGGTGGCGCTCGAAGAGGGCGGCGTCGACCTCGCGCTCTAGCTGGACGGTGTAGCGGCCGTCGCTGAAGACGGCAGCCGTATCCTCGAGCACGATCACGGTCGCAGCCGAGCCCGTGAAGCCGGTGAGCCAGGCCACCCGCTCGGCGGAAGGCGGCAGATATTCACTGCCCTGTTCGTCGGTGCGCGGCAGGTAGAGGCCCTGGGCGCCGGCCTCGGCGAGCACGCGACGCAGGCGGGCGAGGCGATCGGCGAAGGGGGCGGCCATGCGCGGGCTCCGGGCGGCTGCACGGCCTCGGACTTAGCCGAACCCCGAGGCGGCCGGGAAGACCGGCCGGCCGCGACCCGCGACGGTGGGCAGCGCACAGCCACGGCGAACGGGCGGCGGGGCCAGTGCCCGTGCCCCGATCGGACGCGACGACCGCCGAAAAAGGCGTGGCTTCCCCGCCGTTCGACCTCCAGCCAGACAGAGCCGCTCGCCGAGCGTAGCGAGGCGCCGGCTCGACCGTACGCGTGGATCCGTCTCGCACCCGGCTGCAGAGAGCCGGCCGGCGCGGCCCAGGGGTGCTCAGCGCAAGGGCGCCACCACCATGACCATCTGGCGGCCCTCGAGCTTCGGCATCTGCTCGACCTTGGCCCGGTCGGCGACGTCGTTCTTGATCCGCTCGAGCAGGCTCGTCGCCTGTTGGGCGTACGCCATCTCCCGTCCCCGGAACCTCAGGGTGACCTTGACCTTGTCACCTTCGTCCAGGAACTCCTTCACCTTGCGCATCTTGATGTCGTAGTCGTTGTCGTCGATGCCCGGCCTCATCTTGATCTCTTTGATCTCGATCACGCGCTGCTTCTTGCGCGCGGCGGCGGCCTTCTTCTGGGCTTCGTACTTGAACTTGCCGTAATCGAGGATCTTGCAGACCGGCGGGCGGGCGTTGGGCGAGATCTCGACCAGGTCCATCCCGACTTCTTCCGCCCTCGCGAGGGCTTCCCTCAGCGGCACGATCCCGACCATCTGGCCGTTCTCGTCGATCAACCGGACCTCCGGAGCGTCGATCATCCGATTGATCCGGTACTCTTCCTCACGTGCCGCTGCTGCCATGTACGCCGCTCTTCCTCCGTTTCACGCGCGCCCGAAGGCGCGTTCCGTCGCACTTGCGCGAACGGGCGCGCCGGCCAAGGGACCGCCGCGCCGTTCGACCGGCCGACCCTTTCCCGCCATGCGGCCCTCAGGTGCCGCGCGCGAGATCGGGCGGGGTCGACTCTCGAAGACATAAAGCGACCGCTGCGTCAAGCGCGAGGCTCTCCTGTCCCTGCCGGCCGAGCCGCCGCAGCGCCACCGTGCGCTCCACCCTCTCGCGCGCCCCCACCGCCAGGACCAAGGGCACTTTGGCGAGGCTGTGCTCGCGGACCTTGTAGCCGATCTTGTCGGGCCGCAGATCGAGCTCGACCCGCACGCCCGCCGCTTCGAGCCGGGCTCCGACCTCGCGCGCGTAGTCGTCGGCCTCGTTCGTGATGGTCGCGACCACCGCCTGCACCGGAGCGAGCCAGACCGGCAGCCGGCCGGCATAGTGCTCGATCAGGACGCCGATGAAGCGCTCGAGCGAGCCCAGGATCGCCCGGTGCAGCATGACCGGCCGGTGCTTGGCGCCGTCCGGCCCGATATAGGTGGCGTCGAGCCGCTCGGGCAGGACGAAGTCGACCTGCAGCGTGCCGCACTGCCAATCGCGGCCGATCGCATCCTCGAGCACGAACTCGAGCTTGGGGCCGTAGAAGGCGCCCTCGCCGGGATTGAGCTCGGCCTCGACCCCGGCCGCCGCGCAGGCCTCGCGCAAAGCCCGCTCGGCATGGTCCCAGACCTCGTCGGTGCCGGCGCGCACGGCCGGCCGGTCGGAGAACTTCACCTTGAAGGAGGGGAAGCCGAGATCGGCATAGACCGAGCGCAGCAGATCGACGAAGGCCACGCTCTCGCTCGTGATCTGTTCGGGGGTGCAGAAGATGTGGGCGTCGTCCTGGGTGAAGGCACGTACCCGCATGATCCCGTGCAGCGCGCCGGACGGTTCGTTCCGGTGGCAGGAGCCGAACTCGGCCATCCGCAGCGGCAGGTCGCGATAGCTCTTGATGCCCTGATTGAAGATCTGCACGTGGCAGGGGCAGTTCATGGGCTTCAAGGCGAAGGCCCGCTCCTCCGCCTCGAGGGTGAACATGTTGGCGCGGAACTTCTCCCAGTGGCCCGAACGCTCCCACAAGCTACGGTCGACGAGCTGCGGCGTGCGGACCTCGACATAGCCCGCGCCCTCGAGCCGGCGGCGGACATAGTTCTCGAGGGTGCGCCAGAGCACCCAGCCCTTGGGGTGCCAGAAGACCGCACCCGGCGCCTCCTCCTGGAGGTGGAAGAGGTCCATCTCCCGGCCGAGCCGGCGATGGTCGCGCTTCTCCGCTTCCTCGAGTTGATGGAGATAGGCCTCGAGCGCGGCGCGGGTCGGAAAGGCCGTGCCGTAGATCCGCTGGAGCTGCGGATTGCGGTGGTCACCGCGCCAATAGGCACCGGCCACCTTCAAGAGCTTGAAGGCGCCGATCCGCCCGGTCGAGGGCCCGTGCGGGCCGCGGCAGAGGTCGAACCAGCCGTCCTGGTGGTAGATCGTGACCGGCTCGCCCTCCGGGATCGCATCCAGAAGCTCGAGCTTGAAGCGCTCGCCCATGGCCTCGAAGCGGCGCCGCGCTTCTTCCCGGCTGACCTCTTCGCGGCGGAACGGGACGTCGGCCTTCACGATCTCGGCCATCCGCGCCTCGATCTTGGCGAGATCGTCGCTCGAAAAGGGCTCGTCCCGATAGAAATCGTAATAGAACCCGGTCTCGATCGCGGGGCCGATCGTCACCTGCGTGCCGGGGAACAGCTCCTGCACCGCCTGCGCCATGACGTGCGCACAGTCGTGGCGCAACAGCGGCAGCGCCTCGGGGTCCTCCGCCCGCACGATCCGCACATGGGCGTCCTTCGGGATCGGCCGGTCGAGATCCCGGAGTTCGCCGTCGACCGCTACCGCCACGGCCGCCTCGGCCAACCGGCGGCCGATGGCGAGGGCCACCTCGCGGCCCGTGGGCGGCCGCTCGAACCGGCGGGTCGAGCCGTCGGGCAGGGTGATCGTCACTCCACCCGGGCGAGCGTCGATCGCGCGGGGCTCGGCGGCGGTCTGCATGCGGCTCGGATCCGATCTCGTGGCTGGATGCGCTGGCGTCCCGATCGTCGGCCGGACGCGCCGGCGCAGCGTGCCGTCGGCGCGGCCGCGGTGTCAACCGCGGGGCGACCTCAGCGCGCGGCCTCGCGCAGCATCCGGCTGTAGAGCTCGACCAGCCGCGGGCCGACCCGGCCGAGCGCGAAGCTCTCGGCGGCGAAGGCGCGGGCGCGGCCGGCGAGCCGCTCGCGCACCTCTTCGTCGAGGGCGAGGGCGCGTTCGAGTGCCCAGGCGAGCTCGGCCGGATCGCCGGCCGGGACGATCCAGCCCGTGGCGGCCGGCATGACGCATTCGGGAAGCGCCCCGAGGCCCGAGACGATCACCGGCCGGCCCATGGCCTGGGAGGCGGCGATCACCCGGGCCGAAGGCAGGGGCTCGATCGCCGGCAGCACGACGACATCGGCGAGCTGGAGGGCGGCGGGCTCGTCCTCGGGTGGAGCGCCGAAGCGGACCCTATCGCCCACCCCGGCCTCCCGGATCGCCCGCTCGATCCGCCGCACGTAGCCGGGCTCGGCCTCTTCCGAGCCCACGAGCACGACCGCGAGGTCGGCACGAGCGAGCCGTGCGACCGCGGCGATCAGAACGAGATGGCCGTGCGCCGGCAGAAGAGGGCCGGGCACCACCACGACCCGGCGGCCGAGGTCGAGCCCCCAGCGCTCGGCCACCGCCACCACCCGCGGCCCGTGCACCCGCTCCGGATCGTGCTCGGCGAGATCGACCGCCGGCGGGATCACCGTGATCCGCTCGGCCGGCACGCCCCGGGTCTCGGCGAGCGTCTCGGCGACATAGTCGGAGACCGCGACGAGGCGCGGCGCCTCGAGGAGGACCTGTGTGCCGGCCGGCCGCTCGCCGAGCCCGCCGAGCGCGTGGATCGTGGCGAGCCAGGGCAGCCCCGCGCGGCGCGCTGCGGCGGCGGCCGCCGCCGCACCGGCCGGGCGCTGCAGGTGGACGATCCGCACCCGCTCGCGGCGCAGGAGCGCATCGAGCCGCCAGCGGCCGAAGAACCGCCGCCAGGGCGCCGCGTGCTCGGCCATCGGCTCGACCAGCCGGCCGCCGGCGCGGCGTACGACGTCGGCGCAGGAGCCTTCGGCGGCCGCCACGAGCGGCCGCCAGCCGGCGGCCACGAGGCTCCGGCAATAGTCGACCGTGCGCCGGCTCACACTGTCGGCCGGAAGCCCGTTCGCGACCAAGAGGGCCGTGGGCTCGTCGAGCCCGGCTCGCGGACGCGTCTCGCTCAATGGGCCTCGATCCCGCGCGAGGACAGGGTACGGCGCCGGGTCCGGCCCGGCTCGCCGCGGCGGCGCCGCCCTGCTAGCAGATCGGCCGGCGAGCACAAGGCGAGCACAGGGTCATGGCCGACGAGCCCTCCTTCCTGGAGCCCGAGCCCGGCAGACGGATCGCCTTCCGTCGCGTGGCCGGTGCGGGCCCCGAGCTCCTCTTCCTGTGCGGCCTGCGCTCCGACATGGAGGGCGCCAAGGCTTCGCGGCTCGCCGCGCTCGCCGCCGCCCGCGGCTGGGCCTGCACCCGCTTCGACTATCGCGGCCACGGCGCTTCATCCGGCCGCTACGAGGAGGGCACGATCGGCGATTGGCTCGCGGATGCGCTCCTGGTCCTCGACCGGGTGGTCGAGGGCCCGGTTCTTCTGGTCGGCTCCTCGATGGGCGGCTGGCAGGCCCTTCTCGTCGGCCTCGCCCGGCCGGATCGGCTGGCCGGCATGGTGCTCGTGGCTCCGGCGCCCGATTTCCCGCGCCGGCTCGTCCTCCCCGTCCTGAGCCACACCGAGCGGGAAGCCCTCGAGCGCGAGGGGGTCGTCTTCCTGCCCTCGGCCTATGGCGAGCCGCTGCCGCTCACCCGCCGGTTCGTCGAGGAATCGCGGGCTCACGAACTCCTCGACCGCGACCTGCCGTTCACCTGTCCGATCCACATCCTGCACGGCCGACGGGACGAGGACGTGCCGCTCGCCCTCTCGCTCGCCCTGATCGAACGGCTCGTTCGCGCCAAGGTGACGCTCGAAGTCGTCGAGGACGGCGACCATCGGCTCTCGCGCGAGAGCGATCTCGCCCGCCTCCAGGCGGCGGTCGAGCGCGTGCGGGCCCTGGCCCTGGGTGCTCCGCCGCCCGCTCTCTAGCCGATGGCCGCCCGCCGGTCCGCGGCCGCGGCGGGGGTTTCGGGCAGGGTCGGCAGGAAGCTCGCGGCCTCGCGGAGGAGATGCTCCCAGAGGGCGCGGGCGGCCGGCAGGATCCGCCGGTCGCGGCGGCGGACGAGGTACCAGGTCCGCACGATCGGCAAGCCCTCGACGTCGAGCACCGCGAGCCGGCCCTCGCGGACCTCGGCCGCGACCGTGTGGGCGGAGAGGAGGGCGATCCCCATTCCCGCCATGACCGCCTGCTTGATCGTCTCGTTCGAGCCGATCTCGGCCGCCCCGGGCAGGAGCAGCTCTTCGCTCACCGGCCGGATGCCGGCCCGCTCGAGCAGCCGGCGCAAGAGCGCGCGCGTGCCCGAGCCGGGCTCGCGCAAGAGGAAGCGCTCGTGGGCGAGCTCGCCGATCGGGATGCCGCGCGCGCCGACCCGCGGATGATCGGGCGGGGCCACGATCACGTGCGGATGGTCGCCGAGGGTCGCCCGCTCGAGCGGCTGGTCCTCGGGCGGGTAGCCCATGATCGCGAGGTCGAGCTCGAGGCCGGCGAGTGCCGCCACGATCTGCTGTCGGTTGCCGACCCGGACCTTGAGCTCGACCCCGGGGCGGCTGCGCTGGAAGGCGGCGAGCGCGAAGGGCGCCCAATATTTGGCGGTACTGACCACGCCCACGGCGACGCTGCCGCGCTCGAGCCCGGCGAGGGCCCCGACCGCGGCGGCGCAGTCGGCGAGCGCCGCCTCGATCCGGTCGAGGGCCAAGAGCACCTCCTCGCCGGCCTCGCTCGGCCGCACCCCCTCGCGATCGCGGAGGGTGAGCGGCACCCTGCCGAGCGCTTCCTCGAGCAGCTTCAGCTGCTGGCTCACCGCCGGTGGCGTGAGGCCGAGCGTCTCGGCCGCGCCGCTGATCGAGCCGGCTCGCACATAGGCGCCGAAGGCGCGCAACTGGCGCAGGGAGGTCCGCCGCGCGAAGGGCGAAAGCTTCTCTTTCATAGCCGCAAACATTAAAAGATTCGGATGTTGGCCGCCACCGTGGCACAAGGGCGAAGAGGCGGCCGCAGAGCCGCCCTCGAAGGGCCGGATCGAAGCGCCGCGGATTGCTCGGGCGATCCGCCGCGGGAGGCGGGGGAACCGATGACCACACTCGCCGACTATCTCGACCGCTGGAGAGTGGGCGGTGCGGATCGCGCACCGGTGGCCGCCACGGTGGCGGCACTCGCGAAGGCCGCGGCCGAACTCTCCGAACTCGTACGCCTCGGGCCGCTCGCCGGCGACATGGCCGAGGTCGTGGCCGAGAGCCGCGACGGCACCGGCCAGAAAGCGCTCGACGTGCGCGCCGAAGAGCTGTTCGAGACCGCCCTGCGCGCCGCACCGGTCGCCTGGCTCGCCTCGGAGGAACTCGACCACGTCCTCGCACTGCGGCCCGGTGCGCCGCTCGCCGTGGCGCTCGACCCGCTCGACGGCTCGGCCAACATCGAGCAGGCCTCGATGATGGGTGCGCTGTTCTCGATCCTGCCGGCCGCCGCGAGCGGCGAGGCGAGCTTCCTCGTCCCGGGCGAGCGCCAGCTCGCCGCCGGCGTCGTGGTCTACGGCTCCTTCACCGCCCTCGTCCTGACGCTCGGCGAGAAGGTCGACCTGTTCGCTCTCGATCCGCGGACCGGGCGTTTCGTGCTCCATCGGGAAGGCGTGCGCGTGCCCGCGGCTCGCCGCGAATACGCGATCAACGCCAGCAACGCCCGCCACTGGCCCTTGCCGATCAAGGCCTATGTCGAGGAATGTCTGGCCGGTGCGACGGGCCCGCGCGGGGTCGACTACAACATGCGCTGGGTCGCCTGCGTGGTGGCCGACCTCTACCGCATTCTGGTCAAGGGCGGGATCTTCCTCTACCCGGGCGATGCGCGCGAAGGTTACGAGCACGGCCGGCTGCGCCTCCTCTACGAGGCCTTCCCGATCGCGCTCCTCATGGACCGGGCGGGCGGGCTCGCGACCGACGGCTTCCACCCGATCCTCGAGCTCGCACCCAAAGACCTGCACGAACGCACGCCCCTGATCTTCGGCTCCAAGGACAAGGTCGACCGGGTCGTCGAGCTGCACCACGCCAACATCCCGCCGGCCGGCCAGCGACCGCTCTTCGGCCAGCGCGGCCTGTTCAAGTCGGGCAGCTGAGCCGGCTTTCGGAGAGGGGGAGAAAGCCCGTGTCGGTGCGCCATCCGATCATCTCGATCACCGGTTCCTCGGGGGCCGGGACCACCACCGTCAAGCACACCTTCGAGCAGATCTTCCGCCGCGAAGGTATCAAGGCGGCCTGGATCGAGGGCGACGCCTTCCACCGTTGGAACCGCCAGGAGATGCGCCAGGCGATGGCCGAAGCGGCCGAGCGGGGCAATTTCCACCTGAGCCATTTTGGCGTCGAGGCCAATCTGCTCGAGGAGCTCGAGGCGGTCTTCGCCGAGTACGGCAGAAGCGGTACCGGTCGCACCCGGCACTATGTCCACGACGACCGCGAGGCCGAGCTCTACGGCGTCCCGCCCGGTCATTTCACCGAGTGGGAACCTCTGCCGCCCGACACCGATCTCCTCTTCTACGAGGGGCTGCACGGAGCGGTCGTCACCGACAAGGTCGACATCGCCAAGCACGCCGATCTCAAGATCGGCGTGGTGCCCGTCATCAACCTCGAGTGGATCCAGAAGATCCATCGCGACCGGGCCGCGCGCGGCTACACGACCGAGGCGGTGACCGACACGATCCTCCGGCGGATGCCGGACTACGTCCGCTACATCTGTCCGCAGTTCACCCAGACCGACATCAACTTCCAGCGGGTGCCGGTGGTCGACACCTCGAACCCCTTCATCGCCCGTTGGATCCCGACCGCCGACGAATCGGTCGTGGTGATCCGCTTCCGCAATCCGCGGGGGATCGACTTTCCCTACCTGCTCTCGATGATCCAGGGCAGCTGGATGTCGCGCGCGAACTCGATCGTGATCCCCGGCCCCAAGCAGGACCTGGCGATGCAGCTGATCCTCACGCCCTTGATCCTGCAACTCGTCGACCGCGCGCGGCGTGCCCGCTGAGACCCCATCGCAACGAGGACGAGAGCGCATGAGCGGCACCGTCGAGTTCCGCACCATGGCCAACGCCATCCGGGCGCTCGCCATGGACGCGGTCGAGCAGGCCAAGAGCGGCCACCCGGGCATGCCCATGGGCATGGCGGACGCGGCCACCGTGCTCTGGACCCGCCATCTGCGCGTCGACCCGGCCGATCCCGACTGGCCCGACCGCGACCGCTTCGTACTCTCGGCCGGGCACGGCTCGATGCTGCTCTATGCGCTCCTCCATCTGACGGGCTTCCCGAAGATGGACATGGAGCAGCTCCAGCGCTTCCGGCAGCTCCATTCGCTCACCCCCGGCCATCCCGAGTACGGCCACACCCCGGGGGTCGAGACCACCACCGGGCCTCTGGGCCAGGGGCTCGCGAACGCGGTCGGCATGGCGCTCGCCGAGCGGATGCTCGCCGCCCGCTTCGGGGCGGAGCTCGTCGACCACCGCACCTGGGTGATCGCCGGCGACGGCTGCCTCATGGAGGGGATCAGCCACGAGGCCGCGGCACTGGCCGGTCATCTGGGGCTCGGTCGGCTGATCGTGCTGTTCGACGACAACGGCATCTCGATCGACGGGCCCACGAAGCTCGCCACGAGCGAGGACGTGCGCGCCCGTTTCGCGGCCTACGGCTGGCACACGCTCGCGGTCGACGGCCACGATCCGGAAGCGGTCGCCCGGGCGCTGGCCGAGGCCGAGGCCGATCCGCGCCCCTCGCTCGTGGCCTGCAAGACGATCATCGGCTACGGCGCGCCCAACAAGCAGGGCAGCGAATCGACCCACGGCGCGCCGCTCGGTGCCGCCGAGGTCGCGGCCGCCCGCGAGCGGCTCGGTTGGCACCATCCGCCCTTCGTGATCCCGGACGAGATCTACGCCGCTTGGCGCTCCGCGATGCGCCGCGGTGCCGAGGCCCGAGCGGCCTGGAAGGCGCGCTTCGAGGCCGCCCCGGCCGAACTGCGGGCCGCTTTCGTCAAGGCGGTCGCGGGCGAGATCCGCGCCGAGGTCGAAGCCGCGATCGCCGCTCACAAAGCGAAGCTCGTGGAGGCGAAGCCCACGGTCGCCACCCGCAAGGCCTCGGAGATGGCGCTCGAGGCCTTGACCGCGGCGGTGCCGGAGCTGGTCGGCGGCTCGGCCGATCTGACGCATTCGAACAACACGATCACCAAGGCCACGAAGCCCATCCGGCCGGGCGAGTTCGCCGGTCGCTACGTCCATTACGGTGTGCGCGAGCACGCCATGGCGGCGGTCATGAACGGGATGGCGCTGCACAAGGGCCTCGTGCCCTATGGCGGCACCTTCCTCGTCTTCTCCGACTATGCCCGCAACGCCATCCGCCTCTCGGCCCTCATGGGGCTCAGGGTGGTCTACGTCATGACCCACGACAGCATCGGCCTCGGCGAGGATGGGCCGACCCACCAGCCGGTCGAGCATCTGGCCTCGTTGCGGGCGATCCCGAACCTCCTCGTCTTGCGCCCGGCCGATGCGGTCGAAACCGCCGAGTGCTGGGAAGTGGCGCTCGCCCGACGCAGCACGCCCTCGGTCCTCGCCTTGAGCCGCCAGAACCTGCCGGCCGTCCGCACGAGCCCGAGCGAGGCCAATCTCTGCGCCCGCGGCGGCTACGTGCTCGCCGAGGCAGAGAGCGGGACGCGCGGGCTCACGATCCTGGCGACCGGCTCGGAGGTCCATCTCGCCCTCGAGGCGCGCAGCCGGTTGCAGGCGCGCGGCGTGCCGACCGCCGTCGTCTCCTTGCCCTGCTTCGAGCTGTTCGACGCCCAGGACGCCGCCTATCGCGCCGCGGTGCTCGGCAGCGCGCCGCGGATCGCGATCGAGGCGGCCTCGCCCTTCGGCTGGGCGCGCTACGTGGCGAGCGAGGACGACGTCGTCGCGGTGCGCGGCTTCGGCGCCTCGGCGCCGGCCGCCGACCTGTTCCGCCACTACGGCATCACCACCGATGCACTCTTGGCCCTGGCCGAACGCAAGCTCGCTTCGGTCTCGGCCGCCTGACCACCGGGAGGAACTCGATGGCCTTCGTCACCCTCCGCCAGCTCCTCGATCACGCCGCCGAGCACGGCTACGGGGTGCCGGCCTTCAACATCAACAACATGGAGCAGTTGCGCGGGATCATGGAGGCGGCCGCCGAAACCGCCTCGCCCGTGATCCTGCAGGCCTCGCGCGGCGCCCGCGCCTATGCCGGCGACACGATCCTCGCCGCCATGGTCAAGGCGGCGGTCGAGACCTGGCCCGAGATCCCGGTCTGCCTGCATCTCGACCACGGCGACAGGCCGGCGACCTGCCTCTCGGCGATCCAGCACGGCTTCACGAGCGTGATGATGGACGGCAGCCTCGAGGAGGACGGCAAGACGCCCTCTTCCTACGAGTACAATGTGGCGGTGACCAAGAAGGTCGTCGAGATGGCCCACTGGGTGGGCGTCTCGGTCGAGGGCGAGCTCGGCTGTCTGGGTTCGCTCGAGACCGGCGAGGGCGAGGCCGAGGACGGTCACGGCGCCACCGGGAAGCTCGACAAGAAGCAGCTCCTGACCGATCCCGACCAGGCCCGCGAGTTCGTGGCCGCGACCGGGGTCGATGCGCTCGCGGTGGCGATCGGCACGAGCCACGGCGCCTACAAGTTCAAGCGCAAGCCGACCGGCGACATTCTCGCCATGGACGTGATCAAGGCGATCCACGAGCGGCTGCCGAACACGCATCTCGTCATGCACGGCTCGAGCTCGGTACCGCAGGAGCTGCAGGACCTCTTCAACAAGTACGGTGGCGAGATGCCACAGACCTGGGGCGTGCCGGTCGAGGAGATCAAGCTCGGCATCAAGCACGGTGTGCGCAAAGTCAACATCGACACCGATTGTCGGATCGCCATGACCGCCGAGTTCCGGCGGGTGGCGACGGAGAAGAAGGCCGAGTTCGACCCGCGCAATTTCCTCAAGCCGGCGATGGCGTCTTTGACCAAGCTGTGCGCGCAGCGCTTCGAGGAGTTCGGCACCGCGGGCCAGGCGCCCAAGATCAAGCCCTTGCCGCTCTCCGCCATGGCCAGGCGCTACGCCTCGGGTGAACTCGATCCGAAGATCGTCGAGGCGCGCGCCAAGGCCGCCTGAGCCGAAACCACGACCGACCGGGCCGGCCGGAACCGGCCCGCCATCACGGGAGAGCAGCGATGAACGTGGTCGCGAGCGAAAAGAAGCGCGGCCGGTACGATGCCGGCGTGCTCAAGTACAAAGAGATGGGGTACTTCGACCTGGACTACCAGCCGAAGGACACCGATCTCCTGGCCTGCTTCCGGGTAACACCGCAGGACGGGGTCGATCCGGAAGAAGCGGCGGCGGCCGTCGCCGGCGAGAGCTCGACCGCGACCTGGACGGTCGTTTGGACCGACCGGTTGACGGCTTGCGAGAAGTACCGTGCGAAGTGCTACCGGATCGAACCGGTGCCCGGCAATCCGGGCCAGTGGTTCGCCTACATCGCCTACGACCTCGAGCTCTTCGAGCCCGGCTCGGTCGTCAACATCATGGCCTCGATCATCGGCAACGTCTTCGGCTTCAAGCCGTTGAAGGCGTTGCGACTCGAGGACCTCCGGATCCCCACGGCTCTGGTCAAGACCTTCGACGGGCCGCCCACCGGCATCGTCGTCGAGCGCGAGCGGCTCGACAAATTCGGCCGGCCGCTCCTCGGTGCCACCGTCAAGCCCAAGCTCGGCCTCTCGGGCCGCAATTACGGCCGGGTGGTGTACGAGGCGTTGAAGGGTGGGCTCGACTTCACCAAGGACGACGAGAACATCAACAGCCAGCCCTTCATGCACTGGCGTGACCGCTTCCTGTACTGCATGGAGGCGGTAAACCGCGCCCAGGCGATGACCGGCGAAGTGAAGGGCACCTATCTCAACGTCACCGCCGGCACGATGGAGGAGATGTACGAGCGGGCGGAGTTCGCCAAGGAGCTCGGCTCGGTGATCGTCATGATCGACCTCGTGATCGGCTTCACGGCGATCCAGTCGATGGCCAAGTGGGCCCGCAAGAACGACATGATCCTGCATCTGCACCGCGCCGGTCATTCAACCTACACCCGGCAGAAGAACCACGGCGTGAGCTTCCGCGTCATCGCCAAATGGGCACGCCTCGCCGGCGTCGACCACATCCACGCGGGTACCGTGGTCGGCAAGCTGGAGGGCGATCCGGCGACGACCCGCGGCTACTACGACATCTGCCGCGAGATGTACAATCCGATGCGGCTCGAGCACGGCCTCTTCTTCGATCAAGACTGGGCCGGACTCCGGCGCGTGATGCCGGTCGCTTCGGGCGGCATCCACGCCGGCCAGATGCATCAGCTCCTGAACTATCTGGGCGAGGACGTGGTGCTGCAGTTCGGCGGCGGCACGATCGGCCATCCCATGGGCATCGCCGCCGGTGCCACCGCCAACCGCGTCGCCCTCGAGGCGATGATCCTCGCCCGCAACGAAGGCCGCGACTATCTCGCCGAAGGACCCGAGATCCTGGCCGAGGCCGCCCGCTGGTGCAAGCCCTTGGCGCAGGCCCTCGAGACCTGGAAGGACGTCACCTTCGACTACGCCTCGACCGACACGCCCGACTTCGTGCCGACGCCGACCGTGGTCTGAGCCGACGGGCACAGGAGACCGATCATGCACATCACGCAGGGAACCTTCAGCTTCTTGCCGCCCTTGACCGACGAGCAGATCCGGAAGCAGGTCGCGTATTGCATCTCCAAGGGCTGGGCGGTGAACATCGAGTTCACCGACGACCCGCATCCCCGCAACACCTATTGGGAGATGTGGGGGCTGCCGATGTTCGATCTCCAGGACCCGGCAGCCGTCATGTACGAGCTCGCCGAGTGCCGCAAGGTCCACAAGGGCCGGGCCTACATCCGCATCTCGGCCTTCGACAGCACGCCCGGCTGGGAGAGCTTGCGCCTCTCCTTCATCACCGACCGGCCGGAGGAGGAGCCGGGCTTCGACCTGGTGCGGCAGGAATCCCGCGGCCGTACCATCCGCTACACCACGCGGCCCTACGCGACCGACAAGCCGAGCGGCGAGCGGTACGGCAGCTGAGGAGGACGGCGATGGCGGACGTGGCGGAGAGCAGGCCCGGAACGGTCGACCTCGAGGCCGCGTTCCGCGCCTCGGGGGTGGGCGAAGTGCTCGACGAGCTGGATCGCCAGCTCGTCGGGCTCGCCCCGGTCAAGCGGCGGATCCGCGAGATCGCGGCCCTCCTCCTGGTCGACAAGCTGCGGCGGGAACTCGGGCTTTCGAGCCAGCCGCCGACCCTGCACATGTCCTTCACGGGCAATCCCGGCACCGGCAAGACGACGGTCGCCCAGCGGATGGCCGACATCCTCAACCGGCTCGGCTACATCCGCACCAACAAGCTCGTCTCGGTCACCCGCGACGATCTCGTGGGCCAATACATCGGCCACACCGCCCCGAAGACCAAGGAGATGCTGAAGAAGGCGATGGGCGGGGTGCTCTTCATCGACGAAGCGTATTATCTCTACCGCCCGGAGAACGAGCGCGACTACGGCCAGGAGGCGATCGAGATCCTGCTCCAGGTGATGGAGAACAAACGCGACGATCTGGTCGTGATCCTCGCCGGCTACGCCGATCGGATGGACCGGTTCTTCCAGGCCAATCCCGGCATGCGCTCGCGCATCGCCCATCACATCGATTTTCCCGACTACACCAAAGACGAGCTCATGGCGATCGCCGAGCTCATGCTGGCCGAGCAGAACTACCGCTTCAGCCCGGAGGGGCGGGCCGCCTTCGAGCGCTATCTCGAGGCCCGCATGCGCCAGCCGCACTTCGCCAATGCCCGCTCGGTCCGCAACGCCCTCGACCGCGCCCGCCTGCGCCAAGCGGTGCGGCTCTTCGAGAGCCGTGGCCGGGGCTTGACGGTCGAGGATCTGCAGACGATCGGGCCGGAGGAGATCCTGGCGAGCCGGGTGTTGGCCGCCGCGCCGCAGGAGGAAGCCGCGTGAGCCCAGAGGTCCTGATCGCGCCCTCGATCCTCTCGGCCGACTTCGCCCGGCTCGGCGAAGAGGTCCGCGCCGTCGACGAGGCCGGAGCGGACTGGATCCATCTCGACGTGATGGACGGCCATTTCGTGCCGAACATCACCTTCGGCCCGGACGTGGTGAAGGCGATCCGGCCCTGCTCGACGAAGTGTTTCGACACGCATCTGATGATCGAGCCGGCCGATCCCTATCTCGAGGCCTTCGCCAAGGCCGGGGCGGACCGGATCATCGTCCATGCCGAAGCCTGCACTCATCTCGACCGCACGCTCCAGGCGATCGCCGCCCTCGGCAAGAAGGCCGGGGTCTCCTTGAACCCGGCGACCCCGGAAACGGCCGTGGCCTATGTCCTCGACCGGATCGACCTCGTCCTCGTCATGACCGTCAACCCGGGCTTCGGCGGCCAGAAATTCATCCCCGCCCAGCTCGAGAAGATCCGCCGGATCAAGGCGATGATCGGCGAGCGGCCGATCCGGATCGAAGTCGACGGCGGCATCACGCCCGAGACCGCACCGCTCGTCGTCGAGGCCGGGGCGAGCGTGCTCGTCGCGGGCTCGGCGGTCTTCGGTCGCCCGCCCTACGCCCAGGCGATCGCGGCCCTCCGCCCGCGCCGCTGAAGCCCGTCCGGGCCGCGTCCGGACGGGCAGGGGGCGCTCAGCCGCCGAGCTTCGCCACGAGGAACGCCCTGAGCTCGTCGACCTTGCCGTCGAGCCGCTCGAGCCGCTGCTCCACCCCGCCCAGGCGCTGCTCCACGCCGCCGAGCCGCTGTTCGACCCGCTCCAGCCGCTGCTCGGCTCCGTCCAGGCGTTGCGCGAGCCTGTCCAGCCGTGCCTCCACGACCTCGAGCCGCCGGTCCATCCCGTGGAGGCGCTGCTCTACGCCGTCGAGGCGCCGGCTCACGCCGTCGAGGCGCTGCTCGACTCCATCCAGCCGTTCCTCGACCCGGTGCTGGCGGACCAGGAGCTCGTCGAGGGTGCGCTGCTGGGTCGCGAGCTGGGCGTCGACCGCGTTGGTCTGCACGCGGACCTGGTTCAGCGCGATCTCGATGCTCTGGAACTGAACGTTGATCGATTGCCGGAAATGGCTGAGCTCGGTCGCCAACAGGCGGAGCTGCTCGGCCATCGGGTCGACCTTCTGCAGGAGGCGTCGCACCTGCTCGCCGAGCAGGCGCAGGTCGAGGACGTCCCCACCGCTCACGTGCCACCTCCGTGTCACCCCCTCTGTAGCACGAAAGCAACAGTCAGGCCATGCGGAAAGCGCGCCGCGATGCGCGCCCGGCTCCGCTCGCCGCCGCCTGACCCGCGCCCCATCTCGTGCTAGGCCGCCCGTGGATCAGGAACCGAGGCCGACGTGACGCCACTCCTCTCCGTCTCGCTCGACGACAAGTACCGGCTCGAGCAGGGCCGCATCTATCTGACCGGCATCCAGGCGCTCGTTCGCCTGCCGATCGAGCAGAAGCGCCGCGACCGTCGCGCGGGATGGAACACCGCGGGCCTCGTCACGGGCTATCGCGGCTCGCCGCTCGGCGCCTACGACCAGCAGCTCGCCGCCGCCAAACGGCTGCTCGAGGCCCACGACATCCTGCACCAGCCGGCGGTTAACGAAGATCTCGCCGCTACCGCCTGTCAGGGTACGCAGCAGGTCAACCTCGCGGGCGAGAGCCGCTTCGACGGCGTCTTCGCCATCTGGTACGGCAAGGGACCGGGGGTCGACCGCTCGGGTGACGCCATCCGCCACGGCAATCTCTTCGGCACCGACCCGAAGGGCGGGGTGCTCCTCCTCCTGGGCGACGACCACATCTGCGAATCGAGCACGACCGCGCACCAGTCCGAATACGCCATGGTGGATGCCATGGTGCCGGTCCTCAACCCCTCGGGGGTGCAGGAGATCCTCGAGTTCGGCCTCTACGGGATCGCGCTCTCGCGCTTCTCGGGTGCCTGGGTGGCCTTGAAGTGCATCCACGACACGGTCGAGAGCACGGCCTCGATCACCGTCGCCCCCGACCGGCCGGCGATCGTTTCGCCCGAGGAGGCGCTCCTGCCGCCGCTCCGCCGGCACATCGAGATCCCGCCCGAACTACCCTGGCCACCCATGGCGCTCGAGGTGGAGCGGCGGCTGCACACCGTGCGCATGCGGGCGGCCCGGCTGTTCGCCCGTACCAACCGGCTCGACCGGATCGTGCTCGGCGAGCCGGGTGCCCGCCTCGTCGTCGCCACGACCGGCAAATCCTGGCAGGACGTCGTGGCCGCCCTCGACGAGCTCGGCATCGACGCGGCCCGCGCCCGCGCGCTCGGCCTCGCGGTCTACAAGGTCGCGCTCACCTTCCCGCTCGAGCCCGAGGCGCTGATCGAAGCGGTACGCGGCAGCGAGCTCCTCCTGATCGTCGAGGAGAAGCGCGGGCTCGTCGAGTCCCAGGCCAAGGAGATCCTCTTCGACCGCACCGAGCGGCCGCGGGTGATCGGCAAGACCGACGAACGGGGAGAGACGCTCTTTCCTTCCTGGGGCCAGCTCGAGCCCTTGCAGATCGCGATCGCGATCGGCGAGCGGATCCTCGCCCGGACCGACGATGGCGAGCTCGCCGCCCGGGTCGAGGAGTTGCGTCGGCGGCGAGCGGCGATCCCGCAGGCCGGCGCGGGGCTCGTCCGGCTGCCCTGGTTCTGCCCGGGCTGCCCGCACAACACGAGCACCAAGGTGCCCGAGGGCTCGCGCGCGGTGGCCGGCATCGGCTGCCACTTCATGGTCACCTGGATGGGTCGGAACACGCTGGGTTGGACCCAGATGGGCGGCGAGGGGGCCTCATGGCTCGGCCAGGCGCCCTTCTCGAAGCGGACCCACGTCTTCCAGAACATCGGCGACGGCACCTTCTATCATTCGGGTTCGCTCGCGGTGCGCGCCGCGGTCGCCTCCGGCGCCAACGTCACCTTCAAGATCCTCTACAACGACGCGGTCGCCATGACCGGCGGCCAGAAGATGGAGACCGCGAACCTCGGCGTGCCGCAGATCACCCGCCTGTTGGAAGCCGAGGGGGTGAAGGCGATCGCGGTGGTCACGGACGAGCCCGACAAGTACCCGCTGCCGGGCGGCTTCGCCCCCGGGGTGACCGTCCACCACCGCGACGAGCTCGAGGCGGTGCAGCGCCGGTTCCGCGAAATTCCGGGGGTCACCGCGATCGTCTACGACCAGACCTGTGCCGCCGAGAAGCGAAGGCGCAGGAAGCGCGGTAGCTTCCCCGACCCGAACGAGCGGGTGGTGATCAACGAGCTCGTCTGCGAGGGCTGCGGCGATTGCGGCGTGCAGTCGAACTGCGTGGCGATCCAGCCCCTCGAGACCGAATACGGGCGCAAGCGACAGATCGACCAGTCGGCCTGCAACAAGGATTTCTCCTGCATCCGAGGCTTCTGCCCCTCTTTCGTGAGCGTCGAGGGCGGGGTGCTCCGAAAGTCCGCGGCCGGGGTGCGCGAGGTGCCGTTTCCGGTCCTGCCCGATCCGGCGTTGCCGGCTCTCGACCGCAGCTACGGCATCGTCGTCGCCGGTATCGGCGGCACGGGCGTGGTGACGATCGCGGCCCTTCTCGGCATGGCCGCGCATCTCGAGGGCAAAGGCTTCGTCGCTCTCGACATGATCGGCCTCGCCCAAAAGGGCGGGGCGGTCGTGAGCCACCTCCAGATCGCTCCCACCCCCGAGACGGTGGGCGCCCCACGGGTGCCGGTGGGCGGCGCCCGGCTGCTCCTCGGCTGCGATCTCGTCGTGGCGGCCGGAAGGACCGCGTTGCCGACGATCGGCCGCGGCACGACACGGGTGATCGCGAACAGCGAGGAGGTGCTGACGGGCGCCTTCACCCGCGATCCCGACCTCCTCTTCCCGGCCGAGCAGCTCGGGCGCACGCTCGAGGAGGCAGCGGGGCCCGGTCGGGTCGAGATCGTGGAGGCGAGCCGGCTGGCCGTGGCCCTTCTCGGCGATGCGATCGCCGCCAACCCGTTCCTCGTGGGCTGGGCCTACCAGCGGGGCCTGTTGCCGCTCTCCGAAGCTGCGATCCTGCGGGCGATCGAGCTCAACGGTGTGGCGGTCGACTTCAACCGGCGGGCCTTCCTCTGGGGCCGACGGGCGGCCTTCGACCTCGAGGCGGTGCGGCGGATCGCCGGCCTCGGCGAGCCACGGCGGTCGCTTTCGCTCGCGGAGACGATCGCCGATCGGGTCCGCTTCCTGACCGACTATCAGGACGCGGCCTGGGCCGAGCGCTACCGCCGGACCGTCGAGCGGGTCCGCGCGGCGGAAGCGCGGATCGCCCCGGGCAGCGAGGCGCTCTCGCTCGCGGTCGCGAAGAACCTTTTCAAGCTCATGGCCTACAAGGACGAGTACGAGGTCGCCCGACTCATGTCGGGGGCCGCCTTCCGCGACCAGCTCGCCCGCACCTTCGAGCGATGGGACCGGCTCGCGTTCCACTTGGCGCCGCCGCTCCTGGCCGAGCGCGATCCGGCGAGCGGCCGCCTGCGGAAGAAACGCTACGGGCCCTGGATGCTGACCGCCTTCCGCTGGCTCGCGAAAGCGAAGCGGCTGCGCGGCACACCCTTCGACCCGTTCGGCCGGACCGCGGAGAGGCGCACCGAGCGGGCGCTGATCGGCGAGTACGAGGCCCTGGTCGACGAGCTCCTGGCCCGGGTCTCGGTCGAGCGGCTGCCGCTCGCGGTCGAGCTCGCGCGCTTGCCGGAAGGCATCCGCGGCTTCGGCCACGTCAAGGAGGCGAACCTCACCCGGGTGCGCGAGCGCTGGCGCCAGCTGCTCGATCGTTGGCGTGCCGGGGAGGCCATACTGCGGGCCGCCGAGTAGCCGGCGGGCCCCGCGGCAGGCGGAGGCAACCCCGTGCATGCAACACTGTCACGCACCGGCGGTTGCGCGACGCGCCGGCTGGACTAGGATCACCGAGCTCGAGGGAGGCGACGTCGAACGGCCGGACCACCGGCCGAGGGGAGGCGCGCTCCCTCGAGCGAGGCTAACGTCAGGGAGCAGCCATCCATGGCTCGCGTGCAACTCCACCGCTTCATCGATCTCGCGGAACCCGTCGCCCGCAAGGACGATCCCGATTCGCCGGCGCGCCGCGACTTCCTCAAGGCGGCGGCCGGTGTGGCCGCCTTGACCGGCATGTCGAGCGAGGCCTTCGCCCGCAACTTCGATCCGAACGCCGAGCCCGTCCGTTACCCCGAGCCCGACGTCGTCGTGCTCGACAAGCGGTTCCGCTACAAGCTCGGCAACACGCCGATCCGGCGGCATTACAAGGGCACGCTCTGGGCCGAGGGCTGCGCCTGGAACGGCTCCTCGCGCTACCTGGTCTGGTCGGACATCCCACGGGCGGAGAATTTGCGCTGGCTCGAGGAGGACGAGCACGTCTCCCGCCGCTTCCGGCCGTTCTCGCGTCATTCCAACGGCAACACCTTCGACTATCAAGGCCGGCAGATCAGCTTCTGCCACGAGCCCGCTTCGGTGATCCGCTACGAGCACGACGGCACGATCACGGTGTTGGCCGAGACCTTCGAGGGCGAGCGCTTCAATGCCCCGAACGACGGCATGGTACACCCGGACGACGGCTCGATCTGGTTCACCGACCCGGGCTACGGCGCGCTCATGAACTACGAGGGCAAGCGATACAATCGGGATCCGCGGCCCTTCCGCAAGGAAGCGATCTATCGGATCGACGCCAAGACCGGCAAGATCACCAAGGTCGCCGACGAACCCTTCAAACCCAACGGCATGTGCTTCAGCCACGACTACAAGAAAGTCTACGTGGCCGATACCGGCCTCTCGCACTATGCCGACAAAGGTGCGAAGTCGATCATCTGGCAGTACGACGTCGACGGCGAGAAGCTCAAGAATCCACGCACGTTCTGCTCGATGGAGATGGACGGCAAGGTCGGCTTCGCCGACGGCATCCGCTGCGACGAGGACGGCAACGTCTGGGCCGCCACCGGTTGGGTCGGCGACGGCTACGACGGCGTCCAGATCTTCGCCCCGGACGGCACGCGGATCGGCCTCATCCGCCTGCCCGAGATCTGCGGCAATCTCTGCTTCGGCGGCACCAAGCGCAACCAGCTCTTCATGGCCGCCTCGCAGTCGCTCTACTCGGTCTTCGTCGAGACCCGCGGCGCCCACATCACCTGAAAGGGCAGGCCGGTTCGAGGACGCGGGACGGCGGTCTCCGGGCCGCCGTGTCCGCTATAGGGCCGCCCTCTCCCCGTCGGCCGGCGGCTCGAGGACGTGCAGCGTGACCCCGTCGCCCATCCGATGGGCATGGAGAAGCGTGCGCAGGCCCGCCTCGGCCAGGTGCCGTTCGGTGGTGGGGTCGAAGCGGGCGGCGAAGGCCCAGCGCAGCCAGCCTGAAAGCAGCCGCATCCACCAGCGCACGGCGGTGCGCGAGGAGCGGTGATAGTCCAGGAGGAGAATGCGCCCACCCGGCCGGGTCACCCGCGCGAGTTCCCGCAAGGCCGGCAGCTGCAGCTCGTCCGGCAGGCAGAGGAGTACGAAGGTCGCCACGACCGTGTCGAACGACCCGTCCGCGAAGCCGAGCTCGAGCAGGTTCATCCGCCGGAGTTCGACCGAAAGGCCGAGCCGTGAAGCGCGGGCGCGGGCGCGGGCCAGCATGGCCGGGCTCGCGTCGATGCCGACGACCGAAGCGTCCTTCGGATAGAAGGGCATGTTGCAGCCGGTGCCGACGCCCACGTCGAGCAGCCGGCCGGGCAGCGCATGGGCGAAGAGCTCGGCTCGCAGCCGCCGCTTCCAGCTCCACTCGTAGAGCCCGTCCAGGACGTCGTAGACCGGGGCGATGCGCTCGTAGGCGCGCAGCACCTCCCGAACCTGGGCCTCGACCTCGGCCGACCGTTCGGTCGCGGTGGTCACGGCCCTGCCTCCGTCGCGGGAACGGGGATCGGCCCCCGGAGCTGCCGCCAGGGGCGCAGCAGATAATGGCCGTCGAAGCCGCGGCCGTCCGCTTCGAAGGCCGCCGGCAGAGCCGACCAGGGCAGGTCCGGGTGGCGATGGTGGGTGCCGTGCAGATTGGCGTTGAGCACGAAGGCCCGCACCGGAGCGGGGGCTTCGAGATCGTAGCCCTGGCCCGGATCGGCGAGCGGGCCGCCATAATGTGGCGCGTTGTCGAGGAAGGAGACGAGGAAGGCGCGGCCCGCGAGCGCCGCTACGAGTACGGGCCAATGCTCGCCGTAGAGAAGGGCCGAGGCCGAAAGGAGCGCCAGGATCGCGATCGCCTCGAGGCGGATCGCCGCGAGCGTGCGCGGCTCCAGCAGCATCCGCTCGGCCCGCTCGGCCATGCCGCCGGCATCCGCCGCACCCTCGTAGAAGACGCGCCGGACGAGCGGCCGCAGGAGCGGTCGGGGCAAGAGGCTCAAGGGCCCGCTCGCCACCTCGAAGGCGTAGAGGCCGAAGAGCAGACGCGGATAGTAGAGGAGCACGGCCAGCAGGCGCGAGCGGCGGGCCGGGTCGTAGAGTTCGGGCCGCTCGCTGGCTCGGGCATTGAGCGCGTGGTGCGAGAGATGGCCGAAGCGCAGGCAGGCATAGGGCGCGCCGAACAGCACCGCGAGCAGCCGGCCGAGCCGGTCCGACGCGCGCCGGTCGGGCAGGAGATGGCCGTGGATCGCCTCGTGGATCAGCCCCCAGTGCGGCACGATCGCGAAGACCGCCGGTAAGGCCAGGAGGAGGGCCGCGGCACCGGCCGTCGGCAGGAGGAGCGGCAGGCCGAACAGGAGCCAGAGGCTCGCGGCCACGACCCCGGCCGCGGCCACCAGATTGGCGCCGACCGGCAGGGCGGCGGGGGTGCCGGCCGACACGGGCCGGCTCATGCACCGCCCAGGGTCGTGCCGCTCGCCGGTTCGGCGAGCCGCATGGCGTTGCCGCGCCAGACGAAGCCGTTGCCGACCCAGCCCTGAACCCACAGCACGGGGATCAGGAGGTCGCGCAGGAGCATGGCCGGCACCGTCCAGCGGCCGAGATGCCAGCCGGCGCTACCGGCGAGCGCCGCCTCGGCCGCGTACCAGAAGGCGAGGAGGAGCCCGAGCGCCGGCAGGACCGGCATGCCCGCGGCCCAGGCCCAGAGCCCGCAGGCGACGGCGGGGGCGAAGCAGCCCGAGCCGATCTCCGCCGTGTAGAAGTGCGGGAAGGTTTCGCGCCGCAGCCGCGCCCAGCGGACCTGGCGGCTCCAGACCTCCCGAAAGCTCCGCCGGCCGAGCGCCTGATCGAAGGGGCGCGGCACGAGCCGGATGCGATAGCCCGCGCCGCGCAGGAGCTTGGTCGTGGCGGCGTCCTCCGCGGGCTCGGCTGCGAGCGCCTCGATTCCGCCGAGGGATTCGAGGATCGAGCGGCGGTAGAGCATCACTTTGCCCTGGGCGAAGCCTCGGCCCGCGATGTCGGCCGCGAGCTGCCAGCGGGTCTGGTAGGTGTTGAGGAAGGCCACCTCGAGTTCGGCCCAGAACCCCTCGGCGCGGGCGCCGATCGGCGGCGCGCAGACCAGGCCGGTGCCCGGTTTCCACTCGGCCAGGAGCCGTGCCAGGAAATCGACCGGCAGGACGACGTTGCTGTCGACCATGGCGATGTGGTCGAAGCGGGCGGCACGCCAGCCTTTGACCGTGTTGTTGAGCTTGGGGTTGATGCTGATTGGATCGTCGCCGACGAGCAGCCGGGCAGGCCTTTCGGGATGGGCGGCAATCAGCCGCTCGACCAGCGGCACCACCGGATCGTCCGCGTCCTTGACGCAGAAGAGGATCTCGTACTCGGGCCAGTCGAGGGCGAAGCTCGAGGCGAGCGCCTCCTCGAGATGGTTCTCGAGGCCGCGGACCGGGCGGAGGATCGTGACCGGTGGTCGCTCGGCCGGGCGGGCCGGCCGGCGTCGGTCGCGGGCGGCACGCCAGGCGACCAGGCCGGTGCTCGCCAGATGCGCGACCGCGCCGATGGCGCAGGCGCCGGAGGCCAGGCTGTCGAGCGGCATCGCTCCTCCCGTCACGGACGCTCGGGCTTTCTCGAGGCTCCGTTCGAGGAATGGTGCTAAGACCGCCGCGCGACAAGAGGATGACGAGGCCGAGCGAGCGGCGGCGGACCCGCGCCCCACCCGGCCGGGCGGCGGCGCGCGGTCGGCTCCTCGGGCGCCGCTCAGCGTCCGGCGGCGACCAGCTTGCAGTCCACGTAGTATTTGAAGATGTTGCGGACATAGACGACCGGCTCGCGGCTCACGACCTCGGCGGCTGCGATCTCGACATTGTCGAACCAGACGTTATTGTCGAACCAGACGTTGCGGTCGAGCCATATCGCCGCGGCCCGCCGGCGGGCCGCGGCGACGTTGCCGGGACCGGCATTGTAGGCGGCGAAGGCGAGCAGGGTCTGGTCGCGCGCGCCCATACCCCGCTCGGTGAAACAGCGGTCGCGCAAGAAGCGCAGATATTTCACCCCGGTGTGGATGTTCGGCTCGAGGAGGTGGATGCCCGGGATCCCGACATCGGGGTCGCGGGCGGTCTTCGGCATCACCTGCATCACGCCGACCGCACCCAGCGGGCTGCGATTGGATCGGTCGAGCCCCGATTCCTGATAACCCTGAGCGGCGATCATCAGCCAGTCGAAGGCATAGCGGCCGGCATAGACCTCGATGAGATCCGAGATCTCCTCGAACCGGGCGCGGTCCTCCGCTGCGAGCGCGTTGCGCGCCCGATCCAGGTTGCGGGCGTGGCGGGCCGAGAGGATGTTCCCGAGCCCCGTCCCGATCGCGATCTCGGGGACGAAGGCGTCGAGTTCGGCGAGAAGCCGCGGGCTGTCCTGACGCACCGCCCAGGCGAGCTCCTGGTCCCGCACGAGCGCGAGATCGTCGTGCACGCGCAGATGGTCGAAGATCCGGGCGAGGAGCTCGGCGATCGGCTCGTCGAGCACGGTCGCCGGGAGCTGCCTGGCGTCGACCATCTTGCCGAGGTCCTCGGCTTCGAGGTTCTCGTCCGCTTCGACCACCGGGATCGGCGGATCGCCACGCGCCGTGCGCTCGGCGGCGAGCGAAGCCAGATGCTCGAAATAGCTGCTCGAACGGCGGACGTGCACGGGTGTGCGCAGCACCTCCTCTTGCAGCGCGACGGCGGCGGCCGGGCCGCTCACGAGGAGCTCGCGCACACCCCTTCGGTAGGGCCGGGTGAAGGCCACGAGCGTCTGCCGCTCGGGGTGATCGTGAGATTGCCGGCGGCGATGTCGGCCTTGTCCTCGAGCAACGTCGAGAAGAACCGCTGGCGCGCCGCTCTCGGGCGGCTCCTCCACGGGGCGGGCCCGTTGGGCACGCAGGCCGCATGGCAGGAGGCTCGCGAGTCCGCCGGCCGTAGGCGCGACCCAGAACCGCCTTCGTCCGATCCGCACGCGCTCGCCCTCCGCGGGAAGGCCGGCGCGATCCTATCCTCGAGGCGCCCGTGGCGTCAGGAGCGGCGGGTCTCTTGTGGACGGCTCGGGCGTGCCGTCACTCAGCGAGTGACGAGCGCGGGTTCCAGGCGATCTCGAAGAGATGGCCGTCCGGGTCGACGGCCCAGGCAGCGTGGACACCCCAGGACGTCTCGTGGGGCGGCTTCGCGACCCTCCCACCGGCGGCGCGCCAGGCTTCGACGAGCCGATCGAGTTCGGCTCTCGTGTCGACGTTCAACGAGACGGCGACGCCGCAAACGCCCGCCACCGGCTCGATCCCCGCTTCGGCGGCGAACGCCGCGCGGTCCCAGAGCGCCAGGACCACCCTGCCCAGCGGGAAGAACACCACGCGGTCCTCGATCGCACGGCTCGCCGCCAGGCCCAGACGCTCGTAGAAGCTGCGCGCCCGCACCGGGTCGGCGACCACGAGCGTCACGAAGGTGATGCGTGCCGCCACCCGGCGCCCTAGCGGTCGCGGCCGAGATGGGCGCGGATGCGGGCGCAGGCCTCCCGGATCTGCTCGGTCGAGGCGGCATAGGAGAAGCGGATGTAGCCCTCGCCGAATTTACCGAAGCTCGTGCCGCTCACCACCGCGACACCGACCTTGTCCAGGAGTTCGTCCTGTAGGGTCCGCGAATCGCGGCCGGTGCCGGTGATGTTCGGGAAGGCGTAGAAGGCCCCGCCCGGCATCGGACAGCGGAAGCCCGGGATGGCGTTGAGCTCCTCGACGATTACCTTCCGCCGCCGGTCGAACGCCGCGACCATGGCGGCCACCGCCTCCTGGGGGCCCTTGAGGGCCTCGATGCCGGCCCATTGGGTGGCGGCATTGACGCAGGAATGAGTGTTGATGGCGAGCCGCGTGGCGTGCTCGACCAGCGCCTTCGGCCACACCCCCCAGCCCAGCCGCCACCCCGTCATGGCGTAGGTCTTGGACCAGCCGTCGAGCAGGATGAGCCGGTCCTCGAGTTCGGGGTAGGCCGTCATCGAGGCGTGCGGCACGCCGTCGTAGACGATTCGGGCGTAGATCTCGTCGGACAGCACGACCACCTGCGGGTGGGCCCGCAGCCCGTCGACCAGCCGGTCGAGCTCCTCGCGCGGCACCACGCCACCCGTCGGGTTGGCCGGGCTGTTGACGATCAGAAGGCGTGTGCGGGGCGTGATCTGCGCCAGCACCTCCTCGGCCGAAAAGGCGTAGCCCTTGGCCTCGTGGAGCGCGATCGGCACGGGCTTCGCCCCGGTCCACTCGATCAGCGAGCGGTAGATCGGAAAACCCGGGTCGGGGTACAGGATCTCCGCCCCCGGCTCGCCGAACATGGCGATCGCCATGAACATGGTGACCTTGCCGCCGGGGACGATGACGATCCGGTCCGGATCGACCTGGACCCCTCGCCGGTTCCACATGTCCTCGGCCACCGCCTCGCGCAGCGGCCGTATGCCGTTCGCCGGCGTGTAGCCGTGGTGGCCGTCGCGCAGTGCCTTGACTGCCGCCTCGACGATGTTGGGCGGGGTCGGGAAGTCGGGCTGGCCGATGCCGAGATTGATGATGTCGCGGCCGGCCTCCTCGAGGCGGGTGGCGCGCGCCAGCACCTCGAAGGCGCTCTCGGTGCCGAGACGGGCCATGCCGGCGGCGAGCTGCATCGGATCCTCCCCCGCTGTCGCGGCGGCGGACCTTAGGGGTGGGGCAGGGGCGTGGCAAGGCGGCAACGGTCGGACCCGCTCCGCCGGAGAGGGGTTCGGGGTGTGCTATAATGTTTTGTCTCGGAGGACACCATGAGCTCGCACCACCGCTTCACCGGCGAGACCGGCCCCGATATCGGCGCGCGGCTGTTCTTCGCCAGCTGCCCCGACCCCGAGCGCGAGCGCTGCCGCGCGCAGGCCGAGGTGGACGGGGTCCGCTACCTCTATTTCGAGGACGTCCAGACCATCGGCACGCTGCGCTTGGGCATCCCCCCGGTGATGCGCTTCTTGCAGGTCGTGCTCGTCGTCGGCCCCGACGGTCTGCCCAAGAGGATGGTCCGACTGGAACATTTCACGCTCTTCGGCACGCAGTGTCTCTGCGTGCTCGAGCGCGACGGCCAACACCTCAATTTCGGTCCGGCCGAGCGCAGCGGCGCCGAGGAATTCCTCGCTCGGGCGATCGCGCTCGACCGCGAGCTGAACGAGGGACGGGTCGCCATTTGAGCCGCCGCCGCTCGGGCGACGGCCGAGCCGGGTCGCAGACATCGGTTCAGCCGGCGGCGAGCGGCGGCCGGTGCCGTGCCCACGGGCGCGCGCGCTCGAAGGCACGCGCCGCCTGCAGCACCTCGAGATCGCGATGGCGCCCGGCCACGATCTGCAGCCCCACCGGCAGGCCTTCGGCCGTGAAGCCGCAGGGGCAGGTCGCGGCCGGCACCCAGGTGAGGTTGAAGGGGTAGGAGAAACCGGCCCAGCGGTGCCACTCCCAAGGGTGCTGTTCCCAATGCTCGGGGATCAGCCGGCCGGCCGGGAAGGCGGCGATCGAAAGGGTGGGGGTGAGCAGGAGATCGTAGCGCTCGAAGAGCGCCCGGACCCGGTCGTAGAGCTCGGCCCGCTGTTGCCGCGCGCGCACCCAGTCGGCCGCCGTGTAGCGCAGGCCGTCTCGGGTCAGCGCCACCAGCCCCGGGTCCATCCGATCGGCCCAGCGGTCCAAGAGCGGGCCGATGTTGCCGGCGTAAGTCGCGCTGTAGAAGCAGCGCTCCATGGGCCAGGGATCGGGCCAAGGCGACCCTTCGAGCGCCTCGACCGTCGCGCCCAGCTCTTCGAAGACGAGGGCGGCCCGCTCGCAAATCGTGCGGATCTCGGGATCGATCCGAAGACAACCGAGATCGGCGCTCCAGGCGATCCGCTTGCCCTTCATGTCCGCCTCGAGGCGGGAGAGATAGGGCTCGGGTGCGGCCTCGAGGCTCGTCGGGTCGCGATCGTCGGGCCCCGCCATCACCTCCATCATGAGGGCGGCGTCGGCCACTGTCCGCGTGATCGGGCCGATGTGCGAGATCAGGTCGTTGTTCGGCACCGGCCAGTAGGGCACCCGGCCGAAGCTGGGCTTGAAGCCGAACACCCCGCAGAAGGCGGCCGGCATGCGGATCGAGCCCGCGCCGTCCGAGCCCTGGTGCAGCCAGCCGATGCCGGCGGCCGCGCAGATCGCGGCCCCGGTCGAGGAGCCGCCGGCATTGTAGCCGTGCTTCCAGGGATTGTGGGAAATCCCCGTCAAGGGGCTGTCGCCGCAGCCCTTCCACCCCAGCTCGGGCACCGTGGTCTTGCCGAGGAACACGGCACCCGCCGCCCGCAGCCGCTCGACCACGGGCGCGTCCACGTCCGGCACCCGGTCGGCGAAGATCCAGGAACCGCCCTTGGTCGGGATCCCCTTGGTGAAGAGGAGATCCTTCAAGGTCACGGGCAGGCCGTGCAGCGGCCGGACGGGTCCGCCGCGGGCGAGCTCGGCCTCGAGCGACTTCGCCTGTGCACGGGCCTGATCGAAGGTGGTGGTGACGAAGGCGTTGAGCGTCGGCTCGAGGGCCTCCGCCCGGGCGATCGCCAGCTCGACCAGCTCGACCGGGGAGAGTTCGCGCCGGCGCACCAGCGCCAGCACGTCGACGGCCGGAAGCCAACAGAGATCGGTGGCGGCCATCGCCCGGACTCCTGCGGTTGCAGTGCCCCGACCCTAGCCCCGTCGGTCGCGGCTCGGCAGCCCGTTGCCGTGGCAGCGGCTATGCGTCGAAGGCGGGAAGGCGGGCGCCCGGAAGGTCCGCCGACGCCGGGTCGGCCGCTCCGGACAGCCTCGACCGGCGCGGCCGCGAGCGAACCGGAACGACCCGGTGGCGCGGATGCGGCAGCGAGCCGACGGGCGCGCGGCGCTCCTCCTCGCGGCCCCCGTCCCGGTGCGGTCGACGGTGCGTCGCGCCGAGCGATCGCGCCGCGGGTGCGGCGCTGCGCCCGTCGGGACGCGATGGCCGCCGCCGCAAGCCGGGCTCGCACCGATCCGGAGCCGACCCCGTTGCGGGGCGCGAGTTCCGCGCCGCCGACGGCCGACGTCCTCGGCCGGCACACGGCGACCGACCCGAGCCGAGCAGCGGTGTCGCGGCGGGAACGTCGGCCTTGGCGCGATCGCGCCATCGCCGGGGAAGCGGTCGGCGGCTCGAGGCCTTTCCCCCGCTCCCGCCTCTTCGCGCCTCGCAGCTCAGGGGTGGCGGCGCTCGCCGATCGGCACGAAGTGGCCGACGAGGCACCGCCCTGTTCGGCCGGGATCCGATCCGGGGATCGTCCCACCCCGTCGTAGCGAGCCGCCGCGCACGGCCCGGAGCTTCGCTTTCGCCGCGTCGGTCGCTCTGACCGACCCGTCCCACCGCCGCGACCTCGAGCGCCGTGGCGCCGGTTCCGAGCCAACGTCTCAGATGCTGCGGACGAGATATTTCTCGATCAGCACCGGATCGGGCTCGACCCCGAGACCCGGCGTGTCGGGGACGCGGAAGCAGCCGTCCTCGAGCCGGAACGGGTTTCTCGCGAGTGCCCGGCTGATCTCCGAAGGCTCGACGCAATATTCGAGGATCAGGGCGTTCGGCACCGCCGCCAGGAAGTGGAGCGAGGCCGCGGTGTTGATGTCGGTCGTGAAATTGTGATTGGCGACCGGGACGCCCTTGGATGCGGCGTAGGCCGCGATCGCGAGCGCCCGGGTCATGCCGCAGCGGGTGAGGTCGATCTGGGCGAGGCCGATCCCGCCCTCGTCGATCAGGCGCTCGAAGCCCCTGAGCGTGCACTCCTCCTCGCCCGCGGCGAGGCGCTGGTGGATGCGGGCCGCGACCCGGCGGTAGCCCTCGAGATCGTCCGGGTGGAGGGGCTCCTCGATCCAGAAGAGATCGAACGGTTCGAAGGCCCGCGCCCGCTGGATCGTGGTCGTGGCGTCCCACACCAGGCCCACGTCCAACATGAGGTCGAAGTCGGGCCCGGCCGCCTTCCGCATCGCCTCGAGCATCCGCAGATCGAAGGCGAGGTCGGAGCGGCCGAACGGTTCCCAGCCGAACTTGGCGGCGGTGAAGCCCTGGTCCTTGCACCATTTCACCCGATCGGCGGTGGCCTCGGGCGTGAAGCGGAACATGTTCGAGGCGTAGACCCGGATCTTGTCGCGGTAGCGGCCGCCCGCCAGGTCCCAGACCGGCCGGCCCAGCGCCTTGCCCTTGATGTCCCAGAGCGCGAGGTCGATGCCGGCCATGGCGTGGACGAACAGGCCGTCGCGCCCGCAATACAGCGTCGCTTCGTACATCTTTTTCCAGAGTCGGCCGATCTCGAGCGGGTTCTCGCCGATCAGGAGCTGGCGCAGGCCGCCCGCGATGGTGTGCGAGACCGGGGCCTCGATCGCCGCCTTGACCGCCCAAGGGCAGGAATCGACCTCGCCCCAGCCGACGATGCCGGCATCGGTGGTGACGCGCACGAGGAGCGCGTCCTGGCTCGAATCGGTCCGGGCCTGGATCTGCGGCAGCCGTAGATAGAGTGCTTCGACCTCGGTGATCTTCACGGTTCCGCCTCCCCTGGCCGCTCCCGAAGAAGCTCCTAGGCAGGCGGCGGGAGGCCGGCAACCGCCGGCGCCGCCGGCCCGGGCATGCGGGGTCGGGCGGGTCGTGCGGCATCCCGTGGTGCGCGTGCCACGGCGTTCGCTTCGACGGCCGCCGTTCGTGACCACTTCTTTACTTCTGCCTGCTGATCGATCTAGGGTTCGAAAAAAAGGGGTCGCCCGTCTGCTTGCCCCAGCGACCCCCGGAGCCTGCGTGCCCATGCCGTCGATCGACCAGCCGTCGTCCGCCGAGAGCCTCGCCCGTCCGAGCGAGGCGGCCCCGGAGCCCGAGGTGTTCGGCGTGCTCGGACCCGTGCTCGTGGCGACTTTCCTGCTCTGGATCGCGGTCGTGGCGGCGGTCGGCAGCTCGGTCTGAGCCGCGACTTCCGCGACCGCTTCCAGCGCCCCCGGTACGGGCGGGCCGACGGCAGCAGCTCGGTCCGCGACCGGGTCGCGCCCGTGCCCGTGTGCTGCGGCCGGCGGTCGGAGGCTCGCTCCCACCTGCGCATTCCAAGATCGGGCCGGCTCGTCCCGGTACCGACGCGGCGAAAGCGGGCAGCTCACGCGCCGCCGCCTTTCGGACCCGCCCGGACGCCCGCGCCGAGTCCGCCGCCGAGAGGCTCGATCGGTCGGATCGCCTCGACCGCCGGCAGGCGTCTGCGCACCCGAAAGCGCTCCCGGTCGGCTCTCGCCGGCGGCCGGCGGAGGGTTTGCGGCCACACTCGCGAGGTCGCGTCTTCGGCCGATCTCTCGAGGTCCTCGTGCCCGTCCGGACGCGCCCACGGATGCCCGGCTGCGCCGGCCGGAGGCGTGCGACCGGCGACCCCCCGGTCGCTCGCCCTCGCACAGCTGTGCCGATGGACGAGGCGACGGCCGAGCGCGTCCAGCCTGCGGCCCGGCGCTCGATTCCTCGGACCGGCCCGCCTCCCGGACCCCGCGAGCCCGACCGGCGATCGGAAACCGACCTCGTCTCCGGCGTCGGCGAGCCGGTCGGGTCGACCGCCGAGCAGGCTGCGCGGTTCGCTGGCTCCACGAGCGGCCTGCGGCCGAGACCGGGGTGGACGTGGCTGCCGACGGGGCCGATGCGCTGGGTCGGGGGACCGGAACACCGACGCCGGAGCGAGCTCGTCGGACCGATCGCCGTGCCGCGCACCGAGACGGGACGGCTCGCGGCCGCTCGCGCCGTTCGGCCGAACCCGCGCCCGGATCGGGCAGGACCGCCTCGGCTGCCGCGCGCTGCGAACGCCTCGCGCCTCGGCTCGAGTCGTCGCGTCACTCTCTCGTGCCGGGAACTCCCTGCCGTCGCCGGAGCGCCCGGCGGCGCTCCGTTCGCGCTCGGGATACGCGCGAAAAGGTGAAGATCGCGTGAACGGCACGGGTCGGGGCGGCCGTCTCGCAGCGGTCCTCCCCATTTCTGCCGCCGTTCGAGAGCGTCTCCTCGTTCCCTCTGCCTGCCGGTCGATTCTTGACGGTCGCTTTCGATCTCGAGGGGGGCCGCGCTCTGCTCGGTCGACCCGGCGCCCTGCGGCCGCCGCCGGCGACGGCTGCGCCGGGCGCGCCTGTCCGGCGTTGCGACCGGGTCACGGGAGCGGCCGAAGTCCGACCCGCTTCGGCCGGCGCGAGCGAGGGCGAGGCGCCCGCGAAAGCCGAGCTCGCAGCGACGAGAAGCGACGCAGAGTTCGGGCGCTCGCCGCGGCACCGGGAGCACGATCGGCCCGTCCTTCGCGCTCGGCCGACACCCCGTGTCCGACGTCGGCGGTTCGCTCGGGGTGTCGAGGAGCGCGAGCGGGCCGCCGACGAACGGATCGCGCCCGAGTGAAAGCAATCAGGCGACCGCACCTCGCCCTTCGATCGGCCAGACCGCCTCCACGGTGTCGCCGCGGACGCACACCAGATGGTCCCACAAGTTCACCGTCGGGTCGCAATGCGGGGCGATACAGCGCACGAGCGTGCCGACGCGCAGGCGCTCGCTGCCCGGCGGCAGGTCGATTCGGCCGAACTGGTCGCCGAACATCGAGTAGATCGAGCCGGGCGGAGCGCCCGCGGCAACGACGGGTGCGGGGCCGTCGGTGGCGAAGCTTTTCGAGCCGGCATCGGTCGTGACGAAGCCGGGGTGCCGGTTGCTCACGACCCGCGTCCAGACGAAGAGGGCGGGCCGGAAGCGCTCGGTCTCGTCGCCGGTCAGGTCGCAGGCGAGATAGTCCACGTCCATGAACGGGTAGGATCCGACCTGGAGCTCGCTGAACACGCCGAGCCGCGCGTCCGGATCGTGTGTGCCCGTGCCGGAGCCGGTGACGATCCGGCAGGGGAGGCCGGCCTCGCCGAACGCGTCGCGGATCCGGGCGAGCTGCGCGTTGACCGACCGGGTCGCGACCTCGCGCTCGCGATAATCGCGGATGTGCTGGATTCGCCCGGCATAGCCCTGGATGCCCACGAGCTCGAGGGAGGGCAGGGAAGCGACCAGCCGGCCGAGCGCCAGGGCGTCCTCGAGCGAGGGCGCGCCGAAACGGTGCGAGCCCACGTCGACGACGACGAGCACGCGAAGGCGCTTCCCGGCGCCGTCCGTGGCGGCGGCGAGCTCGTGCACATTGTCCGGATCGTCGACCACGATCAGGAGCTCGCGCAACCGCGCATGGAGCGCGAGCAGACGACCGACCTTGCTCTCGCCCGTCACCGGGGCGGTGAGGAGGAGGCCGTCGATGCCCCCGCGCGCGAGCGCCTCGGCCTCGCCGAGCTTGGCGCAGCAGAAGCCCACGACCTCCCCCGCCTCGAGCTGGCGGCGGGCCACGGTCACGCTCTTGTGGGTCTTGGCATGCGGCCGCAGCTTCACCCCGCGCGCCCGGGCGAACGCGGCCATGGCCGCGAGATTGGCCTCGAAGGCGTCGAGATCGAGGACGAGAGCAGGGGTGTCGAGCCGGATCGCCCCACCCGGCACCCCCACGAGCTTCTCGTTCCAGGCGAGGCTCTCCGGGTTCATCTTCGTCCCTCCTGCCGCGAGCTCTTCCCTCCTGCCGCCGGCTTCCCGGCCCGGCCGAGCCATTCGAGCGCGTCCGGCCGAAGGCCACCATCCTCCGCCCGGCGATTCCAGCTCTTCGACCCTCGCATCGTGTCGTCGCGTCACGCTCGCATGCTCGGTGCTCCGTGCCGATGCCCGACTGCCCGCCGGCGTCCCGTTCGCCTACGCGGAGGATGCACCCGGAAATCTCGAGAAAGTGTTGACAATCTCGACCTCCGCGGTCTCCGCGCGATGGCGCCGTCGGGTCTCCTCCCCGCTCGTCGACGGCTCGGCGTCCGAGCCGACCGCCGAACGGCTACGGACCCGCGCTCCATGTCCGGAGCCAGCGGGCGATCCGGGGCACCGCGGCCGCCGCGGAATTCGCTGCCCCATCGGCCGGCCGAACGCGCTGGCGTGCCTCTGAAGGGTTAACGCTTTCTTCACCGCTTCCCGGCATTCTGGCCTCGCCGGACGGCTGTCGCCGGGCAGCAAAGGTTCGGCCCAGCTTCGCCGGCGGACCCGAGGTTCGGCTCGAAGGACCGAGACTTCAAGCGTTCGATGTCCGAGATCTCCTCGGCTCGACGGCAGGGCCGGCCGTGCCTCGATCACGCTCGAGTGCGCGCGGTCTTTCGCGCAGACCGTTCCCCGGGCGGCGCGCCCCGTCGGTGGCGTCCTCTCGGCCTGTACCCCGCTCGGCGGTATCGCGTGATCGAACCCGGTCGAATCCGCGGCGGCCCGCCCGTGCGGCCCGCCGATGGCGACCCCGGCCTCGGCGACGCTCGGGATACCGGCCACCAGCGCCCCGCACTCGCCGCGATCGTGCCCGAGCCGACCGGCCTAAGCCGAAGATCGCTCGGGCCCCGCTCGATCGCGCGCGTCGCGAATGGCCCGCCAGACCCTCTCGGGATTGAGCGGCGGGTCGAGCCGATCGACGCCCAGGGGCCGCAAGGCGTCGCGCACCGCCGCCAGGACCGCCGCCGGCGCGCCGTTGCTCGGGAGCTCGCCCAGGCCCTTCACGCCGAGCGGATTGCGGGTCGAGGGCGTGCCCAGAAAGGCGAGGTCGACGGCCGGCACATCGGCCGCGCGCGGGATCGCGTAGTCGAGGAGCGAGCCGGTCAGGAGCTGGCCGCTCGTCGGCTCGTAGACGATCCGCTCGAAGAGCGCCTCGCCGATCCCGGCTGCGACGCCGCCCTGGACCTGACCCGCCGCGAGCACCGGGTCGAGCACCCGGCCGATGTCGAGGGCGGTCGCGACCCGCACCACCCGGACGAGTCCGGTCTCGGGGTCGACCTCGACCTCGGCCACGGTCACACCGGCGGGCCAGGTCTGGACCGGGTCGACCGAAGGCTGCTCGACGAGCAGCGGAGTGCCGCTGGCTGCCGCTTGCCGGGCGAGTTCGGCGAAGCCGACCCGCCGGTCGGTCCCGGCGACCAGGACCGCGGCGTCCTCGAGGCGGAGGTCGGCCGGCGCCGCCTCGAGCAGCTCGGCCGCGAGCATCCGGATCCGCTCGGCGAGCGCCGCGGAACCGCGATGGAGGCTCGCACCACTCACCACCATCGAAGAGGAGCCGCCCGTCCCGGGCCCGCTCGGGGAGAGGTCGGTGTCGCCCTGGCGGATCCGCACCCGCTCGGGCGAAAGGCCGAGCCGGCCCGCGACGATGCGAGCGAGCACCGTGGCGTGGCCCTGGCCCGTGCTCCTTGTTCCGGTCCGGGCCTCGACGGTGCCGTCTTCGAGGAGCTCGAGCCGGGCGCACTCGCCCTGCAGCGCCCCGGTCGGGTGCAGATGGCAGGCGACGCCGAAGCCGAGCAAGCGGCCGCGAGCCCGGGCCTCGGCCCGCCGGCGGGGGCGGCCTTCCGGGTCGGCGAGGGCCAGGGCGCGCTCGAGGAGCGCCGGGGCGTCGAACGGCTCGTAGTCGTGGCCGAGCGGCGTGGTCCAGGGAAAATCTTCGGGACGCAAGAGGTTCCGCCGGCGGAGTGCCACCGGATCGAGGCCGAGCTCGTGGGCCGCCCGGTCTACCGCGGCCTCGAGCAGCGCGAACGTCTCGGGCTTGCCCGCACCCCGGATCGCATCGACCGGGGCCGTGTTCGTGTAGGCGCAGCGGACCCGCACGGCGATCGCCGGGATCCGGTAGAGACCCGAGATCACGCGGGAGAGGCCGGTCGTGGGGACGATCGCGGCGAGGCTCGAGAGCCAGGCGCCGAGACCCGCCACGGCGTCCACTCGAAGCGCCAGGAAGCGGCCCTGGCCGTCGAGGGCGAGCTCGAGCGCGGCATCGAGGTCGCGGGCCCGGGCATCGGCCGAGAAGTGCTCGGCCCGCTCGGCGGCCCAGCGGACCGGCCGGCCGAGCCGGCGGGCCGCCCAGGCGACGAGCGCGGTCTCGGGATAGGCCGGGAATTTCGGGCCGAAGCCGCCGCCCACGTCCTCGGTGATCACGCGAAGGCTCGAAGGTTCCCAACCGAGTGCGGCGAGTAGGAGTTTCTTCTGCAGATGCGGGCCCTGGCTCGTCACCGCGAGCGTGGTCCGCCGAGCCGCCGGCTCGTGCACGGCCCAGGCGGCCCGCGGTTCGAGGTACACGGCGGCGAGGCCGGCGGTGCGGTTCTCGACCCGTACGATCCGCGCGGCGCGGGCGAAAGCCGCCTCGACTGCGGCCGGATCGCCCTGCCGCCAGTCGATCGCGAGATTGCCCGGCACCTCGGGGTGGAGCTCGGCCGCACCCGGGGCGAGGGCCGCGCGCGGCTCGACGACCGCGGGGAGCGGCTCGAGCTCGACCGCGATCGCCTCGAGCGCGTCGCGGGCGAGCGCGTCGCTTTCGGCGACGACCAGGGCCAGAGCCTCGCCCGCATGGCGGACCCGGTCGCGGGCCAGAAGCGGTCGCGGCGGCTCGCGCAAGGGCCGACCCGCGGCATCCACGAGCCGGGCCTCGGCCGGGAGGGGTCCCAGTCCCGCCGCATCCAGTTCGGCCGCGGTCGCGACCAGCGCCACCCCGGGCAGGGCACGGGCAGCCCTCGTTTCGATCGCGCGGATCCGGGCGTGCGCGTGCTGGGCGCGCAGGAAGCGGGCGACGAACGCGCCCGCGGGCGCCGTGTCGTCGGTGAAACGGCCCCGGCCTTCGAGCAGCCGCCCGTCTTCGAGCCGCCGCCCCGGCGCGTCGCCCGCCATCGCCGTCCTCCCGCCGGTCTGGTGCCGGCGGAGGGGATCGAACCCCCGACCTCCCGCTTACAAGGCGGATGCTCTACCGCTGAGCTACGCCGGCCGCCGCCGAGCCTAGGGACGGGGCAGGCCCCGGGCAAGGAGATAGAGGGCGATGCCGGCGGCGACCGCGACATTCAGGCTCGCCATGCGCGGGGCGGTGGCGAGCTTCGCCACGAGGTCGCAATGCTCGACCACGAGCCGGCGCAGGCCCTTCTCCTCCGAGCCCAGCACGAGCGCCCGGCGCGGCCGGAAGGGCAGGGCCTCGACCGGTGGCTCGGCCCGCGCCTCGAGCCCCACGATCCAGAAGCCCGCGCGCTTCAGGGCCTCGAGTGCCTGGACCAGGTTGGCGACTTCGACGATCGGGACCATGTCGAGGGCGCCGCAGGCGGCCTTGGCGCAGGCGGGACCGAGGGGTGCCGAGCGGCGCTCGGGAACGATCACGCCGGCCACGTCGAGGGCGGCCGCACTCCTCAGGATCGCCCCGAGGTTGCGCGGGTCCTGGATCCGGTCGAGGACGAGGACCAGGGCCTCCGCGCCCAGGCCGGCCAGGAGCGATTCGAGCGAGCGGTCCGGCAACGGGCCCACCAGGAGCGCGCAGCCCTGATGAACCACGTCCGGCGGCAGGAACCGAGCGAGCTCGGCCGGGGCGACCCGCTCGACGAGGAGCCCGGGCCGCTCGACGAGCCGGCCGAGACGTTCGAGCGCGGGGCCGGTGGCGAGCAGCCGGCGGCAGGGTCGCAAGGGGTTGTCGAGGGCGGCGGCGACCGCGTGGTGGCCATAGAACCAGAGCCCCTCGGGCGGGGCCGGGCGACGGTCCGGCGAGGTAGTGGGCGGGTCGTACAAACTGGTCTCGGGCTGAAGGGCGGGGCCGGCATAGCGATTGACAAGGCCGCGGGAAAGCCCATATCTCGCCCGGCCTCGAGCCGGGGACCGCTGGAGGGGTGGCCGAGCGGTCAAAGGCAGCAGACTGTAAATCTGCCGACGAACGTCTACGTAGGTTCGAATCCTACCCCCTCCACCACGGCCGGGCGGGTGTAGCTCAATGGTAGAGCTCCAGCCTTCCAAGCTGGCGGTGCGGGTTCGATTCCCGTCACCCGCTCCACTCTGTCGAAGAGCTCTTGCGCGGCCGGCAGGTCTGGCCTAAGGAGGCGCTCCGGGCGGTGGACGAGGGTCCGCGGCACGCTGCTGTTCGACCGCGTCCGGGCGCGCCGGGTAGAGGAGTGTAGCTCAACTGGCAGAGCACCGGTCTCCAAAACCGGGGGTTGGGGGTTCGAGCCCCTCCACTCCTGCCACCCGGACCGGATCCCGGCACGCCAGCTAGGAAGCGATCTCCGCCCGAGCTCGGGTCGAAGGACGATGGCGAAGACGTCGCCGGCGCAGTTCGTTCGCGAGGTGCGCCAAGAGCTGCAGAAGGTAACCTGGCCCTCCCGCAAGGAGCTGGTCGCCACCACTTTGAGCGTGGTGGCGATGTCGGCCCTGGCCGCGCTCTTCTTCTTCCTGGTCGACCAGGTGCTCGCCTGGTTCGTGCAGCTCGCGCTCGGGATCGGTCGCTGATGGCCAAGCGCTGGTACATCATCCACGTCTATTCGGGCTTCGAGAAGAAGGTCCGTGACGCGCTGCGGGAGCAGGCCCAGCGGAAAGGTCTTTCTCACTATTTCGACGAGATCCTCGTGCCGATGGAGGAAGTGGTCGAGGTCCATCGCGGCAAGAAGGTGCCGACCGAGCGCAAGTTCTTCCCGGGCTACGTGCTCGTTAAGATGGAGCTCAACGACGAGACCTGGTCGCTGGTGCGCAACACCGGCAAGGTGACAGGCTTCCTCGGGCCGGGCGGCAAGCCCGCGCCGATCCCCGACGCCGAGGCCGAGCGGATCATCCACCAGGTGGCCGAGGTCAAGGAGCACCCCAAGCCCACGATCAGCTTCGTGCCGGGCGACCAGGTGCGGGTCGCCGAGGGGCCGTTCGCCTCCTTCAGCGGCACGGTCGAGGAGGTCGACGAGGCCAAGGGGCGGCTCAAGGTACTGGTCTCGATTTTCGGCCGGGCGACCCCGGTCGAGCTCGAATATTCGCAGGTGGAGCGGACCTGACGCCGCTCGCTCGTAGCGGGAGCGCCCGGCTCGGGCGCGCACGAACCGCGCAGGAGGAGAAGGCCGGATGGCCAAGAAGGTCGTGGGCTACATCAAGCTGCAGGTGCCGGCCGGCAAGGCCAACCCGTCGCCGCCCATCGGGCCGGCGCTGGGTCAGCGCGGCCTCAACATCATGCAGTTCTGCAAGGAGTTCAACGCCGCCACGCAGGGTCTCGAGCCGGGCATGCCGATCCCGGTCGTGATCACGGCCTATGCCGATCGGACCTTCAGCTTCACGACCCGCACGCCGCCCGCCTCCTACTATCTGAAGAAGGCGGCGGGGCTCGAGAAGGGCAGCCAGCAGCCGGGCAAGGCGGCGCCGGTTGGCAAGGTCACGATGGCGCAGATCCGCGAGATCGCCCAGGCCAAGATGAAGGACCTCAATGCGGTCGATCTCGAGGGAGCGGTCGAGATGATCAAGGGTTCGGCGCGCTCAATGGGCCTGCAGGTGGTGGAGTGAGGCCATGGCGCGCATCGGCAAGCGAATGAAGGCGGCGCTCGCCCTGGTCGACCGGACCAAGGCCTTGCCGCTCCCCGAGGCGGTCGAGCTGGTCAAGCAGACCGCCAAGGCCAAGTTCGACGAGACGATCGAGTTGGCGCTGGCACTCGGCGTCGACCCGCGGCACGCCGACCAGATGGTGCGCGGTACGGTGACGCTGCCGCACGGCACCGGCAAGACCGTGCGGGTAGCGGTGTTCGCTCGCGGCGAGCGGGCCGAGGAGGCGAGGGCGGCGGGAGCCGACATCGTCGGCGCCGAGGATCTCGCGGAGAAGATCCAGGCGGGCGAGATCGAGTTCGAGCGCTGCATCGCCACCCCGGACATGATGCCGCTGGTCGGCCGGCTCGGCCGCATCCTGGGTCCGCGCGGGCTCATGCCGAACCCCAAGCTCGGCACGGTGACGGCGAATGTCCGAGAGGCGGTCCAAGCTGCCAAGGGCGGCCAGATTCAATTCCGGGTCGAGAAGGCCGGCATCGTGCACGCGGGGGTGGGCAAGGCGAGCTTTCCCGAGGAGAAGCTCGTCGAAAACGTCAAGGCGCTCGTGGACGCCGTCAACCGGGCCAAGCCTTCGGGTGCCAAGGGCACCTATCTCAAGCGGGCGCATCTTTCCTCGACGATGGGCCCGGGCATCCGGCTCGAGATCGCGAGCCTCGTGAGCTGAGAGCGGCGCCGCTCGAGAAAAGGGCTTGCGCTGCGATGGCAAGGCTGTATGGTTGCGGGCCTCAGATGCACAGATCCGAAGGGTGGGCCGCGGGCGCCGAGAAGCGCCGGTGGCAGCTGTTTTGCGCTCTGCGTCGGGCACGGCCTTTGGTTGCCCGGGGCGGTCGGGCGGCTCGCGCGACGGGATCCGGGTGAGGGGCGGAGGCTGGGGTGCTGCGCGCCGAGAAATCTCAGGTCGTCGACCGGCTGCACGCGACGCTCGTGGACGCCGAGGTGGTCGTCGTGACCCACTACAAGGGGCTCACGGTGGCTGAGTTCGGCGAGCTCAGGGGTCAGCTGCGGGCGGTCGGCGGGACGCTCAAGGTGACCAAGAATCGGCTCGCGAAGCGGGCGCTCGACGGCACGCCGTTCACCGGTTTGGGCGACATGCTCAAGGGGCCGACCGCGATCGCGATCGCCCGCGAGCCGGTGGCGGTGCCGAAGGCGCTGGTCGAGTTCGCTCGGAAGAACGAGAAGCTCGCGATCGTGGGCGGCGGGCTCAAGGGTGCGGTGCTCGACGCGGCCGCCGTCAAGGCGCTCGCCGAGTTGCCGTCGCTCGACGTGCTGCGGGCGCAACTCGTGGGCCTCTTGCAGGCGCCGGCCTCGCGGCTCGTGGCGCTCCTGCAGGCGCCGGGCCAGCGACTCGCGCGGGTGCTCAAGGCTCATTCGGAGAAGCAGGCGGCCTGAAGCCGGGCCGGGTGGGAATTCGGGCGCCGGGCGGCCGGCCGGCGCGCCAGCGGGGTTCGTGCAGGAGAGAGTGTGATGGCGAATCTGGAGCAGCTCGTCGAGGATCTGTCGAAGCTGACCGTGCTCGAGGCGGCCCAGCTCTCGAAGATGCTCGAGGAGAAGTGGGGGGTCTCGGCGGCCGCGCCGGTGGCGGTGGCGGCGGTGGCCGGTGCGGCGGCTCCGGCCGCTGCGGCCCCGGTCGAGGAGAAGACCGAGTTCGACGTCATCCTGGCCTCGGCCGGTGCCAACAAGATCAACGTGATCAAGGAGGTGCGGGCGATCACCGGGCTCGGTCTCAAGGAGGCCAAGGACCTGGTCGAGGCCGCACCGAAGCCGGTCAAAGAGGGCGTCTCCAAAGACGAGGCGGCCAAGATCAAGGCCCAGCTCGAGGCCGCCGGCGCGACCGTCGAGGTCAAGTAAGGCGGCACTTGCGCCGCATTCCGCCCCGGCGGGGCGGCCTTCCGGTCGCGGTCGACCGCGGGGCTGGCCCGTCCGGGGACCGTCACGGGAATTCTGGGCGGACGGTGGTCCGGCCGTGGAACGCCTGTTCCACGGCCCGTCCGTGTTGAGCGCCGCGCCGGACGGGCGAGCCGGCGGGGTGTTTCGAGGCAACGACGAGGGCGAGCGATGGGCGAGCAGCCGAGGGCGCGCAAGCGGATCCGCAAGAACTTCGGGCGCATCCCCGAGGTCACGGAGATGCCGAACCTGATCGAGGTTCAGCGTCAGTCCTACGAGGCTTTCCTGCAGCGGCATCTGGCCCCGAACCAGCGCAAGCTCGCCGGGCTCGAGGAGGTGTTCCGCTCGGTCTTCCCGATCAAGGACTTCGCCGATCGCGCCGCGCTCGACTTCGTCAAGTACGAGCTCGAGGAGCCCAAGTACGACGTCGAGGAGTGCCACCAGCGCGGCATGACCTACGCCGCGCCGCTCCGGGTCACGCTGCGTCTCATCGTCTGGGACATCGACGAGGAGACCGGTTCGCGCAGTGTCCGCGACATCAAAGAGCAGGACGTCTACATGGGCGACCTGCCGCTCATGACGGAGAACGGCACCTTCGTCGTGAACGGCACCGAGCGCGTCATCGTGAGCCAGATGCACCGCTCGCCCGGCGTCTTCTTCGACCACGACCGGGGCAAGACCCACAGCTCCGGCAAGTTCCTCTACTCCGCGCGGATCATCCCCTATCGCGGCAGCTGGCTCGACTTCGAGTTCGACGCCAAGGACCTCGTCTACGTGCGCATCGATCGGCGCCGCAAGCTGCCGGTCACCACCCTCTTGATGGCGCTCGGGCTCGATGCCGAGGCGATCTTGCACACCTTCTACGGCGAGGTGACCTACCGCCGCTCCGGTCAGGGCTGGCAGCTGCCCTTCCGGCCCGAGCGGCTCAGAGGCCAGAAGCTGACCGCCGACCTGATCGACGGGCGGTCCGGCGAGACGCTCGCCGAGGCCGGCACCAAGATGACGCCGCGCATCGTCCAGCGGCTGCAGGAGCGCGGGGTCGAGACGCTCTACGTTTCGAGCGAGGAGCTCGTCGGCCGGTTCGTCGCCCGCGACGTGATCGACGAGCAGACCGGCCTCGTCCACGTCGAGGCGGGTGACGAGCTCACCGCCGAGAGCCTGCGCAAGCTGGTCGAGGCGGGGATCGAGGAGATCCCGGTCCTCGACATCGACCATCTCTCGATCGGTCCTTACATCCGCAACACGCTCGTCCTCGACCGCTGCCAGAGCCGCGAGGACGCGCTGCTCGACATCTATCGCGTGCTGCGGCCGGGCGAGCCGCCGACCATGGAGACGGCGGAGGCGCTCTTCAACGGCCTGTTCTTCGATATCGAGCGCTACGACCTGTCGCCGGTCGGCCGCGTCAAGATGAACATGCGGCTCGGGCTCGAGACCGACGACAGCGTACGCACGCTCCGGACCGAGGACATTCTGGCCGTCGTCAAGATGCTGGTCGAGATCAAGGACGGCCGTGGCGAGATCGACGACATCGACCATCTCGGCAATCGCCGGGTGCGCTCGGTCGGCGAGCTCATGGAGAACCAGTTCCGCCTCGGGCTGTTGCGCATGGAGCGGGCGGTCCGCGAGCGGATGAGCTCGGTCGAGATCGACGCCGCCATGCCGCACGATCTCATCAACGCCAAGCCCGTGGCGGCGGCGGTGCGCGAGTTCTTCGGGAGCTCGCAGCTCTCCCAGTTCATGGACCAGACCAACCCGCTCAGCGAAATCACCCACAAGCGGCGGCTTTCGGCCCTCGGCCCGGGTGGTCTCACGCGCGAGCGGGCCGGCTTTGAGGTGCGCGACGTGCACCCGACGCACTACGGCCGGATCTGCCCGATCGAAACACCCGAGGGGCCGAACATCGGCCTCATCAACAGCCTCGCGACATACGCCCGGATCAACAAGTACGGCTTCATCGAGAGCCCCTACCGGCGGGTGGTCGAGGGCCGGGTGACCGACGAGGTCGTCTACCTCACGGCCATGGAGGAGGGCCGCTACACGATCGCCCAGGCCAATTCGGAGCTCGACGAGAACCGGCGCCTCAAGGGCGAGCTCGTCTCCTGCCGGCAGAACGGCGAGTTCGTGCTGGCCAAGCCCGAGCAGGTCGACTTCATCGACGTTTCGCCCAAGCAGCTCGTCTCGGTCGCGGCGGCGCTGATCCCGTTCCTCGAGAACGACGACGCCAACCGGGCGCTCATGGGCTCCAACATGCAGCGCCAGGCGGTACCGCTGCTGCAGACCGATGCACCCTTCGTCGGCACCGGCATGGAAGACGTGGTCGCCCGCGATTCGGGTGCGGCGATCGCCGCCAAGCGGTCGGGGGTGGTCGACCAGGTCGACGGCTCGCGCATCGTCATCCGGGTGACCGACGACACGGCGCGTGCCGACCGCGTGGTCGACATCTACCGGCTCAAGAAGTTCCAGCGCTCCAACCAGAATACCTGCATCAACCAGCGCCCGCTCGTGAAGGTGGGCGACGTGGTGCGGGCGGGCGACATCATCGCCGACGGGCCCTCCACCCAGCTCGGCGAGCTGGCGCTCGGGCGCAACGTGCTGTGCGCCTTCATGCCGTGGAACGGCTACAATTTCGAGGACTCGATCCTTATCTCCGAGCGGATCGTGCGCGACGACGTCTTCACCTCGATCCACATCGAGGAGTTCGAGGTGATGGCGCGCGACACCAAGCTCGGCCCGGAGAGCATCACCCGCGACATTCCGAACGTGGCGGAGGAGGCGCTCAGGAACCTCGACGAGGCCGGCATCGTCTACATCGGCGCGGAGGTGAAGGCGGGCGACATCCTCGTGGGCAAGGTCACGCCCAAGGGCGAGACGCCGATGACCCCCGAGGAGAAGCTCTTGCGCGCGATCTTCGGCGAGAAGGCGGCCGATGTCCGCGACACCTCCTTGAAGGTGCCGCCCGGGGTCCAGGGCACGGTCGTCGAGGTCCGGGTCTTCAACCGGCGCGGCGTCGACAAGGACGAGCGGGCGATCGCCATCGAGCGGGCCGAGATCGAGCGTCTCGCCAAGGACCGCGACGACGAGCGGGCGATCCTCGAGCGCAACGTCTACGGCCGGCTCAAGGAGATCCTGGTCGGTCGCAAGGCCACCTCGGGGACCCGCGGGATCCGCGCCGGGACGGTGATCACGACCGAGCTCCTCGACTCTCAGGCCAAGCGGAGCTGGTGGGAGATCGGCATCGAGGACGCCGACCTCATGACCGAGATCCAGGGCCTCAAGCGGCAGCTCGACGACGGCCTCAAGGCACTCGAGGACCGTTTCCAGAACAAGGTCGAGAAGCTGCAGCGCGGCGACGAGCTGCCGCCCGGCGTGCTCAAGATGGTCAAGGTCTTCGTCGCGGTGAAGCGCAAGCTGCAGCCGGGCGACAAGATGGCCGGCCGGCACGGCAACAAGGGCGTGATCTCGCGCATCGCGGCGATCGAGGACATGCCCTACCTCGAGGACGGGACGCCGGTCGATCTGGTCCTCAATCCTTTGGGGGTGCCCTCGCGAATGAACGTGGGCCAGATCCTCGAGACGCATCTCGGCTGGGCCTGCGCCAATCTCGGCAAGCAGATCGGCCAGCTGGTCGACCGGCTGGCCGATCTCCGGGCCAAGGCCGAGGGCGAGGGCAACGGTGCGCTCGACGCCGCGCGGCGCGAGCTCGAGGCCAAGCTCGGGCGGATCTTCGGGGCCGAGGTCGAGCAGGAGGTGCGGGCTTACGCGGTCGACGAGCTCCTGGAGCTCGGCGAGAATCTGCGGGCGGGCGTGCCGATCGCCACCCCGGTCTTCGACGGCGCGCACGAGGCGGACATCGTCCGCCTGCTCGCGGAGGCGGGCTGCGACCCCTCGGGCCAGGTCACGCTCTACGACGGGCGGACGGGCGAGCCCTTCGAGCGGCCGGTGACGGTCGGCTACATCTACATGCTCAAGCTCGGCCACCTGGTCGACGACAAGATCCACGCCCGTTCGGTGGGGCCCTACAGCCTCGTCACGCAGCAGCCGCTCGGCGGCAAGGCGCAGTTCGGCGGCCAGCGGTTCGGCGAGATGGAGTGCTGGGCGCTGCAGGCCTACGGCGCCGCCTATACCCTACAGGAGATGTTGACGGTGAAATCCGACGACGTGTCCGGTCGTACCAAGATCTACGAGGCGATCGTGCGCGGCGAGGACACGTTCGAGGCCGGGATCCCGGAGAGCTTCAACGTGCTGGTCAAGGAGCTGCAGGCCCTGGCACTGAATGTCGAGCTGCAGCAGGAGATGACCGGCGAGTGAGCGGGCGGGTTCTAGGTCGGCGGGCGGAACGGCAGCGAGCGGGCGGACAGCGATGAACGATCTCATGTACCTCTTCGGGCAGCCGGTCGGCACCCAGAGGTTCGACCAGATTCGGATCAGCATCGCCAGCCCGGACCAGATCCGGGAATGGTCCTACGGCGAGGTCAAGAAGCCGGAGACTATCAACTACCGGACCTTCAAGCCGGAACGGGACGGGCTGTTCTGCGCCAAGATTTTCGGCCCGATCAAGGATTACGAGTGTTTGTGCGGCAAGTACAAGCGCATGAAATACAAGGGCATCGTCTGCGAGAAGTGCGGTGTGGAGGTCATCCAGTCCAAGGTCCGCCGCGAGCGGATGGGCCATATCGAGCTCGCGGCACCGGTCGCCCACATCTGGTTCCTGAAGTCGGTGCCGTCGCGGATCGGCGTCCTGCTCGACATGACGCTCAGGGACCTCGAGCGGGTGCTCTATTTCGAGAACTGGGTGGTGATCGAGCCGGGCCTGACGCCGCTCAAGCAGCACGAGCTGTTGACCGAGGAGCAGGTCCAGCGCTACCGCGACGAGTTCGGCGAGGACGCCTTCACCGCCGGCATCGGCGCCGAGGCGGTGCGCGAGATGCTCAAGCGCCTCGACCTCGCCCGCGAGCGCGAGCAGATGCGCGCCGATCTGCTCGAGACGAGTTCGGAGGCCAAGCGCAAGAAGCTCGTCAAGCGGCTCAAGATGGTCGAGACCTTCCTCGAGTCGGGCAACCGGCCCGAGTGGATGGTGCTCGAGGTGATCCCGGTGATCCCGCCCGAGCTGCGGCCGCTCGTGCCGCTCGACGGTGGCCGGTTCGCGACCTCCGACCTCAACGACCTCTACCGCCGCGTCATCAACCGCAACAACCGGCTCAAGCGGCTGATCGAGCTCAGGGCGCCCGACATCATCGTCCGCAACGAGAAGCGGATGCTGCAGGAGGCGGTCGACGCGCTGTTCGACAACGGCCGGCGCGGCCGAGTCATCACTGGTGCCAACAAGCGGCCCTTGAAGTCGCTCTCCGACATGCTCAAGGGCAAGCAGGGCCGCTTCCGGCAGAACCTGCTCGGCAAGCGGGTCGACTATTCCGGTCGCTCGGTCATCGTGGTGGGCCCGGAGCTCAAGCTCCACCAGTGCGGCCTGCCCAAGAAGATGGCGCTCGAGCTCTTCAAGCCATTCGTCTATTCCAAGCTCGAGCTCTACGGCAAGGCGCAGACCATCAAGGCCGCCAAGCGGATGGTCGAGAAGGAGCGTCCCGAGGTCTGGGATATTCTCGAGCAGGTGATCCGCGAGCATCCGGTACTGTTGAACCGGGCGCCGACTCTGCATCGTCTGGGCATCCAGGCGTTCGAGCCGGTGCTGATCGAGGGCAAGGCGATCCAGCTCCATCCCCTGGTCTGCACGGCCTTCAACGCCGACTTCGACGGCGACCAGATGGCGGTGCACGTCCCCTTGTCGCTCGAGGCGCAGCTCGAGGCGCGCGTCTTGATGATGTCGACCAACAACATCCTGTCGCCGGCGAACGGCAAGCCGATCATCGTACCGACCCAGGACATCGTTCTCGGCCTCTACTATCTCTCCCTCGAGCAGGAGGGCGAGCCGGGCGAGGGCTCGGTGTTCTGCGGCCTGGACGAGGTCCAGCACGCGCTTGCCGCCGGCACGGTCTCGCTGCACAGCAAGGTCAAGGCGCGGATCCAGGAGGTCGGGCCCGACGGCGAACTCGTGTCGCGGCTGGTCGCGACCACGCCAGGCCGCATGCTGATCTACGAGATCCTGCCGCAGCATCCCTCGATCAGCTTCGAGCGGCTGATCAACCGGGTGCTGACCAAGAAGGAGGTCGGCCAGGTCATCGACGAGGTCTACCGCCACTGCGGCCAGAAGGAGACGGTGATCTTCGCCGACCGGCTCATGAACCTGGGCTTCACCTACGCCTGTCGGGCCGGCATCTCCTTCGGCAAGGACGACATGATCATCCCCAAGACCAAGTGGGAGCACGTCCGCCGAACGCAGGAGCTGGCCCGCCAGTACGAGCAGCAATACGCCGACGGCCTCATCACCCGCGGCGAGAAGTACAACAAGCTGGTCGACGCCTGGAACAAGTGTTCGGAGCTGGTCGGCCAGGAGATGATGGCCGAGATCCAGAACGTGCGCCTGCGGGTCGGCAAGAACGGCGAGCGCCGGCAGCCCAACTCGATCTGGATGATGGCCCATTCCGGGGCGCGCGGCTCGGCGGCGCAGATCAAGCAGCTGGCCGGCATGCGCGGGCTCATGGCCAAGCCCTCGGGCGAGATCATCGAGAACCCGATCGTCTCGAACTTCAAGGAAGGCCTCACCGTGCTCGAGTACTTCAACTCGACGCACGGCGCCCGCAAGGGCCTGGCCGACACGGCGCTCAAGACGGCGAACTCGGGCTATCTCACCCGCCGGCTCGTGGACGTGGCGCAGGACTGCATCGTGGTCGAGGAGGACTGCGGCACGCGGCGACACCTCACGATCACGGCCGCCTCGGCCGGCGACGATCTGGCCGAGCGAATCCTGGGGCGGACCGCCGCGGCCGACATCCTCGATCCCAAGACCGGCGAGATTCTCGCCGAGGCCGGCACGCTGCTCGTCGAAGAGACGGTGCGGCGGATCGACAAGGCGGGGGTCGACCGCGTCGAGGTACGCTCGGTGCTCACCTGCGACAGCGTGGGCGGGGTCTGCGCGAAATGCTACGGGCGCGATCTGGCGCGCGGCACGCCGGTCAATCTCGGCGAGGCGGTGGGCGTGATCGCCGCCCAGTCGATCGGCGAGCCCGGCACCCAGCTCACCATGCGCACCTTCCACATCGGCGGGGCGGCGCAGAGCGCGGTCGAGCAGTCGCAGATCGAGAGTCCCTGCAAGGGGCAGGTCAGGCTCGTCAACCCGCGCCTGTTGAAGGACAGCAGCGAGCGACTGATCGTGCTCGGTCGCAACACCGAGCTCGTCGTCTACGACGAGGTCGGCCGCGAGAAGCTGCGGCAGAAGCTCGGCTCGGGCACGCGCCTGTTGGTCGAACCCGACAGCATCGTCGAGGCCGGCCAGCTGTTGGCCGAGTGGGATCCGCACACCGTGCCGGTGATCAGCGAGGTCTCGGGGCGGATCGTGTTCGTCGACATGATCGAAGGCGTCTCGTATCGCGAGGTGGTCGAGGAGAGCACCGGCACCGCCTTCAAGGAGGTGATCGACTGGCGGCAGAGCGCTCGGACCGCGAGCCTGCGGCCGGCGATCCTGATCCAGGACGAGAAGGGCGACCCGATCGTCCTGCCCTCCGGGGCGGAGGCCCGCTATCTGTTGCCGGTGAGCGCGATCTTGAGCGTCGAGAACGGCAGCCGGGTGAGTGCCGGCGACGTACTCGCCAGGCTGCCCAAGGAGGCGTCCAAGACGCGCGACATCACGGGTGGTCTGCCGCGGGTGGCGGAGCTCTTCGAGGCCCGCAGACCCAAGGATCCGGCGATCATCGCCGAAGTCGAGGGGAAGATCGAGTTCGGCAAGGACTACAAGAGCAAGCGGCGGCTGCGGATCATCCCGGCCGATGCCGATCTCGACCCGGTCGAGTACCTGATTCCGAAGGGGCGCCACGTGGTCGTCCAGGAGGGCGATCTCGTGAAGCCGGGGGACCTCATCGTCGAGGGCAACCCGGTGCCGCACGACATCCTCCGGGTGCTCGGCGTGGAAGCACTCGCCCAGTTCCTGGTCAACGAGATCCAGGACGTCTACCGGCTGCAGGGCGTGAAGATCAACGACAAGCACGTCGAGGTGATCGTCCGCCAGATGCTGCAGAAGGTCGAGGTCACCGATCCCGGCGACACGACATATCTCGTGGGCGAGCAGGTCGACGCGATCGAGTTCCACAAGGTGAACGACCGGATGCTGGCGGAAGGGCGGCGGCCGGCGCAGTGCCATCCGGTGCTGCAGGGCATCACGAAGGCGAGTCTGCAGACCCAGTCCTTCATTTCTGCGGCCTCCTTCCAGGAGACCACGCGCGTGCTGACCGAGGCGGCGTTCGCCGGCAAGGTCGACAAGCTCACGGGGCTCAAGGAGAACGTGATCGTCGGCCGGCTGATCCCGGCCGGCACGGGCGGAGTGCTGGCGCGACTCAAGAAGGCGAAGAGCGAGCCGGCCCTCGGGCGGCCGCGCGAGGAGAGCGGGCTGCGGATCCGCGAACTCGAACTGCCTGCGGGCGAATGAGCGGGGCGCGGCCGGCGCCGTGCGCCGGCCGCGCCGCGGCTTCTTCGGGCTTGACGGGCTCGTTCCGCGAGCCTAAAAGGCGGGCCGCCATTGTCTTGGGTGCAGGCGGTGACCCTCGCGGATCAGACGCTGCACCGAACACAGGCGGCAAGGTTCGTGGCGGGAGACGACCGGGGCCGGGTGGCCGGCTGACGGTCGTTTTTCGTCGCAAGGCGCGCCCGTCGGGGCGCTGGGTCGGGCGACGGTCGAGGACGGTCAGGCATGCCGACGATCAACCAGCTCGTGCGCAAGGGGCGGCAGCCCAAGCCGGAGCGCAACAAGGTGCCGGCGATGCAGGCTTGCCCGCAGAAGCGGGGTGTGTGCACGCGCGTCTACACGACCACGCCCAAGAAGCCGAACTCGGCGCTGCGCAAGGTGGCTCGCGTGCGGCTGACCAACGGCTACGAGGTGACCTCCTACATCCCCGGCGAGGGGCACAATCTGCAGGAGCACTCGGTCGTGCTGATCCGCGGCGGCCGCGTCAAGGACCTGCCGGGCGTGCGCTACCACATCATCCGCGGCACGCTCGACACCCAGGGTGTGCAGGGGCGCAAGCAGGGGCGCTCCAAGTACGGCGTCAAGCGGCCGAAGTAAGGAGGGCCCGAGATGCGTCGCCGTGCCGCCGAGAAGCGCGAGGTCCTGCCCGACCCGAAGTTCGGGGACCAGGTCGTCGCCAAATTCATCAACTGCGTGATGCGCGAGGGCAAGAAGTCGGTCGCCGAGAAGATCGTGTACGGCGCCTTCGACCGGATCGCGAAGCGGACCGGGAAGGACCCGCTCCAGCTCTTCCACGACGCCCTCGAGAACGTGAAGCCGGCGCTCGAGGTCCGCTCGCGGCGGGTCGGTGGTGCCACCTACCAGGTGCCGGTCGAGGTGCGGCCGGAGCGGCGCCAGGCGCTCGCCATCCGCTGGCTGATCCAGACCGCGCAGGCGCGCTCGGAGAAGACCATGATCGAGCGGCTCGCGGGTGAACTGTTGGACGCCGCCAACGGCCGCGGTGCGGCCTTCAAGAAGCGCGAGGACACGCTCCGGATGGCCGAAGCCAACCGCGCCTTCTCGCATTATCGCTGGTGACGCAGGCACGGGCCGAGGCGACGACCATGGCGCGCACCGTACCCATCGAGCGGTACCGCAACATCGGCATCATGGCCCACATCGATGCCGGCAAGACCACCACCACCGAGCGCATCCTCTACTATACCGGCCGCTCCTACAAGATCGGCGAGGTGCACGAAGGCACCGCGACGATGGACTGGATGGAGCAGGAGCAGGAGCGCGGGATCACGATCACCTCGGCCGCGACCACGACCTTCTGGCGCGACCATCGGATCAACATCATCGACACTCCGGGTCACGTCGACTTCACGATCGAGGTCGAGCGCTCCTTGCGCGTGCTCGACGGGGCGGTCGCGGTCTTCGACGGGGTCGCGGGGGTCGAGCCGCAGACCGAGACGGTGTGGCGGCAGGCCGACAAGTATCGCGTGCCGCGGATCTGCTTCGTCAACAAGATGGACCGCACCGGCGCTTCCTTCTGGCGCTGCCTCGACATGATCAAGGAGCGGCTCGGAGCGAACGCGGTCGTCGTCAACTTCCCGATCGCGCACGAGGCCGAGTTCACGGGCGTGGTCGACGTGCTGCGCAACAAGTGTGTCGTCTGGCTCGAGGAAACGCTCGGCGCCAAGTTCGAGGACCGGCCGATCCCCGATCATCTCAAGGAGAAGGCGGCGGAGTATCGGACGAAGCTCATCGAGGCCGCGGCCGAGATGGACGATTCGGTGCTCGAGGCCTATCTCGGCGGCGAGGAGCCGGACGAGGCGACGCTCATCCGCTGCCTGCGCAAGGGCACGGTCGAGTTCAAGATCGTCCCGGTGCTGTGCGGCGCCGCGTTCAAGAACAAGGGCGTACAGCCGCTGCTCGACGCCGTCGTCGATTTCCTGCCCTCGCCCGCGGATCTGCCGCCGGTCGAGGGAACCCATCCCAAGACCGAGGAGAAGGTGATCCGCCGGCCGCTCGACGAGGAGCCCTTGGCGGCGCTCGCCTTCAAGATCATGTCCGACCCGTTCGTCGGCACGCTCACCTTCGTTCGGCTCTATTCCGGAAGGCTCGAGAGCGGCTCCTATCTCCTCAACACGGTCAAGGACCAGCGCGAGCGGATCGGCCGGATCCTGCTCATGCACGCCAACCAGCGCGAGGAGATCAAGGAGGCGCACGCGGGTGACATCGTGGCCCTCGTGGGCCTCAAGAACACGACCACGGGCGACACGCTGTGTGATCCGCAGAAGCCCGTGGTGCTCGAGCGGATGGAGTTTCCGGAGCCCGTCATCGAGGTCGCGGTCGAGCCCAAATCCAAGGCCGATCAGGAGAAGCTCGGCGTGGCGCTGGCCCGGCTCGCGGCCGAGGACCCCTCGTTCCGGGTCTCGACCGATCCGGAATCGGGCCAGACGGTGATCAAGGGGATGGGCGAGCTCCATCTCGAGATCATCGTCGACCGCATGAAGCGGGAGTACAAGGTCGAGGCGAACGTCGGCGCCCCGCAGGTCGCCTACCGCGAGACCATCACCCGTCGCGCCGAGGTCGACTACACGCACAAGAAACAGACCGGTGGCTCGGGCCAGTTCGCCCGGGTCAAGCTCGTGCTGGAGCCGGGCGAGAAGGGATCGGGCTTCGTCTTCGAGAACAAGGTCGTGGGTGGTGCGGTCCCCAAAGAGTACGTGCCGGGTGTCCAAAAGGGGCTCGAGTCGGCGATGAGCACCGGCGTGCTCGCCGGCTTCCCGATGATCGACGTCAAGGTCTCGCTGGTCGACGGCGCCTATCACGAGGTGGACAGCTCGGCGCTCGCCTTCGAGATCGCGGCCCGGGCCGCCTTCAAGGAGGGTGCGGCCAAGGCCGGCCCGCAGCTCCTCGAGCCGGTGATGCGGGTGGAGGTCGTGACGCCCGAGGAATACATGGGCGACATCATCGGCGACCTGAACAGCCGGCGCGGTCAGATCACCGGGATGGAGCCGCGCGGCAACGGTCAGGTGGTGAGCGCGATGGTTCCGCTCGCCACCATGTTCGGCTATGTCAACACCTTGCGCTCGCTGAGCCAGGGGCGGGCGCAGTTCACCATGCACTTCGACCACTACGAGCCCGTGCCGCAGATGGTGGCCGAGGAGATTCGGGCGAAGTACGCCTGACGGACGGGCTGCTGGCGGTTTCGAGCGGAGGACCCAGGATGGCCAAGGCAAAGTTCGAGCGGACCAAGCCGCACTGCAACATCGGGACCATCGGCCACGTCGATCACGGCAAGACGACGTTGACGGCGGCCATCACCAAGGTCCTCGCCGAGCAGGGCAAGGCCCAGTTCACCGCGTACGACCAGATCGACAAGGCGCCCGAAGAGAAGGCGCGCGGCATCACGATCAACACCGCGCACGTCGAGTACGAGACCGACAAGCGCCATTACGCGCACGTCGACTGCCCGGGTCACGCCGACTATGTGAAGAACATGATCACCGGCGCGGCCCAGATGGACGGCGCCATCCTCGTGGTCTCCGCCGCCGACGGGCCGATGCCGCAGACCCGCGAGCACATCCTGCTCGCCCGCCAGGTGGGCGTGCCGGCGATCGTCGTCTACCTCAACAAGGTGGACATGGTCGACGATCCGGAGCTTCTGGAGCTCGTCGAGCTCGAGGTCCGCGAGCTGCTCTCCAAGTACGGCTTCCCGGGTGACGAAGTGCCGATCGTCAAGGGCTCGGCCTTGGCCGCGCTCGAGGGGCGCGACGACGCGATCGGCAAGAACAGCATCCTCGAGCTCATGAAGGCGGTGGACGAGTACGTGCCGCAGCCGGTGCGCGAGAAGGACAAGCCCTTCTTGATGCCGGTCGAGGACGTGTTCTCGATCTCCGGCCGCGGTACGGTGGTCACGGGGCGGATCGAGCGCGGCGTGATCAAGGTCGGCGACGAGGTAGAGATCGTCGGCATCCGGCCGACCCAGAAGACGGTCTGCACCGGTGTGGAGATGTTCCGCAAGCTGCTCGACCAGGGAGAGCCGGGCGACAATGTCGGCATTCTCCTGCGCGGTACCAAGCGCGACGAGGTCGAGCGCGGCCAGGTGCTCTGCAAGCCGGGCTCGATCACGCCGCACAAGCGGTTCACCGCCGAGACCTACGTGTTGACCAAGGAGGAGGGCGGCCGGCACACGCCGTTCTTCTCGAACTATCGCCCGCAGTTCTACTTCCGCACGACCGACGTGACGGGCTCCATCAAGCTGCCCGAAGGCACCGAGATGGTGATGCCGGGCGACAACGTGACGATGGAGGTCGAGCTCATCTCGCCGATAGCGATGGAGCAGGGGCTCCGCTTCGCGATCCGCGAGGGCGGCCGCACCGTGGGTGCGGGCGTGGTGGCCTCGATCATCGAGTGAGGTCTGCGGACACGGATCGCGCGCCATGGAAACCCAGAACATCCGCATCCGCCTCAAGGCCTTCGATCACCGCGTGCTCGACCAGTCGGTGCGCGAGATCGTCGGCACGGCGAAGCGGACCGGCGCCAGGGTGCGCGGTCCGATCCCGCTCCCGAACCGGATCGAGCGGTTCACGGTCAACCGCTCGCCGCACATCGACAAGAAGAGCCGCGAGCAGTTCGAGATCCGGACGCACAAGCGGCTGCTCGACATCGTCGACCCGACGCCGCAGACCGTGGACGCGCTCATGAAGCTCGACCTCGCGGCCGGCGTCGACGTCGAGATCAAGCTCTGAGGGAACGGCGATGCGAACGGGGCTGCTCGCCCGCAAGGTCGGCATGACGCGGCTGTTCGGCGTGGACGGCAGCCACGTGCCGGTCACCGTGCTCAAGGTGGACAAGGCCGAGGTCGTGGCCGTGCGCACGCCCGAGAAGGACGGCTACTGCGCCGTCCAGCTCGGTGTCGGAAAGGCGAAGACCAAGAACGTCACCAAGCCGATGCGCGGCCATTTCGCCAAGGCCAAAGTCGAGCCGAAGGCGAAGCTCGTCGAGTTCCGGGTCTCGCCGGATGCGCTGCTCGAGGTGGGCAGCGAGGTGCACGTGGGCCACTTCGTGGCCGGTCAGCATGTCGACGTTTCGGCGGTCTCGATCGGCAAAGGCTTCGCCGGTGCCATGAAGCGGCACAATTTCGGCGGGCTCCGGGCCAGTCACGGCGTGTCGATCTCGCACCGCTCGCACGGTTCGACCGGTAACCGCCAGGATCCGGGCAAGGTCTTCAAGGGCAAGAAGATGGCGGGCCACATGGGGGCCCGGCGGGTGACCGTGCAGAACCTCGAGGTCTTCGGCGTGGACCCGGCGACCGGCGTGATCCTGGTCAAAGGGGGCGTGCCGGGGGCGAAGGGCGCCTGGGTCGAGGTGCGCGACGCCGTGAAGCGGGCGCTGCCCAAGGAGGCGCCGTTCCCGGCTGCGATCGTCAAGGCAGGCGAGGAGGCCCAGGCGATCGTCCACGAGGAGCCGGAGGCCTGAGCATGCAGCTCCCCGTGATGAACCTGGAGGCGCAGGAGGTCGGGACCATCGAGCTCGACGAGGCGATCTTCGGCGTCGAGGTCCGACCCGACATCCTCCAGCGCGTGGTAGTCTGGCAACTCGCCAAGCGGCGAGCCGGAACCCACAAGGTGAAGACCCGGGGCGAGGTCAACCGCTCCGGCTCGAAGATCTACAAGCAGAAGGGCACCGGGCGGGCGCGGCACGGTTCGCGTCGGGTCAACATCTTCCGCGGCGGTGGCGTCGCCTTCGGCCCGGTGGTGCGCAGCCACGCGATCGACCTGCCCAAGAAGGTCCGGGCGCTCGGCCTCAAATGTGCGCTCTCGGCCAAGGCCAAGGAGGGCAAACTCGTCGTGGTCGACGAGCTGCGGCTCGACGAGCCGAAGACCAAGCGGGTGCGGGCGGCGCTCGAACGACTCGGGCTGCGCTCGGTGCTGCTCGTCGGCGGCAAGGAGATCGACCGCAACTTCGCGCTCGGCGCACGCAACCTGCCGGAGGTCGGCCTGCTGCCGGTCCAGGGTGCCAACGTCTACGACATCCTGCGGCGCGATACCCTCGTGCTCACCAAGGAGGCGGTGCAGGGCCTCGTGGAGCGGCTCGCATGATCCGACCTTCTACCTACGACGTCATTGTCGCGCCTGTGATCACCGAGAAGGCGACGCTGCTTTCGGAGAAGAACCAGATCGTCTTCAGGGTCCGGCCGGATGCGACCAAGCCGCAGATCAAGGCGGCGGTCGAAGCGCTGTTCAATGTCAAGGTGACGGCCGTCAACACGATGAACGTGAAGGGCAAGGTTAAGCGGTTCCGCGGCCGGCCGGGCAAGCGGCCGGACACCAAGAAGGCGATCGTGACGCTCGCCGAGGGCTCGCGGATCGACGTGACGACGGGGATCTGAGGCGATGGCGCTCAAGAGCTACAAGCCCACGAGCCCGGGCCGCCGGCAGCTGGTGCTCGTCGACCGCTCCGAGCTCCACAAGGGCAAGCCGGTCAAGGCCCTGACCCGCGGCAAACCGTCCACCGGCGGGCGCAACCATCACGGCCACATCACCGTCCGCTTCCGAGGCGGCGGCCACAAGCGGTCCTATCGGACGATCGACTTCCGGCGGCGTAAGTGGGACGTGCCGGCGACCGTGGAGCGGCTCGAGTACGATCCGAACCGGACCGGCTTCATCGCGCTGTTGCGCTACGCCGACGGCGAGCAGTCCTACATCCTGGCTCCCCAGCGGCTCGCCCCGGGCGACACGGTGGTGGCCGGCGAGAAGGTCGACATCAAACCCGGCAACGCCGCGCCGCTCAAGAACATTCCGGTCGGCACGATCGTCCACAACGTCGAGCTCAAGATCGGCAAGGGCGGGCAGCTCGCTCGCGCGGCCGGAACCTTCGCCCAACTGATCGGCCGCGACGGCGACTACGCGCAGATTCGGCTCATGTCGGGCGAGATCCGGCTCGTGCACCAGAACTGCATGGCTACGGTGGGCGCGGTCTCCAATCCGGACCATCAGAACGTCAACTGGGGCAAGGCCGGGCGGATGCGCTGGAAGGGTCGGCGGCCGCACAATCGTGGCGTGTCGATGAACCCCATCGACCATCCGCACGGTGGCGGCGAGGGGCGGACCTCGGGCGGTCGCCATCCGGTGAGCCCGTGGGGCCAGCCGACCAAGGGGCACAAGACGAGGCGCAACAAGCGGACCACCGGGATGATCGTGCGCAGCCGGCATCTGGCGAAGAAGAGGGGTGGCTGAGCCATGCCGCGGTCGGTCTGGAAGGGCCCGTTCGTCGACGGCTATCTGTTCGACAAGGTCGAGAAGGTGCGCGCTTCCGGGCGCAACGACATCATCAAGACCTGGTCGCGGCGGTCGACCATCGTGCCCGACTTCGTGGGCCTGACCTTCGCCGTGCACAACGGCAAGAAGTTCGTGCCGGTCTACGTCACGGAGAACATGGTCGGGCACAAGCTCGGCGAGTTCGCGCCGACCCGCACGTTCCACGGCCACGGCGCCGACAAGAAGGTCAAGAGGAAGTAGGATGGGTAAGCCCAAGCAGGAGCGGCGGCTGTCCGAGAGCGAGGCCCTGGCGCAGGGTCTCATGCTCCGGGTGAGCCCGAGGAAGCTCGATCTGGTGGCCGGGCTCATCCGCGGGCTGCCCGCCGGCAAGGCCGTGACCACGCTCGCCTTCACCCGCAAGCGAGCGGCGGCGACGGTCAAGAAGGTGCTCGAGAGCGCCATCGCCAACGCCGAGAACAATCACGGGCTCGATGTCGACCGGCTCGTCGTGGCCGAGGCCAGTGTGGGCAAGCAGCTCGTCATGAAGCGATTGCACGCGCGGGCGCGCGGACGGGCCGGCCGGATCCACAAATATTGGAGCCGGCTCAGGATCGTCGTGCGGCAAGTCGAGGAGGCCGCCTGATGGGCCAGAAGGTCAACCCGGTCGGGCTCAGGCTCGGCATCCATCGCACCTGGGACTCGCGCTGGTACGCCGATGCCGACTACGCCAAGCTCCTGGCCGAGGATCTGAAGATCCGCGCCTTCCTCGAGAGGCGGCTCGCGCAAGCGGGTGTCAGCCGGGTGATCGTCGAGCGGCCGGCAAAGAAGGCTCGGGTGACGATCCACACCGCCCGGCCGGGTGTGGTGATCGGCAAGAAGGGCCAGGAGATCGAGACGCTGCGGCGAGAGCTCGCCCAGCGCTGCTCGGGCGACGTCACGCTCAACATCGTCGAGGTGCGGAAGCCCGAACTCGACGCCAAGCTCGTGGCCGAGAACATCGCCCAGCAGCTCGAGAAGCGCGTGACCTTCCGCCGCGCCATGAAGCGCGCGGTGCAGTCGGCCATGCGGCTCGGCGCCCAGGGGATCAAGGTAACCTGCGGCGGCCGGCTCGGAGGTGCGGAGATCGCGCGCACGGAATGGTACCGCGAGGGGCGAGTGCCGCTGCACACGCTGCGGGCCAACATCGATTTCGGTCGGGCGACCGCCAAGACGCCCTACGGCACCTGCGGGGTGAAGGTGTGGGTCTATCGCGGCGAGATCCTCGAGCACGATCCGATGGCGTACGACCGTAGGCTGGCGGAAGCGGGGCCGAGCCAGCGGTCGGAGAGCCGGCGCGGGAGCGAGGCCTGATGCTGCAGCCCAATCGCACGAAATTCCGCAAGGCGCACAAGGGACGGATCCACGGGCTGGCGAAGGGCGGCTACAGCCTTACCTTCGGTGCCTACGGGATGAAGGCGCTCGAGCCCGAACGGGTGACCGCACGGCAGATCGAGGCGGCGCGGCGGGCGATCACGCGCCATCTCAAGCGTGCCGGGCGGGTCTGGATCCGCGTCTTTCCGGACGTGCCGGTGAGCAAGAAGCCGGCCGAGGTCCGGATGGGGAAGGGCAAGGGCTCGGTCGAGTACTGGGTGTGCCGGGTCAAGCCGGGGCGCATCTTGTTCGAGATCGACGGTGTGCCGCCCGAGCTCGCGGCCGAGGCGATCGAGCGCGGCGCGGCGAAACTGCCGATCCGCACGAAGTTCGTGACGCGCGTGCAGGAAGGGGTTTGAGGTGATGACGGCGGCGGAGCTGCGGGCGCAGACCGACGACCAGCTCGGACAGAGGCTGTTGGACCTCAAGAAAGAGCAGTTCAACCTGCGCTTCCAGAAGGCGACGGGCCAGCTCGAGAACACCCGGCGGGTGCGCGAGGTGCGGCGCGAGATCGCGCGGGTTCTCACGGTGATGAACGAGCGGCGCCGGGCGGCCGCGGCGAAGGCTTGAGGGACGAGGGCGATGCCGAGGCGGGTGCTGCAGGGCACGGTGGTCAGCGACAAGGCCGACAAGACGATCGTCGTGCGCGTCGATCGGCGCGTCATGCATCCGATCTACGGCAAGACGGTCAAGCGCTCGAAGAAGTACATGGCGCACGACCCGGAGAACCGGTTCAAGGTCGGCGACATCGTCAAGATCCGCGAGTGCCGGCCGCTCTCGGCGCGCAAGCGCTGGGAGGTGCTGGTCGAGGGCGGCGAGAGCGGGGCCCAGGGGTGAGGATCCAGCCATGATCATGCCGGAGACCGATCTCGAGGTGGCCGACAATTCGGGCGCGCGGCGGGTGGAGTGCATCCGTGTGCTCGGCGGCTCGCACCGCAAATGGGGCACGGTGGGCGACGTGATCGTGGTCGCCATCAAAGAGGCGATTCCGCGCGGCAAGGTGAAGAAGGGCGAGGTGGCGAAAGCGGTGATCGTGCGCACCGCCAAGGAGATCCACCGGCCGGACGGCAGCTCGATCCGCTTCGACAAGAACGCGGCGGTGCTGATCAACAACCAGGGCGAGCCGATCGGGACGCGGATCTTCGGGCCCGTGACGCGCGAGCTGCGGGCCAAGAAGTTCATGAAGATCATCTCGCTGGCGCCCGAGGTGCTCTGATGGCGGCCAAGATCAAGAAGGGCGACAAGGTCGTCGTCACGACCGGTCGCGACAAGGGCAAGCAGGGCGAAGTGCTCAAGGTCTTTCCCGACGAGGGGCGGGCAATCGTGCAGGGCGTGCGGCTCGTCAAGCGGCACACCAAGCCGTCGGCCAAGAACCCGCAGGGCGGGATCGTGACCAAAGAGGCGCCGATCAGCATCGCCAATCTCGCCCATCTCGACCCCAAGGACGGCAAGCCGACCCGGGTCGGGTTCCGCTTTCTCGAGGACGGCCGCAAGGTGCGCTACGCCAAGCGCTCCGGCGAGCTGATCGACCGCTGAGGGACGCGTCATGGCGAGGCTCAAGGAATATTACGAGAGCACGGTCCGCCCGCAGCTGGTCGAGCGGTTCGGTTACAAGAACCCGTTCGAGGTGCCGCGCCTCGAGAAGATCGTGTTGAACATGGGCGTGGGCGAGGCGGTCGCCGACCGCAAGAAGCTCGAGAACGCGATGCGCGACATGGCGCAGATCGCGGGCCAGAAGCCGGTAGCCTGTCGGGCCCGGAAGTCGGTCGCCAATTTCAAGGTCCGCAAGGGCATGCCGATCGGCTGCAAGGTCACGCTGCGCCGCGAGCGGATGTACGAGTTCCTCGATCGGCTGATCAACATCGCGCTGCCGCGGGTGCGGGACTTCCGCGGGGTGCCGGAGAAGGCGTTCGACGGCCGCGGCAACTACGCCTTCGGCATCAAGGAGCAGATCGTCTTCCCGGAGATCAACTTCGACGAGGTGGACGAGGTGCGGGGCATGGACATCATCATCTGCACCACCGCCAAGACGAACGAGGAGGCGAAAGCGCTCCTCGCCGGCTTCAACATGCCGTTCCGGAAGTGAGCCATGGCCAAGAAGAGCGCGATCGAGAAGAACGAGCGTCGCCGTCGCCTTGTCGCGAAGTTCAAGGCCAAACGCATCGAGCTCAAGAAGATCGTGATGGACAAGAGCCGCGATCCCGAGGAGCGCTTCGAGGCGACCCTCGCGCTCGCGGCCCTGCCGCGCAACGGGGCGGCCGTGCGGGTGCGCAATCGCTGCACGCTCACCGGGCGGCCGCGCGGTTACTACCGGAAATTCGGGCTGTCGCGCATCGCGTTGCGCGAACTGGCGGGCCAGGGCCAGGTGCCGGGCTGCGTCAAGGCGAGCTGGTGAGGGCGGGGAACGGTGATGGTTGGCTCTGATCCGCTCGGCGACATGCTGACGCGCATCCGCAACGGGCAGCGGGCGCAGAAGAGCACGGTCCGCGCGCCGGCTTCCAAGCTGCGGGCGCGAGTCCTCGACGTGCTGAAGCGCGAAGGCTACATCCGCAACTACGAGACGATCGACGTGCGGCCCGGCATCAAGGAGCTGTCGATCGAGCTCAAATACCACAACGGCGAGCCGGTGATCCGGGAGCTCAAGCGGGTCTCCAAGCCGGGCCGGCGGATCTATGCGGGGGTCAAGGACCTGCCGCGGGTCTACAACGGGCTCGGCATCGCCATCATCTCGACGCCCAAGGGCGTGGTCTCGGACGCCGAGGCGCGCGAGCTCAAGGTCGGCGGCGAGATCCTCTGCACGGTGTTCTGAGCCATGTCGCGCATCGGCAAACATCCCGTCCCCGTTCCCGCCGGCGTCACCGTCGCGGTCGAGGGCAACACGGTCCGCGCCAAGGGCAAGCTCGGCGAGCTCGCGCAAGTGCTGCCGCCCGAGGTCACGGTGGCGCTCGAAGGCGGGAAGATCGTGATCAAGCCGCGCTCGAGCGAGCAGCGGGCCAAGGCCATGTGGGGCCTCTCTCGCTCGCTCGTGGCCAATCTGGTCAAGGGTGTCGCCGAGGGCTTCAGCCGCAAGCTCGAGATCAACGGGGTGGGCTACCGCGCCGCGGCGGACGACAAGATCCTGACCCTCCAGCTCGGTTACAGCCACGACATCAAGTACGCCATCCCGCCCGACATCAAGATCACCTGCGAGAGTCCGACGCAGATCACGATCAGCGGCGCCGATCGGCAGAAGGTCGGCCAGATCGCCGCCGAGATCAGGAGCTTCCGCAAGCCCGAGCCCTACAAGGGCAAGGGGATCAAGTACGCGGAGGAGGTGATCCTCCGCAAGGAAGGCAAGAAGAAGTGACCATGCTCAGCGCAGAGGAGCGGTTCGAGCGACGGGCGCGGCGCGTCCGCTACCGGATCCGCGTCGAATCGGGCGGCCGGCCGCGGCTCACCGTGCATCGCTCGAGCCGGCACATCTACGGGCAGATCATCGACGACTCGCAGGGCCGCACGCTCGCCGCTGCTTCGACGCTCGACCGCGAGCTCAGGGGCGAGCTCAAGACCGGCGCCGACAAGGCGGCGGCCAGACGAGTGGGTCTCTTGCTCGCCCAGCGCGCCAAGGCGGCCGGGATCGAGGCCGTCGTGTTCGACCGCGGCGGCTACAAATATCACGGCCGGGTGCAGGCCCTGGCCGAGGGCGCCCGCGAGGGCGGGCTCGTCTTCTGAGGGCTGGAAGGGATGGCACGAGGGCGCGAGCGGACGGCCGGGGAAGAGCGCGGCGAGAGCGAGCTGATCGACCGGCTCGTGAGCGTGAACCGGGTCGCCAAGGTGGTGAAGGGCGGCCGGCGGTTCGGCTTCTCCGCACTGGTGGTGGTGGGCGACGGCAAGGGCCGGGTGGGCTACGGCTCCGGCAAGGCGCGCGAGGTGCCGGAGGCCGTGCGCAAGGCCACCGAGCAGGCCAAGCGGGCCATGATCCGGGTGCCGCTGCGGCAGGGCCGGACGCTGCATCACGACGTGCAGGGCCGGTTCGGCGCCGGGGCGGTGGTGCTGCGCGCAGCCCCGCCGGGCACCGGCATCATCGCCGGCGGGCCGATGCGGGCCGTGTTCGAGGCGCTCGGGATCGGCGACGTGGTCGCCAAATCGCTGGGCTCGAGCAACCCGCACAACATGGTCAAGGCGACCTTCGCGGCCCTCCAGCAGGTCTGCTCGCCGCGCACGATCGCCGCCAAGCGCGGCAAAAAGGTGAGCGATCTCGTCGGCCGGCGCGAGGGTGTAGAAGGGGCGCGTTCGGAGTGAGGTCGTCCGGGAGCACGCCGATGGCCAACGCCAAGCTCAAGATCACCCAGATTGGCAGCCCGATCGGCCGGCCGGCCGACCAGCGGGCGACGCTGATCTGCCTGGGCCTCAACAAACTGCACCGCACGCGGATCGTCGAGGACACGCCGGCGAACCGGGGGCGGATCGCCAAGGTCCGCCATCTGCTCCGCGTCGAGCCGATCGAGACGGCCTGAGGAAGCGAGCCTGGGGAAGCGAGGATGAAGCTCAACGAGCTCAGGGACAATCCGGGTGCGCGTCAGGCCCGCAAGCGGCTCGGCCGCGGTATCGGCTCCGGCCTCGGAAAGACCGCGGGAAAGGGCCACAAGGGCGCCAAGGCGCGCACGAGCAATCCCAAGCCGCCCTGGTTCGAGGGTGGCCAGATGCCGATCTTTCGCCGGCTGCCCAAGCGCGGCTTCAAGAATCCGACGCGCGGCGAGTACGCCGTGCTCAATCTCGACACGCTGCAGGCGGCGGTCGAGGCGGGCAAGATCGCAGCCGGCGCGCGGCTCGATGCGGCCGCCCTGGTCGAGGCCGGGGTGTTGCGCAGGGCGCGCGACGGAGTGCGCCTTCTGGCGCGCGGCGAGCTCTCGGTGCCGCTGACGCTCGAGGTCGCGCACGCCTCGAAGAAGGCGATCGAGGCGGTCGAGCGGGTGGGTGGCAAGGTGGTGCTCCCGGCCGGGGCGGCCGAGGGCGCGGGCGGCTGAGAGGAACGGCGATGGCCTCGGCCGCCGAGCAGCTCGCGAGCTCGATCAATTTCGGGGCCTTCGCCAAGGCCACCGAACTCAAGAAGCGCATCTGGTTCACGCTCGGCTGCCTCGTGGTCTACCGCCTCGGCACCTACGTGCCGCTGCCGGGCATCGACCCGGCCATCATGGCGCAGATCTTCGCCCAGCAGCGGGGCGGCATCCTCGGCATGTTCAACATGTTCGCGGGAGGCGCCCTCGAGCGGATGTCCATATTCGCGCTCGGCATCCTGCCCTACATCTCGGCCTCCATCATCCTGCAATTGATGACGGCCGTCTCGCCCACCCTCGAGCAGCTCAAGAAAGAGGGGGAGAGCGGGCGCAAGAAGATCAATCAGTACACCCGCTATCTCACGGTCGTGCTCGCCGCCTTCCAGGCCTGGGGCATGGCGATCGGCCTCGAGGCGACCTCCGGCCCCAACGGCTCGGCGGTGATCGATCCGGGCTGGTTCTTCCGCATCACGACGGTGATCACGGTCGTGGGGGGCACCGTCTTTCTCATGTGGCTCGGCGAGCAGATCACCGCGCGGGGAATCGGCAACGGCATCTCGCTCATCATCTTCGTGGGTATCATAGCGGGCCTGCCCTCGGCACTCGCGGCCCTGCTCGAGCTCGGCCGCACGGGCGCGATGTCCACCCTCTTCATCCTGCTGCTGCTCGCGATCGCCGCCGCGGTGATCACTTTCATCGTCTTCGTGGAGCGGGCGCAGCGGCGGCTCGTCGTCCAGTACCCCAAGCGGATGGTGGGGGGCAACCGCATCTTCGGTGGCGAGAGCTCGCATTTGCCCTTGAAGCTCAACACCTCGGGCGTCATTCCGGCGATCTTCGCGAGCTCGCTCCTCCTCCTGCCCGCGACGATCGGCAGCTTCACGGGTCAAGGTGGCCCCGAGTGGCTGATCGTGATCACGAGTGCGCTCGGCTACGGCCAGCCGCTGCACATCGCCATCTACGTCGCCCTCATCGTGTTCTTCGCCTTTTTCTACACCTCGATCGTCTTCAACCCGCAGGAGACGGCCGAGAACCTCAAGAAGCACGGGGGCTTCATCCCCGGCATCCGGCCGGGCCAGCGCACGGCCGAATATCTCGACTACGTGCTGACCCGGCTCACCGCGGTGGGTGCGCTTTATCTCGCCGCGGTCTGTGTGCTGCCCGAGATCCTGATCTCGCAATACGCCGTGCCGTTCTATTTCGGTGGCACCTCGCTCCTGATCGTGGTCTCGGTCACGATGGACACGGTGGCGCAGATCCAGTCGCACCTGATCGCCCACCAATACGAGGGGCTCATTCGCAAGGCGCGGCTGCGGGGGAGGAGAGGATGAGGCTGGTTCTCCTGGGTCCACCCGGGGCGGGCAAGGGGACCCAGGCGCAGTGGCTGAAGGAGCGCTACGGGATCCCGCAGCTCTCCACGGGCGACATGCTGCGCGAGGCGGTCGCCCGGGGCACCGAGGTGGGACGCCAGGCCAAGGCCGTGATGGAGCGCGGCGAGCTCGTCTCCGACGCCATCATCAACGCCATCGTGGCCGAGCGGATCGACCAGCCCGACTGTGCCGAGGGCTTCGTGCTGGACGGCTTCCCGCGCACCATCGCTCAAGCCGAAGCGCTCGATTCGATGCTCGCGGCGCGTGGCCAGAAGCTCGATGCGGTCATCGAAATCCGGGTCGAGGTCGAGGCCCTGGTCGAGCGGATCGCCGGCCGCTTCGCCTGCGCCAAGTGCGGGGCCGGCTACCACGACCGGTTCAAACGGCCGAAGGTCGAGGGCGTGTGCGACGTCTGCGGGAGCACCGAGTTCACCCGCCGCAAGGACGACAATGCGGGGGCGGTGCGCACCCGCCTGCAGGCCTACGAAGCGCAGACTGCGCCGCTGCTTCCCTACTATCGGGAGCGGGGGCTGTTGCGGACCGTGGACGGGATGCTGCCGATCGCGGAAGTGACCGCGGCGATCCGTCGCGTACTCGAGGGGATCGAGGGTTGACGAGCGTCCGTCGGTCTCTATACTCCTTCCGCTTTTCGGGCGCGACGCCGGAAGGGAGGGTCGCGCGCGTGGCTCGTTCGATCGTTCCCAGGAGATCCTGAGGTGGCCCGCATCGCCGGCGTCAACATCCCGAGCCAGAAGCCGATCTGGATCGCGCTGACCTACATCTACGGGATCGGCCCTAGCAACTCCAAGGTGATCCTCGACCGCTGCGGCATCGCCCACCAGCGGCGCACCCACGAGCTCACCGATGCCGAAATCGCCCGCATCCGCGAGGTCATCGACCGCGAATACAAGGTCGAGGGCGATCTCCGGCGCGAGGTCGCGATGAACATCAAGCGGCTGATGGACCTCGGCTGCTATCGCGGCCTCCGGCATCGGCGCGGCCTGCCCGTGCGCGGTCAGCGCACGCACACCAACGCGCGCACGCGCAAGGGTCCCGCCCGGCCGATCGCGGGCAAGAAGAAGGCGACCAAGAAGTAAGCCATGGCGACCGAGAGCACCGGCCGCGTTCGCCGCCGCGAACGCAAGAACATCACTTCGGGCGTGGCGCACGTCGCCGCGACCTTCAACAACACCATGATCACCATCACCGACGCGCAGGGCAACGCGATCGCCTGGGCGTCGGCCGGCTCGCAGGGCTTCAAGGGCTCGCGCAAGTCGACGCCGTTCGCCGCCCAGGTGGCGGCCGAGGCGGCCGGCCGCAAGGCCATGGAGCACGGCATGCGGACACTCGAAGTGCAGGTGCGGGGGCCCGGCTCCGGTCGGGAATCGGCGCTGCGTGCCTTGCAGGCGGTCGGTTTCACCATCACATCCATCCGCGACGTCACGCCGATCCCGCACAATGGCTGTCGGCCGCGCAAGCGCCGCCGAGTCTGAGCCGTCGGTGTCGACCCCGAGCGCAACCCGCCCCGGGCCGCTTCTCCGGCCCGCGGGCCCGGATCCATTGGGCATGGCAGCCGTGCAGACGCGAACCAATCCGGTGATCCAGAGGAACTGGCAGGAGCTGATCAAGCCCCAGAAGCTCGACGTCCAGCACGGGCGGCGGCCGGATCGCGAGGCGATCATCGTCGTCGAGCCGCTCGAGCGGGGCTTCGGCATCACGCTCGGCAACGCTCTCCGGCGCGTCCTCCTCTCTTCGCTGCAGGGCTCGGCCGTCACCGCCGTCCACATCGACGGCGTGCTGCACGAGTTCTCGACGATCCCGGGGGTGCGCGAGGACGTGACCGACATCGTCCTCAACTTGAAGCAGCTCGGCCTCAGGTTGCACAGCGAGGGGCCCAAGCGCTTCCATCTGCGGGTCGAGGGGCCCAAGGTCGTCACGGCCGGCATGATCGAGGCCGGCCACGACCTCGAGATCATGGACCCCGACCACGTCATCTGCCACGTCGATCAGGGCGGCAGGCTCTCGATGGAGCTCACCGTCAACACCGGCAAGGGCTACGTCCCGGCGCACCTCAACAAGAGCGAGGACGCGCCGATCGGCCTGATCGCCATCGATGCGATCTACAGCCCGGTCCGCAGAGTGGCCTACCGGGTCGACAATGCCCGGGTCGGGCAGCAGACCGACTACGACAAGCTCGTCATGCAGGTCGAGACCGACGGTTCGGTGGCGCCCGAGGACGCGGTCGCCTATGCCGCCCGGATCCTGCAGGACCAGCTCCAGCTCTTCATCAATTTCGAGGAGCCGCACCTCGCCATGCCGAGCGAGCGGCGGCCGGAGCTGCCCTTCAATCCGAACCTCTTGCGCAAGGTGGACGAGCTCGAACTCTCGGTCCGCTCGGCCAACTGCCTCAAGAACGACAACATCGTCTACATCGGCGATCTCGTGCAGAAGACCGAGGCGGAAATGCTGCGGACGCCGAACTTCGGCCGCAAGTCTTTGAACGAAATCAAGGAGGTGTTGGCCCAGATGGGGCTCCACCTGGGTATGGAGGTGCCGGGCTGGCCGCCGGAGAACATCGAGGAATTGGCGCGCAAAGTCGAGGAGCCGTTCTGAGCCGGCTGCGGCCGGAAGTCGGCCTCGAGGGACGCTGAGCACGGGGAAGCGAGACTATGCGGCACAGGAAGCGCGGTCGGCGGCTGAGCCGGACCACCGAGCACCGCAAGGCGCTCTTGGCCAACCTGGCCCGGGCGTTGGTGAAGCACGAGCAGATCACGACCACCCTGCCCAAGGCCAAGGAGCTCAGGCCGGTGGTCGAGAAGCTCATCACGCTCGGCAAGCGGGGCGATCTGCACGCCCGCCGCCTCCTGATCGCCCGCACTCGCTCGGAGGCCACCGCCGCCAAGATCATCGATGTGCTCGGCCCGCGCTACAAGGAGCGGCCGGGCGGCTATTGCCGCATCCTCAAGGCCGGCTACCGCCAGGGCGACGACGCGCCGATCGCGGTGATCGAGCTCGTCGATCGCGACGTCTCGGCCAAGGGCCGGGATTCGGGCCCGCGGCCGCAGCCGAGCGGCGAAGCGGAGCCCGCCCGGGCGGCCTGAGGCGGGGCGGCCCCGTGCGCCGCCCGCTCTTGCCCCGGCTCGGAAGCGCGCTCGTCGTCGGCTTCGCGCTCCTCGCCGGCTGTGCGACGGGCGGCGCTCAGCCCGTGGAGCGGATCGTGCCGGGCGATGCCGCCACCGCTCGGCTCTCCTTCGCTCCGGTGGTCCGCAAGGTCGCCCCGGCGGTCGTCAGCATCACGAGCCGCAAGGTCACGATCGAACGCGGCCCGGTCTTCGCCGACCCCTTTTTCGACTTCTTCTTCCGCGACTTCGGCGGCTTCGGTCGGCAGCGGCCGCGGGTCGAGACCTCGCTCGGCTCGGGTGTCATCCTGCGGCCGGACGGGCTCGTCGTCACCAATCACCACGTGGTCGAGGGCGCGGAAGAGATAGAGGTCGTGCTCGCCGACCGGCGAACCTTCGCTGCCCGGCCGGTCGGCTCCGACCGCTCGAGCGATCTCGCCTTTTTGCGGCTCGACACCCGCGGCGAGCGGCTGCCCACCCTCGCCCTCGGCGATTCCGACGCGATCGAGGTGGGCGATCTCGTGCTCGCGATCGGCAATCCCTTCGGCATCGGCCAGACCGTCACCGCGGGCATCGTCTCGGCCAAGAGCCGGACCCACCCCTCCCTCGAGAAGGACGTTTCCTTCATCCAGACCGACGCCGCCATCAACCCCGGCAATTCGGGCGGTGCGCTCGTCACCCTCGACGGTCGGCTCGTCGGCATCAACACCGCGATCTTCACCCGCTCGGGCGGCTCGATCGGCATCGGCTTCGCGGTACCCGCCAACCTCGTGGCCGCCCGCCTCGCCGCCCTGGAGGGCGGCCGGGGCGAACTCGTCCGGCCCTGGGTCGGCGCCGAGCTGCAGCCCGTGGACGGCGAGATCGCCAAGGGCCTCGGACTCGACCGGCCGCGCGGTGTGGTCGTCCGCCGGGTGATCGCGGACTCGCCTGCCGCCCGCGCCGGGCTCCAGCCCGGCGACGTGGTGTTGAGTGTCGATGGCGTGCCGGTCGACGACCCGCCGAGCCTCGGCTACCGCCTCTCCTTGAAGCCCATCGGCGAGCGGGCGCGGCTCGTCGTCTGGCGGCGCGGGCAGGAGCGGATCCTGGCCTTGCCGATCGAGCCGGCCGACCGGCGACCACGGAATGTCGCCACCCTCGAGGGCCGCCATCCGCTCGACGGGCTGGTCGTGGGCGAGCTCACGCCCGGCCTCGCCGAGGAACTCGAGCTCGGCGATCTCGACCGCGGCGTCGTCGTCCTGGGTGCCGAGGGCGGCCGCTTCGCCGTCCGGCTGGGCCTCAGGCGCGGCGACGTGATCGAGAGCGTCAACGGAAGGCGGGTGGGCTCGGTCCGCGAGCTCCAAGAGGCGGTGCGGCAGGGAGCTCGGGGCAGATGGCAGATCGGCGTGCGCCGCGGCGACCAGCAGCTGCTGTTGAGCGTGGGTTGAGCGCCACGGGCGAGCTCTTCGCGACACCCGCCGAGGAGCGGCCGCCGCACGACGCGCCCTTGGCCGAGCGGCTACGGCCGACCCGCCTCGAGGACCTCTTGGGCCAGGAGAAGGCGCTCGACCCCGAGGGTCCGCTCGGCCGAATGCTCGCGCGCAAGCGCCTCGCCTCCTTGATCCTCTGGGGCCCGCCCGGCTCGGGCAAGACGACGCTCGCGCGCCTCCTCGCCAAGGCCGTGGACGAACCGCTCCTCTCCCTCTCGGCCGTGATGGCCGGGGTGGCGGATCTGCGCAAAGCGTTCGAGGAGGCGCGCCGGCTGCGGGCCCGCGGCCGCCACCCGATCCTCTTCATCGACGAGATCCACCGCTTCAACCGTGCCCAGCAGGACGGTATGCTGCACGAGGTCGAGGACGGCACCGTCACGCTCGTGGGCGCGACCACCGAGAACCCGTCCTTCGCGCTCAATGCGGCGCTCCTCTCGCGTTGCCACGTCGTCGTCCTGGAGCGCCTGTCGGAAGCGGCCCTCGAGAAACTGCTCGAGCGGGCCGAGGCCCATCTCGGCCACGCGCTGCCGCTCGACCCGGCGGTCCGCGCCCGGCTCTGCGAGCTCGCCGACGGCGACGCGCGCTATCTCTTGAACATGGTCGAGGCGATCGCCGATCTGCCGCCCGAGCCCGTTCTCGGCGTCGAGGCCCTGGGCGAAGTGCTTCAGCGGCGGCTGCCGATTTACGACCGGCAGGAGGAAGCCCACTACAATCTGATCAGCGCGCTGCACAAATCGGTCCGCGGCTCGGACCCGGATGCCGCCCTCTACTGGCTCTGCCGGATGCTCGCGGGCGGCGAAGACCCCCGCTACCTCGCCCGCCGCATCGTCCGCATGGCGAGCGAGGACGTGGGCCTCGCCGACCCGTCCGCGCTCGGCCTCGCGCTCGCCGCCGCCGAGGCCTACGAGCGGCTCGGCAGCCCCGAGGGCGAGCTCGCCCTCGCCCAGGCGGTGATCCATCTGGCCCTCGCCCCGAAGTCGAACGCCGTCTACCGGGCCTTCGGCGCGGCGATGCGCGCCGCCCGCGAGCACGGTTCGCTTCCGCCGCCGATGCACATCCTGAACGCGCCCACGGCGCTGATGCGTCGGCTGGGCTACGGCCGCGGTTACGCGTACGACCACGACGCCCCCGACCGCTTCTCGGGCCAGAACTACTTCCCCGACGGCATGGCCCGCGAGCGCTACTACGAGCCGAGCGGCGAGGGACAGGAGGCACGGCTCGAGGAGCGGCTCGCCGAGCTCGACCGGCTGCGCGCGCAGCGGGCTCGCGGAGAGGGCTCGTGAGCGGCGTCGAGGAACGGACCGTAGCACCCGAGGAGGCCGGCTGGCGGCTCGACCGCTGGGTCAAGACGCATTTCCCGGGCCTGCCCTTCGCGCGGCTGCAGAAGCTCCTGCGCACCGGCCAGTTCCGGGTCGACGGCCGCCGCCCCGAGGCCGGCCAGCGGCTGCTCGCGGGCCAGCGCGTGCGGATCCCGCCCTTGCCCGAGGAAGCCTACGAGGCCCCGCCCGCGGCCGCCGGCTCGCGCCCTCTCTCGGCCGAGGACCGAGCCTTCGTCCGCTCCCTCGTGATCTTCGAGGACGAGCGGCTGATCGCCCTCGCCAAGCCGCCCGGCCTCGCCGTCCAGGGCGGCACGAGCACCACCCGCCATCTCGACGCGCTCCTCGAGGGACTGGCCCGCGGCGGCGAGAAGCCGCGCCTCGTGCACCGGCTCGACCGCGATACCTCGGGTGTGCTGGTCGTGGCGTGCACCGCCGAAGCGGCGCGCGAGCTCGGTTTCGCCTTCCAGCAGCACCGCGTCCGCAAACTCTACTGGGCGATCCTCGTGGGCGGCCCGCAGCGTAACGAGGGCTTGATCGACCTGCCGCTCGCCAAGGGCGGTGCCCCGGGCCGGGAGCGGGTCCAGCCCGTGGCCGCGGACGAGGAGGAGGGCGAGGAGGAGCGCGGCCGGCCGGCTCGGACCGCCTTCAAGGCGCTGGCGCGGGCCGGCAAGGTGGCGGCCTGGGTGGCCCTCCAGCCGCTGACCGGCCGGACCCACCAGTTGCGCGCTCATTGTGCGGCGATCGGCGCCCCGATCCTGGGTGACGGCAAGTACGGCGGCCGGGCAGCGCATCCCAAGGGTGCCCCCAAGGGCCTCATGCTGCACGCCCGCGAGCTCGAGCTGCCCGGCCCCAAGGGTCGGCCGTTGCGCATCGTGGCCGAGCCGCCCGCGGCCTTCCGCGCGGCCCTCGGCTGGCTCGGGCTCGAGCGGCCCGAGCTGCCCGGTGCCACCCTCGACGACTGGGCCGAGGCCGACTAGCCGGCGCCCGGCCGCAGCAAGGGCCGCCGACGCTCCTCGGCCGGTATCGTGTAGCAGCCCTTCACCCCGTCCACCGTCCGGCCGACCCGCCGATCGCCCACGAGCGCGCGTGGAGGCCTCGTCGCGCGAGAGCGTGGTGCGCCGGTGGAGAGGCTCGACCGTCTCGCGCATGGCCCGGACCGTGGCATCGTGCGCACCCTTTCGAGGCCGATGGCGATCGGATCCGGCGGGCTCCGGGCCGAGGGCGGCGACGGCCGAGGTCCTCGCGCGCGCTTCGAGCGCGGGGATGGGCGGCGGGCTCGCATCGAAATCGCCCACGACCAGGCTCTCGCGCCCGAAGGCCACGGTGTGGTGACGCCCCATGCGCGCGCTCGCCCCTTGTCGCCGCCCGGTCTCGCGCCGATCTCGGGGACGAAGCCTTCGGACCGCTCCGCATGACGCTCCGCCTCGCCATCTTCGACGTCGACGGCACGCTCGTCGACAGCCAAGCGACGATCGTGGGCTGCATGCGTGCGGCCTTCGAGGCCGAGGGGCTGCCGCCACCCTCGCCCGAGGCGGTCCGCCGGATCGTGGGCCTCACCCTTCCGCTCGCCACGGCCGAGCTTTTGGGCGAGCCCGACCCGGTCCGCGCCGAGCGGCTCGCCGAGCGCTACAAGGAGGCCTTCTTCGCCGCCCGCACGCGGCCCGATTTCGAGGAGCCCCTCTTCCCGGGGGCGCGGGAGGTGCTGGAGGTGCTCGCGGCCGAGGGCTGGCTTTTGGGCGTGGCGACCGGCAAGGCCATGCGCGGCCTGCGCGCCGTGCTCGAGCGGCACGGCCTCGAGGGCCGCTTCGCGACCTTGCAGACCTCCGATCTGCACCCCTCCAAGCCGCATCCCGCCATGATCCGGGCGGCTCTCGCCGAGACGGGCTGCCGGCCCGAACACGCGCTCATGGTGGGCGACACCACCTTCGACATCCTGATGGCCAAAGCCGCCGGCGTGGCACCGATCGGGGTCGCCTGGGGCAACCATCCGATCCCCGAGCTCGAGGCGGCGGGTGCCGAGCGGATCCTCGCCCGCTTCGAGGAGCTGCTCGACCATGTGGGCGCCCGGAGCGCCGTTCCGGCCGTCGTCTGACGGTCACGAGCGGCTGCCAGGAGATCGGGATCGAAGCGGCCCGCAGAGGCCCGAGGAAGAGGAGAGGGTGATGGCCGGCGCACGCTGGATCCGTTGGTTCGCCGATCTCGGTATGGCCGACGTGCCGCTCGTGGGCGGCAAGAACGCCTCGCTCGGGGAGCTCGTCCGCGAGCTGCGGCCCTTGGGCGTGCGCATCCCGGACGGCTTCGCCGTCACCGCCGAGGCTTTCCGGGCGGTGCTGGAGCGGGCCGGGCTCGGCCCACGGCTTCGCGCCGAGCTCGAGGGCCTCGACAAATCCGATACCGCCGCTCTCGCCCGGGCCGGGGCGCGCTGCCGCGAGCTCGTCTACGGCGCCGGGCTCCCCGCCGAGATCGAGGCCGAGATCCTGGAAGCCTACGAGCGGCTCCTCGCCACCTATGGTCCCGAACTCTCGCTCGCGGTCCGCTCCTCGGCCACCGCCGAGGATCTGCCGACCGCGAGCTTCGCGGGCCAGCACGACACCTATCTCAACGTCCGCGGCGGGTCCGTGCTGCTGGATGCGGTCCGTCGCTGCATGGCCTCGCTGTTCACCGACCGGGCGATCTCCTACCGGATCGACAAGGGCTTCGACCATTTCAAGGTGGCGCTCTCGGTCGGCGTGCAGAAGATGGTCCGCTCCGACCTCGGCGCTGCGGGGGTGATGTTCTCGATCGACACCGAGACGGGCTTTCCCGACGTCGTCTTCGTCACCGGCGCCTGGGGCTTGGGCGAGAACGTCGTTCAGGGTGCCGTCGACGTCGACGAATGGTACGTCCACAAGCCGAGCTTCGAGCGCGGCAAGCGGGCGGTCCTGCGCCGGCGGCTCGGTGCCAAGAAGGTCAAGATGGTCTATGCCACGGGCCGCACCCGCGAGGCGGTCGTCAACCGGCCGACCGCGCCCGAGGAGCGCCGCCGCTTCTGCCTGAACGACGAGCAGGTGCTCGAGCTCGCGGGCTGGGCGATCGCGATCGAGAAGCACTATTCGGCCCGGGCCGGGCGACCCATGCCGATGGACATGGAATGGGCGCTCGACGGGCTCGACGGCCGGCTCTATCTCGTGCAGGCTCGGCCCGAGACGGTGGCCTCGCAGCGCCGCGGCGGCGGCCTCGAGACCTGGCGCCTCGTCGGGACGGGCGAGGTCCTGGTGCGCGGCCGGGCGGTCGGGGTGAAGATCGCGAGCGGCCCGACCCGGATCGTCGCCGACCCGCGCGACCTCGCCTCCTTCCGCGACGGCGAGGTGCTGGTGGCCGACACCACGACGCCCGACTGGGAGCCCGTCATGAAACGGGCGGCGGCGATCGTCACCAACCGGGGCGGTCGCACCTGCCACGCCGCGATCGTCGCCCGCGAGCTCGGCATCCCGGCGGTCGTGGGTGCCGAGGGTGCGACCCGGGCGATCGCGCCCGGTGCCACCGTCACCGTTTCCTGCGCGGAGGGCGAGGTCGGCGCGGTCTATGCCGGCGCCGTTCCCTTCACCGTCGAGCGGGTCGAGCCCGGGGCGATCGAGCGGCCGCAGACCCGCATCATGGTCAATCTCGGCAATCCCGACCGCGCCTTCGCGCTCGCCGGTCTGCCGGCCGACGGGGTCGGTCTCGCCCGGATCGAGTTCGCGATCGCCGAGGAAATCCGCGCTCATCCCATGGCGCTCCTCCACCCCGAGCGGGTACAGGACCCGGCCGAGCGCGCCGCCCTTGCGGCCCTCACCGAAGGCTGGCCCTCGGGGGCCGACTATTTCGTCGTCCGGCTCGCCGAGGCCGTCGGCACGATCTGCGCCGCCTTCTGGCCGCGTCCCGTCATCGTGCGGATGTCCGACTTCAAGAGCAACGAGTACGCTCGGCTATTGGGCGGCCGGGCCTTCGAGCCGGTCGAGGAGAACCCGATGCTCGGCTGGCGCGGTGCGGCGCGTTACGCGCATCCCGCCTATCGCGAGGGCTTCGCCCTCGAATGCCGGGCGATGCGCCGCGTGCGCGAGGTCATGGGGCTCGACAATCTCGTCCTCATGATCCCCTTCTGCCGCCGCGTGCAGGAGGCCGATGCGGTGCTCGCGATCATGGCCGAAGAGGGGCTGGTGCGCGGCCGCGACGGGCTCGAGGTCTACGTGATGTGCGAGATCCCGAGCAACGTGATCAATCTCGAGGCCTTCGCCCGGCGGTTCGACGGTTTCTCGATCGGTTCCAACGATCTCACCCAGCTCGTACTCGGGGTCGATCGCGACAGCGCGCTCGTGGCCGCCTCCTTCGACGAGCGCGACCCCGCGGTGCTCGACTTCTTGCGCCGGGCGGTCGAAGGCGCGCGCGCGGCCGGCCGTCACGTCGGGATCTGCGGCCAGGCCCCCTCCGATCATCCCGAGGTCGCGGCCTTCCTGGTCGACTGCGGCATCGAATCGATCAGTGTCACCCCCGACGTCCTCCTGCGCACGCTGCGGCTCGTTCGCGAAGTCGAGGCGCGCAAGGGTCTGCCGGCCCGGGCGGCATGAAGCGCGTCTACACGAGCGTCGCGGTCGAGGAGGGGGAGGGGCCGGTCGCCGTCCTGCTCGACGGCAGGCCGCTGCGCACACCGGCGCGGCTGCCCTTGCGCTTGCCGACGAGGCCGCTCGCCCTCGCGGTCGCCGAAGAGTGGGCCGCCCAGGGCGAAACGATCGATCCGCACGGCATGCCGCTCACCCGCCTCGCCACCACCGCCACCGATCTCATGCCGGCGCGCCGGACGGACGCGGTGGCCGAGGTCGTGGCTTACGCCGCCACCGACTTGCTCTGCTACCGGGCGGAGAGCCCGGCCGATCTCGCCGCTCGCCAGCACGCCCGCTGGCAACCCTGGCTCGACTGGGCGGCTGCCACCTTCGGCGCTCGGCTCGAGGTGACCCGCGCCCTCGATCCGACGCCGCAGCCGGCGGCGAGCCTCGCCGCGCTCGAGGCGGCGGTCGCCGGGGTCGCCGACTGGCCGCTCGTCGGCCTGCACGCCGCCACTCGGGCGACGGGCTCCCTGATCTTGGGTCTCGCCCTGCTCGAGGGTGCGCTCGAGGCCGAGGAGGCCTTCACCCTCGCCCAGCTCGAGGAGCTCTTCGAGATCGAGCGCTGGGGCGAGGAGCGCGAGCAGCAGCGTCGGCTAGCCGGGTTGCGGCGCGATCTGGCCGCCGCCACCCGTTTCCTGCGCCTTTTGGGAGGCGGCCCGATCGCGCGCCCCTGACCAGTCGAGGACGAGGGCGAAGCGGGCCGGCACGCCCTCCTCGAAGCCCACGACCTCGGCCTCGAGCCGGTAGCCGAGCGGGGCCAGACGTTCCTCGAAGAAGCGCTCGAAGGCGCGCGCCCGGCCGGCCAGGGTCGAGGGCCAGTCGGGCTCGCCTTGGAGGATGCGCCGGCCGCGGTCCTCGAGCAGCTCGGCCGGAAAGGTCAGCACCGCCGTACGGCGGGCGCCGCGTCGGGCGGCCTCGGCGCAGCGGCGCAACATCGAGTCGATCTCGGCGGGCGGCAAGGTTTCGGCCCGCAGCCGCTCGAGTTCCTGCCGGCGAGCCTCCTCTTCGGCGCGCCGACGAGCGTGGGCTTCGAGCAGGCGCTCGGTTTCGACCGCTTCGGCCATCCGGGCGAGGGTTTCGGCCGGCGGGACCTCGACGAGCGCCGCCTCGAGTCGCTCGACGAGCTCGCTCGCCGTGGCCGCGGCCGGGGTACGGAGAAGCCGCGCTCCCTGGGCTCGGAGGGCATGCAGGAGCGCCTCGCTCGCCGCCTCCTCGAGATGGACGAAGATCGCCGAGCGGTTCGGTCCCACGGCCTCGGCTACCGCCTCGCAGAAGGGCCGGCCGAAGCAGCGCGCCGGCCCGTCGGGCTCCTCCCCGCATCGGGCGAGGAGATGGCTCGCGAAACGCTGCCAGAAGCCGTGCGGCAGGCGTCGGCCCCGCGCCGGCACACGGGCTCCTCGA
>CALBAK010000070.1 GCA_937926445.1 uncultured Alphaproteobacteria bacterium
TCTCTGGTCGAGCGGACGCTCCGCGAGGGCCGTCAGGCCTCGGCCGGGGGTGCCCCCCCGGTGGTGCCGGCCACGGCCGGCCGCGAGGGCCGAGACCGCCCGGCCGCCGGCTGCGCCTAGCCGAGGCCGCGCGTCGCGGCCGCTTGCAACCGCGGGACGGCGCGCCACTCTCCCGCGGAGCGCAGCTGCCGGGACATCCGATGCCGTTCGATTCCTTGCGCGATTTCATGGAGCTGCTCGAGCGGCGGGGCCGGCTCGTGCGGGTGAAGGCCGAGGTCTCGCCGGTCCTCGAGATCACCGAGATCCACACCCGGCTCCTCGCCGAGCAGGGCCCGGCCGTGCTCTTCGAGCGGGTCCGCGGCTTCCCGATGCCGCTCCTGGCCAACCTGTTCGGCACGGTCGAGCGGGTCGCCTGGGGCATGGACCGCGAGCCCGACCAGTTGCGCGAGCTCGGCCGGATGCTCGCTTTCTTCCGCCAGCCGCAGCCGCCCGAGAGCATGGGCCAGGCGCTCGAGCTGTTGCCCTACGTCAAGGTGGCGCTGGCGATGAAGCCCAAGACCGTGGGCCGCGCCCCCTGCCAGGAGGTGATCCTCAGGGGCAGCGAGATCGACCTCGGCCGGCTGCCGATCCAGACCTGTTGGCCGGGCGAACCGGCACCGTTGATCACCTGGCCGCTCGTCGTGACCAAGGGGCCCGGCGACGGGCGCGAGGACAAGTTCAACCTCGGCATCTACCGGATGCAGGTGCTGGGCCGGGATCGCACGATCATGCGCTGGCTCGCGCACCGCGGCGGTGCCCAGCACCACCGGCGCTGGAAAGCGACGCGCAACGATCCCTTGCCCGCCGCCGCGGTGATCGGGGCCGATCCGGGGGTGATCCTGGCGGCCGTCACCCCGGTGCCCGACACCCTTTCGGAATACCAGTTCGCGGGACTCCTGCGCGGGCGGCGCGTCGAACTCGTCGATTGCGTCACGGTCCCGCTCAAGGTGCCGGCCACGGCCGAGATCGTCCTCGAAGGCCATGTGAGCCTGGACGAGTACGCCGACGAGGGGCCCTATGGCGATCACACCGGGTACTACAACGCGATCGAGAAGTTCCCGGTCTTCACGATCTCGGCCGTCACCATGCGGCGCGAGCCGATCTACCTTTCGACCTTCACCGGCAGGCCACCCGACGAACCCTCGGTCCTGGGCGAGGCCTTGAACGACGTCTTCGTGCCGCTCCTGCAGCAGCAGTTTCCCGAGATCGTCGATTTCTGGCTGATCCCCGACGCCTGCTCCTACCGCATCGCCTGTGTGTCGATCAGAAAAGCCTATCCCGGCCACGCCAAGCGAGTGATGATGGGGGTGTGGTCGTATCTGCGCCAGTTCATGTACACGAAGTTCGTGATCGTTACCGACGACGACATCGACGTGCGGAATTGGAAGGACATCGTCTGGGCGCTCTCGACCCGGGTCGACCCGGCCCGCGACATGGTCGTGATCGAGAACACACCGATCGATTATCTCGATTTCGCTTCGCCGGTCTCGGGCCTCGGCTCGAAGCTCGGGATCGACGCGACCGACAAGTGGCCGGGCGAGACGAGCCGGGAGTGGGGCCAGCGGATCCGGATGGAGCAGGAAATCGTCGAGCTCGTGAGCCGCCGTTGGGCGGAGTACGGCCTGCCCGGCTCGGGCCGGCCGATCTGGCGGTGAGTGCCGGCCGGTGAGCCTCGAGGAGGCCGAGGTCGACCGGGTGCGCGACGCGGTCCGGGAGGCCGGCCGGATCGCGATGCGCTTCTTCGGCAAGGCGCACGAGCGCTGGGAGAAGGGCCCGGGGCAGATCGTCACCGAGGCCGATCTCGCGATCGATCGCTACCTGCACGCCACGCTGCGGCGCAGCCGTGCCGACGACGGCTGGCTTTCGGAGGAGACGGTCGACGACCGGCACCGGCTCGAGCGGCGACGGGTCTGGGTGGTCGACCCGATCGACGGCACCCGCTCCTTCGCCGAAGGCGTGCCGGAGTTCGCGATCAGTGTGGCGCTCCTCGTCGAATCCAGGCCGGTCCTGGGCTTCGTCTACAATCCCGCGCGCGAGGAGTTGTTCGAGGCGATGCTGGGCCGCGGTGCCCGGATCGACGGCCGTCCCTTGCGGGCGAGCGCGGCCACGAGCCTCGAGGGTGCGCGGATCTGCGCCTCGCGCTTCGAGAGCCGAAGGCGCAATTTCCAACGGCTCCTGCCGCAGGTCGAGCTCTTGACGCTCGGGTCCTTGGCCTACAAGCTCGCCCTCGTCGCGGCCGGTCGGTTCGACGCCTATCTCAGCTGGCGGCGGACCAACGATTGGGACATCGCGGCGGCCCTCCTCCTGCTCGAGGAGGCGGGAGCGGTGGCGAGCGATGCTCGCGGCGAGCCGCTCGTGCTCAACCGACCCGAACCCCTCCATGCCGGCATCCTGGCGGCGCCACCGGCTCTCCACGAGGCCCTTAGGGCAGCGACCGCTGGCGCCTACGAGGCGATGCGGGCGGGCTCGCCCGCGCTCGGACCGAGCGGCGCCTAGACGCCGTCTTCGGGTTTCCCGGGGCCGCCGAGCAGCGTCTCGAAAGCGTCGTCGGGCTCGGCCAGAGCAGCGAGGAGAGGACAGGTTTGATCGCCCCGACCACAGCTGGAGAGCGTGGTTTCGAGAGCGTCCTCCCTCCGGCGCAGTCGGGCGATCCGGGCGCGCACGGTCCGCAGATGGCGCTCGGCGAGCCCGCGGACCTCGGCACTCTCGTGCTTCTGGCCGTGCTCGCCTTCGAGCGCTTGATCTCGCCGTCGCAGATCGGCTGAGGAGACGACTTCGACGGCTGTGTGCGGAGACGGCCCGATGGAGGCCACGATCGTCTGCCCGCGCTGCGGCGCACGGACCCTGGCGCCGATGCCGGAGGACGCCTGCCTCTGGTTTCTCGAATGCCCGGGCTGCAGCACGCTCTTGCGGCCGAAGCCCGGCGACTGCTGCGTGTTCTGCAGCTTCGGCGACCGGCCCTGCCCGCCGGTCCAACGGGCACGGGCAGCGGCGGGCCCGGGCGAGGACGGATGCTGTGGTACTCGCGCACGAGGCGGGGGACGCTGCCGCGCTCCTGCCCGCGGCGGGCGCGAGCGGTGGGGCGGGTCACTCGCCCTTGCCGGTGCGGGCGAGGAAGCCCTTGACCGGGCTGTAGCCCCAGAGTGCCGTCGCGAGGAACAGAGTGGTCCAGCCGAGCGTCCAGGCGAGCTCGCTCCAGGCGACCTGGAGGTAGAGCGCGAAACGGACGAGCTCGACCGCGTGGGTGAAGGGGTTGAAGGCGCAGATCTGGTAGAGGAGCTCGCTCGATTCCCGCATCCGCCAGAGCGGGTAGAGCGCCGAGCTCGCGAAGAACATGGGGAAGATGACGAAGTTCATGACACCGGCGAAGCTCTCGAGCTGCTGGATGAGCGAGGAGAGCAGGAGGCCGAGTGCTCCGAGCATGAGGCCGGCCGCGAAGAACGCCGGTAGGGCCGCGAGATAGCCCCAGAGCGGAGGATCGACGTCCCAGAAGCGGGCGATCCCCAGAAACACGTAGACCTGCAGGCAGGCCACGAGCACGATCGCGACGAGCTTGCAGGCGAGCAGGTACCAGCGCGGCAAGGGGCTCACGAGCAGCACCCGCATCGAGCCCATCTCCTGATCGTAGACCATGGCAAGCGCACCCTGCATGGTGCTGAACAAGAGGATCATGCCGCACAGGCCGGGGGCGATGTAGACTTCGTAGAGGACGTAGGTCTCGTAAGGCGGCTGGATCGACACGCCGAGTATCGTCCGGAAACCGGCGGCGAACACGAAGAGCCAGATCAAGGGACGGACCAGCGCGGCGAGCAGCCGCTCGCGCTGGCCGAAGAAGCGCAACAGCTCCCGCAACAGGATGCCGGTGAACGCGCGGCGGGCGTGGTGCAGGTTCATTCGGCGACCATCTGCCGGCCGGTGAGCCGATGGTAGGCTTGGGCCAGGCTCGAGGCACCGGCCGCCCGGACCACCTCGCCGACCGTGCCCTCGGCCACCACCCGACCACGGTCGAGCACAACGACCCGATCCTCGGCTGCGAGCTCGTCGACCAGATGCGTGGTCCAGAGGGCGGCGAGGCTGCCCTCCCGGCAGAGGGCGTGGACATGCTCGACGAGCGCCCGGCGGCTGTCGATGTCGAGGCCCACGGTCGGCTCGTCGAGGATCAAGAGGCTCGGCCCGTGCAGGAGCGCGCGGGCGAGTTCGACCCGGCGCCGCAGACCACCCGAGAGGGTCCGCACCGGCGCACGGCGGCGGTCGGCCACCCCGAGCCGCTCGAGCACGGCCGAGATCCGCGTCTCGGCCTCGCGCCCGGCGAGCCCGTAGAGGGCCGCCGCGTAGCGCAAATTGCGCTCGACGGTGAGGTCGAGGTCGAGGGTGGGGCGCTGGAAGACGACGCCCATGGTGGCGAGCGCGGCGCACGGGTCGCGCGCCAGATCGCGCCCGGCGACCTCGATTGCGCCGGTGCCGGAGAAGAGCCGGGTGACGAGCGCCATGAGTGTGGTCTTGCCGGCACCGTTGGGACCCAAAAGGCCCGTGAAGCTGGCCTGCGGGACGGTGAAGGACACCCGGTCGAGCGCCTTGATGCACTTGGTATAGGCGAAGGACACGCCCTCGACGCGCAGTGCCGGCGGGCGCTCGCTCATGTCGAGAGCTCTGCTGCCTCGGCGGCGAGGGCGCGGGCGGCGGCCCGAAGCCGCGCATGCTCCGCCTCGACCGTGGCCGCATCGCGCCGCGCCGGCGAGCCGAGGGCCACCGCGATCTCACCGAGGAGCCGGCCGGGTGCCGCGCTCAAGACCAGGATGCGTTCGGCCAGCATCGTCGCTTCGCGCAGATCGTGGGTCACGAGGAGGGTGGTGATGCCGTGCCGCTCCAGAAGGTCGAGAACCAACAGGCGCAGCCGCTCGCTGGTCGGCTGGTCGAGGGAGACGAAAGGCTCGTCCAACAGGACGAGGCTCGGCCGGACGACGATCGCGCGGGCGAGGGCGACCCTGCGGGCCATGCCGAGCGACAGACGCGAGGCGTAGACCGGAGCCGCATCCGGCAGCTCGACCTCGGCGAGGGCCCGAGCGATCCGCGCCTCGGCATCCGGGACGGGGCCGAGCACGAAGCGGAGATTGTCGGCGACCGTCCGCCAGGGCAAAAGACGCGGCTCCTGGAACACGTAGCCGATCGGCGGGTCGGGGCGCCGAATGCGGCCCTCGAAGTCGTCGTCGAGGCCGGCCACGATGTTGAGGAGCGTGGTCTTGCCGCAGCCCGAGGGGCCGACGATCGCCACCCGTTCACCGGTGCGGACAGAGAAGCGGACACTGCCGAGCGCCTGGCGCGCCGGGGCGGCGCCGACCGCGGGGAAGACCTTGCCGCGCAGATCGACGACGAGCGCCGTCACGCCGGGTTCCACCCGGCGTCCGCCGACACGAACCCGCCGCGGTGCGGCGTCACCCGCCACGCCATCGATGCGGCCCCCCTGCCGTCCGGTGGCGGAGCCCCCGGTCCCGACCCGGATCGCGTGCGGGCACCTAGCCGCGGCCGGTGGACTCCGGCAAGGGGGCACGGCACGTCGATCCGCTCAGACCACTTCGGCGCGAATCGCGTGGTGCGGGTCGAGACGCGCGCTCCTGCAGAACCGCCACCATCCGCTCGACCGCCTCGGATGTGGCGCGCGGCAGCGCACTCGGGGAGCTGGCGTCGAGATAGGCGATCCCCTCGGGCAGCAGGAAACGGTCGCGGAAGGGGGCCAGCGGATCCGCTCGGTCGAGCGCCTCGAGCCGCTCGCGGGTCCAGCGCACGCCGACTAGCGCCCCTCGAGGCGGTCGAGCGCCTCGGCCAGGGCGCGAAACGGCAGGAGCACACAATCGTGCCGGCTGCGGACCGCCCGGACCGGTGTGAACATGGCGAGCTCGGGCCAGCGCTCGGCCGGTGTGCCCGCGGTGAGCAGAGCCTCGAGCTCGGCGATCGCGGCCCTGAGATCGGCGGTCGAGGCCCCCGGCGCACGCCGGCCGATCAGCGAGGCGGCGGCCCGCGTCAACAGGCAACCGCGGGTGCGATGGGCGAGCGCCTCGATCCGCGCGGGCGAGCCCGCGAGCTCGAGCGTGATCCGATCACCGCAGAGCGGGTTGTCGGCTTCGACCCGCACGGCGGGGCACTCGAGGGCGCCGGCGCCGGCCTGCGACTTGGCCTCGGCGAGGATGGCCTCGTCGTAGAGGCGCTCGCTCATGCGAGCCTCCGGATGGCCCATTCGAGACCCTCGAGGAGAGCGTCGATGTCGCTCGCGTCGTTGTAGAGGGCGAGGCTCGCGCGCGTCGTGGCCTCGAGGCCGAGGGCGTCGTGCAGGGGCTGGGCGCAGTGATGGCCGCCCCGAAGGCACAGGCCGCGGCTGTCGAGGAGCTGGCAGAGATCGTGCGGGTGGACGTCGTCGACCGCGAAGGAGACCACACCGAGCCGGCCCTGGGTGCCGGTGGGCCCCACGACCCGCACGGCCGGGATCGCGGCGAGGCCGGCGAGCAGCCGGGCGGTGAGCGCCGCTTCGGCCTCGGCCAGGGCCTGCCAGTCGAGACCGGCGAGCCAAGCGGCGGCGGCGCCGAGCGCGATCGCCGGACCGATCGGCGGCGTCCCGGCCTCGAAGCGATGCGGCGGGGCCGCGAAGCTCGTGCCCGCGAAGCTGACCCGGCGGATCATCTCGCCGCCGCCCAGGAAGGGTGGCAGCTCCTCGGCGAGGTCGCGACGGATCCAGAGGGCGCCGGCGCCGGTCGCCGCGAACAGCTTGTGGCCGGAGAGCGCATAGGCGTCGCAGCCCAGAGCCTCGACGTCGAGCGGCCCGTGCGGCACGCGCTGGGCGCCGTCGACCACGACCCGGGCGCCGACCGCGCGGGCCGCTTCGACGATCCGGCCGATGTCGCTCACCGCGCCCGTGACGTTCGAGACGTGAGTCACCGACACGATCCGGGTGCGGCGGCTCAAGACCTCGTCGAGCCGGTCGAGGTCGAGCCGGCCCTCGGCCGTGACCGGGATCGCCCGGATCACCGCCCCGACCCGGCCGGCAGCGAGCTGCCAGGGGACGATGTTGCTGTGATGCTCGAGGGTGGAAAGCAGGATCTCGTCGCCGGGTGCGAGGCGGCCGACGAGGCCGTGGGCGAGCAGGTTGAGGCCGAAGGTCGTGCCCGAGGTGAGGATCACCTCGCGGGCGTCGCGGACGCCCAGATAGGCGGCGATCTCGGCACGCGCGCGATCGAAGGCCTGGGTGGCCTCGTCGGCCAGACGGTAGACGCCGCGCTTGACGTTGGCCCGCGCGGCCGCCTCGAAGCCGAGCAGGGCTTGCGCGGCCGCGCGGCAGATCTGTCCGGTGGCGGCGCTGTCCAGATAGTGGAAGGGCCGGGGGCGGGCGGCGAATATCGGGAATTCGGCGCGCAGCTCGCTCGGGCTCACCCCTGCCCTCCCACGAGTGTGGCGAGCGCTTCGGGGGTGTCGACGTCGAGCAGGCTCGCCCCGTCCGGCATCGCCACCTCGGCGACGGCTTCGGCGAACTGGTCGATCAAGGCGCGCGCCCCGCTATCCCCCTCGAGGCCGGCGAAGGTCGAAAAGAAGGCACGGCCCCAGAGCACCGGATTGCCGCGCCGCCCGTCGCGCACCGGCACCACGATGCCGCGGCCCGCCGCGGGCTCGAAGGCGGCGGCGAGCGCGCGCAGATGCTCGGGCCCGATGCGCGGCATGTCGCCGAGCAGCACGAAGGCGCCGTCGACCTCGCGCGAAAGCGCCTTCACACCGGCCTTGAGAGAGGTCGAGAGCCCTTCGGAGAAGCGCGGATTGTGGACGAAGCGGACCGGCAGACCCGAAAGCGCGGCCTCGACTTCCTCCCGCATGTGCCCGGTCACGACCACGATTTCGCCGATGCCGGCCGAAATGGCAGCCTCGACCGCGTGCCGGACCATGGGTTTGCCGTCGATCGGGACGAGCAGCTTGTTGGACCCTCCCATCCGGGTCGAGCGGCCGGCCGCGAGCACGATCGCGGCGAGGCGCCGTGGGCCGGAAGCGCGCGGCGGCTCGGCCCTTGGCTGCGGCCGGCTCGGTATCTCCATCAAGAGGCCTCCCACCCCCATGGCCCGGATGTCGGCGGCACGGACCGGCAGATCGGCCGCGAGTCGCTCGAGGACCCAGTCGAAGCCGTTGAGCTTGGGCGAGCGCGCACAGCCCGGCAGACCCAGGACCGGTCGTCCCTCGAGCTCGGCCAGGAGGAGGAGATTGCCGGGATCGACCGGCATGCCGAACTGCTCGATCCGCCCTCCCGCGACCTCGATCGCGGCTGGCAGGACGTCGCGCCGGTCGGTGATCGCCGAGGCCCCGGCGATCAGCAGAATGTCGAAGCCGACGCGCTCCAGGCGGCGGATCTCGGCTGCCAGCACCTCGGTCGCGTGCCGGCAGCGGCTCTCGGACAGGAGTGTGCCGCCCACTGCCAGGACCCGCGCCTCGGTCACCCGCACCGTCTTGTCGAGGACCTTGGTTGCAAGGCCCGGAAGCGTGGTCTGCACGAGCCGGACCCCCTTGGCGCGGTAGGGATGGAGGCGGAGGAGAGGCGCTTCGGCGGCGACCGCGAGCGCGGCCGCGAGCACATCCTCCGGAACGGCGAAGGGGATGATCTTGGCCGTGGCCACCATCTCCTCCGCCCGGACGGCGGCGAAGCGGGGCAGAGTGGCGAGCGTGATCCGCTCGTCGATCGCGTTCAGGCGGTCGACGCGCCCGACATCGACCTCGAGCACACCGGCTTCGGTCGCGAACAGGTTGACGCGGCCGGTGAACGGCGGCTCGGCGCGGATGCCCGGTCCGATCAGGGAGGCCGCGAGGCGGGCGGCCGCCTCGTTCTCCTCGACATCGCCGGGCTCGGGGAGCGCCACCACCACGCGGTCGATGCCGCGAGCGCGCAGCTCTTCGATGCGCGACCTGTCGAGCCGCTCGCCCTTGGCGAGCACGAGGTCCTCGGCCACGAGGCGATGGGCGAGGATGCCGCCCTCGGCCTGCTCCAACCCCGTCGACCCGAAGCGCATCCGCCGCTCTCCCTCCGTCCCGACCGGATATAGGCCGTACGGGCGGCGCCGGGAACCGTGCCGCGGTGCCTTCAGCTCGGCGCGAAGGGCCAGACCAGCGGCAACAACCACAGTGCGAGCAGGAAGGTGAGGATCGAGAGCGGCAGGCCGAGGCGGGCATAGTCGCCGAACCGGTAGCCACCGGGCCCGAGCACGAGGGTGTTCGACTGGTGACCCACGGGCGTGAGGAAATCGCAGGACGCGCCGATCGCGACCGCCATCAAGAAGGGATCGACCGAGAGCCCCGCTCCCTTCGCATACGCCATCGCGATCGGCCCCACGAGCAGGACGGTGGCGGCGTTGTTGAGGAGCGGGGTGATCGCCATGGTGGCGAGCAACACCAGCGCCAGGGCCCAGATCGGGTCCGCCCCGGCGGTCGCCCGCTCGAGGAGACCCGCCAACAGATCGGCGGCACCGGTCCTACCCAGCGCATCGGCGACCGGCATGAAGGCGCCCAAGAGCACGATGACCGACCCGTCGATCGCCCGGTAGGCGGCATCCGGCTCCATCGCGCGGAACAGCAGGAGGACCAGCACGGCCAGGGTGAAGGCGATCGCGGCGGGCATCAGGCCGAACGTGACGAGGGCCACCGCGGCGAGCATCACGAGCGCCGGACGCCAGGCGATCTCGGGTCGCTCGAGCCGCACGCCGCGATCGACGATCGGCAGACAGCCGAGCTCGACCAGCTCCTCGACCGCGAGCTCGGGCGGGCCCTCGAGCATGAGGGTATCGCCGGCCTGGATCGGGACCAGCGCCAGGCGCGCTTTCGGCGGATCGCCACCGCGGCGGATCGCGAGCAGATTCAAGGCGTAGCGCTCGCGCAACGCGAGTTCGGCGGCGGTTCGACCAACCAGCGGCGAGCCCGTGGTCACGACCGCCTCGACCACGGCGAGGCCCTTGGCGCTCTCGGCCCCCGCGCGGCCGGCGAGCTCGAGCCCCGCCCGCGCGAGCAGCTCGCGCAAGCCCGCGGGCTCGGCCTCGATCTGCAGTACGTCGCCCGGAAACAGGCGGCGGAAGCGCGAGGCGATGTTGCGCGGCCGGTCCTGGCGGAGAAGGGCCAGGACGCGCAGCCGGCCCTCGAGCGCGGTCTCGAGCTCGTCGATCGAGTGGCCGCGGAACGGCGAGCCGTCGCCCACCACGACCTCGACGATGTAGTCTTCGATTCGGAAGGGCGGCTCCTCCTCGTCCGCGGCGGCGCGCCGGCGCGGCAAGAGGCGCCAGCCGACGCTCAAATAGGCGAGGCCGGCCAGAGTGAGTGGAAGCCCGAGCGGGGCGAAGTCGAACATCGCATAGTCGGTCCCGAGCTCCTGGCGGCGGAGTGCCGAGATCAGGAGGTTGGGCGGGGTCCCGATGAGCGTGACGAGGCCGCCCAGGAGCGACATGGCGGCCAAGGGCATCAGCACCTGGGCGGGCGAGGTGCCGGTACGCCGCGCGAGTCGGATCGCCGCCGGCATGACGAGCGCGAGCGCCCCTACATTGTTCATGAACATCGAGAGGAAGCCGGTGAGGCCACCCAGGGCCGCGACCTGGCGCGTGGTCGTGGCGAGCCGGCCACCGAGCGGGGCCAAAAACCGATCGAGCAGACCCGAATCGCGGATCGCGCGGGAGAGCACGAGGACGGCTGCGACCGTGATCACGGCCGGATCGGCGAAGCCAGAGAACGCCTCGCGGGCGGGGACGAGGCCCAACAGAACCGTGGCCAACAAGGCCCCCAGCGCAACCACGTCGTGCCGCCAGCGGCCCCAAAGGAAGAGTGCGAGGGCGGTCGCGAGCACCAGGAAAAGCAGGAGCTGCTGTGTCGTCATCCCGAGCGGCACGCGTCACTCTCGTGGCCTGCCGGACCAGCCCGACGGCGCGGCGCCGGATGCTGCACGGAGCGGAGGCCGGGCGCCAGGGGAAGGGACCGAGGGTTCCGGACCGCCCGCGCGCCTGCTATCCCGATTACCGATCGGGCCCGCTGCCCGCGACGAGAGGTGATCATGCTCCATCTCGACATCCCGACCCCGGCCGAGCTGCGCGAGCTCGTGGCCGTGCGGGCCGATCTCTGCGCCTCGATCTATCTGCCGACCACGCCGCTCACGCAGGATGCGCGAGGCGACCGGATCGCCCTCAAGAACGCCGCGAGCGAGGTGGCGGCCGCGGCGCTCGCCGAGAGAGCCGACAAGAGGCGTGTGGCGGCACTCGAGGAGCTCTTGCTCGATCTCGTAGACGACGACGAATTCTGGCGCTTCCAGGCGCACAGCTTGGCCGTGCTCGCCACTCCGGATCGGGTGCGGACCTGGCGGCTGCCCAATCGGCTCACGCGGATCGTCGAACGCTCGGATCGGTTCCACCTGAAGCCAATGTTCCGGGCGATGACCTTTCCCTACGAGGCGTTCGTGCTGGCCCTCTCCGCCAATGGCGCGCGCCTGCTCGAGGTGCCGCGCGATTTGCCGGCGGTGGAGGTCAAGGTCGACGGCATGCCCCGCGACGCGCAAGCGGCGACCCGCCGCAAGTCGATCGATCGCCGGAGCCATTCGGGGCGGATGCACGGCGACGAAGGCAAAAAGGTGTTCCTCGAAATCTACGCGCGCCGAGTGGACGCCGCGATCCGCGCCTTCATGGGCGGCCGCGAGGTGCCACTCGTCCTGGCCGCCACCGCCCCGCTCGATTCGATCTATCGCAGCGTGGCGAGCACGCCGCAGCTCGTGGCCGAGACGATCCGCACGAGCCCCGAGACCGCGAGCGATCAGGAGCTCGCCGAGGCCGCCCGCGGCGTGCTCGACCGGGTCTATGCCGAGGAAGTCCGGGCCTTCCACGAGCTCTTCGTGCAACGGGCCGGGCAGCATCGTGCCACCACCGACATCGCCACCGCCGCCCGGGCCGCGACCGTGGGTGCGGTCGACCGTTTGATGGTCGACATCGACGAGGTCGTGCCCGGCACCGTCGACGAGGATACCGGGGCTGTGACCTTCGCCGAGCCCTCGGGCAGCACCTACGGCGTGGTCGACGAGATCGCCGGCCGCGTGCTGCTCACCGGTGGCCGGGTGCTCGGGGTCCGCCGCGAGGACATCCCCGAACGTGCCTCGTTGGCCGCGACCCTGCGTTACCCGCTGGGCTGAGCCGTTCGTCCGGGCCGCGGGGCGTAAGCGGCGCGCAGCTCGCCACGTTTGCGATCCTGCTCGCCGCAATCGGCCTCTTTCTCTGGGGGCGATTGCGCCACGATCTGGTCGCGCTCGTCGCGCTCGTGGCGACGGTGGCGGTCGGGCTCGTGCCGGCCGAGAAGGCTTTTCGCGGCTTCGCCCGACCCGCCGTCGTCACCGTCGCCGCGGTCCTGATCCTGGGCGCGGGGCTAGAGAGCTCGGGGGCGATCGACCGGTTCGGGCGGCTCGTCCTGCCGGAGACGGCGGGGCCCGTGCGAGTGCTGGCGATGCTGTACGCGCTGGCGGCACTCTTTTCGGCCTTCATGAACAATGTGGGCGCGCTCGCGCTCTCGATGCCAATGATGGCGACCGGGCTCGTGCCGCCGCGGACCGTCTACCAGGCGGTCGACCGGCCGGTCGTCGTGCTGCTCGGGGCCATGGCACCGCTCGGCCAGGCGATGGCCACGACCGGCACGGCCGATCTCCTCGCCCGCTGGCTGCTCGATGTGGTCACGGGGGCGCCGGTCTGGGCGATCCTCGCGGTTCTGTTCCTCGCCACCATGACGGTCTCGGATTTCGTGAACAACGCGGCGACCTGAGCGGTGATGGCACCGATCGCTCTCGGCCTCGCCGCCCGCCTCGGCGCGGCGCCGGACCCGTTCCTCATGGCGGTCGCGGTGGCTGCGGCCTGCGCCTTCCTGGCGCCGATCGGGCACCAGAACAACACGCTGATCCTGGGCCCGAGCGGCTTCCGCTTCGGCGATTATTGGCGGCTCCGCCTGCCGCTCGAGCTGCTCGTCCTCGCCGTGGGCGTGCCGATGCTCTTGCTCGTCTGGCCGCCCTGACGGACAGGGCTCAGGTGAGCGGCAGGGTCTCGCCGATCGCCGGCACGAGGGCGTCGCGGTCGGGGGCGTAGCCCGCTCTGGCCGCGGCTTCGCGGAAGCGGACCGGTGGCTCGAAGGGCGGCTCGTCGGTGAGCGCGATGGTTCCCCAGTGCATGGCCACGAGCCGGTGGGCACCGAGGGTCCGGCCGATCGCCACCGCCTCCTCGGGAGTGCAGTGCGAGCCCTTCATGAGCTCGCGTGGCTCGTAGGCGCCGATCGGCACGAGCAAGGTATCGGGCGGAGCGTAACGGCGGGCGAGCTCCTCGAAGACCGGGCCGGCCGCGCTGTCGCCCAGCGTCTGCAGGACGCGACGCCCATCGGTGATCCGGAAGCCGCACCAGAGCGAGCGGTTGCGGTCGAAGAGCGTGCGCTTGGAGAAGTGGATCGCCGGAACGGCGGTGACCTCGAGGCCCAGGAGCTCGATGCGCTCGTGCCAGTCGAGCTCGTGCAAGGCGCGGAACGGCAGATCGGCGAGGTAGGCGGAGACGCCGAGCGTGGTGACGAGCAGGGGCCGGTCGCGCGCGGCCAGCGCCTCGAGGGTCGGCCGGTCGAGATGGTCGTAGTGGTTGTGGGTGAGGAGGACGAGGTCGACGGTCGGCAGGCGCGAGGGCACGAGCGCGGGTGGGGCGAAGCGTCGCGGCCCCAGAGGCGGCAGGGGCGAAGCGTAGTCGGAAAGGAACGGATCGATCAGGACGGTCCGGCCGGCGAGACGGATCAGGAAGCTCGCGTGACCGAGCCAAGTGAACCCGTCCGGCCGCTCCGGCCCTGAGAGCGTTCCCAACACCTCGCGCTCCGGCCGAACGTGACCGGCGGGCAAGGCCGGCGGCGGATAGCGCCGGCCGAGCCGCCGCCAGAAGAAGTCCGCCCAGTCGACGACGCCGCCGCCGCGCTCCGGGCTGCCGGGAGGGTTTCGAAAGCCTTCCGGACCATGGTGCCAGGGCCGGCTGCCGGCCTCGTACTCGAAAGACGCGGGCATGCAGCCTGCGGCCAGCAGAAGGCCCGTGGCCCCGACCGTGAAGTCGCGCCGGCGCACGCGCCTCCTTCTACCCGAGGCTCACCCGACGATGTGGTGCTTGCCCACCGGCTGGACCGTACTCGCCTGAGGGCCTGCGGCACTCTCGCCTTCGACCAGAACGATGCGGACCTCGTCGCCGATCTCGAGCCTGTCGAAGCCGCCGTTCACGACCGCGTTGCGGTGGAAATAGACCTCCTGGCCGTCGGGCATGAGGACGAAGCCGTGGTCCGGGAACAGGCTCTTGACCCTGCCGAACGGCGGCGGCTCGTGGAGCTTGACGTCGCCGCGCTGTTTGCGGACGTGGTCCTGCAGCTTGCGACGCGCGGCGTCGAAGGCGTCGCGGATCGCAACGTAGATGTCCTCGTGGGCGTGGCTGTTGGGATTGGCGCGGTTGACCGCGATCTCGCCACCGGGGACCAGGATCACGATCCGGCACTGGTAGAGGTTGCCCTTGTGCTGGCCCTGCGTGGTCTTGGCGAGCACCACGCGGCAAGCGGTGATGCGGTCGTAGTAGCGCTCGAGCTCGGCGATGAGCTGCCGGACGCGCGCCTCGACCGCGTCCGAATGCGGGACGTCCTTGAAGGTGATCTCGGGATCCTGCTGCATGTGCGGCCCTTGAAGCCTGGGTGAAGATGATCGGGGTGGGCGATGGTCAACCCTTGATGCACACGATCGGGACGAGATGCGCAACCCGGCGCGCCAGTCCGGCGCGCTCGGCGGCCGCGACCACGGCATCGACGTCCTTGTAGGCGGCCGGCGCCTCCTCGGCGACCCCGCGCATCGAGGGGGCGCGCACGATCACGCCGCGGCGCCGGAGCTCGGCCACGATCTGGTCGCCGCGATACTGCCGCGTCGCCTCGTGTCGGCTCATCGCCCGGCCGGCACCGTGGACCGCCGAGGCGAAGCTCTTCTCTTCGCTGGTCGCGGCACCGGCGAGCACCCAGGAGCCGGTCCCCATGCTGCCGCCGATCAGCACCGGCTGACCCACCGCGCGCAAGGGCTCGGGCACGTCCGGGTGACCGGGACCGAAGGCGCGGGTGGCGCCCTTGCGGTGGACGAAGACGGCCTTTTCCTCGCCGTCGATCCGGTGCCGCTCGAGCTTGCAGGTGTTGTGCGAGACGTCGAACAGGAGAGCCATCCGAGCCTGCGGGAACATCCGGCGCAAGACGCCGCGCGCCAGATGGTCGATGATCTCGCGGTTGGCGAGCGCGCAATTGATCGCAGCCCGCATCGCGCCCAGATAGCGCTGGCCGAGGGCCGAGCGGAGCGGCGCGCAGGCGAGCTCGCGGTCCGGCAGCTCGATGCCGTGCGCAGGTGCGGCGAGCGCCATCTCGCGCAGAAACTCGGTGCCGATCTGGTGGCCAAGGCCGCGCGAGCCGCAGTGGATCGTCACCACGATCTGGCCGCCGACCAAGCCGTAGGCCCGGGCGGCGGCGGGATCGAGGATCTCGGCTACCTCCTGGATCTCGAGATAGTGGTTGCCGGAGCCGAGTGTGCCCATCTCGGCCCGCTGCCGCTCCTTGGCCTTGCGCGAGACGGCGGCCGGATCGGCGCCCTCCATCCGGCCCTTCTCCTCGATCCGCTCGAGATCGGCCGGCTCGCCGAAGCCCATCGAAACGGCCCAGCGGGCGCCGCCTTCGAGCATGGCGTCGAGCTCGGTGTTCGAGAGCTTGATCTGGCCGGTCCGGCCGAGGCCGACGGGAACCGCGGCGTAGAGCGCGTCGGCGAGCTTCTCGGCCACCGGTTCCACCTCGCTGCGGTCGAGCCCGGTCGTGATCGTCCGCACCCCGCAGGAGATGTCGAAGCCGACGCCGCCTGCCGAGACGACGCCGCCGGCGTCGGGATCGAAGGCCGCCACCCCGCCGATCGGAAAGCCGTAGCCCCAATGGGCGTCGGGTAGGGCATAGGCTGCCTTCACGATGCCTGGCAGACTGGCGACGTTGCGGGTCTGCTCGAGCACCTTGTCGTCCATCGCGCGGACCAGCTCCTCGGTGCCGTAGAGGATCGCCGGCACCCGCATGGCGCCCTCGGGCTCGAGCCGCCAGGTGGCCTCGTCCACTCGTGTCAGACGCGAGGTGTCCACGGTCCCTCTCCTCTGCTCGCCCGCTCCGTTGCCGACGGCACCCGGGCGAGCGGGCTCAGACGTCGACCACGCACTGCGCCAGCCAGCCCCCCTCCGCGGTCGGCGCGACCTCGAGAGCGGTCATGGTGGCGCCCTTGACCTCGACCGCCGGCCGGTGGCGGGCCGGATCGATCGGCTCGCCCCAGGCCGTGGCCTCGAGCCGGCCGTCCCCGAGGCGGACCTCGAAGCTGCCGAACAGCATGTGGCGGGTCGCGGTCTCGAAGAGAAGGGCGTTGAGCCAGTCGACGAGCAGGGTCTCGGGATCGGGAGCGGCACAATCGATCGCCACCGGCTCGACGGGTCGAACCGTATCGGGGTCGACCATCACCGCGGTCAGTGCCCGGGCCGCCTGGGCGAAGGCGTCCTCGAGCGTGGGACCGAGCCCGCGTACGCCGATGTCGGCGCCGTGCGGGAAATGTTCGAAGCGAGCCGCCTCGGCCACCGGCCTCAGCCCTCCATGATGCCGGTGACGGTGAGGCCGCCGTCGACCCCGATCGTGTGGCCGGTCGTGAAGCTGCAGGCATCGGAGGCGAGCCAGACCACGGCGCGGCCGACCTCGATCGGCTCGCCGAATCGGGGCAGCGCCATCCGGCAGGTGAAGGCCTCGCTCGGCCGCTCGGTCGTCGTCCGCTCGGTGCGGATCGGCCCGGGCGCAACGCTGTTGACGAGGATGCCGTGCTCGGCGAGCTCGATCGCGAGCGTCTGGGTGAGCGCGATGATCCCGGCCTTGGAAGCACTGTAGGCCGCCCGCCCCCGCCCGCCGAAGCGGCCCGAGTTCGAGCTGATGTTGACGATCCGGCCGCCCTTGCCGCGCGCTATCATGACCCTGGCGGCCGCCTGGGCGCAGACGAACGCGCCCACGAGGTTGAGCTCGAGCAACTCGGTGAAGAACGACTTGGGCATGTCGAGGAAAGGCATGCGGGCGGTCGAGCCGGCGTTGTTGACCAAAATGTCGAGCCCGCCCAGCCGCTCCACCGCCGCGGCGCAGGCGACAGCGGCCTCCGCCGGGTCGCGCACGTCGAGGCGGAAGGGCAGCGCCCGGCCACCCGCCGCCCCGAGCTCGCCGGCCACGCGCTCGGCCGCCTCGAGGTCGATGTCGGTCACGAACACGGCGGCGCCCGCCTCGACGAGCGCCCGGGCGATCCCGCGCCCGACACCGGCGCCCGCCCCGGTAACGAGCGCGACCCTACCGTTCAACTGCACGTCGCTTCCGCACCCCACGCCGCTCGGCCGCGCCTCGTCCGCTGCAGGGAACTGTAGACTTTTGCCTTAGGCTCCACCAAGTTGCGCGTCAACGCCAACGCCACACGGGGAGGTGGGTGATGAGCGGGACGCGCGTCGTCGTGCAGGAGCGGGACGCTGACGGAGCGAAGACCCGGCGTCGGTTCCTCAAGGCCGGCGCGGTTGTGGCCGCCGGGGGCGCCGCCACGATCGCGATGCCGAACGTCAGCCGGGCGCAGACGGCGGTCCTGAAGATGCAGGGCGCCTGGGGTGCCAAGGACATCTTCAACGACATGGCGATGGAGTACGTCGACCGTGTCAACAAGATGTCGGGCAATCGATTGAAGATCGAGTACCTGATCGCCGGGGCGGTCGTGAAGCCGTTCTCGATCATGGACGCGGTACACGACGGAGTCCTCGACGGCGGCCATCACGTGACGGTCTACTGGTACGGCAAACACAAAGCGGCCTCGCTGTTCGGCACCGGCCCCTATCTCGGCTGGAACGCCACCCAGGGCCTCGCCTGGATCCACAAGGGCGGCGGCAAGGAGCTCTACAACGAGCTCGTCCACGACATTCTCAAGCTCGACGTCGTGGGCTTCTTCTCGACTCCGATGCCGACCCAGCCGCTCGGCTGGTTCAAGAAGAAACCGGAGAGCGCGAAAGACCTCAAGGGGCTGAAATACCGGACCGTCGGTCTCGCTGCCGATCTCTTTCAGAAGATGGGCATGTCGGTCGCTCAGCTACCCGGTGGCGAGATCCTGCCGGCGATGGAGCGCGGCGTGATCGACGCGTTCGAGTTCAACAACCCAACCTCGGACATGCGGTTCGGCGCCCACGACGTGGCCAAGAACTACATGATGGGCAGCTACCACCAGGCCACAGAATACTTCGAGATCGTGTTCAACAAGAAGAAGTTCGATGCTCTGCCCGCCGAACACAAGGCGATCCTCGAGTACGCTGCCGAAGCCGCCTCGACCTCCAACACGGCAACCGCGCTCGATCAGTACTCGAAGGACTTCTTCGAGCTGCAGGAAAAGCACGGGGTCAAGGTCTGGCGGACCGCACAGGACATTCTCGATGCCCAGATGAAGGCCTGGGACGAACTGCTCGTCGACCTTTTGAAGGATCCGTTCTTCAAGAAGGTGGTCGACAGCCAGAAGGCCTGGGTTAAGCGGGTGGTGGCCTACGAACTGTTCAACGCCGCCGATCAGCGCCTCGCCTACGAGCATCATTTCGGCAAGCTCAACCTCTGACCGGCGCGGCCGGGCGACGACCGGCCCAGCAAGAGAAAGGGACGGGGCGGTCCTCGCCGCCCCGTCTTTCTTGATCCCATCGAGGCCTCAACGACAACAGATCGAGCGCAGCGAGGTCCGGGCGGTGGAAAGGTTCGTACGTGTCGTAGACAAGCTCAACCTCTGGGTCGGCCACAGTTTCGCCTGGACGATCCTGATCCTCACCTTCGGGACCGTCTACGAGGTCTTCGTTCGTTACGTCCTGCGTTCGCCGACGACGTGGGCGTTCGACCTGAGCTACATGATGTACGGGGCGCTCTTCCTGATGGCGGGCGCCTATACGCTTTCTCGCAACGGCCATGTCCGCGGCGACGTCGTCTATCGGCTCTGGCCGCCGCGGGTCCAGGCGGCCGTCGACCTGGTCCTCTATCTGCTGTTCATGCTGCCCGGCTCGATCGCTCTCCTCTACTCTGGCTGGACCTTCGCTGCCCGTTCCTGGCGGCAATGGGAGGTCAGCATCTACAGCCCGGCCGGCATGCCGATCTATCCGATGAAAACCCTCATCCCGATCGCCGGTGCGCTGCTCGTGTTGCAGGGTCTCGCCGAAATCTGCCGCTGCTTCATCTGCCTGCGCAACGGCGCCTGGCCCCTGCGGCTGCACGATGTGGAGGAGACGGAGACCGCCATTCTCCGCGAGCAGGAGGCCATGCGGGCCCGCCAGGAGGCCGGCCGATGACCGATCCGCAGGTCGCCGTCCTCCAGATGGTCTTGTTCATCGTCGCCATCTTTCTGGGCTTCCCGATCGCCTTCACGCTCCTGGCACTCGCCGTCTTCTTCGGCCTCTACGCGATGGGGCCGCGCATCTTCAATCTGCTGGTACAGAACACGTTCGACGTAATGTCGAACGACGTCCTGGTCGCCGTGCCCCTGTTCCTCTTCATGGGCTATGTCGTCGAGCGTGCCAACATCCTCGACCGTCTGTTCCATTCGATCCAGCTCGCGATGCGCCGCTTGCCGGGCTCGCTCGCGGTGGCCACGCTCGTCACCTGTGCTCTGTTCGCGACCGCCACCGGTATCGTGGGTGCGGTCGTCACGCTCATGGGCCTCCTGGCCTTCCCCGCCATGCTGCGGGCCGGCTACGATGTGAAGCTTTCGGCCGGGGTGGTGACCGCCGGCGGCACGCTCGGGATCTTGATCCCGCCCTCGATCATGCTGATCGTCTACGCGGCCGCCTCCGGCACTTCGGTCGTCAAGCTCTACGCTGCAGCGATGCTGCCCGGCTTCCTGCTCGCCGGTCTCTACCTCCTCTACGTGACGGGCCGAACGGCCATCAATCCGGCGCTGGCCCCGAAGCTCCCCGAGCAGGAGCTCGCCCGGATCACGAGCCGGGAGGTCTGGCTCGGCCTGTTGACCTCGTTCTTTCCGCTGGCCTTCCTGATCCTCGCCGTTCTGGGGGCGATCCTGTTCGGGCTCGCCACGCCGACCGAGGCGGCCGCGGTCGGCGCGCTCGGCGCACTGCTTCTCGCCGCATTCTACCGTTCGTTGGACTGGTCGCGGCTCAAGGAGGCGGTGTTCCTCACCGCGCGGACCTCGGCGATGGTCTGCTTCCTGTTCATCGGTTCTTGGAATTTCTCCAGCGTCTTCTCCTATCTCGGCGGCGAGAAGCTCATCGAGCACTTCATCCTCGGCCTCGATCTCGATACCTTGACGTTCCTCATATTGACTCAGTTCATCATCTTTCTGCTGGGTTGGCCCTTGGAGTGGTCCGAGATCATCATCATTTTTGTTCCGATATTTTTGCCTCTTCTCAAGCACTTCGATGTCGATCCGATATTCTTCGGCATCTTGGTCGCCCTCAACCTCCAGACCTCGTTCTTGACCCCACCGATGGCGATGTCGGCCTACTATCTCAAAGGCGTGGCCCCACCGCAGGTCCAACTCACGCAGATTTTCGGCGGCTGCATGCCGTTCCTGGGCATGGTCTTCGTGGCCATGATTCTCGTCTATCTGTTCCCGGGAATTGCACTCTGGTTGCCCGAGGCGATCTACAGTGCTCGCTGAGCCCGTGCCCGCCGAGCCCTCCGCTGTCGCGCTGCGCGCCGCCCTCGAAGAGGGCCGGATCGGGGTACGCGAGCTGGTCGAGACCTGCCTCGCGCGGATCGCCCTCGACGAGCCGCGGATCCGGGCCTGGGCCCATCTCGATCGCGACTATGCGCTCGCCCAGGCGGACGCGCTCGATGCGGACCGCCGGGCGGGCCGGCCCTGCGGGCCGCTCTTCGGCCTACCGGCCGGCGTCAAGGACATCGTCGATACGGTCGATCTCCCGACCGAGCACGGCTCGCCGGTCTTCCTCGGACGGCGGCCGCTCCGCGACGCCTGGCTCGTCTCCCGCCTGCGCGCCGCCGGGGCGGTGATCCTGGGCAAGACGGTGACGACCGAGTTCGCCGCCTTCCACCCCGGCCCCACCCGCAATCCCCACGATCCGGAGCGCACGCCGGGTGGCTCCTCCTCGGGCTCCGCCGCCGCCGTGGCGGCCGGCATGGTGCCCCTCGCGATCGGCTCGCAGACCAACGGTTCGGTGATCCGCCCCGCCGCCTTCTGCGGGGTGATCGGCTACAAGCCGACCCACGGGCTGATCCCGCGTACCGGCATGCTCGAACAATCGCCGACCCTCGACCAGGTCGGCGTGTTCGCCCGCGATCTCGAGGATGCGGGTCTCCTCGCCGAGACGCTCGTGGGGTTCGATCCAAACGACCCGGCGACCCGACCGAGGGCCGCCCCGCGACTGGCACGCGCCGCTCGCGAGGGCCTCCCGGTCAGCCCCCGCCTCGCCATCCTCCTCGGCCCGGCCGCCGATCGCGCCGAGCCCGCGATGCTCGAGGCGATGGGCGAGCTCGCCGATGCCGTGGGCGAGGCCGCCGTCCGAACCGAACTTTCGGAGCCCTTCGCGGACGCGATCGCGGTCCATCGGACGATCTGGACCGCCGAGCTCGCCTTCCGCTTCGGCAGGCTGATCGACGAGCGGGGCGAGCTCGTGAGCGAGCGGTTCCGGGAACTCGTTCGCGAGGGCGAGCGGGTGGATGCGGTCGCCTATCAGCGGGCGCTCGCCGCGCGCGAGCGGATGCGCGCCGAGTTCGTCGCCTTCATGCACGAGATCGATGCGATCGTGACGCCGGCCGCCCCGGGCGAAGCACCGCGCGGGCTGGAGTCGACCGGCGACCCCTCCTTCTGCACTACCTGGACGCTCCTCGGCGCGCCGGCTCTGACCCTGCCGCTCCTGTCGGGTCCGACCGGGCTGCCGATGGGGCTGCAGGTCGTGGCGGAGCCGGGTGACGACGAACGGCTGTTCCGGGTCGGCGCCTGGTTGCAACGGACGCTCGCCGAGGAGAACAACCCTTGACGGAGAAGATCGCCTCGCTGTTCGGCCTCGTGCTGTTCGCGGGCTACATCGCCTTGATCGTCTTCAAGGTGATGGCGTGGCCGCTGATCCTCATCGGCGGCTTCGTGGCGGCGATGGCGACGTGGCACGCGCTCGAGGAGGAGTGGCTCGGCCGCGGCTGAGCCACCTCTCGACGAGCAGCAGCCCTCAGAGATTTTTCTCGAGCAGCGCGACGATCGCCTGCACGCGCCAGTCGACGTCGCTCGCGTTCTCACCCGGTCGGAAATTCACGGTCAGCGTGCCGTCTTCGAACCGCAAGCCGTTCTCGTAAGTCGAGACCGGCGCCGTCGCGTCGTCGAAGGTCACGACGACCCGCTTGAGCTTGGCTTTGATCGCCTCGCGGCCGATATCGTCGCGGCCCACCTCGGCGAGAGCCTTGGACAACGGCACGAAATAGACATTGGTGAACCACTCGGGTTCGAGAAAATATTGGCCGTAACCGCGCGAGGCCAGTTTTTCCCAATGCACCTCGACCTCGATCGGGGTACCCGCGGCGGCTTGGATCGCGGCGAGCTGATCGGGCCAGATCTTCTCTTGATAGGCCTTGAGCCCGCGTCGCTCGGCGAGCCCCAACTCGGTCGCCTCGCCCGGTCGAACGGTGAACAGAAACGCCATGCCGAACACAACGGCGATCAAGAGACACCGGACGACGTATCGCACGCGAGCCACGAATCCTCTCCCCTCCACGAGCCCGTCCCCTTCACTATGAGGCGGAAACGTTAACGATTCGTGACGAGCCGACGCTCAAGCGGAGCGGCGCACGACGGCTCGCGCGAGCACACAAAGAAGCTCGAAGACGAGATTGACAGCGGTCCAGGCGGTGAGACCGGTCGGATCGAGGGGAGGCGACACCTCGACCAAGTCGGCGCCCACGAGATCGAGCCCGTCCAGCGATCGGATCATCCGCTGGGCCTGGTGGGTCGTGAGGCCGCCGATCTCGGGGGTGCCCGTGCCCGGCGCGAAGGCGGGATCTAGCCCGTCGATGTCGAAGCTCACGTAAACCGGACCGTCGCCGAGGATCGCGCGTGCCTCCGCCATCACCGCTTCGACACCGCGATCGACGAGCTCCTCGATCATGACGATCCGCACACCGTGCGAGCGAGCCCATTCGACATCTTCTCCGTCGTAGGCCGAGCCCCGAATGCCGATCTGGACGACCCGGCGGGTGTCGAGCAGGCCCTCCTCGGCCGCGCGACGGAACGGTGTGCCGTGGGTGTAGCGGTAGCCACCGAAATAGCTGTCGTAGAAATCGGTGTGGGCATCGAAATGGATCATGCCGACCGGCCGCTCGCGCGCGAGGGCGCGAAGGATCGGCAGCGAAACAAGATGATCGCCGCCGAGGCTCATGGGCACGATGCCGCGCTGCACGACGGCGCGCATGAAGCCCTCGATGCGCTCGAGACTGTCGCGGACGTCGGCCGGATTGACCGGGCTGTCGCCGAGATCGGCACAGCGGGCGAGGTGGAACGGCCGAACGCCGGTCGCCTGGTTGATCAGCCGGATCTGGGTCGAGGCGTCGCGCAGTTGGCGTGGTCCGTGGCGGGCGCCCGGACGGTTGGTGGTGCCGGCATCGAAGGGGATCCCGAGGATGCCGATCTGGACCCCCTCGGCACACTCGACCGCCATCCAGGGCAGACGGGCGAAGGTCGGGATGCCGGCGAAGCGCGGCAACTCCATACCCGTGACCGGGAGGAAGGATCTAGGATCGGACATCCGGGCCCCTTCGCGCTCGGGTTGTGACCGGATTGTCGGGGGCGGGAGGCGGGCGTGTAAAGACGTGAACGGCGCGGGCGGTTGTCATCGCCAGCGCACCGAGTCGCCGTAAAACGGCGGAGAGCGGGCGCGGATCCTCGCCTGCCCGCCGAACGGGCGTCCGTTGTGCTCGTTACGGCCGACACCGCCCTGCCCCCGCTCGACAGCGCCCCGCCCTGCTCGGCCAGGGCGGTCGTCGACCAGCTGATCGCCGCGCGCGCACCGCACCTGCTCTCGACGCCCGGCGGCCGTTGGTTTCTGCGAGAGGTGCTGGCCCCGCTGCTCCGCTACGAGGAGGCGGTGGCTCTCGCCGAGCTCGTCCGACCGTTGCCCGGCCGGGCGATCTTCCGGCTGCTCGCCGAACGACTCGCGCTGCGGCTGGACGTCCACGGGCTCGAGCATCTGCCGGCCCGTGGGCCGACTATCCTGGTCGCCAACCATCCGACCGGGCTCGCTGACGATATCGCGGTCACCGCTGCCGTCGCCCCGGGCCGCGCGGATCTCTGGTTACTCGTCAACGCCGATGCGCTCCCCGTGGCACCGGGTCTCGCCGAACTCGTCGTGCCGGTCGAATGGGTGCAGGCGAAGCGCAATCGGGCCGGCTCGCGAGCCGTTCTGCTGTCCGCCGGAAAGATCCTGGGCGCGGGCGGGGTCCTCGTGATTTTTCCCGCAGGCCGCTTGAGCTACCTCGGTTGGCGCGGGCTCGCCGAGCGGGCCTGGCAATCCGCCGCGATCGGGCTCGCCCGCCGCTTCGGCGCGCCGATCCTGCCCCTCTGGATCGGCGCCCGGAATTCGGTGTTGTTCCAAATCCTATCGCGGCTCGGCCGGGAGCTGCTTGACGTCACCCTGTTCCACGAGCTCGTCAACAAGCATCGACGACGCTTCGAGCTGCGCTTTTCGGCGCCACTCGAACGGTGCGAACTCGAGGGCGACGCGGCGGAGGTGACGAGCCGGCTCCAGCGGTTCGTCGAGGGCGGGCTGCGCGACCGCAGCCTGCTGCGCCCGATGCCGGCGAGCGGGCTGCTCGCCGGGCTCGGCAGCTCGAGCAGCTGAGCCGCCCGGCGATCGGGCGGCCCGACCCTCGGTCGTGCATCGTGCGTGCGAAGTCTCCTTTCGAGCGCAAAGGCGATGGTGTGCCGCAGACACCGGTCTCCAACGAGCCGTTCCGGAAATCGGGCGATCGGTCGGGGGGCGAAGCGGCGCGGCGCCGATCGCGCATCGGGTGAGGTGCCCGCACCGGCGAGGGACAGCCGACCTTCGGCACGCTCGCGACCCGGATAGCCCAGCCGTCGATGGCGAGCGGCTCCGTCGCCGACCCGCCCGTCTCGGTACTACGCATCGAGCCTTCAGCTTCCGGATCGAGAGGTTGGTCGGCCACGAACCTACCGCGCCGCGGACCGTCGCGCCCGACAGGCAGAGATGTTCGTGCCCCCGGGGTTACGGCCGGGTCGGTGGCCGCGGGCCCGACCTTCGCGCCGATGCCGGCAACGATGCCGCCGGCACGATCGTGCATCAACCCACATCTACCCACCACCCCGCTCGCCACGCCGGCGAACTCGTAATTCCCGGATGGGACGGACGTTTCGCTCGCCCTTTCGGGAAACCGCGCGCGCATTTCCCGGCGTTTCCGGTCCGCCAGCCCGTGCCGAGACGCCGGGAAACGCATCGACCGAGACACCACCCCGGGGTTCAGCGTCGACGCCAAGCCCGAACGAGTGCATCGCGGGTGGCCTGCGGGTCGCCGCGCTCCTGCCAAGCGGCGCTGAACGACGGAGCAGCGCTGCGCGGCCGGTGGCGATCGTCCAACCAGGGAAACCGCACGCGCAGCGGGCTCGGGATCGCCTGACCGAGCGTGATCGCCTCGCCGTCGCCGAGCGAAGGCAGGAAATCGAGCAAGCCATTGGCGTCGTCGCGGAGCAGGCCCTGGACGTGCTCCTGGTCCTCCGGGCTCGTGATGTGGAGGGCGAACACCGTGCTGCATTGGGAGAGCACGGCGGGATCGATTTCGCTCTGGCGTTGCGTCACGATCCCGAGTGCAACACCGTATTTGCGACCTTCCTTCGCGATGCGGCCGATCGCGAGACGGGTCGGTAGGAATGCCCGCCCGGCATCGAGCGGAGCGTAGCGGTGGGCCTCTTCGCAGACGATGAGGAGCGGCAGTCGACCGCGGCTCCAATAGGCGAGATCGAAGGCGAGACGCAACATCACCGACACGACGACGCTCAGGACCTCGCTCGGGATGCCGGACAGGTCGAGGATGGTGATCGGCTCACCCTCCGCCGGGATGCGGAACAGCGTGCCTAGCGTCCGCGCCATGGTGGCGTGAACGGCGATTCCCCCGAACATGAAGGCGAAGCGTGGATCCCGGGTGAGCGCACCGAGCCGGGCGCGCAACCACCGGTGCGGAACGGTGCCCTCCGGCCTGTCGAGCCGGCCCATCGCCTCGTCGACCAGGCGCTCGAGATCGCTCAGCCGGTAGGGCACCGGGGTATCGATCGTCGCCACCTGGTCTTCGGGCCACGCCTCCTTGTACAGGCGCTTCGCCTTCGGCACGAACTCGACGAGCAGGTCCGCGGCCTGCCGGGCCGGCCCCTCGCGGCCGCCGCCACAGACCACCTCGACGAGCTCCTCACCGGTCAGCATCCAATACGGCAGATGCAGGGTGTCGGGCCCAAGAGCCACCGCCGCCTCGCCGAACGCCGCGGCGTATTCGCCGTGCGGGTCCAGGACGAGGACGTGCGCCTCCGAATGGAGGGCCACCAATCGATGCAAGATGGTGGCGAGGGCGCAGGATATTTGCCACAGCCGGTCGAGCCGATGATCGCGAAATGACGGCCCAGGAGCTTGTTCGCGTCGATCCGAACGAACTGGTTGCCGGCGCCGTACAACGTACCGATCGTGATACCGTCCCACCCGTTCCCGCCGTAGAGCCGCTCGCGGCCGATCGCACCCGCCTCGATCACCTCGTCACCCAGCGCCGGGTAGGCACTCAACCCTCGTCGGAAGGGCCCATGGACGCTGTCGCCCTGGAGCGGACATTCGCCCGAGAGAACGAGCTCGGCCAACCGCACCTCGCCCTCGGCTCCGGGAAGCGGAATCGAGAGGCCGGTCACCATTCCGAAGGCGACGGTCGCCGGCAACCGCAGCTTCACGAGATGGCCCTTCTCCACCCTGGCTTTGCGCCGGCCGGCCGCCGCCTCGGGATCGAGGGTGGCCACGACCTGCGCACCCGAGACGGCGACGACCCGGCCGATGACGAGCCCGTGCGGTACCACGACCTCCGTGCGATGTTCGACAGCGCGATCCTCTAGCATCGCGTGGGTTAACGAAGTGTTGATGGGCCGCCGATCGGCTCGCGCTTCGCCCATGGACCACGTTGACGTTTCGCTGAGAAAACCCGTCTACGCTTCGCCGCATGCGACGGCAGCTACCCTCCTTGTGCACGGGTCCCGCGGGGCGGAGTTCCCGCCGCCGCTCGGTTCTCGCCCGCTACGGCGCCGAACTCGCGCGGCTACTACACCACCAGGGGCTCGCATCGGCGGCGGTTCGCCACGCCCGGGCGCTGGCGGGGCTCGACGCTCAGTTGCGAGCCATCGTGGATCAGGCCTTCGACGGAATCGTGGTGGCCGATCGAGCGCTCGAGCTCCGCCTCGTGAACCGAGCCGCAGCCGCGATGTTCGGCTGGGAGTCGGCGTGCGAACTGCTCGGTCGAAACCTCCGCTGGCTCCTACCCGAGCTACCCGACGAGCCGACGGCGTCGCCGCTCGCTGGCAGCCGTCTCGAAACCGAGGGCCGGCGCCGGGACAGGGGCCGGGTGGCGGTCGAGTTGTCACTCTCGTCCATCGAGGCCGAGCCCGAAGACCTGCTGCTCGTCACCCTGCGAGACGTTTCGGAGAGGCGACGCCAGCAAGCCCGACTGCGCCATCAGGCGACCCACGACTCGCTGACCAGGCTCGCCAAACGTGCTTTCCTGTACGAGACGCTCGAGCGCGACCTCGCCACTCTGGACGCCGGTCTAGGCGAAGTCGCGCTGCTGCTGCTCGACCTCGATCGGTTCAAGGAGGTCAACGACGCGCTCGGCGACGACGCCGGCGACCGGCTGCTGCAGACCGCGGCGCAGCGCGTCCGCGAGCAGCTCGGCCCCTCCGACGTCGCGGCTCGGTTCGCTGGCGACGAGTTCGCCGTGCTCCAGCGCGCAGGGACGAGTTGCGAGCGAGCGGTCGAGCTGGCCCATCGCTTGGTCGAGGCGATCCAGCAACCCTTCCGTCTCGACGCTGACGTCACCGTCGAGGTGGACGGCAGTGTCGGGGTCGCACTGGCGCCGTGCCACGCTCGGGACGTCGCGGGGCTGGCGCGCTGCGCGGACGTCGCGATGTACGCGTCCAAACGCGGCACAGAGCCCGTGCGGTTGTACGACCAGAGCGCCGACCCGCACAGCCTGCGCCGTCTGGTAGCCACCACGGCGATCCGCCGCGCCATCCAGGAGGGGCAGCTCGAGCTCGCCTACCGGCCGAAGTTCGCCCTCGCCAACGGTCGCATCGTCGGCGCCGAGGCGTTGCTGCGCTGGGACCATCCGGAGCACGGTCCGATCCCGCCGGCCGAGTTCGTACCGCTCGCCGAGCAGACGGGATCGGCCGTTCCGCTGACGCAGTGGACGATCCGGACCGCACTCGCCGATCTCGCCGGATGGCGAGCGGAGGACGGGACGATCGGCGCCGCGGTCAATCTCGCCGCCCGGGCCCTGCACGACGAGCGGCTGCCCGATCTCGTCGCCCGTGAACTCCCTCGCAACGGCCTCGAACCCGGTCCCCTCACGCTCGAGCTCACCGAGACCAGCCTCGTCGCCGACAGCCCGCTCGTGTAGCGGGTCCTCGCCCGTCTGCGCGCACTCGGAATCCGGCTCTCGATCGATGATTTCGGCACCGACTACTCCTCCCTCGCGCTTCTCCAGCGCCTGCGGTTCGACGAGCTCGAGATCGACCGGTCCTTCGTCGTCGGGACCGGGCGCGGCGGACAACCGGTCCTGGCGCGGACCGCGATCGAGCTCGCTCACAATCTGGGCCTCGTCGCCCTGGCCGAGGGGATCGAGACGGTCGACCAGCTCCGGATGCTGCAGGCGGCGGGCTGCGAGCAGGGCCAGGGTTACTTGCTCGGCAAGGCGATGCCGCTCGACCGGTTCGCGCGGCTGCTCGCCGTGGAACGGCTGGCCGCAGCCTCCTGACGGCAGCCCGCGATGATCAGGCGAACCGGCTCAGACGTTGAAATAGCGTGCCTGCGGGTGATGCAAGACGATCGCCGAGGTGCTCTGCTCGGGCCAGAGCTGGTCGCCCTCGCCGAGCTCCACGCCGATCCGCTCGGCGCCCAGGAGCTCCAGGAGAGGGCGTTGGTCGGCGAGGTTCGGGCAGGCCGGGTAGCCGAAGCTGTAGCGGCTGCCGCGGTAGCCCTGCTTGAGGAGCTCGCGCATCTCGCGCGCATCCAGATGGCCGAAGCCGAGTTCGGCGCGAATCCGCGCATGCACGTACTCGGCGAGCGCTTCGGCCAGCTCGACCCCGAGCCCGTGCAGCCGGACATAGTCCTGGTAACGGTTCTGCGCGAACCATTCTCGCGCCACTTCGGAGGCGCGCTGACCGACGGTCACCACCTGGAGGGCGATGACGTCACGCTCGGGGTCGCGAACGTCGCGCAGGAAGTCGGCGATGCACAGGCCACCCGGCTTGTCCTGACGCGGCAAGTGGAAGCGGACGAGCTCGCGGTCGGTTCCGGGCTCGAAGAGCACGACGTCGTCTCCGTCGCCCGCGGCAGGATAATAACCGTAAACGGCCTGTGGGGCGAACACCTGCTCGGCTTCCGCACGCGCGACCAAATCGGCCAGAATCGGGCGCAGCTCTTTCTGCGCCCAGGCGAGGAACTCGTCGAGCCGGCGGCCCTGCTTCTCGTAGCCCCAATGGAACTGGTAGAGCATCGATTCGTTGAGGTAAGGCAGGAGCGCCTTGACGGGCACCCGCTCGATCACTCGGGCACCCCAGAACGGGGGCCGTGGAACCGGAACGTCACGGCTGAGGGCCTCGCGCCGGAGGCGGATCTCCTCGTGGTCGACGGGCCGCTGCGGCCGTGGTGCTCCCTCGAGGTGCGCGAGCGTTCGCGGCTTTTTGCCCGGGCGCCCTCGGGCCGCGGCCTTGCCCGCCCGCTCCGCGCAATAGGTCGCGAACTCGCCCGACATCACCTTGTCCATGAGCGCGAGCCCGTCGAAGGCGTCGCGCGCATAGGCGACCGGGCGCTCGCCATAAGCCCGATAGCAGTCCTCCTCGACGAAGGCCCGGGTCAAGGCCGCGCCACCCAGGAGAACCGGGATACGGATCTGGCTGCGCGCCATTTCCTCGAGGTTCTCCTTCATGATGACGGTCGACTTGACGAGAAGTCCGGACATCCCGATCGCATCGGCCCGGTGCGCCTCGGCCGCCTCCAGGATGTTGGAGAGCGGCTGCTTGATCCCGAGATTGACGACTTTGTAGCCGTTGTTGGTCAAAATGATGTCGACGAGGTTCTTGCCGATGTCGTGGACGTCGCCTTTGACGGTGGCGAGCACGATCGTGCCCTTGTGGGTGCCCTCGACCCTCTCCATGCGCGGCTCGAGGAAGGCCACCGCCCGCTTCATCGTCTCGGCCGACTGCAGCACGAAAGGGAGCTGCATCTTGCCGGCACCGAAGAGCTCACCGACCGTGCGCATGCCGTCGAGCAGGATGTCGTTGATGATCGCGAGTGGCGAGTGCCGCTCGAGAGCGAGCTCGAGGTCGGTCTCGAGGCCCTGCGAGTCGCCGTCGACGATGCGCTGCTTCAATCGCTCCGCGACGCTCGCCGGTCGGGCGCGGGTTTCCTCGTGGGCCTTGCGGCCGGCGAACAGGGCGATGAACGCCTGCAGCGGGTCGTAGCCGTCCCGCCGCCGGTCGTAGATCAGGTCGAGCGCCGCCTCGACTTCGGCCGGCGGGATCCGGTGCAACGGGACGATTTTCGAGGAGTGGACGATGGCAGCGGTGAGACCCCGGCGGCGCGCCTCGTCGAGGAACACCGAGTTGAGGACGTGACGGGCAGCGGGTGCGAGACCGAAGCTGATGTTCGAGAGCCCGAGGACGATCTGCACCTCGGGAAGTTCCCGCGCGATTCGCTCGATCGCCTCGAGGGTCCAGAGACCGAGCTTGCGGTCGTCCTCGTTGCCGGTGCAGATCGTGAAGGTAAGGGGGTCGATCAGCAGGTCCGAGGCGGGCAGGCCGAACCGGCCGCAGGCGAAATCGACGAGCCGGTGCGCGATGCGGACTTTGTCGTCCGCGGTCTTGGCCATCCCTTGCTCGTCGATGGTCAAGGCGATCACCGCCGCGCCGAACTTGCGGGCGAGCCGCAGGCGCGCTTCGGCCGGATCTTCCCCGTCCTCGAAGTTGATCGAGTTCAGAACGGCTTTGCCACCGTACAACTCCAACGCGGCCTCGAGGACCCGGAGTTCGGTCGAATCGATCACGAGCGGCGCGTCGACCTGACCACGCAGGCGGCTCACGATCTCGACCATGTCGGCCACCTCGTCGCGGCCGACATAAGCCGTGCAGACGTCGAGCGCGTTCGCCCCCTCGCGCACCTGCTCGCGGCCGAGGGCCACGCAGGCGTCCCATTCACCGGCCGCCTGATGCTCGCGGAACCGCTTGGAGCCGTTGGCGTTGCAGCGCTCGCCGATGTCCAGATAGGCGTTCTCCTGGCGCAGCGGGGTGGCCGAGAAGAGCGAGGCGATCGAGGGGATCGGTCGGACACTGCGCGCCTTCGGCCGGGGTCGGAACCCGTCCGGTGCGAGGCGACGGAGCATGGCATCGAGCGCCCGGACGTGGGCCTCGTTGGTACCACAGCAGCCACCCACGAACCCGACACCGTCCTCGACGACGAACCGCTCGAGCCAGAGTGCCAGCTCCTCGGGCCCGAGCGGATAGTGAGTCTTTCCCTCGCGCAGCTCGGGAAGACCGGCATTGGGCTGGACCGAGATCGGGCCGGGCCAGCTTCGCGCCAGCTGGCGGACGTGCTCGGCCATCTCCTTGGGGCCAGTCGCGCAGTTGAGGCCCAGGACCGGCACGTCGAGCGCGCCCACGATCACCGCCGCGGCGGCCACGTCCGTGCCGACCAACATCGTGCCCGTGGTCTCGATCGTGACCTGGACGAGCAGAGGAACGTTCCGGCCGAGCTCCGCGAACGCCACTCGGCAGCCGTTCACCGCAGCCTTGATCTGGAGCGGATCCTGGCAGGTCTCGATCAGGAGCGCGTGCACGCCACCCTCGAGCAGCCCCCGCGCTTGCACGGCGAGCGCGCTTTCGAGCGTGCGATAGTCGATGTGGCCGAGCGAGGGGAGCCGTGTCCCGGGCCCGATCGCGCCCACGACGAAGCGCTCGCGCCCGTCGCTCGGCAGCTCGCCAATCGCCTCGAAGGCGAGCTCGGCGGCGCGGCGGTTGATCTCTAGCGCCCGCTCGGCGAGCCCGAATTCGCCGAGCGTGACGGGCGAGCCGCCGAAGCTGTTGGTCTCGATTGCGTCGGCCCCGGCCAGCAGATAACTCCGGTGGATATCGCGGACGAGATCCGGGCGCGAGAGGTTGAGCACCTCCGAGCAGTTCTCCTGGCCCCAGAAATCGTCGAGCGAGAGCCCGCGTGCCTGGATCTGGGTGCCCATGCCGCCGTCGAACAGCACGAGCCGCTCGCGCGCGTAGTCGAGGAAATCGGCCATCGAGCGCTCCGCTCAGCCTCCTACTCCCTGCCGGGCGGCCTTGAGGATCTGCACGATGGCGAGTGGCAGTTCGGCGCGGTTGAGGGCGTAGACGTGGATCGCCTCGAAACCCTCGGCGGCGAGCCTGCGGACCTGTTCGCTCACCACTGTGGCGGCGATCATGCCGTGCAGCGCCGAACCCTCCGCCACACCGTCGAAGAGGTCGGCGAGCCAGGCCGGGATCCCGGCACCACAGGCCGCCGAGAATCGGCGGATCTGGGCGAAACTGTGGATCGGCATGATGCCGGGCACGAGTTCGCAATCGATCCCCGCACGCACGGCCGCGTCACGAAAACGCAAGATCCGATCCGTGTCGAAGCAATATTGTCCGATGGCGCGCACCGCACCCGCCTCGATTTTGCGCTTCAGATTGTCGAGATCGAAGGCGGGCGAGGGCGCCTCGGGATGAACCTCCGGGTAGAAGGCGACGCTCACCTCGAAGCCACCCAGCCGGGCGATCGCGCGGACCAGGTCGACGGCGTAGGCGTAACCGTCGGGGCGCGGGCGGTAGCGCCCGGCATCCTTGGGTGGGTCGCCGCGCAGGGCCACGATCCGGGTGATCCCGGCCGCCCGGTAGCGCTCCAAGAGGGCATCGATCTCGCTCCGGCCGGCGAAAGCGCAGGTCAGATGCGCCGCCACCGGCAGGCCGATCCGCTCCTGGATCGCAACCGCGAGGGGGAAGGTCCCGCTCTCGCCGCTGCCGCCGGCACCGCAGGTCACCGAGAGGAAACGCGGTCGGGCGGCGGCGAATAGCTCGAGGTTCTGCCAGAGTCGCTCGGTCGCCTCTGGCGTCTTCGGCGGGAACACCTCGATCGACAGCTGGACCCGAGACAGCGGCTCGTCGAGCCAACCGGCCATGCGCAGGCGACGGGTCGGAGCGTGTGCGGAGCTCATGCCGCCACCCTCGGCGCACCGGCCCGCACGGGCTCGAGGCGCCGGCCGGGGGCGAGCGCCGACCAGACGACGCACGTGAGTTCGGCTCCGGGCAGGCGGAACGGTGGCCGCGGGAGGAGGCCGAGCTCCGCGAACCAGCCGGCGATTTCCTCTTCGCCGAAGCCGAGCCGCCGATGACGCCGCTCGGTCCGGAGGTCCTCGCGGCGGTGCGCGGCGAGGTCGACCACGACGAGAAGCCCGCCGGGCCCGAGCACGCGACGGGCCTCGGCCAGGACCCGGCGCGGATCGTCGGCGAAGTGGAGCACCTGGTGGAGGACGACCGCGTCGAAGCTCGAGTCGGGGAGCGGCAGGCGATACATGTCGGCCCGGCGGACCGAGCAGTGACGCAGGCCGGCGCGGTCGAGGTTGGCGCGCGCCAGGGCCAACATCCGGGGCGAGACGTCGATCCCGAGCGCTTCGCCGACGAGGGGCCCCAGGACCTCGAGCATCCGGCCCGTTCCGGTACCGATGTCGAGCAGGGTCGTCGGACGCACTTCGGTGAAGAGGCGGCGCAGCACGCTTTCGACGCGAGCGCCCTCGGCGGCGAGATCGCGCTCGCCGTCCCACTCCGCGGCCCTGCCGTCGAACCATTGCTCGATCCGGCTCCGCCGAGCGTCACGGACGGCGGCGAGCCGGGTGCGGTCGAGCGCGAGCTGGGGATCCGCGGTCGGTAGCAGCTCGCCGATGGCCCGGGCGAGCGCGGCCCCGGGCCCACGTCCGGCGCGACGGTAGAACACCCAGCTTCCCTCCCGGAACCGCTCGAGCAGGCCGGCCTCGGTCAGGAGCCGGAGATGGCGAGAGACGCTCGGTTGACTCTGACCGAGCACCTCGACGAGCTCGCTCACCGTCCATTCACCCTCGGCGCAGACGGCGAGCAGGCGCAGGCGTGTCCGCTCGGCGGCGGCGGCGAGACCTTCGAGGAGTCGGTCGAGGTCGCTCGGGGTTTCGGCCATGGTCCATCACTCGATCGGCACGGCGCGATATGTACATCTCTCGATATCCAGAGGCAAGACGAGCCACTGGCCAACTCCGTAACCCGGAACCCTGCAGTCGTGCTCCCGCCGCCGCTCCATCGCACGATCATCCGTCGGCCCGTTCTCGGACCTCCGCATCCCCGCCCTCGCGGCGAAAACAGGCCGCATCTCCCGGTCCTCGCTCCCCGGCCGCGAGCGGCCCGAGACGAGGCACGGCCTCTGGCTCGCTTCCCGCTCGTCCTTCCCCTGTCGCGAGGAGGCCGAGGCGAGCCGGCCGGCCAGCTCGGCTGCAGCCCGACTTTCTCCCCGCTCGAGACCGCACACGCACGGCGCGGTGACCCGCCCGGCGCCGCACCGTCCGGGCTTCCGGCAAGGGGATCGTCGACGGGCGATCCGGTGTCGGCCGGGCGACCGGGGCCGCAAACCCGGCCCCTCCATTGTCGAGGCGAAGCACACACGGCTCCCGGCCTTCGCGAGAGGAGGGGCGTGCTCCCCGTCGTCCTTCCCCTGCCGAACGGAGCCGCCGCACGAACGGGTGCGCCGGCCTGCCCGGCCCGGCCTCTTTCCCTGACCGCGAACGCGATACCTCGCCCGGCCGTCGGCGCCCGGACTTCTCCCGAACGTCGACGATCCCCGTCGGGGGTGCACCCGACCCCGGCCCGATGCCTCCTCCTCGAGGGCGGGGCCCCGGACTCACGATCTGCGGGCCCGAGCCACAAAGCCACCGAGCGATATTTGCGCGTTCGGAGGGTTCCCGGCGACGAACGATCGGGCGCGATCACGGACCCGCGTCGCGATCGCGCCGTGCAACCCGGCGCGTCCCTCGTCCACCCGGCCGGAGGGGCCCCGGTGTGGCCCCGATCCGAACGCTGGTCGAGGTTCCGATCGCGGGCGCCCGGGGGCGGTCGCCCCCCGTTCGGGGCGCCCATGACACCACCCTCCACCTTCTCGACCCTCCCGTCTCCCGCCTTCGGCCCCTCACGATCCGACGTGGCGGCAACAGGAGAGTGTGAGCCCGACCCCTTGCCAGTCTGGCGCGTCTTCCTCGGCCCGCCCGGAGTGCCACGACACTTCCGAGATCGACGCATGCCGGAACGGCAGTCGGTCATGGCGCGCAGCCGGAACACGCCGAGGTCGAGGCGTGGCTCGACCGAGCAGCGAGCCTAGTGCTGGGTGTATGCCGCAAACGTCGTGGCGATCGCCGATCGCATCCGAACCGGCGATCAGTCCGCACCTGTCCGCGGGACACGTCTCGGCCTCGCCAGCCGCGCGCGAACGAACTTGCAGCGACGTCCCGAGCCCGACCTCGGGTCCGGCACATCTCTCGCCCGCGCGCGAGAGTTCCTTCGCGTTTTCGTCGGGTAGCCGTCGACTCGGGCAGCGGGTCCTCGTCGACGCATGCGCGCGAACGCTCGGTCCGGACGCCCTTTCCCCCTCCACGACCGCCGCTTCCGCCGCGCCGGCCCTCTTCTCCCTGTCGGTCGGCGGCCCTGCGCGATGCTTCGGGGCACCGCAGGACAGGCCACGAGTGCGGAGGTTGGACCTTCGCTCAGACGAGGCCGTGGCCGTCGGAACGGCCGGTCCCACGCTCGAGCGGCTCGTCGAGCAGCCAGGCGAGGAGGACTTCTTCGATCTGTTCGCGGAGCGTCGGGGGATAGAGGGCGAGGGCATCCATGGCCGCTGCGACCCGCTCGGGGTCGCGCGTGCGAAGCGCCGTCTCGAAGCGGCGAAACAGGAGGGATTCCGTGCCCAAGAGCGCCCGCAGACGTTCGCGAAGGCGATCGATCCCGACGATCCGCGGGGCGGTCTCCATGCTCGCCGAACCCGTTCCCCGATGCCTGTGCACGCTTAACCCGGCGGCAACCTTTTAGCTGCATCTTCGGACGCGGCGGCCGGGCAGTCTCTCGGCGTGCACGCCGGTATCGCGGCTCGTGCGCGAGCCCGCAGCTTGCCCGGCCTGCAGTACGGGACTAGGTCGAGGGGGCGGCCGCCGGCACAGGCGTCGACCGTGGGGGCGAGGGGTGATGCGGTCCGAAGGCGGGTGCTCGGCCGGGGGGCTTAGGGCCGTAGCCGCCATGCTGGCTGCACTCGGAGCGGCGAACCCGGCCGCCGCCCTCGAGCCGAACGATCCGCTCGAGCCGGTCAACCGCGTTGTCTTCGGGCTCAACGAGCTCGTCGACGTGATCCTACTCGGCCCGGTCTCCGAAGCCTATGGCGAGCTCCCCTCGCCGGTGCGCACCGGAGTGCGCAATGTGCTCGACAATCTGCGCGCGCCCGTGACCTTCGTGAACGACCTGCTCCAGGGCGAGCCCGATCGGGCCGGAACGACCTTCGCCCGCTTCTTCATCAACAGCACCCTCGGCGTCTTCGGCCTGTTCGACATCGCGAGCGAGCTCGGACATCAGCAGCACAAGGAGGATTTCGGTCAGACGCTCGCCGTCTGGGGCGTGGTGGAAGGGCCGTTTCTCATGTTGCCGCTGCTCGGTCCTTCGACCTTGCGCGACCTCGGCGGTCTCGCCGTCGACCAGCTCGCGCTCGATCCCTGGAACACGATCGCCGGCGGCGAGCTGCAGGCGGCGCGCGCGGGCTCCGAGGTGATCGACACCCGCTACCGGCTCGACCCGGTGATCCGCGACGTCCGCCGCAACAGTCTCGACCCCTACGCCACGGTCCGCTCGGCCTACGCCCAGAGGCGGGCGGCCGAGATCCGCAACGGTCGCCCGCCGGTCGGGCGACCGGCCTACCAATCGATCTTCGAGGAGAACGGCGATGACGCCGAGTGAGTGCGGCCGACGCGGTCGCCGTCGCTTCCTGGCCGCATCGGCGGCGGCAGCCCTGCTCCTGGTGCGGCCCCGACCCGGCTCGTCGGCGTCCGCCGCCGCACCGGCGGCGCGGTTCATCGATTCGCTCGGCCAGAAGGTGATCGCGATCCTGCGTGACGAGCGGCTCGATCGGCAGGCACGGCTCGACCGGCTGACACGGATCTTCGACGAGGCGACCGATCTCTCCCTGGTCGCTCGCCTCGTACTGGGTCGCTACTGGCGGGAAGCGAGCGAGCCGCAGCGCAAGGAGTACGTGGCGCTGTTCCGGGCCCTGGTCCTCAAGACCATGGCCGAGCGGCTCGACAGCTACGGTGGCGAGACCTACGAGATCGTCGGCACCCAGGCGGTCGACGATCGCGACACGATCGTGAGCACGCGAATCGCCCGGCCGGGAGGCACGCCGATCGCGGTCGACTGGCGGATCCGCGAGCAGTCGGGCCGCCTCGTGCTGATCGATATCGTCGCCGAGGGTGTGAGCATGGTAGTCACCCAGCGCTCGGAGGTGACCGAGATCGCCGGTCGGGCCGGGCTCGACGGGCTGCTCGAGGAGATGCGCCGGCGGCTCGGCCGGAGTGCTTGAGCGCGCGCCTGTCGATACGGGCGGTCGGCCGAATCGGCGAAGGTTGCGGCCGCGGCTCGGGCCGGACGCGTACTTCGAACGAACGGCCGGACATGCCTCACCGGGCGAGTGGCTGGACCGGCTCGCCTCAGCGGGCACGTTCGTAGGGGCGCTGGCGGCGCCCGAACGAGCCGGAAAGGTGCCGCTTCGCGGGAAGCCGCCTCGCGGCGGCCGGCACGCCCGGGCGGGGCGAAGGCCAAGGAACCCGATCCGATGTGTCGTCCGGTCGGATCGTACCGCCTCGAGCGCCGGAATGAACCCGCGGGCGCCGAGCCAGAAGCGCCCGTCGCGAGAGCCCTCGCGCCGCAGCGGTCGGCGACGGCCGTGTCGCGCCGGCCGGCTCGAGCGGTCGGCGACACGAGAAGGAGAGCGGCCCCTCGAGAGCGTCGATCGGCAGCCGAGGTTCTGCCGAGCACGAGCATGGGGAACCCGTCGGCATCCCGGCCGCGGAAGCCTGTCGGCGAACCGGCTGCCGCGACGCTGGAAGGGCCGGTACCGACCGCGTCCTGCCGGGATCGCGATCGGACTTCGAGCCACCGTTCGGACACGGGCCGGCGCCGGGCCGTTCGGGCCGCCGCGTCGCGCCGAGAGAGGAAGCGGCCGCGCTCCGGGCGCGGCTGAGGTCCCCTCGCATCTTCGGTTCTCCCGCTGAGAAGCTCCGCACCGGCGACCGGCGAGCATGTCTGCCGGGGGTCCGAGACGGGCGCTCCGCAGGGGCGTCGGACGGTCGGACCAGCCGGCCGGCTCAGGCAGCGAGCGCCGGAGCAGCCTCGTCGATCGGCAGGGTGAAGCAGAGCGCAGCACCGCCGAGGTTGGAATCCTCGACCCAGATCCGCCCACCGAATCGCTCGACGATCTGCCGGGAGATGGTGAGCCCGAGCCCGGTCCCCGTCGGCTTCTGGGTGTTGAGATCGCCCGTGAGCTGGTGGAACTTCTCGAACACCACCTCGCGCTGGGCGGGCGGCACGCCCGGGCCGTTGTCCTCGACCCGGACTTCGAACACCCCGTCCTTGCGCAGAAGCTCGATCCGCACTCGGCCGCCCGGCTTCGGCACGAACTTGCTCGCGTTCGAGAGCAGGTTGAGCACCACTTGGACGACCCGGTCGCGGTCGCACACCACGGGTGCGGGTTCGGCCGGGATGGCGACCTCGAGAGCGACCGCCCGTTCGGTGAGGATGCCCTCGGCGGCGCGGACCGCGGCCCGCACGATTTCGCCCAGATCGGCGGGCGCCACCTGCCAGTCCATCCGCCCCGATTCGATCTTCGAGAGATCGAGCACGTCGTTGATCAGACGGGTCAACCGCTCCGACTCGCTCGTGATGATCCGCAGGAAATGCGCCCGCTCCTCGGCATCCAGGTCGGGATTGTCGAGCAGGATCTCGGAGAACGATCGGATCGAGGTCAACGGGGTCCGCAGTTCGTGGCTGACCGTCGCGAGAAAGTCGTCCTTCAAGCGATCGAGCTCCTGCAGGCGCTCGTTGGCGCGCCGCAACTCGGCCGTGGCGGCCTCGAGCTCGTTCGACTTCTGCTCTAGGCGGCGACTGTACTCGAGGACTTTCTGGGTCTCGTCGAGGATCTCCATGAGCGCGTCCGGCCCGACCGTTTCGCCGCGCACGGCCGAGGCGATCACGGCGCGTGCCGAGGCGGCACCGATCGCCCGCGCGAGCTGCCGCTCGGCCCGCTCGACGAGCCCAGCATCGGCCGCCTCGTCCGGCTCGAGCGGCCGTCCACGCCGGGCCGCCTCGGTCCGCCAGACGGCGTCTGCCGCGGGCCGGCCGAGGAAGCGGACCAGGAGCTCCTGGAGCGCCCCCGCCCGCGCCTCACCGCGCCAGAGGCGGGGCGTGCGCCGGCTCTGCTCGACGTCGACGAAGAGGATCGCCTGCAGCCGCTCGAGGTCCGAGGGGCGGGTCAAGAGGCTCACCAGCACGAGCAGGCCGGTGTTGACCGCGAGGCTCCAGATCGCGCAGTGGCTCACCGGATTGAGCCCCGAGAGGCCGAAGAGGGCGGTGGGCCGCAGCAGATCGAAGCCGAAGGGACCCTCGGCTACGAGGCTGCCGGGCAGCATGCCGGCGGTGACGAAAGAAGGCAGCACCAAGGTGTAGAGCCAAACGAGGAAGCCCGCCAGGAGTCCGGCCACCGCACCGTTGCGGTTCGCTCCCTTCCAGGCGATGCCCAGGACCAGGAGCGGGGCGAACTGGGCGACACCGGCGAAGGCGATGTAGCCGATACTCACGAGGCCCATCGCCTCGCCGACTCCGTGGAAGAAGAGGTAGCCACCGAGCAGGGCCAAGAGGATCCCGGCCCGCCGCACGCCCAGGATCAGCCTGGTGAGGTCGGGCTTGTTGGCGAGGCCGAGGGCACCCACCCGAAGCAGGATCGGCATCACGAGATCGTTCGAGATCATGGTCGAGACCGCCACGGTCTCGACGATGACCATGGCGGTGGCGGCCGACAGACCGCCGAGGAAAGCGAGCAGCGCGAGCCAGCCCTGGCCGTGGACGAGGGGCAAGGCGAGGACGAAGCTGTCGGCCTCGCGCGTGCTGCCGCCCAGGATCAACCCGCCGAGGGCGATCGGCAGCACGAACAGGTTGATCACGAGGAGGTAGAGCGGGAACAGCCAGCTCGCCCGTTTGACGTGGCCGATCTCGAGATTCTCGATCACCACGACCTGGAACTGGCGCGGCAGAAGGAGTGCCGCGAGCCCGGAAAGCAGGGTCAACACGAACCAGTCGGCGGCGGTGAGGCGGGTTCCGGCGAAGCCGAGCCGATCGCCGAGGCCGGCCTCGCGCGCCCGATCGAGCAGGTCGAAGGGACCGCCGAACAGGCCCCAGGTCACGAACACGCCGACCGCGAGGAAGCAGACGAGCTTGACGATGCTCTCGAAGGCGATGGCCAATACCATCCCCTGATGGTGCTCGGTGGCGTCGATGTGGCGGGTACCGAAGAGGATGCTGAAGGCGGCGAGCAGCAGGGTGACGATCAGTGCCGTGTCGGCCCCGAGGCCACTCAGTACGGCACCCGAGCCGTCGTGGGCGATCAAAAGCCCGATGCCGGTCGCCACCGCTTTGAGTTGGAGCGAGATGTAGGGGATCGAGCCCACGAGGGCCACGATCGTGACGAGTCCGGCCACGGTCCCGCTCTTGCCGTAGCGGGCGGAGGCGAAGTCGGCGATCGAGGTGATGCCGTAGGCTTTGGCGATCACCAGGATCTTGCGCACGAAGCCGACGAAGAGGAAGGCCAGGAGCGTGGGGCCGAGATAGACCGGGAGGAAGCCCACGCCCTGGGCCGCGGCGACGCCGACGCTGCCGAAATAGGTCCAGGCGGTGCAATAGACGGCGAGCGAAAGGGTGTAGACGTAGGGATTGGCGATCACCGAGCGGCCGCGCTCGGCCCGTCGGTCACCCCAGGAAGCGAGCGCGAACAGGAGCCCCAGATAGAGGAGCGAGACCAGGACGGCAGCGGTGGCGAGCGCGCCCATCCTCAATCCTCTCCGGGCCGCTCGATCAGCCAGGCCGCGAGCCCGATCACCGCGCCCCAGACCGCGAAGAGGTAGAAGGGCAGGATCGGCACGCCGCCGAGAACGGCCCGGTCGACCAGGGCGAGGGTCGGGAAGTTCAACAGCACCAGAGCGGTGAGCGCGAGTGCCACGAGCCGGGCGAGGCGGCGCTCAAGCATCGCGGGCGGCCTCGGCGGGCCTGGCGCGCTGGCGGCGGATCTCGACCATCGAGCGGCTCGCGCGGATCGCCTCGCCGAGCGTGCCGATCCCGCGCACCTCGAGCATGCCGATCAGCCGGACCAGTATCTCGGCCGTGGCGAGGCTGTCGCCGAGGGCGGTATGGCGACCGCGAACGGCTATGCCGAGGCGGGCAGCGACCCCGTCCAGGCTGTGATCGCCCTCCTGGTCCTGGAGGAGCGCCGAGATCAAGAGCGTGTCGAGCACCGGCTGGTCGAGGCTCACCCCGGCCCGGCGCTCGTATTTGCGCAAGAGGGCCAGATCGAAGGCGGCGTTGTGGGCGACCAGCACGGCCCCCTGGGCGAAGCGGGCGAAGCGGGCCAACACGAGCTCTGGCGGCGGCTTGCCGCGGATCATCTCCGGGGTGATGCCGTGGAAGCGGATCGAGGCCTCGGGGATCGGCCGGCCCGGGTCGACGAGGCAATCGAAGACCTCGCCGTGGATCACCCGGCCGTTGACCACCCGGACCGCGGCGAGCTGGAGGAGATCGTCGGCCTCGGTGTCGAGCCCCGTGGTCTCGCAGTCGAACACGACGTAAGTGAGCGTGCGCAACGGCCGCGCCTCGAGCGCGCCGGCCGAGGTGGCGAGGTCGAAATCGTAGAACTCGGGCCGGGCCGGGAGCGCGGGCGCGGCGCGGACCGGGTGCACGCCCGTCGGCGGGAGGAGCGGCAGGTGCAGCGCCGCACCCTCGGCGCTGGCCGCGACCCAGGGCTCGCCGCCGTGCCGCTCGGCGATCTCGCGCGCGGCGAAGGGCAGACCGTAACGCTCGAGCCGGGCATCCAGCCAAGCATCGAACTCGGCCCGGCTCGGAGGCGCACCGGCCCAGGCGAGGCGCAGGGTCGAGCCGCTCGGCCGGGCGCGGGCGGAAAGCCGGACCTCGCGTACGCCGCGCTCGGCGAGCCACTCGACGAAGCTCACGAGCAACATCACGAGCGTCCCGCTGTCGGCGCTCGCCCACACGCTCTCGCCCTCGCTGCCGAGCTGAACCGGCATGCCGCGGGCCGCGAGCCGCTCGGCCAAGACGTTCGCGAGATCGCCCGTGGCCACGTCGTAGAGCGGCCATTGCCGCAAGGTGAGCGCGCGGGCCTCCGAGGCGAGCTCGGCCAGGAGCTTCTCGAGCCGGCCGGCCTCCTCCTCGACGACCCGCGCGAACCAGGCACTCTGCTCGTCGGGCCGGCTGTCGCGCAGCACTTCGGCGGCGGCGCGGATCGAGGCCACCGGTCCGCGCCAGGCGGTCTCGAGCTGGTCGAGGAGGCGACCGGTGCCGCCCGCCACCTGGAGACCGGCCTCGGCGATCGCGAGCACGAAGCCCTCGCTCCCCGGCGCCGCGTCACCGACCAGGCTCAACCGGCAGCGCAAGAGCCGGCCGGTCTCGCTGGCGGCGGCGATGAAAGGCTCCCCCGCTCGCGCCGAGCCGTCGCCGCCCGAGGTGCGCCGCAGCATGTCGACGTGGTAGGCGAGCGTCTCGCGGGAGACCACGTCGTAGATCGAGCGGCCGAGGCCGAGGCCGGCCGGTGCCCCGAGCAGGCTCACCGCGGCGTCGTTGTAGAGGAGGATGCGGCCGTCGGGCGCGGCGTGCACGAGCCCCTCGCCGACATCCTTGAGGATGGCAGCGAGCCGGCGCCGGTCGGCTTCGGCCTCGGCCCTGGCGCGAGCCCGCTCCTCGGCGAGCCGTTCCTCGGCGCGGACCGCCCGGTCGAGCAGCTCGTCCAGCCGTGCCGGCAGCCCGTCGAGTGCGTGGCGCGCCGGCAACGCCGTCCGCTCGCGCCGGCCGGTGCCGAGCACGGTCTCGATCGCGCGCGCGAGCGCTCGGGCGGGCGCGAGTACGAGCCGATCGATCACGGCAGCGGCCAGGAGCAGGCCGAGCGCCAGAAGCGCGGCGATCAGGAGGGTCGTGGTACCGGCGGCCGGCGCGGTGGCGTGCAGTTTGGCCGAGGCGAACGTGCCGAGGCCCAGGGCGGCGATCGCGAGCGCCCCACCGGCGAGCCAGAGCGCGGCGCGACTCGAGATCACCCCGTCGCCTCAGCCGACCTCGAGCATCCGTTTGACCTGGTCGACCAAGTCGCGGGTCGAGAAGGGCTTGGTGACGTAAGCGTCGGCGCCGAGTGCCAGGCCGCGCTCGCGTTCCGCCTCGCGGCCGCGGGCGGTGAGCATGACGATTTTGGTCTTGTTCCAATCCGGGCGGGCGCGGATCCGCTCGCAGACCTCGTAGCCGTCGAACTCCGGCATCATGACGTCGAGCAGCATGAGGTCGGGCGGTTCGCCCTCGAGCGCCTTCAGGGCCTCGCCGCCGCTCCTCGCGACCTGGACCTCGAAGCCGGCCCGGCGCATGAGGAACTCGAGGCTCAAGACGATGTTGGGCTCGTCGTCGACCACCAGCACTCGCTTGGCCATCGCCGCCTCCCCGATCGACGGGACGGTCCGCGGCCGCCCGTCGATCCGTTGCTCCGGTTTCCGCCATTAGCCCCTCGCGGACAAGAGCCTAAGGGACGTATTGCCGCGGGTCCGCGGCGCGGCGACTTCCGCGCCGCGGCGGCGCGCGCTAGAAGACGGCCGGCTGTCCACCCCCTCCCCCAGCACCGATCCGTCGAGGAGCCGCATGGCCGCCTATCAATACATCTACGTGATGCGCCGGCTGTCCAAGATCTATCCGGGCGGCAAGAAGATCTTGGACAACGTCACCCTGGCATTCCTCCCGGGCGCCAAGATCGGTGTCCTGGGTGTCAACGGCGCCGGCAAGTCGACCGTGCTGCGGATCATGGCGGGGATCGACAAGGACTTCTCCGGCGAGGCCTGGGCCGCGGAGGGGGTCAAGATCGGCTATCTCGAGCAGGAGCCGAAGCTCGACCCCACCAAGGACGTGCTCGGCAACGTGATGGAGGGGGTCGAGGAGACCAAGGCGCTGCTCGACCGGTTCGACGCGATCTCGGCCCGCTTCTCCGAACCCCTCGAGGAAGAGGAGATGAACGCGCTCCTCGCCGAGCAGGCCGAGCTCCAGGAGAAGATCGACGCCTGCCGAGGCTGGGAGCTGCAGCGCCAGCTAGAGATCGCGATGGACGCGCTGCGCTGCCCGCCCGGCGATGCCGACGTGACCCGGCTGTCGGGCGGCGAGCGGCGGCGGGTGGCGCTCTGCCGGCTCTTGCTCGCGCAGCCCGACCTTCTCCTCCTCGACGAGCCGACCAACCACCTGGACGCCGAATCGGTCGCCTGGCTCGAGCGCTACCTCAAGGACTACAAGGGCACGGTCGTGGCGGTCACCCACGACCGCTACTTCCTCGACAACGTCGCCGGCTGGATCCTGGAGCTCGATCGCGGCCGCGCCTATCCCTACGAGGGCAATTATTCGGGCTGGCTCGAGCAGAAGCGCAAGCGACTCGAGCAGGAGGAGCGCGAGGAGATCGCCCGCCAGAAGACCCTCGCCCGGGAGCAGGAATGGATCGCCGCCTCGCCGCGGGCCCGCCAGGCCAAGGCCAAGGCCCGCGTCCAGGCCTACGAGGAGCTCCTCCGCCAGGCCCAGGAGCGGGTGCCGGGCAGCGCCCAGATCGTCATCCCGCCGGGCCCGCGGCTCGGCGATCTCGTGGTCGAGGCCCAAGGTCTCACCAAGGGCTACGGCGACCGTCTGCTGATCGACAATCTGTCCTTCAGCCTGCCGCCCGGTGGCATCGTCGGCGTGATCGGCCCCAACGGCGCGGGCAAGACGACGCTCTTCCGCATGATCGTCGGGCAGGAGAAGCCGGACGCCGGCACGTTGCGGATCGGCGACACGGTCGTGCTCGGCTATGTCGACCAGAGCCGCGACGCGCTCCGTCCCGACCGCACGGTCTGGGAGGAAATCTCGGAAGGCAAGGACGTGATCCAGCTCGGCAAGCACAGCATGCCGAGCCGGGCCTATGTCGCCGCCTTCAACTTCCGAGGTGCGGACCAGCAGAAGAAGGTCGGCCAACTTTCCGGCGGCGAACGCAACCGAGTCCACATGGCGAAATTGTTGAAATCCGGAGCCAACGTCATCCTGCTCGACGAGCCGACCAACGATCTCGACGTCGACACGCTGCGTGCGCTCGAGGATGCGCTGCTCGATTTCGCCGGCTGCGCCGTGATCATCAGCCACGATCGCTGGTTCCTCGACCG
>CALBAK010000071.1 GCA_937926445.1 uncultured Alphaproteobacteria bacterium
TCACCCCGTCTCGAGGCCGATCGGTCCGGCGGGGCGGCGGCGAGAGGTGGATGCGGGAGCGGGAGGCGGGGGCGGGGCGGTCCGACCATCCTCCCGCTCGGGGAGGCGCAGGCGTCCGCGCCGGCCGCAGCCGGCCGGTGCGAGACCGAGCAGCACCAAGAGCAGGATCCGGCGGCTCATCGCTTCCCCTCGTCCGATCCCTCGCCGCCGGAGGCCGGTGCTTCCTCCGCCCGCGGGCCGGGCTCGAAGCGGCAGCCTTCCGCCCGGTCGAGGAAACGGCGGCGGGCCGCGGCGATCGCCTCGCGCACCCGCGAAGGTGCCGTGCCGCCGAAGCTCGTCCGGCTCGCCACCGACCGGTCGACGCCCAGGACCTCGCGCACGGCCGGATCGAGCCGCGGATCGAGGGCCAGGAGCTCTTCGTCCGTCAGATCCTCGAGGCCGCAGCCCCGCTCCTCCGCCCGGCGCACCGCCCGGGCCGCGATGCCGTGCGCCTCGCGGAACGGCACGCCCTTCACCCGCACGAGCCAGTCGGCGAGGTCGGTCGCGGTCGTGTAGCCGATACCGGCCGCGGCGCGCATGCGGGCCGTATCGAAGCGGGCCCCCTCGAGCATGGCGGCGGTCGCCGCGAGACAGAGCTCGAGCGTGTCGGCGGCGTCGAACAGGCCCTCCTTGTCCTCCTGCATGTCCTTGGAATAGGCGAGCGGCAGGCCCTTGAGCACGGTCAACAGGCTCACGAGATGGCCGATCACCCGGCCCGACTTGCCGCGCACGAGCTCGGCCGCGTCCGGGTTGCGCTTCTGCGGCATGATCGAGCTGCCGGAAGTGAAGGCCTCGGGCAGCCGCACGAAGCCGAACTGCGGGGTCGACCAGAGCACGAGCTCCTCGGCCAGGCGCGCGAGATGGACCGCACAGATCGAAGCCGCCGCGAGATAGTCGAGCGCGAAGTCGCGGTCGGAGACGGCGTCGATCGAGTTCGCCATGGGTCGGGCGAAGCCGAGCTCGCGCGCCGTCGCCTCGCGGTCGATCGGAAAGCTCGTGCCGGCGAGCGCGGCCGCTCCCAGGGGACATTCGTCCATCCGCGCTCGGGCATCGGCGAAGCGCGAGCGGTCGCGACCGAGCATCTCGACATAGGCCAGGAGGTGGTGACCGAGGGTGACGGGCTGGGCCGCCTGGAGATGCGTGAAGCCCGGCATCACGTCGGCTACGTGTGCCTCCGCCCGGTCGATCAGGACACGCTGGAGCCCGCGCAACAGACCGTCGACCCGGTCGATCGCCTCGCGCACCCAGAGCCGGAAATCGGTCGCGACCTGATCGTTGCGCGAGCGGGCGGTGTGCAGCCGCCGGCCGGCCTCGCCGACCCGCTCGGTCAAGCGGGCTTCGATGTTGAGATGGATGTCCTCGAGCTCGGGAGCGAAGACGAACCGACCCTCCGCGATCTCGCGGGCGATCGCCTCGAGGCCGGCCGTGATCGCCTCGCGGTCGGCCTCGCCGATGATCCCCTGCCGGGCGAGCATGCGGGCGTGCGCCATCGAACCGCGGATGTCCTGCGCCCAGAGCCGCTTGTCGAAGCCGATCGAGGCGTTAATTCGCTCCATGAGCGGTGCCGCGTCGGTCGCGAAATGACCGCCCCAGAGCTCACGTGCCGATCGCGTCGTCTCGCTCGTCATCCTGGCCTCGCATGGGGAGCCAGCCGCGTGATCCGCGCCCTCGCCCGCCTCGCTCTCGCCGTCGGGCTCGTCCTCGTGATGCCCGCGGCCGCCGCCCCGATCCTGCTCAAGGAGCCCAAGCCTCTACCGGAGCTGGCCTTCGAGACCCTCGCGGGCACCCCGGTCAAGCTCTCGGATCTCAAGGGCAAGGTGGTCGTTCTCAATTTCTGGGCGACCTGGTGCACGCCCTGCCGCGAGGAGATGCCCTCGCTCGACCGCCTGCAGGCCGCCTTCGACCCGAACGACGTCCTGGTCGTGGCGCTTGCGGTCGAACGCTCGGCGCCGGAGCGGATCAAGGCGTTTCTCGACGAGGCCGGGGTGAGTAGGCTCGCTGTCTATCGCGACGCGACGGCCGCCACAAGCCGCGCGGTGGGCCTTCCGGGCTTGCCCGCCACCCTGCTGGTCGACCACGAGGGCCGCGAGGTCGGCCGGGTGCTCGGCATCGCCGAATGGGACGGTCCGATCGCGATCGACGCGGTCAAGCGATTGGTCGAGCGGCGGCGCAGCTGACGCAGGCCTGCCTTGCAAGCGGCGGGGAGGGTTCCTACCCTGCACGCAGCCGCGCAGGGGAGACCATCGATGAAACGCCGTACGCTGCTCGCGACCACCGCCGTCCTCGGGCTCGGCGCGCCCGCGGCCCGCGCGCTGGCCGCCCCGACCGCGCATTGGCCCAAGTCCCTGACACTCGGGACGGCATCGGTGGGTGGCACCTACTATGTCTACGGCCAGGCCTGGGCGAGCCTCGTCTCCGAGGCGATCGGCGTGCCGATCAGCACCCAGCAGACCCAGGGCCCCAACCAGAACATCATCTTGGTGGAGGAACGACAGATCGAGCTCGGCATGACCACCATGGGCATCGCGCTCCAGGCCTGGGAGGGGACCGGCGGCTGGACCCAGGGCCGCAAGTTCCGCGACATCCGGGCGATGTTCCCGATGTACGACACGCCCTTCCACTTCGTCGCCCTCGAGCGCTCGGGCATCAAGAGCGTCGCCCAGCTCAACGGCAAGCGCGTGGGCGTGGGCCCGCGCGCCGGCACCCCCGGCACCTATTTCCCGCTGATGTTCGAAGCTCTCGGTCTCAAGGTCACGATCGTCAACGGCCAGGCGGCCGACATGGCGAGCCAGCTCGCCGACGGGCTGATCGACTGCTTCGCCTTCGCCGCCGGCCTGCCGATCGCCTCCTTCTCCGAACTCGAAGCCACCCAGAAGGTCGTTTTCTTCAGCTTCACCGCGGACGAGATCGCCAAGCTGAAGGCCAAGTTCCAAGAACTCTCCGATGCCGTGATCCCGGCCGGGACCTACAAGACGCTGGGCGAAAGTCAGCCCACTGTCGGCATCTTCAACTTCGCGATCTGCCACAAGAGCCTGCCCGACGATCTCGTCGAAGCGATCGTCCGCGCGATTTTCGAGAACCACGAGGCGCTCGTGAAAGGGCACGCCGCCGCGAAGGAGACGGTGCTCGAGAACGTCGGCCGCAACGGGTTCCTGCCGTTCCACCCGGGGGCGGCCCGATACTACAAGGCCAAGGGGATCGAGATCCCTGGCACTCTGATCGCCCCCTGAGCCCTCGGAGCGGTCGGTGGCGACGGCGCGCCGGCCCGGCTCGCCCGCGGGGCCCGAGACCGAGGATTCGGCGCCCGGGGGCGTGGACGAGCCGGCCGTCGCCCACCCGCGCGAGCACGATGCGGACGAGTTCGCGGGCTCCCGGCGCGCGCTGCCGGCGCGCTGGACGCCGATCGCGCGGGCCGTGGCGGTGCTCTACGCGCTGGGCCATCTCCTCGTTCTCAACCTCTACCCGGTCGACCCCTGGCTGTTCCGCGCGGGCCATCTCTGCGCAGCGGCGGTCCTGATCCTCCTCCTCTTCCGCCCTGGCCGGCACGCCGCGGTCGACCGGGTGCCGCTCTACGACTTTCTGCTCGCCGGGGCCGCGATCGGCGTCTTCCTCTATGTCTGGGTCGAGCTCGACGGCCTCCTGTTCCGGGCGGGTGCGATGTGGACCTGGGGCGATGTCGCCATGGGCGTGGTCGGCACGCTCCTCGTCCTCGAGGTGACTCGGCGGGTCGCGGGCCTGGCGCTCCCGATCATCGCTCTCCTCTTCGTCCTCTACGCCTTCGTCGGTCCCTGGCTCCCGGGCGTGCTGCATCATCGCGGCTACGACATCCCGCGCTTCTTCACCTACATCTTCAGCGACCAGGGTATTCTCGGCATCACGACCTCGGTCTCCTCGACCTACGTCATCCTGTTCGTGACGCTGGGCGCCTTCATGGGTGTCTCGCGCATCAGCGATTATTTCAACGACCTGGCTCTCGCGCTGTTCGGCTGGGCGCGCGGTGGGCCCGCCAAGGCGACCGTGGTCTCGGGTGTGCTCTTCGGCTCGATCAGTGGCAGTGCGGTCGCCAACGTCGTGGCCTCGGGCACCTTCACGATCCCGATGATGCGCCGGGTCGGCTACGATCGCGCCACCGCGGGTGCCATCGAGGCCACTTCCTCGACCGGCGGCCAGATCACCCCGCCCGTGCTCGGCGCCGGTGCTTTCTTGATGGCCGAGATGACCGGCATCCCCTATGCCACGATCGCGATCGCGGCGATCCTGCCCTGCTGGCTCTTCTACGTGGCCTGCTACGCGCACGTCGAGCTGCACGCCCGCCGCCACGGGCTCGTGGGACTGCCGCGCGCCGAACTCCCGCCTCTCGGCGCGGTCCTGCGCAAGCTCTACCTCTTCGCGCCGCTCGCAGTGCTGGTGGCGGCTCTCTATGCCGGCTATTCGCCTCTGCGCTCGGCCACCCTCGCGATCCTCGCCACGATCGTCGCGAGCTGGCTCGCCCGCGAAGCACCCATGGGCCCGCGTGCCGTGCTCGACGCGCTCGAGCGGGCGACCATGGACGTTCTCCAACTGGTGGCCGTCTGCGGCTGCGCCGGGATCGTCGTAGGCGTGATCGCGCTCACCGGGATCGGGGGCCGCTTCTCCCAGCTCCTCCTCGGGCTCGCCGCCGGTCACGCGCTCCTCGCCATGGTCTTCACGATGCTGATCGCGCTCGTGCTCGGCATGGGCATGCCGACGACCGCGGCCTATGCGATCGCCGCTTCGGTCCTGGCCCCCGGCCTCGCGCGGATGGGGGTCGAGCCGCTCGTCGCCCATTTCTTCATCTTCTATTTCGCGGTCGTCTCGGCGATCACTCCGCCCGTGGCGCTGGCCTCCTTCGCGGCGGCGACCATGGCCCGCGCCGATCCCTGGAAGACCTCGTGGATCGCCTTGAAGCTCGGCCTCGCGGCCTTCGTCGTGCCCTTCATGTTCTATACGAGCCCCGTGCTCCTGGCTCAGGGCGACTTTTCGAGTATTCTCTTGGCGACGCTGACCGCGACCTCGGGTGTGATCCTCTTGGCCTGCGCCTCCGACGGCTGGATGTTCGGAGCCCTGCCGCTCCTCTCCCGGCTCCTTCTCGCTGCCGCCGCCGGTTGCCTGCTCGTACCCGAGCACGCGACCGACCTTCTGGGCATCGGCCTGGCGGCAGCCGTAGCGGCGTTCCAGCGATGGCCACGCCTCGGTCGATCCGCCGCGTCGTGACGGTCGCCGCGATCCTGGCGCTTGCCGCCTGCACCCGGCCGTCGCCGCCCGCTGCTCCGCCGGTGGCCGGCTGTGTCGAGGCGCTGCGCGCGGCGGGGGTCCCCGTCGAGCCCTGGTCCGCCCCGGGCGGCGGCACCTGCCGCGTCGAAGCACCCGTTCGGCTCGCTCGCACCGGCCTCTTCTTCGAGCGGCCGCTCGAGACCAGCTGCCCGTTGGCCCTCGCCTGGGTTCGCTACGAAGCGGAGCTCCGCGCCCTCGCCCGTCGGCTGACCGGCCACGAGCTCGCCGCCGTCGAGCATTACGGCAGTTGGGCCTGTCGGCGCATGACCGGCAATGCCGGCCGCGCCAGCCTGCACGCGCGGGCCCTCGCCCTCGATGTCGCGGGCTTCCGCCTGGCCGACGGCAGCCGTGTCACGGTCGAACGCCACTGGCGCGATCCGGGGCCGCACGGGCGCTTCTTGCGGGCCGCGGCGAAGGCAGCCTGTGGCCATTTCGCGATGGTCTTGACGCCCGAGAGCGATCGCTGGCACCGCGACCACCTGCATTTCGATCTCGGCCCCTTCGCGGGCTGCGACGCGTGAGGGACCGGTGCACATCCTGGAGCGCGGCTTCGTCGACACGCTCTCGCCCTGGCGCGACGCGCACGCGGCGACGATCGCCGCGACCCCCTCGGGCCTCGTGGCCGCCTGGTTCGCGGGCTCGAAGGAGGGCAGGCCGGACGTCGCGATCTGGCTCGCCCGCCAGGAGCGGGGCCGCTGGGGCGAGCCTCTGCGGCTCTTCGAGGGCCGAGCCGGCGACGGAACGCCGCTCCCCTGCTGGAACCCGGTACTGCACCGGCTGCGCGGCGGCCCGCTCCTCCTCTTCTACAAGGTCGGCCCGCGGCCGCGCCGCTGGTGGGGCATGCTCGCCACCTCCGAGGACGACGGCACGAGCTGGTCGCGGCCGCGCCGGCTGCCCGACGGGATCTTCGGCCCGGTCAAGAACGCCCCGCTCGAGCTGCCATCGGGCGCGCTTCTGTGCGGCTCCTCCTCCGAGCTCTTCGGCTGGCGCTGCCAGATCGAGCGGAGCGAGGATGGCGGCTCGACCTGGCGCCGGGTCGCGCTCCTCAACCACCCCTTCGCGAGCCTGCCCGGTGGTTTCAAGGCCAACCAGGCGACGCTGGTCGACCACGGCGGCGGCGGGATCCGAGCGCTCTGCCGAACCAAGCACGGCTTCATCGCCGAGTGCTGGTCGGAAGACGGCGGCGAGCACTGGTCGGCGATGCGGCCGACCGAAATCCCCCACCCCAACGCCGCCTTCGATGCCCGGCGCCTCGCCTGCGGCCGCTTCCTCCTGGTCCATCACCCGGACGCGAGCGGGCGCGATCGACTCGTGGCGAGCCTATCCGAAGACGGCCGGGTCTGGCGCCGGGTGCTCGAGCTCGAGAACGAGGCGGGCTTCGAGTTCTCCTACCCCTCGCTCCTCGAGACCGCCGACGGGCTCGTCCACCTCGTCTATTCCTGGAAGCGGCGGCGGATCGCCCATCTCGTCCTGGAGCCTTCGGGATGAGCGGGCCCGAGCGGATCGAACTCCGCCACGACCGCCTCCGTCACGGCGCCAACGTCGCCCTCTGCCTCGCCCTGATCGGCCTCTTCGGCTGGCACACGCTGCGCGGCGTGGAGGGGGCCTTCGTCCTCCTCGTGCCGGCGCTCCTCCTGTTCGGTGGGATGGCGCTGCAGAGCGTGGCCAAGATGCGCGACCGCCGGCCGGTCCTGATCCTCGACCGCGAGGGTGTCTTCGCGCCTTCGACGATGGCCCGCCCCCTGCCCTGGAGCGAAGTGCGCTGGATCGAGGAACGGCGCCTCGGACGCACGCGGCTCTTCCTCTACGTCGACCAGCCGAGCCGCTGGTTGCGGCCGGAGGCGGGCGGCGCCTGGACCGCCCAGGGCTCGCTCGGCAAGCTCCTGCCGGGCTTCGAACGGCCGCGGATCACGCTCGAGACGGTCTGGCTGGACCGGCCGCACCGGGCCATCCGCGAGGCGGTCGCGCGCTTATGGGGTGCGGCGCGGGGAGAATCCGAGCGGGCGGTCAGATGATCGCGTGGCGAACCTTGGCCGAGACCCACTCGCTCGCGAGCACGGTGGCGAGGATCAGTAGAAGGATCACGGTCACCTGTGGCCAGGCCAGGGTGTTGAGCGAGGCCTGCAGCTTGAGGCCGATGCCGCCCGCGCCCACGAGCCCGAGCACGGTCGATTCGCGGATGTTGATGTCCCAGCGGAAGACGGTGATGCCGGCGAAAGCGGGCAGGACCTGGGGGACGATCGCATAGTCGAGCACCTGCAGGCGCCCCGCGCCGGTGGCCGTCACCGCCTCGACCGGGGCGGGATCGATCTCTTCGATCGCCTCGTAGAGCAGCTTGCCGATGAAGCCGATCGAGCGGAGCGCGATCGCGAGGATCCCGGCGAGGCTGCCGGGGCCCACCACGGCCACGAGCAGCAGGCCCCAGATCAAGGAGTTGATCGAGCGCGAGGCGACGATCACGAGGAGCGCTACCGGGCGGACCAGGAGGAGGCTCGGGGTCGTGTTGCGGGCGGCGCAGAAGGCGACCGGAACGGCGACCAGGATCGCGAGCAGCGTACCGAGCGTGGCGATGTTGATCGTGTCCCAGAGCGGCCACCAGAGCTGGTCGAGATAGCTCCAGCGGGGCGGCACCATGCGCGCACCGATGTCGGCCGCCTGGCGCGGCGCATCGGCCACGAAGGCCCAGATCGTGTCGCGGTTCATCACCTCCCAGGCGAAGACCGTGAGGGCGACGAGGGCGAGCCAGCCGAACCAGAGGAAGAGCTGGGCCCGGGGCGTCCGGTGCCGCCAGGAGGTCCGGTCCTCGGCACGCAGGAGCGGCATCACTGGACCCATTTGCGAACGTGGCTCGAGCTGTACTCGGCCAGCATCACGATGGCGACGATCAAGAGCAGGATGGCGGCCGCCGAGTCGTATTCGTAACGGTCCATCGCGGTCTCGAGGGTGGCACCGATCCCGCCCGCACCGACGATGCCGATCACGGCGGACTCGCGGAAATTGATGTCGAGGCGATAGAGCGAGAGGCCGATCAGCCGCGGCATCACCTGCGGCTGGATCGCGTAGTTGACGAGCTGCGGCCAGGACGCACCGGTCGCGCGGATCGCTTCGGCCTGGGATTCGTCGATGTCCTCGATGTCCTCGGCCAAGAGCTTGGCCAAGAAGCCGATCGTGTTGAAGGTCAGAGTCAAGAAGCCGGCGAAGGGGCCGAAGCCGAACATCGCCACGAAGAAGATTGCGACGATCACCTCCTGGAGCGCGCGCGAGAGCGCGATGATGCCGCGGCAGAGTGCGTAGATCGGAAGGGGTGCCAGATTGCGCGCCGCACCGATGCCGATCGGCACCGACACCAGGATGCCGGCCACGGTGGCCGTGACCGTCATGGTCAGGCTCTCGATCATGCCCTGGAGGATGTCCGGCCCGCGGCTCGTGAAGTCGGGCCGGAAGAAGCTCCGGACGAAGGCCCAGCCGCGGTCGAGCCCTTCCCATACCCGCAGCCAGTTGACCTCGAGGGTCGCGGTGGCGAGCAAGAGGTAGAGGAGCCCGCCGCCGTAGACGAGCCAGCGCAACCGGGGATCGGCGATCAGGGGTGGCCGCCGCCAGGTCCGATGCGCGAGGGCGGCCATCAGGCGAGCCCCTCCATGCGCTCCTCGTCGAGTGCCTCGGCACGCGCTTCGGCGGCAGCCCGGCGCCGCACCGCGGTCCAGTCCTCTTCGCCGTAGATCCGGGTCAAGACGACGTCGTCGAGCGCCTCGGCCGGCCCGTCGAACACGATCGTTCCGGCGCGAAGGCCGACGATCCGCTCGACGAACTGCTGCGCCAGGACGACGTCGTGGATGTTGATGATCGCCGGCAGGCGCCGCTCCTCGCAGATCTCGCGGACGAGCCGCATGATCTGCCGCGAGGTCTTGGGATCGAGGGCGGCGGTCGGTTCGTCGATCAGGAGGAGGTCGGGCTCCTGGGCGAGCGCGCGGGCGATGCCGACCCGCTGACGCTGGCCGCCCGAGAGGGCATCGGCGCGTTTGTCGGCGTGCTCGACGAGCCCCACCCGCTCGAGCAGCGCGAAGGCCCGCTCGATGTCGGCGGCCGGGAAGCGGCGGGTGAAGCTCTGCCAGAAGGAGACGTAGCCGAGCCGGCCGGAGAGCACGTTCTCCATCACCGAGAGCCGCTCGACCAGAGCGAACTCCTGGAAGATCATGCCGATCCGCCGCCGCGCCCGGCGCAACTCCGCACCCGACAGGGCGGTGAGCTCGAGTTCGCCCAGAAAGATCCGTCCCGAGGTCGGCTCGACCAGACGGTTGATGCAGCGGATCAGCGTGGACTTGCCGGCGCCCGAAGGTCCGATCAGGCCCACGATCTCGCCCGGCGCCACGGCGAGCGAGACGCCCTTGAGCGCCTCGTCGCCGGTCCGGTAGCGCTTGACGAGCTCTTCGACCCGCAGGGCGGGTTGCTGGATCATTTGCAGTCGTACTTGACGCCCATCGCCCTGTCGATGTCGCGGACGACCGCCCAATA
>CALBAK010000072.1 GCA_937926445.1 uncultured Alphaproteobacteria bacterium
TCGAGGCAGGCCTGCATGATCCCGAGCGGGCCGCCGGCGAGCACGAGCCGCTCGAAGTCGAGCCCGCGCATCAAGACGCGCACCCCGCCGTTCACTTCGCCCAGCACGTTCTCCTCGGGCACCTCGGCCTCCTCGAGCACCAGCTCGCAGGTGTCGGAGCCGCGCATGCCGAGCTTGTCGAGCTTCTGCGCGGTCGAGAAACCGGGTGCACCCTTCTCCAGGACGAAGGCGGTGATGCCCTTCGAGCCCGCTTCGGGGTCGGTCTTCGCGTAGACCACGAGCACGTCCGCCTCGGGGCCGTTGGTGATCCACATCTTGCGGCCGGTGAGCAGCCAGCGATCGCCCTTCTTGACCGCCCGGGTCCGCATCGAGACCACGTCCGAGCCGGCGCCGGGCTCGCTCATGGCGAGAGCACCGACATGCTCGCCCGAAATCAGCTTCGGCAGATAGCGCCGCTTCTGCGCCTCCGTGCCATGCAGGCGGATCTGGTTGACGCAGAGATTGGAATGCGCGCCGTAGGAGAGGCCGATCGCGGCCGAGGCGCGCGAAATCTCCTCCATGGCGACCGTGTGGGCGAGATAGCCCAGCCCCGCCCCGCCGTACGCCTCCTCGACCGTCACCCCGAGAAGCCCGGCCGCCCCGAGCTTCGGCCAGAGGTGACGCGGAAAGCAATTGCTCCGGTCGATCTCCTCGGCCAGAGGCGCGATTTCGCGCTCGGCCACGGCGGCTGCGACCTCGCGGATCGCGTCGACCTCCTCGCCGAGCTCGATCGGGAGGGAGGGTGCACGGAATTGCGGCATCGCTGCCTCCTGGACGATCTCGGTCGGTTCTGGCCCGCCCCTCTACCGCCGGCAAGGGCCGTGGCGACTCCATGAATGGCATGTCACGTGCTAGGGAGAGGGGCGAACGAGGAGGCCGTCCGGCTCGGCGAGCAGCTGCAGCCTCCCTCGCCACCGGCCGCTGCCCTCGACCCGGAGGGACCTGCGATGATGTATGTCACCCTCACCTTCTGGCTCTGCGCCGCGGGCACGGCGGCCGACCTCGAGACGAGCTGCGATCGGGTGGCGCTGCCTTGGTACGGCTCCTTCGTGGGCTGCCAGATGTACGGCCAGGCCGAGATCGCCGACTGGCTGCGCCGGGCCGGCCGCGAGCGCGAGCGCGTCCTGCGCTACCGCTGCACCGCCGAGCCGATGCCCGGGGGCGAGAAGCTCGCCCGCGAGAACGGCCCGATCCTGCGCTGAGCCCGATCGTTCACGAGAGCAGGCGCGCGAGCACTGGGCGGTAGCGCGCGCCGATCCCGTCTTTCGCGACGTGGCGGCCGGCTTCGACCACCCGCCGGCCGCCGACCCGGACCTCGCGCACGGCGGCCTTGCCGGCGCAGAAGATCCAGCCGTCGAGCTGCCGATCGTCGCTGCGGCCCAGAAGGTCGGGATGGTCCGGGTCGAGCACGACGAGATCGGCCGACGCACCCGGCCGCAGGCCGACCGGCCCGCGTTCGAGCGCCTGTGCCCCGCCGGCGAGGGCGGTCTCGAAGAGGACGCGGCCGGTCGAACGGCCGGGCTCGGAAAGGCAGTTGCGCCGGCCGGACGCCAGTCTCTGGGAATATTCGAGCTGGCGCAACTCCGCCGCGGCGTCGATCTGGACGTTCGAATCGCTGCCCACGCCGAAGCGGCCGCCCTCGCGGAAAAAGGCCGTGGCCGGGACGATTCCGTCACCCAGGCTCGCTTCCGTGATCGGGCACGATCCGAGGACCGCGGGAGAAGCGGCGAAGCGCCGCCGCTCCGCCTCCGTGGCGTGGGTGCCGTGGATCAGGCAGGTTCGCGAATCGAGCCCGATCGTCTCGGCCAGGAGCGCGATCGGCGTGGTGCCGTGGACCCGCCGGCAAGCCTCGACCTCGCGCGGCTGCTCGCTCGCGTGAACGTGCAGCGGCCCCTCGGGAAAGAGCTCGGCGAGCCACCGCAGCTCCTCGATCGTCACTGCCCGGATCGAGTGCGGCGCGATGCCGATCCGCCCGCCGGGCAGATCGCGGATCGCCCGGGCACAGCGCTCGTGCAGCTTCGCGAAGAGGTCGAGATCGCACACGAACCGGCGCTGGCCCTCGCCGGGCGGCGCGCCGCCGACCTCGCCGTGGGCGTAGAAGCTCGGCAACAGCGTGAGGCCGATGCCGGTGGCCCGTGCCGCCTCGACGTGCCGCAACGCGAGCTCGGCCGGCTCGGCGTAAGGCACGCCCTCGGGGTCGTGGTGCAGATAGTGGAACTCGCCGACCGCGGTGAAGCCGGCTTCCAGCATCTCGGCATAGGCGAAGGCGGCGATCGCCTCGACCTCGTCGGGCCCGAGCCGGGCGAGGAAGCGGTACATCGCCTCCCGCCAAGACCAGAAACTGTCCTCGCCCGGCCCCGCGACCTCGGCGAGCCCGGCCATGGCGCGTTGGAAGGCGTGGCTGTGCAGGTTCGCGAGCCCCGGCAGCACGATGCCGGGCACGGGCTCGCCTTCGCCTCGTCCCGGTTCGACCGCGACGATGCGGCCGTCCGCGCCGAGCCGAAGCGTGACCCGCTCGGCCCAGCCCTCGGGCAACAGCGCCCGCTCGAGACACAGCACCGTCATCGCCCGCCTCCCGCCGATCGCCCTTGACCTGTCTATACAACTTTGGCACAAACGGCACCAGGGGAGGCCGTGGGGAGGCCCCATGCAGGTCGACCGGCTCTTCGCCGACGTCCGGCTCGCGACGATGGCAGCTGACCGGCCGGGCCTCGGCATCGTCGAGGACGGCGTGCTCGCCACCCGCGCGGGGCGTATCGTCTGGGTGGGTCCAAGGGCCGAAGCCCCCGCCTTCGGCGCCCGCGAGACGATCCGCGGCGAGGGTCGCTGGCTCACCCCCGGGCTGATCGACTGCCACACCCATCTGGTCTGGGCCGGCGACCGCGCGGCCGAGTTCGAGCGCCGACTCGAAGGCGTCGGCTACGCCGAGATCGCCCGCGAAGGCGGCGGCATCCTTTCGACCGTGCGGGCGACGCGGGCGGCCTCGCGCGAGGCCCTCGTGCGCGCCGCCCTGCCCCGGCTCGATGCGCTCCTCGCCGAGGGTGTCACAACGGTCGAGGTCAAGTCGGGCTACGGGCTCGAGCCCGCGACCGAATACCGCCAGCTCGAGGCCGCGGCCGCCCTCGAGGCGGAGCGGGCGGTGCGGATCGAGCGCACCTTCCTGGGCGCCCACACGCTCCCGCCCGAATTCGCCTCGGACCGCGAGGGCTACCTGCGCCTCTTGTGCGAAGGGATGATCCCGCACGTCGCCCGCGAGCGGCTCGCCACCGCGGTCGACGCCTTCTGCGAGGGCATCGCCTTCACCCCCGAGGAGACCCGGCGGATCTTCGAAGCCGCCCGCGCCCAGGGCCTTCCGGTCAAGCTGCATGCCGATCAGCTGTCGGACACGGGCGGAGCCGCGCTCGCCGCGCGCTTCCGGGCGCTCAGCGCCGACCATCTCGAATACACGAACACCGAGGGCGTCGCCGCCATGGCGAAAGCCGGCACGGTCGCGGTCCTCCTCCCCGGCGCCTTCTACGCCTTGCGCGAGCGGCAGGTGCCGCCGGTCGAGAGCTTCCGCCGCGCCGGCGTGCCGATGGCGGTCGCGACCGATTGCAACCCCGGCACCTCGCCGCTCGTTTCTCTCCTGTTGGCCACGAACATGGCGGCCACGCTGTTCCGCCTGACCGTCACGGAATGCCTTCTCGGCGTGACGCGGCACGCCGCCCGGGCGCTCGGCCTCGCCCACGATCGCGGCACCCTCGAGCCCGGCAAACGGGCCGATCTCGCCCTCTGGTCGATCGAGCGGCCGGCCGAGCTCGTCTACATGATGGGTGCCCGCCCGCTCGCCGGCCGCTGGGTCGGCGCATGAGCCCGCGCGGCACGATCCGGGCCGGCGGCAACCCGCTTTCCCTCTGGCGGGCGGTTCGGTCGGGCGAGGTCCGCCCGCGCCTCGCGGCCGAATGCTGGCCCTTGATAGAGGCCGGCTACCGCGCCGTCCTCGCCGCGGCCGCGGGCGAGCGGGCGGTCTACGGGCTCAACACGGGCTTCGGCAAACTCGCGCTCGTCCGCGTCCCCGCCGACCGGCTGGCCGAACTCCAGATCAACCTGGTCCGCTCGCACCAGGCCGGGGTCGGCGAGCCGCTCTGCGCACCCGTCGTCCGCCTCGCCCTGGCGTTGAAGCTCGCGAGCCTCGCCCACGGTGCCTCGGGCGTGCAGCCGGCGGTGTGCCGCCTGCTGGAAGCGATGCTCGAGCGCGATCTGTTGCCGGTGATTCCCGCCCAGGGTTCGGTCGGCGCCTCGGGCGATCTGGCACCCTTGGCGCATTTGGCGGCCGTCCTGATAGGCGAGGGCGAGGCCCGGTTCGCGGGCGAACGCCTGCCCGGGGCGGTCGCGCTCGCGCGCGCCGGCCTCGCGCCCGTGACCCTCGGGCCCAAGGAGGGCCTGGCGCTCCTGAACGGCACCCAGATCTCGACCGCGCTCGCGCTCGACGCGCTCTTCGCCCTCGAGCCCGTGTTCGCGGCCGGCCTCGTGGTGGGCGCCGCTTCGGTCGATGCCGCCACCGGCTCCGACACCCCCTTCGATCCGCGCATCCAGGCGCTGCGCGGCCATCCCGGCCAGATCGCGGTCGCCGCTGTCCTGCGCGCGCTCATGGCCGGCAGCGCCATTCGCCGCTCGCATCTCGAGGGCGATCCGCGCGTCCAGGACCCCTATTGCTTGCGCTGCCAGCCGCAGGTCGCCGGTGCCTGCCTCGACCTGTTGCACCAGGTGGCGGCGACGCTCGAGCGCGAGGCCGACGGGGTGACCGACAACCCGTTGGTCTTCCCGGATTCGGGCGAGGTCCTCTCGGGCGGCAATTTCCACGCCGAGCCCGTGGCCTTCGCCGCGGATCAGATGGCGCTCGCGATCGCCGAGCTCGGCAACATCGCCCAGCGCCGCTGCGCGCTCTTGTGCGACCCGGCGCGGACCGGCCTGCCCGCCTTCCTGGTCCGCGAGCCGGGCCTGCGCTCGGGCTTCATGGTGGCCGAGATCGCTTCGGCCGCCCTCGCCTCCGAGAACCGGCAGAAGGCCGCACCCGCCTCGATCGACACGATCCCGACCTCGATCGACCAGGAAGACCATGTCTCGATGGCCGCACACGCCGCCCGGAGGCTCGTCCCCATGGTCGACAACCTGGCCCGGATCGTCGCCATCGAAGCCCTCATGGCGGCCCAGGGCATCGAACTGCGCGCCCCGCTCGAGACGAGTCCGCGCCTTCGCCTGTTCCTCGAGGCCGTGCGCGCCGTGGTCCCGGCGCTGCACGAGGACCGGCCGCTTTCGCCCGACATCGAGGCGGTGACCCGGCTCGTGCGCGACGGGACGATCGCCGCGGTCCTCGAGGCGGAAGAACGGGCGACCCTGTTCGGAGCCCGTCCATGAGTACCGTCGATCGGATCGGCCCGGTCGAGATCCGCTGGGGATCCTCGCCGCTCGTCTCGAGCCAGCCGCACGGCGGCACCGCGCTAGCACCCGAGATCGCGGCCGCCTTGAACGAGACCGGCCGAGCGCTCGCCGACACCGACTGGTGGATCGACCGGCTCTACGCGCCCTTGGCCGAACGCTTCGCGGCGACCGTCGTCTCGACGCCGATCAGCCGCTACGCGATCGACGTCAACCGCGATCCCTCGGGCGTCTCGCTCTATCCGGGACAGGCGACGACCGGTCTCGTCCCGCTCGAGACCTTCGACGGTGCCCCGATCTGGCGGCCGGGGCTCGAGCCCGATCCGGCCGAGATCGACCGCCGTCGCCGGCTCTTCTTCGAGCCTTACCACGCCGCCCTGGCGGCTGCGATCTCGCGCACGAAGCTCCGCCACGGCTTCTGTCTCTTGTGGGACTGCCACTCGATCCGCTCGGCGATCCCGCGGCTCTTTTCCGGGCGCCTTTCGACCTTCAACCTCGGCACTTTCGAGGGCCGGTCCTGCTCGCCCTCTCTGCGGGCCGCGGCCGAGCGCCTGCTCGCGGCCTCGGGAGAGTCCTTCGTGATCGACGGCCGCTTCAAAGGTGGCTGGATCACGCGGCACTGGGGGCGGCCGAGCGAGGGCGTCGAGGCCGTGCAGATGGAGCTCGCGCAAGAAGCCTACATGGACGAGGCGTCGCCCTGGACCTTCCGCGAAGAGAAAGCGGAGCGGGTGCGCGCCGTCTTCGCCGCCCTGATCGACACGCTCCTCGAAGAGGCCCGGCGGCTTCACGCCCGCGGGAGCACCGCATGAGCGACCCCCGTCTCGACAATGCCCGCAAAATCCGCGCGCCGCGCGGCCGGACCATGCGCTGCAAGAGCTGGGCCGCGGAAGCGGCCCTGCGGATGCTCATGAACAATCTCGACTCCGAGGTGGCGGAGAAGCCCGAAGCCCTCGTGGTCTACGGGGGGATCGGTCGGGCGGCGCGCAACTGGGAGTGTTTCGATCGGATCGTGGCCGCGCTCGAGCGGCTCGAACCGGACGAGACGCTGCTCGTCCAGTCCGGCAAGCCCGTGGGAATCTTTCGGACCTTCCCGGACGCGCCACGGGTGCTGATCGCCAACTCCAACCTCGTCGCCAAATGGGCCAGCTGGGAGGAGTTCGACCGCCTCGATCGCCTCGGCCTCATGATGTACGGCCAGATGACCGCCGGCTCCTGGATCTACATCGGTAGCCAGGGGATCGTGCAGGGGACTTACGAGACCTTCGCCGAAGTCGGCCGGCGGCACTACGGCGGCAATCTCCGAGGGAAGTGGATCCTGACCGCCGGGCTCGGCGGCATGGGCGGCGCCCAGCCGCTCGCCGCGACCATGGCCGGCGCGTCCCTGATCGCGATCGAATGCCGGCCCTCGGCGATCGAGTTCCGGCTGCGGACCCGCTATCTCGACACCAGAGCCGATACACTCGACCAGGCCCTCGAGATCGTCGACCGCCACCACCGGCAGGGGAAACCGGTCTCGGTCGGGCTGCTCGGCAACGCCGCCGAACTCGTCCCCGAGCTCGTCCGCCGCGGCATCCGCCCCGACGTCGTGACCGACCAGACGAGTGCCCACGATCCGCTGCACGGCTATCTGCCGGCGGGCTGGACGCTCGCCGAATGGGAAGAGCGCCAGGAGCGCGACCCCGAAGGCGTCAAGCGCGCCGCGAAGGAGTCGATGGCGGTGCACGTGCGCGCCATGCTCGAGCTCTACCGGCAGGGCGTGCCGACCCTCGATTACGGCAACAACATCCGCCAGATGGCGAAGGACATGGGCGTGGAGGACGCCTTCGCCTTCCCGGGTTTCGTGCCGGCCTATATCCGGCCCCTGTTCTGCCGCGGCATCGGCCCTTTCCGCTGGGCGGCGCTCTCGGGCGATCCCGAGGACATCCACAAGACCGACCGGAAGGTGAAGGAGCTTATTCCGGACGATCCCCACCTCCACCACTGGCTCGACATGGCCGAAGAGAAGATCGCGTTCCAAGGCCTGCCGGCGCGCATCTGCTGGGTCGGGCTCGGCCAGCGCCACCGGCTCGGCCTCGCCTTCAACGAAATGGTGGCGAAGGGCGAGCTCGCCGCCCCGATCGTGATCGGCCGCGATCATCTCGATTCGGGCTCGGTCGCCTCGCCCAACCGCGAGACCGAGGCGATGCGGGACGGCTCGGACGCCGTGGCCGACTGGCCGCTTCTGAATGCGCTCTTGAACTGCGCCTCGGGAGCCTCCTGGGTCTCGATCCACCACGGTGGCGGGGTCGGCATCGGCTATTCGCAGCACGCCGGCATGGTCGTGGTGGCCGACGGCACACCGGAAGCCGCCCGAAGGCTCGAGCGGGTGCTCTGGAACGACCCGGGTACGGGCGTGATGCGGCATGCCGATGCGGGCTATCCGGAGGCGATCGCCTGTGCCCGCGAGCAGGGCCTCGTTCTGCCCGCGCTCGGCATCGGCTTCTGAGAGGGCTGGGCCCGCGGTGATCGCCCTCGACGGCCGTTCGCTCGGGATCCCGGAGGTCGCGGCGATCGCCCGCACGGACGCGCCCGTGACGCTCGCCCCGATCCAGGCCGCGATCCGCGCGCGGGTGCCGCCCATGGTCGAGGACCGCGAGGTCGGCGCGGACATCGAAGCGATCGAGACCGCGCTCGCCGAACTTCCCGAGGATGTCCTGGTTCGAGCGGGGCCCGGATTTCGCACGCGGCCGATTGCGGCACGGGATCGTCCCGACCGCTGGCAACGGAGGAGAGAGCATGAAGCGTCGCAAGCTGGTCCTGGGCACGGGCGCGGTCGCCGCGACCGCGGCCGCCTCGAGCTTCCCCGCCCCCGCGATCGCGCAGGGCCGGATCGAGTGGCGGATGGTCACCGCCTGGCCCAAGAACCTCCCGGGCCCGGGCGTCGCCGCGCAGAAGGTCGCCGATCGGATCGCCGCGGTCACGGGCGGGCGGATCACGGTGAAGTTGCACGCCGCGGGCGAGATCGTTCCCGCTACGGGCGTGTTCGACGCGGTGGCCGCCGGCACCGCCGACCTCTATCACGCGGTCCCGGCCTATTGGGTCTCGAAGTCGCCGGGCATCGGCTTCTTCGGCTCCTTCCCCTTCGGGATGACCGCCTACGAGCAGCAGGCCTGGCTCCTGCACGGCGGCGGTCAAGCGCTCTACGACGAGATCTACGCCAAGTTCGCCATCAAGCCCTTCAACACCGGCAATTCGGGCCCGCAGTGGCTGGGTTGGTTCAGAAAGGAGCTCAAGAGCATCGACGATTTCCGCGGCCTGCGCTTCCGCACGGCCGGCCTCGGCGCGGAGATGTTCCGCCGCGCCGGGGCTTCGGTCGTGACCCTGCCGGGCGGCGAGATCTTCCAGGCCCTGCAGTCCGGCACGATCGACGCCGCCGAGTTCGTCGGCCCCTTCTCGGACGCGCCGCTCGGCCTGCACCAGGTGGCCAAGAACTACTACTTCCCGGGCGTGCAGGAGCCGTCCTCGGCCGAGGAGATCGGCATCAACCTCGAGCGCTGGAAGGCGCTCCCCGACGATCTCAAGGCGGCGATCCGCTACGCCTGCCAGTCGGTCGCCGAGGAGATCACGACCGAATACGACGCCCGCCACCCCCAGGCGCTGGCCCAGCTCGTGGGCCAGCACGGCGTGCAGGTGAAAGAGGCGCCCAAGGATCTGTTGATCGCCCTCGGCAACGCCGCCGGCCAGATGCTCGCCGAGTATCGCGAGCACCAGGACCCGCTCGTCAAGAAGATCGCCAACGCCTACGCCGAGTTCCGCATTCGTAGCCAGAGCTACATGATGCAGAGCTACGGCGCGATCTTCAACGCGCGCGCTCTGCCCATCACGTGGGGCTGAGCGGAAGCCGGCGGGCGCGGGGAGCGACCGTGGACATCCTTCTCGCGCTCGCCGGCGCGCTCGACCGGTTCGGCCGGGCGGTCGGCAAGAGCGTGCGCTGGCTCGCCGTCCTCCTGGTGCTGATCCAGCTCGCCGTGGTCGTGCTGCGCTACGCCTTCGGCACGAGCTACATCTGGCTGCAGGAGAGCGTGCTCTACACCAACGCCGCGCTCTTCATGCTGGCGATCGCCTACACCTTCCTGGTCGACGGGCACGTGCGGGTCGATCTGTTCTACGCCCGCTGGTCGGCGCGGGGCCGGGCCCTCGCCGATCTCGTGGGCATCGTCTTCGCGGTCCTCCCCTTCTGCGGTCTCCTGATCTGGGCCTCCTGGGGCTATGTCGCGGTCTCCTTCCGTATGGGCGAGGGTCCCATGCAGGTGGGCGGCCTGCCGCTCCTTCCTTGGCTCAAGGCGCTGATCCCGACGATGGCCGTGCTCCTCGTCCTCCAGGCGATCGCGATCGCGCTCCGCTGCCTCGCGGTGCTGGCCGGCCGGGCCACCACGCATCTGCCGCATCGCGGCGGCCACGACGCCCCGGGAGTCGCGGCGTGAGCGCGAGCGGGCTCGGCGACGCGCTCGACAAGCTCATGTTCCTCTCGCTCTGCGGCCTGATCCTTTCCGGCCTGCCGGTGGTCTTCGTGCTCACCGGCTGTGCGGTGGCCTTCGCTGCTCTCGGCACCGCGCTCGGCGTGTTCGACCCTTTCCTGTTGCGCGCGCTCGCCCAGCGCGTCTTCGGTACGATGACGAGCGAGGTGCTGGTCGCCATCCCGCTCTTCGTCTTCATGGGCATCATGCTCGAGCGCTCGCGCATCGCCGAGGAGCTGCTCGAGGCGATGGGTCGACTGTTCGGCCGCGTGCGCGGCGGTCTCGCCGTGTCGGTTTCGGCGGTGGGAGCGCTCTTGGCCGCCTCGACCGGCATCGTCGGCGCCACCGTGGTGACGATGGGCCTCATGGCGCTGCCCGCCATGCTGCGGCGGGGCTACGACAAGGGTTTCGCCACGGGCTCGATCTGCGCCGCCGGCACGTTGGGCCAGATCATCCCGCCCTCCACCGTCATGGTGATCCTGGGCGAGGTGCTCTCCGCCGCCTACCAACAAGCGCAGCTCGCCCAAGGCAAGTTCACGGTCGAGACCGTCTCGGTCGGCCAGCTCTTCGCCGGTGCCATGGTTCCCGGTCTCATGCTCGTGGGCCTCTACATCCTCTACGAGCTGGCCCGCGCCTGGGCGAGCCCGAGGCTCGCACCCGCGATCCCGGCGGACGAGCTCGGCACGGTCGACCTGCGGCGCCTGTCGGGCGTGCTGGTCCCCCCGCTCGTCCTGATCGTCGCCGTTCTGGGCTCGATCCTGGGCGGCATCGCCACCCCGACCGAAGCCGCCTCGGTGGGTGCGGTCGGCGCCACGCTCCTCGCCGCGCGGCGCACCGGCGGGCTCGCCGCCCGCCTCGCCCCCTGGGCCGGGCTCGCGGCCCTCGGCCTCGCGCTTCTGGGCGGCTTCTTCGACCTCCGCCTGGGTCGCGAGACCGTACCGCTTGCCGACCGGCTCGCGACCGGCGCCGCTGCCCTGCTCGTCGTCGTCCTCGCGAGCGGGCTTCTCGCCGCGCTCGCGGCACTCGCCCGAAGCGGCGTGCTCGGCCGGGTGTGCGAGAGCACGACGACCATCACCGCCATGATCTTCGCCACGCTGATCGGCGCCACGCTCTTCGCCCTCGTCTTCCGCGGCCTCGGCGGCGAGGAGACGGTCAAGGAGCTGCTCGCGGCGCTGCCGGGCGGGACTTGGGGCGCGCTCGCCACGGTGATGGCGGCGATGTTCTTCATGGGCTTTTTCCTCGACTTCGTCGAGATCACGATCATCGTGATCCCGATCGTCGGGCCCGTGCTGCTCGCCATGGGCATGGACCCGATCTGGCTCGGCGTCCTGATCGCGATCAACCTGCAGACGAGCTTCTTGACCCCGCCCTTCGGCTTCGCGCTCTTCTATTTGGCGGGCGTGGCCCCGAAAGAGGTGAGCGCCCGCGACCTCTATCGCGGGATCGTCCCCTTCGTGGCCCTGCAGCTCCTCGCTCTCGCGATCGTGGCCGCCTTCCCCGGGCTCGCCACCTGGCTGCCACGCCTGCTCTTCTGAAGCCGCCTCCGGCCATGGACGCCACCCCGCTCTATCGCCGGATCATGGAGACGATCCGCGCCGAGATCGCCGAGGGCCGCCTGCCGCCCGGGGCGCGCGTGCCCTCCGAGCACGAGCTCGTCCGCCGCTTCGGCGTGGCGCGGATGACCGCCAACCGGGCGCTCAACGAGCTCGCGGCCGAGGGGCTCATCGTCCGCGCCGCCGGCAGCGGAACCTATGTCGCCGAGCGGCGGGTCGAGGTGCCGCTCCTCCTGGTCCCCGACATCGCCGCCGAGATCCGCGCCTCGGGCCGCGCCTACCGGGCCGAGGTGCTGAAGCTCGAGGCGGCCCCGGCACCCGATCCGGTCGCCGCCGCCCTCGAGCTCGAGCCCGGAAGCCCGGCCTTCCACAGCCTCCTCCTGCACCGTGCCGACGGGACGCCCCTCCAACTCGAGGACCGCTGGGTAAACCCGGCCTTCGCCCCCGCCTATCTCGAGCAGGACTTCCGGACCCGCACGCCCAACGCCTATCTGACCGCGGTCGGCCGGGTGGTCGAGGCCGAGCAGGAGATCGAGGCGGTGGCAGCGCAGCCCGAGGAGGCGCGTCTGCTCGCGGTGCCGCCAGGTGCCCCCTGCCTCGCCCTGCGCCGTCGGACCTTCGCCAACGGCCTCTGGGCCACCACCGTGCGGGTGCTCGGCCCCGGCCGCCGCTGGCGCCTCAAGGGCCGTTTCCGCCCCTCGCTCCCGGCCTGAGCGCGTTCGCGGGCCTCAGAAACCCAGCCAGGCGGCCACGGGTTCGATCTGGGTCGGATCCATCAGCGCCGGTGCGTGGCCGCAGCCCGGGAAGACCAGAATCTCGCATTCGGGCCCGCACTCGAGCATCGCCCGGGCCGTCTCCTCGAGCAGCAGCGTCGAGAGCGCGCCGCGCAAGACGAGCGTCGGCGCTACGATCGCCTCCCAGAGGGGCCAGAGCTCGATGTCGGCGGCGGGTTGGCCCTCGTAGGGCTCGCGGATACCCGGGTCGTAGTGCAGCCGCAGCCCTTCGGGCGTCGCCCGCACCGAATGCTCGGCCAGATGCCGCCACTGCGCATCGGTGAGTGGACCGAACGACGCGTGGATCTTGCGCAGATAGGCCTCGGCCTCCTCGAGCGAGGCGAACAGGGGGTCCTGGCCGACATAGCCGCGGATCGCCTCGAGCGCCGCCTGCGGCACGAAAGGTCCGATGTCGTTGAGGACGAGCCTGCGGATCGGTGTGCCGGGTGCTGCGGCGAGCGCCATGCCGACGAGTCCGCCCATCGAGGTGCCGACCCAGTCGACGCGCTCGAGCCCCAGGAGCTCGAGCGCACGGGCGAGCTGGGCCGCGTAGGTGGGCAGCGTGTAGGCGCGCTTGTCGGCGAGCCACGAGCTGCGGCCGCGACCGACGACGTCGATCGCCAGGACCCGGGCGCCGCGTTCGGCCAGGGCCGAAGCGAGGGCGTCGAAGTCGCGGGCGTTGCGGGTGAGCCCGTGGACGCAGACGACGGTGCGGGCGGCCTCTTCGGGGCCGTGCTCGACGATGCCGAGCCTCACACCCGCATGCGGCCCGTCGAGCTCGAGGGAGAGGAACCGCACCGTCGCCTCCGTTCTTCCTCCCGGCGACCGCCCGGGCCCTCAGAACGGGCGGGTCGGTACCGTCTCGTCGATCCGGTCGAGATATTGCTGCACGAAGTCGAAGCCCACGAGCCGGATATAGGCGTCGGCGAGCCGCCGCGTCATCGGGCCCCAGACCCGTCCCTCGGGACCGATCCGGTTGCCGTTGATCGAACGGACGGGGCAGATGCAGAGCGAGGTCGAGGTGAGGAAACACTCCTCGGCATTGTAGGCGTCGTAGAGGTCGAGATCGGCCTCGACGACCTCGATGCCGGCCTCACGGGCGAGCTCCATCACGGTCCGCCGGCTCACCCCCGGCAGCACGTACTGTTCGCGGGGGGTGAGGAGCGCGCCGTCGCGGACGAGGAAGATGTTCGAGCCGAGCCCCTCGGCGAGGTTGCCGTTGACATCGAGCAGCACCGCCCAGGCCTCGGGGTCGAGGGTCTCGACCTCCCGGCTCGCGACGATCAGGTTGAGGTAATTGTGGGTCTTGGCCCGCGGCGAGAGCATGTCCGGGGCGATCCGCCGCTGCGAGGGCGTGACGACCTTGATGCCGTCGCGGAACAGTTTGGCGCGCTGCTTCAAGGGCAGCGGCATGCACTCTACGATCACGGTCGGCCCGTAATGGTCCCAATTGTCGCCCTCGACCTTCTTGATGCCGCGGCTGACCCGCTGGCCGAGCCAGTAGTCGTCGTTCGGGCCCAACAGGTGCCGGTTCCGCTCGAACACCTCCTCCGAAATCGCGATCATCTCGGCCGGCGAGAGCCCGGGGTCGATGCGCAGGTAGCGGAGCGAACGATAGAAGCGCTCGATGTGCTCGGCGAGGCGGAAGATCTTGTGGCCGAAGGTCCGGGTCATATCGAAGGCGCCGTCGCCGTAGACCCAGCTCGTATCCCGGAAGGGAACGCGGACCTCGCTTTCCGGCACGTATTTGCCGTTGAAGTAGCAGATCCGCTCGTTGGCCCGGCTCATCGCTTCCCTCCGCTTCCCGCGCGGGCGAGGCTAGGCCCGCCCCGGCGCCGGGACAAGCACGGCCCCGGCATGCCCGTCGACCGACCGAACGCGGGAGCTCAGCCCTGCAACACCCGCGGCAGCCAGAGGGCGAGGTCGGGAAAGGCCAACAGCAGCAGGATCGCGATCGCCTGGAGGATCATGAAGGGCCAGACCGCGAGATAGATCTCCTGCAGGCTGATGTCCGCTGGTGCCACACCCTTGAGGTAGAAGCAGGCCGGTCCGAACGGCGGCGAAAGATAGCTGATCTGCATGTTCAGGCAGAAGAGCACGCCGAACCAGACCTTGTCGTAACCGAGGGTTTCCACGATCGGCACGAAGACCGGCATGGTGAGGAGCAGGACACCGATCCAGTCGACGAAGCAGCCCATGACGAAGAGGATGAGCATCATGATCAGGATCACGACCCAGGGCTCGTAGGGCAGGTGGCCGATCGCGGAGCGCATCCAGGCGATGCCGCCCAGAAGATTGTAGACCCCGATCAGTGCGGTGGCGCCGAAGGTGAGCCAGAGCAACACCCCGCAGGCCGCCATGGTCTGCAGCGAAGCTTCGCGCAGCATGGTCCAGGAGAGTTCTCCGCGCAGCCAGGCGGCGAGGACGACGCCCAAAACTCCCATGGCCGCCGCCTCGGTCACCGCGGCGAGCCCGAGATAGATCGTGCCGAGCACCGAAAAGGCGATGCCGATCGGCAGAACGAGGCTCTTCAGCATCGCGAGCTTTTCGGAAAGTGGCATCGCCCGTTCGGCCGCGGGCAGCGGCGGGCCGAGGCCGGGGTCGAGCAGGCAGCGGCCGAGCACGTAGGTGAGGTAGAGCCCGGCCAGAACGAGGCCCGGCACGATCACCGCGAGGAACAGATCGCCGATCGAGACGTTGGCGGTCAGACCGTAGAAGACCAGGACGATCGACGGCGGGATCATGGTACCGAGCGATCCGCCGCCGCAGACGATGCCGATCGCGAGCTTCCTGTCGTAGCCGAGCCGCAGCATCTGCGGCAGGGCGACGAGACCCAAAAGGATCACCTCCCCGCCGATGATGCCGGTGGTGGCTGCCATCAGCACCGCGGCGACGAGCGTCATGAGCCCCACCCCGCCTGGCATCCGCCCCGCCCACACGCTCATCGCCCGGTAGAGGTCCCTCGCCACCCCGCTCCGGTCCATGATGGTGGCCATCAAGAGGAACATCGGGACCGAGAGGAGGACGTAATTGGTGACGAAGCCGTAGATCCGGCTCGAGATCAACAGGAGGGCTTCGAAGCCGAAGAAGGCGAGGGTGAAGCCCACGCCGATCGCACCCAGCGCGAAGGCCATGGGCATGCCGATGGCGAGCAGGGCGAAGAGCGCGCCCACCATGGCGAGGGTGACGAGCTCGATGCTCAAGGGGTCGCGCTCCCCGGCCGCAGCAGGAGCGCCCGCAGATGGGCCGCGAGCTGGGCCAGGAGAAGGAGCGAGCCCAGGAAGAAGGCGAGGCGGATCACCACCGGCATGGGGAAGTTCCAGGCGTGCCCGCTCATCTCCCAGATCCTCACCGACTCGATCGCCTGGGATCCGGTGAACCAGGCGAGCACGGCGGCGTACGCCGCGGCGAGGCCGAGGCCCAGAGCGTCGCAGATCCCCCGAACACCGGCCGGCAGCAGGTCGTAGACGGGCGTGATGCGGATGTGCTCGCGCCGCGCCTGGGCGTAAGCGCCGCCCACGAGGAAGCCGATCACGCAGAGCATGGTGGTGAGGTCGTGCACCCAAATCGTCGGAGCCGCGAACAGCGCGGCAGCGATCACCTCGTAGCCGGTGAGGAGCGCCGCGAGCGGGAACAGCCAGGCGCAGGCCTCGCCGGTACGGCGCGACACTCGCTCGACCGCCCCCTCGCCCCCGCCGTTCCCCATCCGCCCCCCTGCTCGCGCCGACCGCTGTGCTCCGCGATCACCGAACACCCGCCGCGGCGGGCCCGGATCCGGACGAAAGCCCCGCGATCCGCTGCGGTGTCGCGTCCGTCGGACCCCCGGTCGCCCCCGTCGGCGGCCGCAACGGCCCGCAACCCCCGCGAGGTGCACGAGCAGCGCGCGCTCCCGGCCGTCCTCGAGGCTCTCGTCGTGCGCGGAGCATCGCGTTCCGTCGATCGCTCGTCTCTCCGTGCGTCGCCGTCGGCCCGCCGCAGCCGCACCGAAGCCGCTTCGAACGGCTGCCGCCCGACGTCGCCGAGAGCCGGAGCCCGCTCCGACCGGCCGACCGGTTCCATCGACGACGGCCGTCGGCCGGGTCCTCGTTCGAGCGGAATTCGAGACGTCGCTCCGCCGTCCGCTGCGGCCGCGATCCCCGCCCCCCGCGCTCGCGCGCCGGTCCGGCCGGTCGGACCGGCCGGACCGGCGAAGGATCGCCTCGCCCCGGCCGAGGCGGACCACCGACCGGGGGCCGGCACCCGGCGAGCACCGGTCGGGCCACGACATCGCACCCGCCCCCGCCCCGAAGCGCCTCTCTTCGCCGCCGAGCCGCCGCACAGCGGCCGACCGAATCGCTCGCCCCCGCGACCCGAGCGCGGAACGCTCGCGGCCTCGAAACGTTCTTCAGCGGCCTCCCCCCTCTACCTTTCCCGCGCGACCCCGGCCCCTGCCCGGGTCGACCATGGTCCCTCGCCCCTCCCGCCGCTCGCTCTGCAGGCGGGTCGAGCGAGACTCGTTCCCGACACGGCCACGGGGCGAAAGACATAGCGACATCCCCCACGCACCAGCCCCACGCGCCAGCGGTCCGACGGACGCCAGCCCTCGCGCCCCGCCCGGTCGCGTCTCCCGGGCCGTCGTCCCTCGAGCCCGCGGGCTCGGCGGACCTCGTCCCCGTCTCCTGGCGGGCTCGCCGACCGTCGTCCGGGCGCGGATCGGCGCTAACGGACCCGCAACCGATCCGAACGACCCGGCGTGCGCACCCCCGCGAGCCGTCCCGATCCCCCAGCCGCGCATCCGCCCGATACCGTCCGCGGCCACGCACCTCGGACCGGTCGGCAGGCACGGCCCCTCGGCGCCGTGCCCTCGCCGAGGAGGGTCGAGAGGCCGTCCGCGAACGGCATGCGCCGTGCCACACTTCGCCGCCCTCGCCTCCGGTCCCGTCGTCCGAGCGCGGCTCGCCCGCGGCCGTCGCCCCGGCGCCCTCGATCCGCGGGGCTCGCCGACCGAAAGGCGGCTCTGCCCGCAGCCGACGGATCTCGGCCCGAACCGGTCCGCGATCCGCCCGCCGCAGCGGGTGGCGTGGCTCGCCGGTCGGCCGGCCCGTTCCGGTCCCGCTCGGGCGAGACACGCGGCCGGTCCCGAGATATCGCCAACGCCCTCGATCCGGGGCGTCTCGGCTCCCGTTTCGGGTGGGCACTCGGCCGGTCCCCCGGCTCGTGGCCACCGGCTTCGGGCTCAGAGCAGTCCGGTCTTCTGCATGTAGGACACGTAGCTGTCGTAGATCTTGCGCGCCATCGGGCTCTTGCCGCCCCACTCTTCCCAGACCGGTCGGGCGACCTCGCGCAGCTCGCGCCGCTCCTTGGGCCCCCAGACGATCAGGGTCGCCGGGTCGCGCTTGGCCACCATTTCCCGATCGAGCCTCTCGTTGACCTCGAGACTGTGGCGGTTGAACTCGACCGTCTCCTCGAGTAGGAGTTTCTGGAGCTCGGCGGGCAGTTTCTCCCAGATGTCGAGCTTGATCGTGACGTCCGAAGCCGGCATCGAGTGGATGCCGGGGTAGATCGCGTAGGGAGCGATCTTGCCGTAACCGAGCTGGTCGTTCATGCCGAGCGTGCCCCAGTCGGTGGCCTCGATCCGCCCCCGCTCGAGGGCGGTGTAGACCTCGGTGCCGGGCAGCGTGATGACGCCCACGCCGAGCTTGGCCCAGATCGCCGCCCCGAGCCCTTCGGGTGCCCGCATCTTGAGGCCCTTGAAATCGGCGATCGAGCGCAACGGCTTCTTGGTCGGGATGGACTCCATGCCCCACAGGACGGGGCCGAGATAATAGGACCCGAAGCGGGCGTAGAGCTCGCGCGCGAGCCCGTTGCCCCCAGCTTCGTAGTACCAGCCGGTCAGCTGATCCGGACTCTCCCAGGCGCAGTTGAGATCGGCCAGGAGCGCGAAGGCCGGGTCCTTGCCGACATAATAGCCGGTCCCGCCGTTCGCCCCCTGGATCACGCCCGCGCGCACCGCATCGAGGATCTCACCGGGCGGCACTACGGCGTTGACCGGCAGCGCCTCGATCTCGATCCGCCCACCGGACCGCTCTTTCACCCGCGCGGCGAAGCGCTCGAAAGCGAGCTGGTTGACCGTGTTCGGCTGCCAGAAGCTCTGCCACTTCCAGCGATATTCTGCGGCCGCGCGGACCTCGCGCCCAGTCCCCGCGACGACCGCGGCACCCACCGCGCCCAGGACCAGATCCCGTCGTGTGACCATCCAAGAGCCTCCCTTCGCAGCGCCGCCGGGCTCAGTTCGCTCCCGGCCGCTGCGCCCCTTTCTCGGTCCCCCGGTAGAGGACCCGGTTCAGCCGATCCATCACCTCCCGGTAGTGCGCGAGGGCCGCGGGCTCGAGGTCGGCCGTCGGCCGCCGTTCGGGCTCGAAATGGCCGTAGCGGTCGACGCCACGCACGAGCGTGGCGCTGTCGGTCCGACCGACCACCTGGCGGACCCGGGTCGGCACGTAGCGGATCACGAAGCCGATCCGCCGGTCGTTCGAGCGGTTGGGCTCCGAGCCGTGCACGAGTTTGACGTGATGCAGCGACATCTCGCCCGGCCGCAGCTCGTCGAACACGATGTTCGTTTCGTCGACCTCGACCCGGATCTCCTGCCCGCGCGAGAGCAGGTTCTTCTCGGCGAAGGTATCTTCGTGCGGCAGGATGTCGAACTTGTGGCTGCCCGGCCAGAATTTCATGCAGCCCGATTCGGGCGTGGCGGGCGAGAGTGCCAGCCAGGCGGTGACGATGTCGGCCGGCTCGAGGCCCCAATAGGTCAGATCCTGGTGCCAGGAGACGTAGGCCGGATCGTTCGCCTCCTTGTTGAAGAAACCCGACGACCAGCAGAGGATGTCGGGCCCGATCACGTCCTCGACCGCATCGAGGATCTTCGGATGGCGGACGAGCTCGTCGCACCAGGTGAAGACGAGATGCGCCTTGGTCCGCAAATAACGGCCGATCTCGGGATCGCCCGACGCCTCGGCCGCCTCGAGCCGCCGGCGGTAGGCGAGCGCTTCCTGTTCACTCATGACGCGGACCGGGAAGAGGAATCCGTTCTCTTCGTAAGCGCGCACCTCTGCCGCACTCAAGAGCTTCCCCATCTTCGCCTCCCCGTGCGTCGCAGCGCCCCTGACGACGTTGTCATGCCGCTCTTCCCCCGCTGCCGCAACCACCACCGCGACATGGCCGTCGCCCGCCGCCAGCGGAGCTCGCCCGCCTCGCCTCGAACCGTCTCCGCTCGCCCGGGCCGGGACGCTCCGCGCCGGCCGCTCCCGTGCTCGTGTTCCGCGCGCCCACCCGGAAGCTCCTCGGCCCCGCTGCCCCGCCGAACCGTCGCTCGCCGCCCAGTCTGCCGCGGAAAGGTTAACGGACCGTCGACGTAGGCCGACCGAGCCGCGCCCGGGCTCCACCGTCGACAGGAGATAATAATCCTAGTACAACGCGCCTGCCCGCCGACGCCGGGTCGGCCCCAGGTCTGGATCTCCCGATGCCAGAAGATCGTCCCACCCGTCCCCGTTCCGAGGCCCAGCGCGCCGCCGCCCGCCGCAACGGTGCCCGCTCGCGTGGCCCGGTCACCGCCGCCGGCAAGGCCCGTGCTTCCAGGAACGCTTTCCGACACGGCCTCGACGCCGCCGTCCATCTCCTCGCCCCGGGCGAGGACGCGGCCGCCCTCGAGCGCCTGCGCGCCGCGCTCCTCGCCGAGTACCGCCCCGACCGGCCGAGCCGGGCCCTGCTCGTCGAGCGGCTCGCCACCGCGGTCTGGAAGCTGCGCCGCGCCGAGCGGCTCGAGGCCGTCCTGCACGGGCTGCCGCCGCGCCCGCCGCTCGGCCGGCTCGACCCCGAGCCGGGCCTACCCGCCGCCCTCACCCGGCTGCCCGAGCTCGCCACGCTCCTGCGCCACCAGGGCCGGCTCGAGCGCTTCCTGTTGCGCGCCTTGCAGCTGCTCGCCGCCGAGCCGCAAGCGGCAAGCGAGGCCGAGCCGCCGCCCGAGAACGCCGCGCCCACCGGGCCGGACGCGGCGCCCGACGGCCCGACCGCCGAGCCGGAGCCGGCGCCCGACGGCCAGAGTGTGTCGGCGGCCGATCGCCCGGCAGAGCCCGACCACCCGCCCGCCAAACCCGGCGAGCCCCGCGCGCTCGAGGAGGTCTCGGCGGACGGCACCGCCGCCGAGGTGCCCCGCGGTGCGGCCGGGGTCGAGACCGCCGATCCGGCCGGGCCGGACCGCGACCGCGGGCCCGGCGCCTCGGCCGACCCCGCCGCTCCGCCGGCAGCCGAGCCCGGCGCGGGTCCGCCGCTCGACCTCCACGCCCTCGCCCGCGCCAGCGCCGCGCGGCTCCTGCGCGAGGGGCGCCCGCTCGAGGCGGCCCGCCTCGCCCGTCTGCTCGCCCCGCCGGGCCGCGCCCGACCGGGCCCCGAGCCCGCCTCGGGCTCGGCCCGGCAGTCCGAGGCCGCGGTCGTGAAAGCCCTGCTCGCGACCTTCGATCCCGAGACGCGCGCGCTCTGGGATTCGGTCGGCTACGACTCCTGGGTCGTGCCGCCCGGCACGGGACGCCGGCCCATGGCCTCGCTCACCGCCGAGTGGGTCTGCCCGGCCGATCGCTGGCGGGTCCTCGAGGAGCTCCGCCGCCTCGACGATCCGGCCGAACACGCCCGCGTCCTCGCCCATTGGGCCCGCGCCGGCCTCGATCCCGGGGACGACCATCCTTTCTGGCGGACGGAGCCGGTGGCCGCGCCCGCGTCCGACCCGACCGCGGCGGCCGCACCGGCGGCCGGCCCGTCCGCGGCGGACCCGAACGACCCGGCGCCGGACCCCGCCGCACCGCCACGGGACGAGCCCGACGGGCCGGAGGATGCCGAGCCCAATCCCGAGCTGCGCCGGCTCTTGCGCCGGCTCGGCGAGGAGGCCGAGGCCTACCATGCCATCGGCCGGGAACGGCGGGCGCGGGAGGCTTGGCTCAAGCACGCCCGCGAGCTCGGCGTACCCCTCCCGCCGCACGCCGACCCGCCCGACGGCGCCTTCCCTCGAGCCGCCTCGCCCTGAGCCGGAGGGGGACCGTGGCCCGGACCGACGACGGAACGAACCCGAGCCCCCGGGAAGCCGGCCGGAAGACCGCGCGCCGACTTGCGCTCGCCCGCGACGGGCGCCACTGTCGCGCTCTCGCGCGCGGGCCCGGGGGCCCGCGGCGGCCAGCTCCGGGCCGAGCGATGCGCAACACCAGCGTGCCTTCCCTTCTCCCCGTCTACAACCGGATCGACATCGTCTTCGAGCGCGGCGAGGGCAGCTGGCTGTACGACCGACGCGGCAAGGCCTATCTCGATTTCGGCAGCGGCATCGCCGTCACCGGCCTCGGCCACTGCCATCCGCATCTGGTGAAGACCCTGCAGGAGCAGGCGGCGAGGCTCTGGCACGTCTCCAACCTCTACCGCATCGAGCAGCAGGAGCGGCTGGCCGACCGGATCGTCGCCCACTCCTTCGCCGAGACCGTTTTCGTCTGCAACTCGGGGGCCGAGGCGATCGAGGGCTGCATCAAGCTCGTCCGCCGCTACTGGTGGGCCAAGGGCCGGCCCGAGCGGCACCGCATCGTCACCTTCGAGGGTGCCTTCCACGGCCGCACCATGGCGGCGATCTCGGCCGCCGGCTCGAAGAAGCTCACCGAGGGGTGCGAGCCGCTCCTGCCCGGCTTCGACATCGTCCCTTTCGGCGACCACGTGGCGCTCGAGCGGGCGATCGGCCCCGAGACCGCGGCGGTCATGGTCGAACCGATCCAGGGCGAGGGCGGCATCCGGCCCCTACCGGCGGCTTGCCTTTCGGGACTGCGCGAGCTCTGCGACCGGCACGGCTGCCTCCTCGTGCTCGACGAGGTGCAGACGGGCATGGGCCGCACCGGCAGGCTCTTCGCCCACGAGTCCCTCGGGGTGCGGCCGGACGTCGTGGCGATCGCCAAGGGCCTGGGCGGCGGCTTCCCGATCGGCGCCTTCTTGGCGACCGGTGAAGCGGCCTCGGGCATGACCGCCGGTGCCCATGGCTCGACCTTCGGCGGCAACCCCTTGGCCTGCGCGGTCGCCAATGCCGTCCTCGACGTCATGCTGGCCGAGGGCTTCCTCGAGGGCGTGGCGGCCAAGGGCGCGCTGTTCCGCCGCCGGGTCGAGGAGACCGCGGCACGGCTCGGCGGTGCGATCCTCGAGGTGCGCGGCCTCGGCCTCATGGTCGGCATCAAGACGGCGCGGCCGAACGGCGAGGTGGCGGCGGAGCTGCGCGCCGCCGGGCTCCTCACCGTGCCGGCGGCCGACAACGTGCTCCGCCTGTTGCCGCCCTTGACGATCAGCGAGGCCGAGATCGAGCAGGGCTGCGCGATCCTCGCCGACACGCTCCGGGCGAAGGCGGCATGATCCGCCACTTCCTCGACCTCGACGCTCTCGAGCCGCACGAGCTGCGGTCGATCCTCGAGCGCGCCAAGGCCTTCAAGGCGGGCGATCCGGCGCGGCCGATGGCGGGCCGCATCCTCGCCATGATCTTCGACAAGCCGAGCACCCGAACCCGCGTCTCCTTCGAGGTCGCGGCCAAGAAGCTCGGCGGCGACGCGGTCGTCCTCTCCTCCCGCGACATGCAGCTCGGCCGCGGCGAGACGATCGCCGACACCGCCCGGGTGCTCTCGCGCTACGTCGACGCGATCATGATCCGCACCGACGCGCACTCCAAGCTCCTCGAGATGGCGGCCCACGCCGGCGTGCCGGTGATCAACGGCCTGACCGACGCCTCGCATCCCTGCCAGATCGTGGCCGACGTCATGACCATCGAGGAGCACAAAGGGCCCATCCGCGAGCTCAAGCTCGCCTGGTCGGGCGACGCCAACAACGTCGCCACCTCGCTGATCCACGCCGCGGTCCGCTTGGGCTTCCGCCTCGACCTCGCTTGCCCCGCCGAGATGGCACCGAAGCCCGAGCTCCTGCGCTGGGTCGAGGCGCATCAGGGCCGGGTTCGGATCCTCCGCGACCCTTTCGAGGCGGTACGCGACGCCGATGCGGTCCTGACCGACACCTGGGTGTCGATGGGCGATGTCGAGGTGGAGCGCCGCCACGCGCTGCTCACCCCCTACCGCGTCGACCGCCGGCTCATGGACGCGGCCAAGCCCGATGCGCTCTTCCTCCACTGCCTGCCGGCCCATCGCGGCGAGGAGGTCACCGCCGAAGTGATCGACGGACCGCACTCGGTCGTCTTCGACGAAGCCGAGAATAGGCTGCACGCGCAAAAGGCGATCCTCGCCTGGTGCCTGGCCGGCTGAGCGGCTTGGCGCGCGACGCGGGATCGACCATGGTGGAGACGGGCCCCCGCCGGATCGCCGCACCCATGGACCAGGCCGACCGCATCCCCGCCTCCTCCGATCTCCTGCGCCCCTTCCAGCTCGAGGGCTCGGGCCTGCGCGGCCGCTTCGTGCGGCTCGGGCGCACGCTCGATCGCGTGCTCGAGGCGCACGCCTACCCCGAACCCGTGAGCCGTCTGTTGGCCGAGCTCCTGGTGCTCGCGGGCGGGCTCGCGGGCGGGCTCAAGTTCGACGGCCTGTTCAGCCTCCAGGTCCGGGGTGACGGGCCGGTCGGCTTCATGGTCGCCGACTGCACCAACCACGGCCGCATGCGCGGCTATGCGAGCTTCGATGCGGCGGCGATCGCCGATCGCGACGGCGGCCGCGAGCTCCTGGGCGAGGGTCTGGTCGCCCTCACCGTCGACCAGACCCGGATCGGCGGCGAGCTGCAGCAGGGGATCGTTTCCCTCGAGGGGCGCAGCCTGACCGACGCCATGCTCGCCTATTTCCGGCATTCGGAGCAGATCCGCACGGCCATCAAGCTGGCGGTCGCGCGGGACGAGCGCTCGCGTTCCTGGCACGGCGGTGCGATCGTCCTCCAGGCCCTGCCGGCGGCACCGGGTGCCGCGGAGGAAGCGGCGCAGGAGGCCTGGCGCGAGGCCATGCTCCTGCTCGAGACCGCGACCGAGGCCGAACTCACCGGACCCGAGGTCGACCCCGACACGGTTCTCTATCGTCTGTTCCACGAGACCGGGGTGCGGGTCTACACGGCCCTCCCCCTCGAGGCCGGCTGCTCGTGCACCGAGGCCCGGGTGCGCGCGATGTTGCGGCGCTTCCCGGCCGAGGCCCTCGCCGAGATGCGGCTGCCCGACGGTCGGGTCGAGGTCACCTGCCAGTTCTGCAACCGTGTGTACAGTTTCGATGAGGCGGCGATCGCCGGGCTCGTCGCCGGCCGGAGACATTGAGAATGGCCGAGACGAGGAGCGTCGCCGCCAGGGAAAGCTCCTGCGAATCGCCGGCCGGGGCGGAGCCGCGGTACAGTCTCGAGGACCGGTGGCCGAGCGAGACGTGGGCGATCCCGGTTCCGCGCCGCGGTGCCCTCGGCCTTCTGGCCGTGGCCCTCGCGGGCTGCAGCGGAGCGTCGGGAACGGCCCGCGAGCCCCGGGCGGCGAGTCCGCCGATCCGGTTGGCGGTGGGCGAACTCCTGGACGGCGATCCGCCGGCACCCCTGCCGGCCGCCAACTTCATCGACGAGCGGCGCTCGCGCGAGCTCGCCGAGGCGGTTCGGGAGCGGCTGCGGGCGCGCCTCGTGCCGGCCGGCGGGGCGTCGGTCGCGCGCCTCGACCTCGAGCAGGCGGCTCTCACCGAGCGGCTCGCGGCCGGTCGGCAAGGGGGCATGACCGGTCTCGTCACCCGCGAGCCGACCTTCGCTCAGGAGGGGGCGGTGGCGGTGCGCATCCGAATCCTCGCGGTCGACGGCCGCGAGCTCGCCCGCGCCCGCGTCGCCGTCCAGCGGGCCCGGTCCCTGCCGGCGGGCAGTTCGATCACCCGGCGCGACGAGGGTGCCCGAACACTGGCGGCCGACGTACTCGACCAGCTCGAGGACGCGCTCGAGGTCGCGGTGCGCGACAATCTCGGCCCATGGCTCGTCGAATAGCGGCCGAGCGCCGGCGGGTGGCGGGGCGATCGGCGCTCGGACCGAGGGCGCGGACCGGCGATGGCGCGGGCGGGCCCGAGGCACTCGGGGCCGAGCTCGGTGCCGAGGTGCCGGGCGGTCGGCTCAGGCGGCCTCGGCTTCGCCCCCGGGTGGTCGGACCGCGAGGCGGACGAGACGGTGCCGGCGGCGTTCGAGCACGGTGATCCGGTAGCCGGCGACCACCACCTCCTCGCCTTCGCGGGGGATCCGGCGCGCCACCTGCATGACGAGGCCGGCGACGGTCACCGCCTCGTCCTCGGGCAGCGCCCAGTCGCACTGTCGGTTGAGGTCGCGGACGGGAGTGCGGCCGTCGACCACCACCCGGCCTTCGGCGTCGGGCCGCACGGCCGGGCTCTCGCGGTCGCGCTCGTCGGCGATGTCGCCCACGATCTCCTCGACGATGTCCTCGAGGGTGACGAGCCCCATGAGCGTGCCGTACTCGTCGACCACGAGCGCCAGATGCTGCCGGCGCTGCCGGAAGGCGAGGAGCTGCTGGTAGAGGGCGGTGGTGTCGGGAATGAACCAGGGTGGGGTGAGGAGCTCGTCGAGCTTCATCCGCTCGGGCAACCTGCCGTGCTCGTCGAGCAGGCCCAGAAGGCGCTTGGCGTCGAGGATACCGACGATCTGATCGGGATCGCCGCGCCAGACCGGGAAGCGGGTGAAGCTCGAGGCCCGGATCTGACGCAACAGCTCCGGCATCGGCTGGTCGGCGTCGAGGGTCACCATGTCGCGGCGATGCGTCATGACCGAGCCAACCTCGACCTCCGCGAGATCGAGGACCGCCCCCAGCATGTCGTGCTCGTGCTTGGCCACCGTGCCGTATCGTCGGGACAGGCCGATGAGGCTCTTGAGCTCGGTGGTCGAGACCACCTCGGCGGGCGCCGCCTCGCCCACACCCAGAAGGCGCAGGAGGCGGCGCGAGGCTGCGTTCAGGAGCCAATTGAGCGGGTACATGGCACGGTAGAACATCTCGAGTGGCACCGCCACCCAGAGGGTCGCCGCTTCCGCCCGGCGAATGGCGAGGGTCTTCGGCACCTGTTCGCCGACCACGATGTGGAGGGCGGAGAAGAGCAGGAAGCCCGCGAGGAAGCTCAGGGTGTGCAGGAGACGCTCGCCGAGCCCCAAGAGCGCGAAGAGCGGCTCGAGCAGCGCCGCCACGAAAGGCTCGCCGACCCAGCCCAGGCCGAGCGAGGCCATGGTGATGCCGAGCTGACAGGCCGCCAGATAGGCCTCGAGATGCGGCAGGATCCGACGGGCGAGCCGGGCCCGCCGGCTGCCCCGCTCGGCGAGCTCGTCGAGCCGCAGCGAGCGGACCCGCACGAGGGCGAACTCGGCCGCCACGAAGAAAGCGTTGGCGCCGAGCAGCAGCACGATCAGGAGGAGTGTGGTCACGGCACGGGCTCGAGCGACCGCCGCGGGCGGCCCGTTCCGGCCGGTCGGGGACGGTCGCCCTCAGTCATCGGCGGCGAGCAGCGCGCGGACTTCGGCCTCGGGAACGTCGCGGGCGAGCTCGGCCCGGCCGATGCCGGCGGAGAGCACGAAGGTCAGGCGGCCGCCGGCGGCTTTCTTATCGCGGCGCATGAGCGCGACCGTCTCCTCGATCGGAAAGCCACCGCGGCGGACGGCCGAAGCCCGCACCGGCAGCCCGACCCGGGCGAGATGGGCCCGAGCCGAGCGCACGTCCTCGGCCGGGCAGCGGCCGAGCCGGGCGGAGAGGGCAAAGGCTCGCGCCATACCGAGCGCCACGGCCTCGCCGTGCAAGAGCTCGGCCCCGTAGCCGGTGAGCGTCTCGTAGGCGTGCGCGAAGGTGTGGCCGAAGTTGAGCAGCGCCCGCTCGCCGCCGGTCTCGCGCTCGTCGGCACCCACGACCGCGGCCTTGATCGCGACCGACCGGGCGATCGCCTCGATCCGGAGCTCGGGATCACCCGCGAGGATCGCCGAAGCGTGCTCGTCGAGCCAGGTGAACAGCGCGCGGTCCTTGATGAAGGCGTGCTTGACGAGTTCGGCCCAGCCCGCGAGCAGCTCGCGCCGCGGCAGGCTCGCGAGCGCGTCGACGTCGATCAGCACCCGACGGGGCTGATGGAACGCGCCCACCAGGTTCTTGCCGAAGCGGCTGTTGACCGCGGTCTTGCCGCCGACCGAGCTGTCGACCTGGGCCAGGAGCGAGGTCGGCAGCTGAACGAGCGGCACGCCGCGCAGGAGCAAGGCCGCGGCGAGGCCCGCGAGATCGCCCACCATCCCACCGCCCAGGGCGAGCACGGCGAGCCGCCGGTCGGCACCACCCTCGAGGATGGCATCCAGGAGTGCCGCGAGCCGCTCCATGCTCTTGCTCGCCTCGCCGGCCGGCACGGCCACGGTACGGTAGCGCAGGCCCGCCGCCTCGAGGCCGCGGCCGACCCGGCCGGGCAGGTCGGTGGCGAGCAGGTTGCTATCGGTAACGAGGACCGCATCGGGCCCCTCGAGGACGTCGACCAGGAGCTCTCCCGCCCGCTCGAGCAGGCCGCGGCCGACCAGGATCTCGTAGCCACGCTCGCCGAGTGCGACGGATACGGTTCGCAGGCTCAAGGCTTCTCCTCCGCAAGCAGCGCCAGGATCGAGGCGGCGATGTCCTCGGGCGGGCGAGCGCCGCTCTCGACCCGATGGTCGGCCTGGGCATAGATCGGGCGGCGCTCGCGCATGAGGGTCTCGAGCTTGGCGCGTAGATCACCGTCCTTGAGCAGGGGCCGGCTCGCGCGCTTGCGCGCGGTGCGCTCGACCAGGGTGTCGATGTCGGCGTCGAGCCATATCGAGACGGCCCGTTCCTTGACGCGGGCGCGGGTCTCGGGGTCGACGAAGGCACCGCCGCCCAGAGCCAGGACACCCGGCGGGCCGTCCAAAAGGCGGGCGATCACGCGGCGCTCGAGGTCGCGGAACACGGGCTCGCCATAGGTGGCGAAAATGTCGGCGATGCTCATCCCGGCGGCGGCCACGATCTCCTCGTCGGCATCGACGAAGGGCGCACCCATGGCCTTGGCGAGCCGTCGGCCGACCGAGGTCTTGCCGGCGCCCATGAGGCCCACGAGCACGATGCGCCGACGCGCCGTCGCCGCGGGCGGCGTCGACGCGCTGGATCTTCCTTCGCCGGACGAGTCCTGCCCCACCCGACCCGCCGTTGAATCGCCCGGTCGCACCCGATATAAGCCCGGGTCGCCGCAGCGCGGCAACCCTCGTGCCCCTTTCCTTCCGCGAGCGCCGTCGCGTGCCGGTCTCGCCCAGAGATGCGGCGGTGCGGCCGGCGATGCAAGGCGTCCCGATGATCCGCCGTCTGCTCCTCTTCGTGCCGCTGATCCTGGTCCTTGGGGGCCTCATCTTCCTCTTGACCTGGGACATCCCACCGCCCACCCGGCCGGTCGAGCTCGTCATCCCGGACGAGCGGCTGCCGCGCTGAGCGGATCCCGGCCCTGGCCGTGATCGAGCCCTTCCTCGAGATGCTCGCGGTCGAGCGCGGCGCCTCGCGGCACACCCTCGACGCCTACCGGCGCGACCTCGAGCGGGCGCAGGCCCATCTCGCAGCCACCGGGACCGCCCTCGAGGCGGCGGCGGAAGACGAGCTGCGCGCCTTCCTCCTGGCCGAAACCGCGGCCGGCTTGAAAGCCTCGACCCTTTCCCGAAGGCTCGCCGCGCTGCGCAGCTATTTCCGCTTCCTCTACCTCGAAGGCCATCGGCGCGACGATCCGACGGCCGGGCTCGACCCGCCCAAGCGCTCGCAGCCCCTGCCCCGGCTCCTCTCGGAGACCGAGGTGCTGGCGCTGATCGAAGCGGCGCGGGCCGATCCGAGCCCGCGGGGACTGCGCCTTCTCACCCTGCTCGAGCTCGCCTACTCGACGGGGATGCGCGTCTCGGAGCTCGTGGGTCTACCGCTCTCGGCGATCGCCGCCGCCCGCACCCATCTCCTGGTCCGCGGCAAGGGCGGCAAGGAGCGAATCGTGCCGCTGGGCGGGCCGGCGCGGGCTTGCCTCGAGCGCTGGCTCGAAGCGCGTCCGGCCTTCCTCTGTGGGGCACGCAGCCGACGCTTCCTCTTTCCCTCGACCGGCCGCAGCGGCCATCTGACGCGGCAGCGGCTGCTCCAGCTCCTCAAGGGTCTCGCCCCGCGCGCCGGGCTCGAGCCCGCGCGGATCTCGCCGCACGTGCTCCGGCACGCCTTCGCCACCCACCTGCTCGAACGCGGCGCCGATCTGCGCGCAGTCCAAGCGCTGTTGGGTCACGCCGACATCGCGACGACCCAGGTCTATACCCACCTCCAGACGCGCCGGCTCTCGGCGGTCGTCGAGACCCACCACCCGCTGGCACGGGGCCGCGGTCGAAGCCGATCGCCCGCGGTCCCGGAGGAGGAGACGTGAGCTTCACCCAGGTCCCCGTCCGTACGAGCCGCCTCAACCGCTCCGAGCTCGCGGTTCCCGGCTCTTCGCCCCAGTTCTTCGAGAAGGCCGCCCGCAGTGCCGCCGACATCGTCTTCCTCGATCTCGAGGACGCGGTCGCTCCGGACAAGAAGGAGCAGGCGCGGAAGAACGTGATCGCCGCGATCAACGAGATCGAGTGGGGGGCGAAGACGCTGTCGGTCCGGATCAACGGTCTCGACACACCCTGGATGTACCGCGATCTGGTCGACGTCCTCGAGCAGGCCGGCGAGCGGCTCGATCTGATCATGATCCCCAAAGTCGGCACCGCGGCCGACGTCTACGCCGTCGACATGCTCGTGACCCAGATCGAGACGGCGAAGGGGCGGAAGAAGCGAGTGGGCTTCGAGCTCATCATCGAGACCGCGCTCGGGATGAGCAACGTCGAGGCGATCGCCGCCGCCTCGCCGCGCAACGAATCGCTCCATTTCGGGGTCGCCGACTATGCCGCGAGCACCCGAGCGCGGACCACCGGGATCGGCGGGGCGAATCCGGATTACGTGGTACTCACGGACGCGCCCGCGGACGGTCCGCGCGAGCGGCACTGGGGCGATCCCTGGCACTACGCGCTCGCTCGGATCGTCGTAGCAGCCCGGGCGCACGGCCTGCGCCCCGTGGACGGGCCGTTCGGCGATTTCAAGGACCCGGAAGGGTTCGAAGCGCAGGCGCGCCGGGCGGTGGCACTCGGCTGCGAAGGCAAGTGGGCTATTCACCCCTCGCAGGTGGGGCTCGCCAACGCGGTCTTCACGCCTCCCGCGGCCGAGGTGGAGAAGGCGCGCCGGATCCTCGCGGCCATGGAAGAGGCCGAGCGGGAGGGCAAGGGTGCCGTCCAGCTCGACGGGCGGCTGATCGACATCGCCTCGATCCGCCAGGCACAGGCGCTCGTCGCGATGGCCGAGACGATCGCCGCGGCCGGCGGGTGAGCCGGATTCGGCCGAACGGACGAGGCCTCGCCGTCCCGCGCGAACGGTTCAGACCGTGAGGTGTCGGCGGGCGGCCTCGAGGTCGAGGGTGGCGCGGTCGCCCTCGAGCACGATCCGGCCGCGGTCCATGATCGCGATCCGATCGGCGAGCTCGAGCGCGAAGTCGAGATATTGCTCGACGAGGAGGATCGCCATCGTGCCGCCCCGCGCGAGCTCTGCGATCACCCGGCCGATCTCGGCCACGATGTCGGGCTGGATGCCCTCGGTCGGCTCGTCGAGAAGGAGGACCTTCGGGCGGGTGACGAGCGCTCGACCGATCGCCAGCTGCTGCTGGCCGCCCGACAGATCGCCGCCCCGGCGCCGCGCCATCTGCTGCAGGACCGGGAAGCGGGCGTAGATTTCCCGGAGCGGGAGCGGCTCCTCGCCGCGGCCCCGGAGCGCCGCGTGACCGGTCAGGAGGTTCTCCTCGACCGTGAGGCGGGGGAAGATCTCGCGACCCTGCGGCACGGCGGCGAGCCCGAGCCGCGCCCGCTTCCACGCCGGCAGGCCGTCCAGGGGGCACCGTCCAGCCGAATCGTGCCGGCACTCGTCCGCTCTTGGCCGAGGACCGCTTTCAGAAGCGTGGTCTTGCCGGCGCCGTTGGGGCCGATGATCGTGCGCAGCTCCCCCTCCTCGAGGACGAGGGAGAGAGAGTTCAATGCCTTGAAGCGGTCGAAGCTGACCGTCACTCCGTCGAGATAGAGGAGGATGTGGGGCTCCAGCACCCGGCCGCCCGGCCGCGCGGCGCGAAGAGCCCCTGCGGTCGGCGCTGGATGAAGAGGATGAGGGCCAAGAGCACGAGGATGTTGCCGAGCACCGCCCCGGCCACCGGCTCGATCAGCTCGTCGACGATGCCGAGGGTCGTCGCCCCCAGAAACGTGCCCCAGAGATTGCCGACCCCGCCGAAGACGACGACGATGAAGCTGTCGACGATTTAGGACTGGCCGAGGTTCGGGCTCACAATGTCGATCCGGGAGAGCGCCACGCCGCCGATCCCGGCGATGCCGGAGCCGAGCGCGAAGGTCGGAGCGTCGACCCGGGGGTGCGGATGCCCATGGTCTCGGCCATCCGTCGGTTCCGGGTGACGGCGCGGATCTCGAGGCCGAGCCTGGTGCCGCGCACGAGCGCCAAGAGGAGCAGGAAGACGGCGATCGCGAAGAGGACGATGACGGTCCGGTCGGTGGTCAGCGCCAAGCCGGGGACGGGCTCCCCGAGCCCACTCGCCCAGGAAGGGGTCACGACCTCGCGGTCGGTGGCACCGATGCCGAGGCGGACGGCCTGCTGCAGGATCGAGGAGATGCCGAAGGTGGCGAGCAGCGTCTCCAGCGGCCGGCCGTAGAGGCGGCCGATCGCGCCGCGCTCGATCGCCCGGCCCGCGCCCCCGGCCAACAGGAAGGCCGCCGGCACGGCGAGCATCAGCGACCACTCGAGGGCTCCGGGGAAGAAGGCGCGCAAGAGCTGCTGCACGGCCCAAGTCCTATAGGCCCCGAGCACGACCGTCTCGTCGTGCGCCATGTTGGTGACGCCCACGACGCCGAGGGCCACGGCGGGGCCGATCGCGGCCAAGAGCGGGACGGAGCCCAGGCTCACGCCCCGGAAAAGCGTCTGCGCGAACGCCGAGAGACGCAGCCGGTTCTCGAAGCTGGCGATCGCTTCGTCGAGCGCGGCCGCGGGCCCGGGGTCGGCATCGGCCAGCAACGCGCGGCGGGCGGCCTGGAGCTTGCCGAGCACCGCCCGCGAGGGACTCTTGGCGAGCGCCGCGGCCGCCTCGGCCCGTGCCGCGGGCTCGCCGTGGTCCAAAAGGATGGCGGCCCTGGCACGCGCGAAGGCGTCGCGCACCCGCGGCTCGGCCTCGCGGGCGAGCACGGCCTCGAGCGGTTCGAGCGCGCTCGGATCGGGCCGGGCGAAGAGCTTCTCCGCCGCCGCGAGCCGCACGGTCGGGTCGGGATGGCCGAGGGTGAGGGCACCGAGCGCCCCTTCGAGCGTGCGCCGCAGACGGTTGTTTACGCGGACCGGACGGAGCACGCGGGCCTCGACCGCCGCGGGTGCGCCGGAGGCGGCCTCGAGGACGGAGCCCTCGGGCGTGCGCAGGAAGAGCGCGCGGTCGGCCTGCCGGACCAGGAGGCGGCCGTCGAGGAGCGCGCGGAAAACGGGCTCTGCCCAGGGAACCCCACTTCGGGCGATGGTCCCGATCGCCGGCTCCATGGCGTCGAGATTGCCGGCGGCGAGGGTGGCGAGCGCTTCCCGCGCCGCGGCTTCCTCGGACGCGAGCGCAGGGCGCGCGCACAGGGCGGTGAGCAGCGCGAGGACGGCGAGGAGCGAGCGCATGGCGCGGGGCCCGATCGTTCTCGTTGCGCCGCATCGCTCGGGCGATGCGGATGGGCCCCGGCCGGCGGCGATCCCGGGAAGACGGATCGCCTCCGGGCGCGGAGGGATGACGGCGGTCAGCTACCGCCGCACTTGCCGGTCTTGACGTTGAAGTTGCCGCAGCTCATCGGCGCCCGCCAATCGGCGATCAGGTCCTTGGAACCCTCTAGATAATCCGACCATTCGTCGCCGACCACGAGACCCGGCGTCTGCCAGACGATGCTGAATTGACCGTCCGCCCGGATTTCGCCGACGAGCACGGGCTTGGTGATGTGATGGTTCGGTATCATCGCCGAATAACCGCCCGAGAGGTTCTGGACCGCGACGCCGATCATAGCTTCGATCACCGCGTCCGAATCGGTCGTGCCGGCCTTCTCGACCGCCTTCACCCACATGTTGAAGCCAATATGGTGAGCTCCCATCGACGATTTGGTGATGCGCTTCGTATTCTTGATGAAAACATGCAACTTGCGATGAAATCTTTATTCTCGGCCGTGTCCACACTCATGAAATAGTTCCAGGCGGTGAGGTGGCCGACCAGGGGCCCGGTATCGAGCCCGGCGGGCTCCTCTTCGCCGACCGAGAAGGCGACGACGGGAATGTCGGTCGCCTCGATGCCCTGGTTGGCGAGCTTCTTGTAGAAGGGGACGTCGGCATCGCCGTTGATCGTCGAGACCACCGCGGTCTTTTTGCCGGCCGAGCCGAACTTCTTGATGTCGGCCACGATAGTCTGCCAGTCGCTGTGGCCGAACGGGGTGTAGTTGATCATGATGTCCTCGGCCTTCACCCCCCTGGACTTGAGGTAGGCCTCGAGGATCTTGTTGGTCGTGCGCGGATAGACGTAGTCGGTACCGGCCAGTACCCAGCGCTCGACCTTCTCCTGCTGCATGAGGTAATCGACCGCCGGGATCGCCTGCTGGTTCGGCGCGGCGCCGGTGTAGAAGACGTTGCGGCTCGACTCCTCGCCCTCGTATTGCACGGGATAGAAGAGGATGCCGTTGAGCTCCTCGAACACGGGTGGGACGGACTTGCCGCTCACCGAGGTCCAGCAACCGAACACGGCCGCGACCTTGTCCTTCGAGATCAGCTCGCGCGCCTTTTCGGCAAAGAACGGCCGATTGGAGGCAGGATGGGCCACCACGGGTTCGAGCTTCTTGCCGAGCAGCCCGCCGTTCCTGTTATGTTCTTCGATCGGCATCAACATGACGTCCTTCGAGATCGTCTCGCTGATCGCCGTGGTGCCCGAGAGCGAACGCAGGATGCCGACCTCGATCGTGTCGGCGGCGGCGACCGGACCCGCCCCGAGCGCGAAGGCGGCGGCGCCGGCCAACAGCCAGCGGCGAGAGAGCGCGAACCCGTTCATACCTCGATGCCTCCTCGAGCGGTGCTGCGGCGCAGCGAAGGCGCTCGAAAGAGCGAGGGTCGTGCCACGCCCCTGTTCTCCGATTCGGGCGGATGCGGCGGCGACTTTGCCGACTTCCGCGGCACCTGCGCTCGGTCACGCGACAGACTGCCCGCTTCCTCGGCAGCCGTCGAGCTTGACGGGCGGGACAGCCTGAGACAGGGAAGCGCCATGGAGAGCGCCGCCGACCGCCTGGCCGAGCGGATCCGAACCGGTCGGGTGCGGTTCGGCGTGATCGGACTAGGTTATGTGGGTCTGCCCCTCGCGCTCGCCGCCTGCCGGTCCGGGCTCGAGGTCCTGGGCTTCGACATCGATGCACCGAAGGTCGAAGGTCTGAACGCGGGCCGCTCGCCCTTGGCGCATATCGGCGATGCGGCGGTCGCGCAGGCCCGGGCGAGCGGCCGCTTCGTCGCCACCGCCGACTTCGGCCGCCTGGCCGAGGTCGACGCCATCGCGATCTGCGTGCCGACCCCGCTCGGTGCCCATCGCGAGCCCGACCTCTCCTATGTCGAGGCGACCGCACGCCAGATCGCGGCCGCGCTGCGCAGGGGCCAGCTTGTCGTGCTCGAGTCGACCACCTGGCCCGGAACCACACGGCAAGTGGTCAAGCCCATCCTCGAGGCGACCGGCCTGCGCTCGGGCAGCGACTTCTTCTTGGCGTACAGTCCGGAGCGCGAGGACCCGGGCAACCGCGACTTCACGACCCAGCGGATCCCGAAGCTCGTCGGCGGCGACGGCGAGGCGGCCCGCGACCTGGCCGCTTCGCTCTATGGTCGCTTCGTCGAGAAGGTCGTGCCGGTCGAGAGCTGCGAGGTGGCGGAAGCCGCCAAGCTCACCGAGAACATCTTCCGCGCGGTCAACATCGCGCTCGTGAACGAGCTCAAGCTCGTCTTCACGGCCATGGGAATCGACGTCCACCGGGTGATCGACGCGGCGGCGACCAAGCCGTTCGGGTTCATGCCGTTCCGGCCCGGCCCGGGGCTCGGCGGGCACTGTATCCCGATCGACCCCTTCTACCTCACCTGGAAGGCCCACGAGGTCGGCGTGCACACGCGCTTCATCGAGCTCGCGGGCGAGATCAACACGGGCATGCCGCGCTGGGTGGTCGAGCGGCTCGCCGAGGCGATCGACCGCCGGTTCGGCAAGGGGCTCAGTCGCTCGCGCGTTCTGCTGCTGGGCGTCGCCTACAAGAAGAACGTGGACGACGTGCGCGAGAGCCCGGCCTTCACGATCTGGGAGCTGCTCGAGGGGCGGGGTGCGTCGGTCGATTTCCACGATCCGCACGTCGCGGTGATCCCGCCGACGCGCGAGCACGCGGCGCTCGCCGGACGCCGCTCGCTGCCGCTCGACCCTGCGACGCTCGAGGGGTTCGACGCCGTGCTCGTGGTGACCGACCACGATGCGATCGACTGGGCGCTCGTGGCGGCGCGCTCTCGGCTCCTGGTCGACACCCGCGACCGACTCGCGCCGGCGCCGAACGTGGTGGCGGCCTGAAGCGCGCGCAACCCGGGATTGAGCTTGTCCGGGATTCTCTCTGTAGTTAAGGTCCGTTCCGGCCAGCATGGGGTCGATCGATGTTCGGGCTCTCGAGCAGGCGGATCCTGGTCACCGGCGGTGCCGGCTTTCTCGGAAGCTTCCTCTGCGAGCGGTTGTTGGCCCAGGGTCACGAAGTGCTCTGCGTCGACAATTTCTTCACCGGCAGGCGGCGGAACATCGCTCACCTCCTCGAGCATCCGGGCTTCGAGCTGCTCCGCCACGACGTGACCTTTCCGCTCTACGTCGAGGTCGACGAGATCTACAACCTGGCCTGTCCGGCCTCGCCGATCCACTATCAGTTCGACCCCGTGCAGACGACCAAGACCTCGGTGCACGGGGCGATCAACATGCTGGGCCTCGCCAAGCGGGTGAAGGCCAAGATCCTGCAGGCGAGCACGAGCGAGGTCTACGGCGATCCCGTCGTCCACCCCCAGCGCGAGGAATATTGGGGTAACGTCAACCCGATCGGTCCCCGCGCCTGTTACGACGAGGGCAAGCGGTGCGCCGAGACGCTCTTCTTCGATTACTGGCGGCAGCACAAATTGAAGATCAAGGTTGCGCGGATCTTCAATACCTACGGGCCGCGCATGCACCCGAACGACGGCCGGGTGGTCTCGAACTTCATCGTGCAGGCGCTGCTCGGCCGGCCGATCACGGTCTACGGGGACGGCAGTCAGACCCGCTCCTTCTGCTATGTCGACGACCTGATCGAGGGCCTGTTGCGCCTGATGGCGACCGCCGATTCGGTGACCGGTCCCGTCAATCTCGGCAATCCCGCCGAGTTCACGATCCTCGAGCTCGCGCATAAGGTGATCGACAAGACCGGCTCGCGCTCGCGGATCGAGTTCCGGCCGCTGCCGGAGAACGACCCCACCCAGCGCCAGCCCGATATCGCCAGGGCCCGCGAGCTGCTCGGCTGGCAGCCCACGGTGCCGCTCGACGAGGGCCTCGTGCGCACGATCGCCTATTTCGACGAGCTCTTGCGCGAGGACCCCGAGGCGGCGCGGCGCCTCGGCGGACGCGGCTGAGCGGCCGGTCGGCCCGGCGATGGGGCGCGGCACGGTCCTGGTCACGGGTGGCGCCGGCTATGTCGGCAGCCACGCCTGCAAGGCTCTGGCGGCGGCGGGTTTCACCCCGGTCACCTACGACAATTTCTCGACCGGTAACCGCTGGGCGGTGCGTTTCGGACCGCTCGAACCGGGCGACGTGCTCGACCTCGCCACCCTGCATCTCGCCTTCAAGCGGCACCGGCCGGTCGCGGTGATGCATTTCGCGGGTGCGGCACTGGTCGGCGAATCGATGCGCGAGCCGGCGCTCTACTGGCGGCAGAACCTCGTGGGCACGCTCAACCTGGTCGAGGCCTGCCGGATCCACGAGGTGCGGGCCTTCGTCTTCTCCTCGACCTGTGCGGTCTACGGCACGCCCGAGCGGGTGCCGATCGACGAGGACACGCCCAAGGCGCCGATCAACCCCTACGGTGCCTCCAAGCTCGCGGTCGAGCGCCTTTTGGCCGATGCCGCCATGGCCTACGGGCTGCGCTACGCGGCGCTGCGCTACTTCAACGCCGCCGGCGCCGACCCCGAGGGCGAGATCGGCGAGCACCGGCCGGTCGAGACCCATCTCGTTCCGCTGATGTTGGATGCGATCCTCGGCCTTCGACCGCCCTTGCAGGTGCTCGGCACCGATTATCCGACCCCGGACGGCACTGCGATCCGCGATTACGTCCACGTGGCCGACCTCGCGGTCGCGCATGTCCGCGCGCTCGAGCATCTGCTCGCTGACGGCGGGTCGCTCGCCTGCAATCTCGGAACCGGCGAGGGGCATTCGGTGCGGCAGGTGATCGAGGCGGCCGAGCGGGTCACCGGCCGGCCGGTACCGCGCATCGAAGCCCCCCGGCGGCCGGGCGATCCGCCGGCGCTGGTGGCCGACGCCCGTCGGGCGCTGCGCGAGCTGCGTCTCCTGCCCGCCAACCCGATGGGTCTCGAGCGGATCCTCGAGACGGCCTGGGCCTGGCACGCCGAGCACCGCGGCCGCCGCCTTTCCGGCGGTTGAGCGGCCGGACAGAGATTCGCGTCGCACCTACCTTTGCGATAGAATAGCTGGCGGTCGACAATTCGGGGTTGCGCAGGCGTCCCCGATACCTTAAGCTTCAATTCGTCGTTCGTGGACTACCTTGGGTTGTGAGCGACCCCCGGGACGTCCTGTTGCCGGCGGTGCTGCTCGGTCCGTCGGCCCGAGGGAAGGCGCTGGGCAAGTGAGCGTCAGCCGAAGCGAGGTTCGTTCGCTCGTCGGCCCGAGAGCTGGGTGGCTCGCGAGGTCGGAATCGCTGATTACGCGGCCCATCGTGTCGGGCTCGGTGCGCGCCGTCGACGTTGGCGTGGTGGTCGTCGCCGGCTTCTTGGCCGGTTGGCTCCGTTGGGGCGGCGAGGAGGCGGAGTTTTTCGACCTCGTTCGGCTCGTCCACCTCTCGGGCTCGCTCGTGGCCGCTTCGGCCTTCTCGATCGCGCTTTCCTACGAACTCGAAGAGCTGCGTGAGCCCACCCGATCGCTCGGGCGCCTGCTCGGCGCTTGGTCGGCCTCGGTGGCGGCGGTCCTGGTGCTGCTCTACGCGCTCAAGACGGGCGAGGCGGTATCGCGCCTGTGGGTCGGGTACTGGTGGCTGGTCGGCACACTCGGCCTCGTCGCGGCACGGGTCGCGGTCGGTCTCGCGATCACCGCGGCGCAGCGGGCCGGTCGGCTGCGGCGGGCGATTCTCGCGGTGGGTGGTCGGACTTCCGATGCCGCGTTCGTGGAGCGTCTGCGCGAGGGAGCCGGCGAGGAGCTGCACATCGTGGGCGCACTGCCCTTTCCGGTGCCGGTTACCGATGCCGAGTCCGTTCATCCCCTGCAACGCTATCCCGAGCTCGCGGCCGTACTTTGCACGCAGCCGGTCGACGAGGTCGTCGTCGCGGCCGATGGTGCCTCGGCGGCCCAGGTGGATGCGCTGCTCCGCTGGCTGCGCGCCTTCCCGGTCGCCACGAGCCTGGCGGTCGACGGGCCCGGGCCGCAGGTTCCTGTTCTGGCCCTCGCTCGGATCGGCGACACGCCTCTTTTGCGGGTGATCGAGCGGCCGCTCGACGGGTGGGCGCGGGTGGTGAAAGCGCTCGAGGACCGAATACTTGGGACGATTCTCCTCGTCCTCGCTGCACCCGTGATGGTCGGCATCGCGATCGCGGTGAAGCTGACTTCACCGGGTCCCGTCCTGTACCGGCAGCTCCGTCACGGCTTCAACCAGCAACCGATCGAGGTGCTGAAGTTCCGGACGATGTACATCGATCGCTGCGACGCGCGCGACGCCAAAGAGGTTCGCCAGGCGACCCGTGACGATCCCCGCGTGACGCCCCTCGGCCGGTTCCTCAGGCGAACCAGTCTCGATGAGCTGCCGCAGCTCATCAACGTGGTGCGGGGCGAGATGAGCCTCGT
>CALBAK010000073.1 GCA_937926445.1 uncultured Alphaproteobacteria bacterium
GCCACCGCCCGAACCGCGCCGATCCACCGACCGCCCCGACCCGAACGAAGCGAAACCCGCCCGGCCGGATGCCCAGACGGCAAAGGCCGCTCCCACGGCCGCCGCCCGCACATCCCTACCCACTCACCACGATGTCCAAAGGGCCTCCGACAAAGAAACACCCGCGCCCCGAAAGGCACCGGGCAGTGTTTTTGCCGGCTCGTCCGCCACCGCAGCGGCGGACCCTCTATCTAGCCGTCCGCCGCCGGGCGATCAAGAGGGAGCCGACACCTCCTCGCGAGGCTCCGCGCGGCGCCCTGTCGCAGGCTTGTCGTCGAACCGTCACGGTGGCTCACTAGGAACGCTGCTACGCGCCCCACCCCGGAGGATGCCATGCTCTCGACCCGCCGGAGCCTCGTCGGGCTCGCGACCGGCCTGCTCTTGCTCGCCGGCGCCACGACCGCTCGGGCCTCCACCGAACTCACCGTCTACACCGCCCTCGAGGCCGACCAGCTCAAGGCCTATCAGACCGCCTTCGAGAAGGCCCACCCCGACGTCAAGATCCGCTGGGTCCGCGATTCGACCGGCATCGTCACGGCCAAGCTCCTCGCCGAGAAGGCCAACCCGCAGGCGGACGTGGTCATGGGCCTGGCCGCTACCTCGCTCATGCTGCTCGACAAGGAGGGCCTCCTGCTGCCCTACGCGCCGAAGGGCCTCGAGAAGGTCAACCCCAAGCTGCGCGACCGGGCGGATCCGCCGAAATGGGTGGGCATGGACGTCTACGCCTCGGCTCTCTGCGTCAACGCGGTCGAGGCCGGCAAGCGCGGTCTCAGAATACCGGCGCGTTGGGCCGATCTCACCGATCCGGCCTACAGAGGCCAGATCGTGATGCCCAACCCGGCCTCCTCGGGCACCGGCTTCCTCATGGTCTCGGCCTGGTTGCAGATGATGGGCGAGGAGAAGGCTTGGGCCTTCATGGACGCGCTGCACCAGAACATCGCCGCCTACACCCACTCGGGCTCCAAGCCCTGCCGCCAGGCCGGCGCCGGCGAGTACACGATCGGCCTTTCCTTCGAGTACCGCGCCAACAAGACCAAAAAGGACGGCGCCCCGATCGACATCGTCCTGCCCGAGGAAGGCCTCGGTTGGGAGATGGAGGCCACCGGTATCCTCAAGACGACGAAAAAGCTCGAGGCAGCCAAGAAGCTCGCCGACTGGGCGGTCTCGGAGGAGGCCAACCGGCTCTACGCCCAGAACTTCGCGATCGTGGCGCTGCCCGGGATCGCCTCCAGGCTCGAGCACGTCAAGGGCGACGTCGAAGCGATGCTCATCGCGAACGATTTCGCCTGGGCGGCCGCCAACCGCGAGCGGATCCTGGCGGAGTGGAGCAAACGCTACGACGCCAAGAGCGAGCCGCGGAGCTGAGCGCAACGGGGCCGCGGCCGGCCGCGGCCCCGCCCCTCTCGGCCCCTCGAGAGCCCTCGATGGACCGTTCCGCTGCCGCCGACGCGGCCGAGCCCTATCTGCGGATCCGCGGGCTCGCCAAGCGCTTCGGCTCCTTCACGGCCCTCGAGGGAATCGACCTCGACGTCTATCCGGGCGAGCTCGTCTCGTTCCTCGGCCCCTCGGGCTGCGGTAAGACCACGCTCCTGCGGGCGATCGCCGGGCTCGACCCGCAGAGCTTCGGGACCATCGAGCAGGCCGGCCGCGACGTCTCGAGCCTGCCGGTCGCCGAGCGCGATTTCGGCATCGTCTTCCAGTCCTACGCGCTCTTCCCCAACCTCACCGTGCGCGCCAACGTGGCCTACGGTCTGGTTTCGACCGGACGGCCGCGGGCCGAGATCGAGGCGCGGGTGGGAGAGCTCCTCGAGCTCGTGGGCCTCGCGGATCAGGCCGAGAAATACCCGGCTCGGCTCTCGGGCGGCCAGCAGCAGCGGGTGGCGCTCGCCCGGGCCCTCGCCCTGCGCCCCGGCCTCCTCCTCCTCGACGAGCCGCTCTCGGCCCTCGATGCGCGGGTGCGGGCCCGGCTGCGCGGCGAGATCCGCGATCTCCAGCGCCGGCTCGGTATCACCACGATCATGGTGACGCACGATCAGGAGGAGGCGCTCACCATGGCCGATCGGATCGTGGTCATGAACCGCGGCCGGATCGAGCAGGTGGGCACACCCTACGAGGTCTACGCCCGCCCGGCCACCGCCTTCGTGGCGGACTTCATCGGCAAGATGAACTTTTTCCGAGGTCGGCTCCTGGCACCCCATCGGGCCGCGGTCGAGGGTGCCGAACTCGTCTTCGAGCCGCCGCTCGAGCTCGCAGCCGGCGCCCCGATCACCGTGTGTCTCAGGCCCGAGGACGTGGTGGTGCGCGAGGTCGAGCGTCGGCCGGCCAATCGGCTCGAGGCCGAGGTGGGCGTGATGGAGTTCATCGGCAACCATTTCCAGACGACGCTCCACGTCCCCGGCACCAATCTCGACATCTCCGCCGATCTCTCGATCAACGCGGTTCGCGACCTCGGCATCCGGCCGGGCCGGCGGATCCCGATCTGCCTGCCGCCCGACCGGCTCCGGGTCTTCCCCGAGCCGCCGGTGCGGGGCTGAGGGCGGAGCCGTGGCGAGCGTCGGCCCCCAGCTCGCTTCGCCGGTGCCGGCCGTGAGCGCCGCGCTCCCGCGCCCCGTCCGCCAGGCGCTCTCGCGCGACGATCTCGTCATGCGCGCGGGCCTGGTGCTCGTGGCGGCTTGGCTCGCGCTCTCGGTCGTGCTGCCGCTCTGGGCGCTGCTCGCGAAGGCCTTCGAGGGTCCGGACGGCGGCTTCGTCGGGCTCGCCAATTTCGCGGCCTATGCCTCGAGCCCGGCGCTCGCGACCTCCCTCCGGAACTCTGTCCTGGTCGCGAGCGCGAGCACGGTGATCTGCGTGGGGCTCGCTTTCGGCTACGCTTTTGCGCTGACCCGGACCCGTATGCCGGCCAAGGGATTGTTCAAGGCCGTCGCCGCGATTCCGCTCCTCGCGCCTTCGCTCCTGCCGGCCATCGCCCTCGTCTATCTGTTCGGCAACCAGGGGCTCGCCCGCTGGGCGCTGTTCGGCCATTCGGTCTACGGGCCGATCGGCATCGTGATCGGCGAGGTGTTCTGGACCTTCCCGCACGCGCTCATCATCGTCACGACCGCGCTGGCTACGGCCGATGCCCGGCTCTACGAGGCGGCGATCGCTCTGAAGGCTTCGCGCGCGCGGATCTTCTGGACCGTGACGCTCCCCGGCGCACGCTACGGCCTAGTCTCCGCGACCTTCGTCGTCTTCACCCTGGTGATCACCGATTTCGGCGTGCCCAAGGTGATCGGCGGCTCGTTCAACGTGCTGGCGGTCGACGTCTACAAGCAGGTCGTGGGCCAGCAGAATTTCCGCATGGGTGCGGTCGTCGGGCTCGTGCTCCTGCTCCCGGCCCTTCTCTCCTTCGCGGTCGACCGGCTCGTCCAGGGTCGCCAGGCTGCCCTCCTCTCCGCTCGGGCCGTACCCTACGAGCCCAAGCCCGACCCGCTCGTCGACCGGCTCGCCTTCGGCTTCTGCCTGATCGTCGCCTCGGCGATCCTCGTGATTCTCGGCACCGCGATCTTCGCTTCGCTCGCGACCTACTGGCCCTACAATCTGACGCCCTCGCTCAGGAACTACGATTTCGACAACATGGACGGCGGTGGCTGGGAGAGTTACCGAAACTCGCTCCAGATGGCCGGCCTCACCGCGCTGTTCGGGACCGCGATCGTCTTCGTCGGGGCCTGGCTCGTCGAGAAGACCCGCCGCTTCGAGGCGGTGCGCGGCCTCGTCCAGCTCCTCGCCCTCCTGCCGCTCGCGATTCCCGGGCTCGTGATGGGGCTCGGCTACATCTTCTTCTTCGTCGAGCCCGCCAACCCGTTCCACTTCCTCTACGGCTCGATGGCGATTCTCGTGATCTGCACGATCGCGCATTTCTATTCGGTGGCGCATCTGACGGCCGTGACCGCCTTGAAACAGATCGACCCCGAGTTCGAATCGGTCTCGGCCTCGCTCAAGGTCCCGCTCTGGCGCACCTTCTTCAAGGTGACGGTGCCGGTCTGCCTGCCGGCGATCCTCGACATCGCGCTCTATCTCTTCGTCAACGCGATGACGACGGTCTCGGCCGTGGTCTTCCTCTATTCACCGCGCACGCAACTGGCCTCGATCGCCGTGCTCAACATGGACGATGCCGGCGACATCGCCCCGGCCGCGGCCATGGCGGTGATGATCTTCCTCACGAGCGCGCTGGTGCGCGGCCTCTACGGGGTCCTGACGCGCGGCGTCCTCGCCCGCACCCAGGCCTGGCGCCGGCGCTGAGCGGCCGATCGGCGGCCCGCCGGGTTCGTCGGGGCTCCCCCTCAGCCGGCGTAGCCGAACCGGCGCGGCAGCCAGAGGACGAGGTCGGGGAGCAGGACGAGCGCGAGAAGCGCCGCGATCAGGGCCACGAGGAACGGGGGAAGATAGCGCAAGATCTCCTGGATCGAGGTGCCGGTGAGCGCCCCGATCACGAAGAGCAACATGCCGTAGGGCGGGGTGACGAGGCCGATCATGCAGTTGACCACCGCCACTACGCCGAAGTGGACGAGGTCGATCCCGAGCGCCTGACAGGTCGGCAGAAAGAGCGGCAGGATCACGAGAATGATCGTGGTCGCATCGAGCACACAGCCCAACAGCAGGAGCGCCAGATTGACGAGCAGCAGGAAGAAGAGCGGCGGCAGATCGATGCCGGCGAGGAAAGCGGAGAGTGCGTGCGGGATCCGCTCGGAGGCGACGATGTAGTTGAAGATCAGCGCACAGCCGATGACGATGCCGACCGTGGCGGCCTGCCGGGCGCTCAGGACGAACTGGGCCCACAAGCCGCGCCAGCTCGAGGCGCGGTAGAGGAACGCCGCGATCAGCAAGGCGTAGAGGGCGGCGATCGAGGCCGCTTCGGTGGGCGTGGTCGCCCCGCCGTAGATGCCGCCCAGCAAGATCACCGGCATCAGGAGCGCCGGGAACGCCTCGACCGTCCGGCGCGGCAGCTCGCGGAGCGGGACCGGATCCTCGCGGACGACGTGCAGGCGGGCCGCCATCGCCCGGTTCATCACCATCAGCAGAACCGCCACGAGGAGGCCCGGCACGACCCCGCCCAGGAAGAGATAGCCGATCGATTGGTCGGAGACGAGTGCGTACATGACCATCGGGATCGAGGGCGGGACGATCGGCCCGATGGTGGCCGAGGCCGCGGTCAAAGCGCCGGCATAGCCCCGCGGATAGCGGCCGTCTCTCGTCATCATCTCCATGACGAGCTTGCCGACGCCCGCGGCATCGGCCACGGCCGAGCCCGACATGCCGGCGAAGATCACGGAGGAGACGATGTTGACGTGGCCGAGCCCGCCCCGGAAGCGGCCCACGGCGGCGGTGCAGAAGGCCAAGAGCCGCTCGCTCACCGTGCCGGCGTTCATGATGTTGGCGGCGGCGACGAAAAGCGGCACGGCCAGGAGCACGTAGCCGTCGTAGAGCGACTGCACGAGCTGCTCGGTCGCGAGCGCCAGATCGGCCCCCTGGATCGCGAGATAGACCACGGCCGAGACGAAGAGCGCATAGGCCACGGGCGCGCCGAGGGCGGCGAGCGCCGCCACCGTGAGGAGGCAGAGGGCGAAGGCGAGGCTCATCGCTCGGGGTGCTGTGGCGCCACCGGCCCGTCGAGCGGCTCGGCCGTGCGCAACAGGCGGACGATCGCTCGGGCTTGGCGCAGCACGACGGCCACGGCGAAGACGAGGAAGACCGAGAACACCCACGACAAGGGGATGCGGAGCGTGGCGCTGCGCTTGATGCGGTAGAAGCTCACATAGTCGAAGCTCGGGCCGAGCACCGCCACGAAGCCCGCGAGCACCGCCACGGCCACGACCAGCCCGGCGATGCGGCGCGCGCCCGGCGAGAGCCGCTGCTCGATCAGGTCGAAGCGCACCTGCTCGCGGTCCGGCACGCAGAAGGCCGCGCCCAGGAGCACGAGCCAGAGCCAGAGCGTGAGGCAGAGCTCGACGGTCCAGCCCACGGGCCAGTTCAGAAGATAGCGAAAGAAGATCTGCAGGACGAAGATCGCGAAGAGGGCGGCGAGCAACGCGCCCGCGAGCGCGTCCGCCGCCGCGCGCAGAACGAGAGCGAGACGTTGCAAGCGCCGCTCAGAGCGCGTCGATCTTTTCGAGCAAGCCCTCGGGCCAGGCCTTGGCGTAGTCGGACTCGAGATAGGCCTTCTGCACCCGGGCGCGGAAGGCCGCCACGTCCGGCTCGTACACCTCGAGCCCCTTGTCCTTGAAGAACTGCACGAGCTCCGCCTCGAGCGCCAGCTGACGCTGCCGGCCGAGCTCGGCCGCATCGTCGGCCGCCTTCTGGGTGATCTTCTGCTGTTCGGGGGTGAGCCTGTCCCAGACCTTCTTCGAAAACGCGAGGTAGTTGAGGTCGACGAGGTGCGATGTCAAGACGATCTGCTTGGTGACTTCGAAGAATTTGGAATCGCGGACCGTCGGCAGCGGATTGTCCTGGGCGTCGATCGCCCCGGTCTGGAGGGCCGTGTAGAGCTCGGTGAAAGCCATCGGCACCGGGTTGGCGCCGAGCGCCTTGCCGAGGAACTGCCAGGCATCGGTCGGCGGCATCCGCAGCTTCACCCCGGCCAGGTCTTCGGGCGTGCGGATCTTCTTGTCGGTGCGCAAATTGAGCTGGCGGCGGCCGAGATACATGACGGTCAAGAGCTTCACGCCGAGTTCTTTTTCGGCCTTCTCCTTGAAGGGCTGCATCAGGGGATCGTTGAAGACCCGCACCTGATGCGCCGCGTCCCGATGCACGTAGCCCGCGGTGAAGATCGAGAACTCGGGAAAGAAGGTGGCGAGCTCCTGGGCCGAGGTGATCGCCATTTCGAGATTGCCGCGGGCGATCGCCTCGAGCTCGGTCGCCTGCTTGAAGAGCGTGCCATTGTAGTGCGGCTCGTAGACCGCGAAGTCGGCCACCGCCGGAGCGAACTTCTCCTCGAGCGCGCGCGAGCGCTGGTCGGTCGGGGTGGCGACCGTCGACATCCGCAGCTTGATCTTGTCGGCGGCACCGGCCGGGCGGCCGAATCCGGCAACCGCGGCGAGCGAAGCCGCACCGGCCAGGATCGAACGACGCGAGGTTGCGAACGACACGCTCGAGCCTCCCCGTTTCCCGCCGGCCGCCTTCGGGCCGGCGGCGCCAGACCTTAGCCGAGCCGGTCGCGCTGTCCAGAGCGGGGGCCGCGGCGGCCTCAGCCGTGCACGGCCGCGACCGTCCCGGCCACGGTGAGGAGACTCGCGGCCAGGAGGAGGCGGTGGAAGCCGCGGACGAGGGCGAGCGCCCGAACGGGGGCACGCGCCGCCAGGCGCTCGAACCAGGCGTGCAGGAAGAGAGGTTCGGCCAAGAACAGGGCGAGCGCGAAGAGGAGCCACACGACGACCATCGCGTGCATCCACCAGAAGCCCGGCTCGGCGAAGCGCCACCCGAGATCGAGCCCCTGCACGAGCCAGAGCCCCGAGCCTCCGGCGAGCAGCACCGCGATCCGCGCCTGCGGGGCGAAGCGTCGCTCCACCGCGAGGAAGCGGGCGAGGATCGCCTCTGCCGGCTCGCGGCCGCCGAGCACGACCAGGGTCACGAAGCCCACGCCTCCGATCCAGTGCAGTACGGCCAGAACGTGGACCGCCCGGGCGAAGGCCAGAACCTCGCTCGTCGTCGGGCTCATCGCCGGAAAAGCCCCTCGAGCCCGCGGCGCAGCACGTCGACCCCCGGCACTCCCGATCCCCCGGCCGGCGGCGCCGCCTCGGCGGGCGCCGGCTCGGTCACCAGGCACGGGCTGCCGGAAGCGCCGAGGTCGACGAACGCCGCCATCGCCGCCGGCGGAAAGACGAGCGCGCCCAGAAGGCCGAGGGCCGCACGACGGGCCGCTTCGCGCTGGTCGAGAGCGATCTCGGGCTCGGCGAGAGTCCCGCGCAGCCGTACCGGCACGGCGACGTTCAAGGTCGCACCGCGCGACCGAGGCACGAGGGTCACATCGAGCCGTTCGCTGCCGAGATGGATTCGACCCTCGGCCGTGACGCGAGCGCGGTTGGTCTCGGCCACGGCGACCCGGAACTCGGCCACGCCCACCCGCACCGGTACGTCGAAGGCGGCGCAGCGGAGCTCGACCCAGCCCTCGCCTCCCGGACCGAGGAGTGCTCCGGCGAGCTCGCGCACGCCGCCGGCGATCCGGTCGAGGGCGACCGCGCGGATCCGGCCACCGCCGACGACGGCCGTGAGCTCGCCTTCGGCGCCCGCGAGCAGAGCCGAGAGCGAGGCACCGCGGCCGGCGAGCTCGAGGTCGAAATCGAGCGGTGCCTCGATCGTCGGCTCTCGGCCGAACTCGCGCACGAGGGCCGCGATAGCCAACCCGCGCGCCTCGAGCGCGAGCGTCACCGCCGGCTCGGGCCGGCCCCCGTCGGCCTCCAGGCGGCCGGCGAGCCGGCCGCCGGCGAGGCTCGCCCCGATCGGCCCGAGGAGGAGGCGGCCGTTGCCGAGCTCGATCGGCAGCACGACCTCGCGCAACACCGGCCCGCCGGTCGCGAGCTCGTCCACCTTCAACTCGATCCGGGCCTCGATGCCGCGCAGGGCGGAGAGGTCGAGCGGCAGGTCGGGGATCACCCGGCCGGAGCGCCCTCTGCCGCCGCCCTCGCTCGGCCGTCCACCCGCGCCCTCTTCCCTCGCCCCGCCGAGGAGAGCCGCGAGCGCGGCCGCATCGAGGCGACGGCTCGCGAGGCTGCCTTCGAGCCGTGGGCGCGGCCCGCCCGGATCGAAGGTCGAGGCACCCCCGAGGTCGGTGCCGGAAAGCTCGAGTGCCAGCGGCTCGATCCGGGCCGGACGGCCGTCGAGCAGCGCCCGCGGCGAATCGAGCCCCACTCGGAGGGAAAGCGGTCGGGCGTCGATCTCTCCCTCGCCCTCTAGCCGAAGCGGCCCCTCCGGATCGGGGAAGGCGGCATCGAGCCGGGCGAGCCGCACCGTGTGCGCCGGCCGGCCGGCGGCGGCTCCGAGCCGGATCTCGACGCGCTCGAGTCGTATCTCCCGGGCGACCGGCAGCGCCATCGGCTGCTCCGAGCCGGTCGAAGGCCAGGCCGTCCCGGTCGGCCGGCCGCCCTCCCCTCCGCTCGCCGGCAGCGAGAGGGTGCCGTCGGCGAGGAACAGTCGGTCGAGCTCGATCCGGCCGGTCAGGAGCGGCAGGAGGGCCGCCCGCAGCTCGAGACGGCCGATCCGCGCGAGCTCTTCCGCTTCGCCCTGCCGGGCGCCGAGCACGAGCCCCTCCGCTCGGATCGTGGGGCGGAGCGACCAGGCGAACCCGAGCGGCCCCTCGATCCGCACGGGCCGATCGAGGGCGGCCGCGGCGCGAGCCTCGATCCAGGGCCGCAGGCGATCGACCCCGAAGAGTGCCAGCCCGCCGAGCGCCGAAAGCGGCAGGAGGACGAGGAGACCCAGAAGCCCCACGAGGGCCTTGCGCATCGCGCAGCGCTCCCGACCGCGCGCGGTTCGTCGGGATCCGCGCCGCGTCGACCGGATCTTAACCCAACGCCGTGCCATCCGGGCAGCGGCCGGCGGTCGCGCGACAGCGGAGGACGAACGGACGCGGCGGCGACGGAGCTCGAACGGAGCCTCGCCCGCGCTCCCGAACTCGTCGTCCATGTCGGCTGTGCGGAGCACCGCGACGCGGTCGGCGCGGCGTCGCGCTTCCCGGGCCGTGCCGTCCGCCTCGACCTCGAGGAAGAAGCGCTGCGGGTCTGCGCCGAGGCCGCCCGGCGGAACGGTGTGGCGGATCGGACCGGCTCTGGGGGCGCTGCGAGCCGGGCCGGCTCGTCGATCTCCCGGGCACGCATCCGCGCGCCCTCGTCCTCCTCGACTGCGAGGGTTGCGAGCGCGAGCCGATCACCGAAGAGACGCTGCCGGCACTCGCCGCCGCCGACCCGATCGTCGAACGCCGCGACTGTCCCGAGCCCGGCGCCACCGACCGGCTGGCCGCCCGCCCGCGCCGGACGCTCGAGGTCGAGCTCGTGCGCGAGGGCGGCCGCGATCCGGCCGCCCGACCGATCCTCCACGCCCAGGGCTCGCTCGACTGCCGGCTCGTCCTGTGCGAATTCCCACTGCCCCGATGCTTCGGTTTCTCGGCCGGTCCGGCGCCGATTGCGATGCCACCGCAGCACCCGAAGATGCGGGCCGTTGACCGGAGGCCGCTGCCCCTCTAGAGAAGCGGGTCTCGCGGCGCCGGTCGGCGCCGCGCCGGATTGGTGCGTGCCGACCCCTCGGGGCGGCCGCGAGCGGGAACCCACGAATGGCCGTTCCGAAGAAAAAGATCTCGAAGTCGCGCCGCGACATGCGCCGCTCGCACCTGGCGCTCACTGCACCTACCTGGGTCGAGGACAAGGAGAGCGGCGAGTTCCGTCGGCCACACCACATCGATCTCAAGACCGGCCGCTACCGCGGCCGCCAGGTGTTCGTGCCGAAAGAGCAGCCAGCCGAGGAATCCTCGGAGTAGGCCCGCACTCGGCGCCGCTTCGAGCGGCGCCCGTCGCCCCTCCGCCGCAGTACGGGGCGTTTTCGCCGGCCGGCCGCTGCTCTGTCCCGTGCGTGCTCGCGGTCGCGCGTCGACCGCCGGGCGAGCGGCGAGGGTCGCCGGTCTCGTCGGTACGGCACCCGTTCGCGGCGTCGTTCGCGATACTCGGGTCCTCTCCGCAGGGGATCCGTTCCGCGGCCGGCCGAACGAGCGCGGAAACCTTCGACCGGGCGAGACCGACCCGCCTTTGTCGGCCGGCGAGCTCTCTACGCGGCCGGCAGGAGCTCGATGACGCCGACAGTCGGCCGGGCCGGCAAGGCCCTCACCGGTTGGGGGTGCAGCTTTCTTCGTTCACCGCGCCGAGATTCGCCCCCGCCAGCGCCGCCGGATCGAGCTCCGGTGCGGGACGGTGCGTGGAGCGGACCGGGTCTCGAGCCCGTCACGGCCTTCGGCCCGGTCGGCCGGGCCGCTGCAAGTCCCCCCTCCGGTAGCACTCCGATTCCGGCTCCCCGGCAGCCTCGGCTGGGGGTCACCGAGCGCGGCCGAGGCCCGGCGGTGTCCACTCCGCTCTCGTCCGACGTGCCGCCCGGTCGCTCCGCGCCGCCGAGACCCGCGTCTCCTGCTCGCGTCGCTCGGTGCGACCTCGCTCGCCGCTCGGCCGGGGCCAGTCTGCCGTACGGTTCTCCGCGTCCCCCTTTCGCTGCCCCCGTGCGCGGTCGAACCCGGAGCTTCCCGAGCCCGAGCCGCCCGGGTGTGCGACGCTCGGGGGGAGGTTCGAAGGACGGTGGTCTCGGCGCCCCCCGACCGGGGCATTCGGGTCGCGCGCGCCGACACGCCCGGACCGGCGCCTCTCGTTCCCGGGCGGGCGGCGAGCGCGCCCGTGACCGAGCCCGTGACCGAGCCCGGTCAACACCGACGGCGCCGGCCGCAGCGTTTCGGCGCTGTTCGCCCTCGGCCGAACCGACAAAACCGAACCAGCGGAGCGACGAACCCGGGAAGGAGTGGCCACCCGCTTCCCGGCCCGTCCTCGGAGGGGCGGAGTTCCGCTTCGCCGTCGAGACCCTCGAGGCCGCGGCGCGATCGACCGCGGCCCCCACCGCGGCCGCGGGCGGCGGACACGGCGGGGGGAGAACGGCGTTTCTTTTCGATGGAAGCGAACGTTGCCGCGCGGGCCGAGACACGACCGGTGCTGGCGGTCCGACGATCTCGCCGCGGCCTCGGGACGGTTCGGCGGTGGGCGGGACCGCACGGTGAGGTGGCCCGCTGTCGGCGACGGACCGTCGTTCGAACCCGCCGTTCGTCGTGCGGCTCGCAGCCGCCAGTGCGGGGTTCGCAACGCCGCCCACGGACGCAAGTCGGCCGCGGCTCGACCGAAATCCGTCGCCGGCGCCGCCGGGAACCGTTCCTGGAGTCCTACGCCGGAAGCCGACGCTGTGGGGCCGATCGCCCGCCCGCACGCGGCGGTATCGCCGTCCGTCGCGATCCCGGCGCGGTCGGGTCGGGGCAGTGGGGGATTGGGTCCGAATCGCCCCGTCCTCGAACCCGAACGGTTCTCGACGGGTAGGCCTCTGCCGGCTCGACGCCGGGGGAACGAGCCGCCCTCCGCACCTCGCGGAGCGAAGGAAACCCGCCGCTCGCGACAGCACGGCGAGTCGGTGCTCGCCGCCCCCTTTCGACCAGAGGCTCGCGTTGCCCGAAGGACGAAGCCCCCTCGGCGCTTTCGGCTCCTGCTCGGCGAGCGACTCCATCCGCCAACGGGGCCGCCCCCGGTTCCCGACTGCGGATCCGCCTGTCCCTGCCTCCACCGAACCGACGAAACCGCGTTGCCCATCGAACGTGCCCGTGTGGCGCGACGCCGCTCGCCCGCCGGCCCCCGTGCGACCACGGGGCGACGGCGCGAGCGAACGCCGCTCTCCGTCTGCCGTGCCGGTCGGACACGTGCGCCTCGAGCAAGGCCGGGCTCGCTCGACGAGAGCGAGCCGACGTCCCCGGGGACCGCGGCTCGGCGCACGCGATCCGCACGAGAGGGGGATACGCGACTGTGGGAGCGCGTGCAGCCGACGGGGCCCGACCCCATTGCGGGCTCGATTCGTGTCGGGGGCTCGCCCGTCGAACCCACGGATCTTGGTCGCACCTCGGGTCCGCTCGTCCTGGAGAACCTCCGCCCTCGGGGTCGGCCGGTCGGGGGCAGCGCACGGCGATCCTCCCCCGCCGACCCGCGTCGGCGACCGTCGGAGCCGGGCCCGAGGCCTCCCGATGGCGGCCTGGTGGGGTCGCTCCGGGCGTCACCCGGCCTCTGCCCGCGCCCGCTCCATCGCCGCGAGCCTCGGCGTGCCGCTGCCCGCGTCCGTGGATCGAGCGGCGACAGCCCGGTCCCGGAGTTCGGGCGCCGACCCCTGCCTGCGCGTCCATGGATCGAACCCTTCTCCGTTACCCGGCGAAGGAAGGGCCGACCGGCGAAAACCGCGGCCGATGCGGTCGGGTCCCCGGGGTGGGGCTCTCGCCGCGCCGCCCGCAGCTCGGCCGAAGCGGCGGAACCGCACGGCCCGCGCGATGCCCTCGCGGGTCGGCTCTCCCTCTCGGAGGTGTGCTGCGGCCCGCGGACACGAAGCCGAGCGGGTGTACCGGCCGCGCGAGCGCGCGGGCGACCGGGGGGACACGGCTTCGAGGCCGGCCCGGACCCGCGTGGGGAGCACTTGCACCGGACCCGCGGATCGTCGGCGCACGTCGGACGCACCCGGCCGAGCGAATCATGGTCCGCACGCCGGGCCGATGGGCGACCGCGGCACCCGCGCGGAACCGCCGACCCCACCCCGTCGGCGGAGCCCCGACGGACCTCCCGCGAGCCGGAGTCCCGACCGACGCTCCACGGCAGCGGCAGGCTCTCCTCCGTTCGCCGCGCCTCTCGCGGGACCGCGCGCACGGGCCCGACGTTCGGCACGCGCGCCGCTCCCGGGCGCAGCGGAAGCCGGCCGGCCGGGGCCGAGAGCGCGGGCCGATCCGATCGGATCCCGCCGCAGCCACTCGCGCCGTCCGCCCTCGCCTCAGCCGAAGCGGCGGAACCGCATCGCCCGCTCGATGCGCTCGCGGGCGAGATCCTCGGCGGCGCGGCGGGTCGAGATCCCCTCGGCGCGGGCGCGCTGGAGCACGGCCTCGCTGTTGGCGCGCACCTTTTCGGCGACGAGCTCGAGAGCCTCGCGTTCGCTGCCGCCCGCGAACTCGACGGCGGCGCAGATCACCCCGCCGGCGTTGGCGACGAAGTCGGGGACCTGGACGACCCCGCGAGCATGGAGGATCGCCTCGGCCGCCGCGGTGATCGGGATGTTGGCACCGCTCACGACGATCCGCGCCCGCAACCGGTCGACATTCCCCTCGTGCACCACGTCCGGCCTGGCGGCCGGGATCCAGATCTCGCAGTCGACCCCGAGGATCGCCTCGGGCCCGGCCGCCCGCCCGTCCGCAAAGCCCGCGACCGGCCCGCCGCGGGCCTTGTGGGCGAGCAGTGCCGCGAGGTCGAGGCCGCGCTCGTTCACGATCGTGCCGCGGCTGTCGCTCACCGCCACGATCCGCGCACCGCGCTCGGCGAGCCGGTGGGCCGCGTGCCGGCCGACCGCGCCGAAGCCCTGGATCGCCACCCGCGCACCCTCGAGCGAAAGCCCGGCGTGCCGGCAGGCGACCTCGCAGGCGATCGCGAGGCCGTGCCCGGTGGCGCCGATCTCGTCGAGCGGGATCCCGCCCAGCTCGCGGGGCAGGCCGACGGCGCGGCCGATCTCGTCGCGCACCCAGGCCATGGCCACTTCGTCGGTGCCCATGTCCGGCCCCGGGACGTAGGATTCGAGCTCCGCGATCGTGCGGGCGAAGCCGCGCAGGAGCCGCTCCTTGGCCTCGACCGGCATCGCCGGGTCGGCCCGGATCACCGCCTTGCCGCCCCCGTGCGGGAGGCCGGCCGCGGCGTTTTTGAAAGTCATCGCGCGGGCGAGCCGGAAGCACTCCTCGAGACCGACATCAGGGGCCATCCGCACCCCCCCGATCGCCCGCCCGCAGGCGGTGTTGTCGACCACGACGATCCCCTCGAGGCCGAGGCCCGGGTGCCAGAGATGCACGACCCGCTCGGGGCCGAGCTCGTCCTCGAAGCCGAACCATCCCCGCCCCATCGCTCCCTCCCCTCCCGCCGGCAGCACCCGCCTTCACCCCTCGTCGTTCGTCCTCGCCGTTCAGTCGGCGAGCTCGAGATCGCCGATCACCGCCTGCAGGAAGCGGGCGGCCTCGCCGCCGGTCACCGCGCGGTGGTCGAACGTCAAGGAGAGCGGCAGGAAACGGGTGAGGCGCAGGGCGCCTGCGCTCACCCGCACACCCTCGCGGATCCGCCCGGCACCCAGGATCGCCACCTGCGGCGGCACCACCACGAGTTCGGCGAAGCGGCCGCCGAGCATGCCGAAATTGGAAAGCGTGATCGTCGCCCCCTTGAGCTCGGCGAGCGGGATCGTGCGCGCCCGCACGTCGCGGGCGAGCCGGTCGAGCCCGGCCCGCAGATCGGCCGGCGTGCGGTTGGCGACGTCGCGCAGCACCGGCACGACGAGCCCGTCCGGCAGATCGACCGCGATGCCGAGGTCGATCCGCTGCTGGAGCAGCCGCCCCTCGGCCTCGGAGAGGAAGCGGGCATTGAGGGCCGGCTCGGCGCGGCAGCCAGCGACGATCGCGCGCACCAAGCGCAGCGTCACGTCGGTGCCCTCGGGCCAGCGGCCGACATCGGCCTCGTCGACCACGGTCGCCGGCACGACCTCGGCATGGGCGCGGGCCATCGTGCGGGCCATCGCCCGCCGCACGCCCCGAAGCGGCAGGAGCTCGCCGCCCGCCGGTGCACCGGCCGTCGCTGCGCCGGGGGCCGGGCCGGCCGCTCGGGCGGCGGCCGCGACCTCGAGGTCGGCCATGGTCACCGTGCCCTCGGGCCCGCTCGCGGGCACGGCCGCGAGATCGAGGCCGAGTTCGGCCGCTCGCCGGCGCACCGCCGGTGCCGCCTTGATCGCCGCCGCCCCGACATCCTCGCCGGCCGGCCGCTCGCCACGCGGCAACTCGCCCACGACCGCCCCGGCATCCTCGCCGGCCGCTTCCTCGATCTCGACGAGCGGTTCGCCGACCTTGACGATCGTGCCGGGTGCGCCGTGCAGAGCGACGATGCGTCCGGCACGCGGCGCCGGTACCTCGACCACCGCTTTGTCCGTCTCGACCGAAAGGAGCGGCTGGTCGGCCACCACGTGGTCGCCCACCGCCACGTGCCAGGCGACGATCTCGGCCTCCTCGAGGCCCTCGCCGAGGTCGGGCAGGCGGAAGGTGATCATCGGTGCGCGAGCAGCCTCCGTGCGGCTTCCAGGATGTCGGCGACGTTCGGCAGGAACACGCCCTCGAGCCGCGGCAGGGGCGTGGGCACGTCGAAGGCGGCGACCCGGGCGACCGGTGCCAAGAGCGAGAACAGCCCCTCGGCCGCGAGCAGGGCCGCGATCTCCGCACCCGGACCGTGGCTCGGCGGGGCCTCGTGCACGATCAGGCAGCGCCCGGTGCGGCCGACCGAGGCGAGGATCGTCTCGACGTCGAGGGGTGCGAGGGTGGCCGGGTCGAGGACCTCGGCGCTCACACCCTCCTCGGCGAGCCGGTCGGCGGCCTGGAGTGCTTCCCGGACGAGCGCCCCCCAAGCGACGATCGTGAGGTCGCGACCCTCGCGCAGGACGAAAGCACGGTCGAGCGGCAGGGCGGCACCATCGTCCACCACCTCCTCGCGGAACGCTCGGTAGATCCGCTTGGGTTCGAGGAAGACGACGGGGTCGGGGTCGCGAATCGCGGCCAAGAGCAGGCCGTAGGCGCGGGCGGGCGAAGAGGGGACGACGGTGCGCACCCCGGGGATCGCCGCGAACAACCCTTCCGGGCTCTCCGAATGGTGCTCGGGGGCGCGGATACCGCCGCCGAAGGGTGCCCGCAACACGATCGGGCAAGAGAGCCGGCCCCGGGTGCGGGCGCGGAGGCGCCCGGCATGGTTCACGAGCTGGTCGATCGCCGGGTACAGGAAGCCGTCGAACTGGAACTCGACCACGGGCCGGAAGCCCTGCGCGCCGAGGCCCACGGCGAGACCGGTGAACAGTGCCTCGGAGAGCGGGGTATCCAGCACGCGTTCCGGCCCGAACCGCTCGAAGAGCCCCTCGGTGGCGCGGAACACGCCGCCGTCCCGCCCCACGTCCTCGCCCAGCACGAGCACGCGCGGGTCTTCCTCCATCGCCCGCGCGAGGGCCGTGCGGACCGCCTCGACCAGGGTCAGCGCGCTCATCGCCCGGCGACCTCCCGGGCCCGAAGGCGCGCCCGCCGTTCGATTTCCGCCCGCTGTCGAGAGAGCGGTGCCGGCAGGCGGGCGAAGACGTGGTCGATCATGTCGGTCGCGGGCGCGGCCGGTCGGGCGAGATAGGCCTCGACGGCCTCGTCCACCGCCCGCGCGCAATCGGCGAGGAGTGCCTCCTCGCGCGCCTTGTCCCAGAAGCCGCGGGCGAGCAGGAAGGCGCGCAGCCGGCCGATCGGCTCCTCCTTCCAGCGCGCGCTCACTTCCGCGTCGTCGCGATAGCGGCGGGCGTCGTCGGCGGTGGTGTGGTCGGAGAGCCGGTACGTCGTGGCTTCGACCAGCGTCGGGCCCTCGCCCGCGCGCGCCCGCTCGATCGCCCGCGCGACCACCGCCCGCACCGCGATCACGTCGTTGCCGTCGACCTGGATGCCGGGGATGCCGGCTCCGATCGCCTTCTGAGCGAGCGTGGCGGCCGCGGTCTGGGCTTCGACGGGGACCGAGATCGCCCAACGATTGTTGTCGACGACCGTGACCATCGGCAGCCGCCAGACCCCGGCGAGGTTCAAGGCCTCGTAGACCTCGCCCTTGGAGGTCGCACCGTCGCCGAGCACGCAGACCGCCACCCGCGGCTCGCGGCGGAGTTTGAAGGCGGTCGCGACTCCGGCGGCGTGCGGAGCGTGCGTGCCGACCGGGATGCAGACGGGAAAGTCTTCGCGCGGGCCGGCGAAGTCGGAGCCGCGCTCGTCGCCGCCCCAGAAGGTCAACAGCTCCTCGATCCGCACCCCGCGCCAGAGCATCGCACCCTGCTCGCGGAAGGAGGGAAGGAGCACGTCCTCCGGCCGCATCGCCGCGGCGGTACCGACCGCCACGGCCTCCTGGCCGAGCGAGGAGGCCACCGTGCCGAGCCGGCCGGTGCGCTGCAGGGCCACGGCCTTGGTGTCGTAGGTTCGGGTGAGGACCATCGCCCGGTAGAGCTTCACGAGCTCGTCCGGATCCTCGGCGAAGGCCGGCAACGGGCCTGCGAGCGTGCCGTCCGGCCGCAGGATCTCGACCCGCTCGATCACGAAGCGTGCGATCTCGCCCATGCCCGCACCCACGCCTTCCGGTCGAACGGAAGGATAGCACCGCGCCTGTACGGACTGTCGAGACTCGAAGTTAATTTTTCGTTAAGCGTTCGCGCGAGCCGACGGGATGCGCCGGTCGATGGTAGCGGAGGAGGGATTCGAACCCCCGACCAAGGGATTATGATTCCCCTGCTCTACCGCTGAGCTACTCCGCCGCCGTGCCCGTAGGTCGCCTCGATCTATGGAGCGGCGGCCGGCGCGTCAAGCCGCGGGGTGGGCGGGAGCGCGAGCCGGTCGGTTGCGGCGATCCAGCCGCCGCCCAGAAGCCGCGTGCCGCGCCAGGCGACGCAAGCCTGGCCGGGTGCCACCCCGACCTGCGGCTCGAGGAACCGGACACGCGCCCGTCCGCCCGCCAGGGGCTCGATCCGCGCGGCGACCGCCGGCTCGTTGTAGCGGTGCCGCACCTCGAGCAGCTCCTTCGCATCGGGCGGCACGAGCCAGGAGCAACCCTCGAGCGCACAGCCCGCCACGAGGGCCGCCCGCCGCGGCCCGACCTCGATCCGCCGGCTCGCGGCGTCGATCGCGGTGACGTAGAGCGGCTCGCCCACCGCCACGCCGAGGCCCTTCCTCTGGCCCACGGTGAAGCGCGCGATCCCCTCGTGCCGGCCGATCAGCCGCCCGTCGACGTGGACGATCGCACCCGGGGTCGTCGCCTCGGGCCGCAGCGCCTCGACCAGCCGGGCGTGTGCACCCTTCGCCACGAAGCAGAGATCCTGGCTGTCCGGCTTGTCGGCGACCGGCAGCCCGCGGGTGGCGGCGATCGCCCGCACCCGCTCCTTCTCGAGCCCGCCCACGGGAAAGCGCAGGAAGGCGAGCTGCGCCTCGGTCGTCGCGAACAGGAAATAGCTCTGGTCGCGCCGCGGATCGGCGGCCCGGTGCAGCTCGGGCCCGTCCGGCCCCGCGACCCGGCGGGCATAGTGACCGGTGGCGAGCGCTTGTGCCCCGAGATCGCGGGCGAGCTCGAGCAGGTCCACGAACTTGACCCGCTCGTTGCAGCGCACGCAGGGCACGGGCGTGCGGCCAGCCGCGTAGGACGCGGCGAAATCCTCGATCACCGCCTCGCGGAAGCGGGCCTCGCGGTCGATCACGTAGTGCGGGATGCCGAGCCGGACGGCCACCGCTCGCGCATCCTCGACGTCGCGGCCGGCGCAGCAACCGCGCCCGTCGGCCCGCATGGTGCGACGGTCGTGCAGCTGCAGGGTGACGCCCACCACCTCCAAGCCGGCCTCGGCCAGAAGCGCCGCCGCGACCGAACTGTCGACCCCGCCCGACATGGCGACCACGACCCGGGCGCCAGCAGGAAGGTCGAGATCGGCGGCCGGGTTCTCAGCCTTCATCGGAAAGGAGGCTCGAGGCGGGGACGCGGACGGTGAGCCCGTCGAGCTCGGGGCCGACCCGAACCTGGCAGCCCAGGCGCGAGGTCGGGCCCCAGTCGGCGGCGAGATCGAGCATGTCCTCCTCCTCCGCCGAAGCGGGCTCGAGCCGGTCGAACCACGCTTCCTCGACCCGGACGTGGCAGGTCGCGCAGGCCATCGAGCCGCCGCAGGCGCCCTCGATGTCGACCCGGGCGATGCGCGCCGCCTCGAGCAGGCTCGTCCCCGCCGGCACCGCGACCCGAACGGCGCGGCCGCTCGGCAAGACGAAGACGACCTCCGGCAAGGGCCGCGGCTCAGACCTTGAAGCTCTCGCCGCAGCCGCAGCGGGCCTTCTCGTTCGGGTTCTTGAACACGAACTGGGCTCCGAGCCGGTCCTCGATCCAGTCGACCTCGGTGCCGACCAAGAGCGGTGCCGCCTTCGGATCGACCACCACGGTGACACCCTCGCATTCGACGACCCGATCCTCGGGGTCGATCGTGCGGGCGAAGTCGAGCTCGTAAGAAAAGCCCGAGCAGCCTGTGGGCTTGACCCCGACGCGCAGGCCACGAGCACCCTCCCCGCGGCTCGCGAGCAAGTGACGGACCCGGCTCACGGCCGCCGGGGTCAGGGTCAAGATGGGCTCCGACATCCGATCCCTCCGTGTCGGGCCGAGCGGCCCGCGAGCATCGAGATTGCCCCGCGCACGGCCTTTGACAAGACCAACAGGCTCGGGCGAGGCGACCCCTGCCGGCCCGGCTCAGGCGGCGCGGCGGGCGCGGACGCGGCGATAGAGCGCCCCCCAGCTCGCGATCAACCGATCGATCTCGGCCGCGCTCGTCGACCAGCCGATGCTCACCCGGATCGCCGCACGGGCCTCGGCCTCGCAAAAGCCCATCGCCAGCAGCACGTGCGAGGGCGCGAGCTTGCCCGAGCTGCAGGCCGCTCCGGCCCCGACCGCCACACCGTCGAGGTCGAGGGCCACGACCTGGGTTTCGGCCGAGAGCCCGGGGGTGAGCAGGCAGGCGATGGTCGGCAGCCGCGGCACGCCGGCCGCGACCACCCGGAGCTCCGGGGCGATCGCCCGGAGCGCCCGCTCGAGCCGCTCCCGCAGCGCTTCGACCGCACGCCAGTCGACCTGCGGCAAAAGCTCGACCGCGGCCGCGAAGCCGGCCGCGCCCGGCAGGTTCGGCGTGCCCGCCCGCCGGCCGAGCTCCTGACCGCCGCCCGGCTGGCGCGGCCGCAGCCCGAGGCCCGGCCGCAAGAATAGCGCACCCGCGCCCTGCGGACCGCCCAGCTTGTGGGCCGAGACCGCGACCGTGTCGGCGCCGAGCGCCTCGGGCGCACAGCCGAGCTTGCCCGCCGCCTGGACCGCGTCGACGTGGAAGTGCGCCCCGATCCGCCGGACGAGCCGACCGAGTTCGCGCACGGGCTGGATCGCCCCGGTCTCGTTGTTGGCGAGCTGGCAGGCGACGAGCGCGGGCCGGTGCTCGGCCAGCAGCCGCTCGGCCACCTCGAGGTCGAGCACGCCGTCGGCCGTCACCGGCAGGCGGACCGCCCCGGGTGCGGCCTCGAGGACCGAGGCGTGCTCGATCGCGCTCACGGCCAACCCGCCCCGGGCCTGGTGGAGGGCGAGCTGGTTGGCCTCGGTGCCGCCGCTCGTGAGCACGAGGTCCTCGGGCTCGAGGCCGAAGGAGCGCGCGATCCGCCGCCGGGCGTCGTCGAGCAGAGCACGGGCGCGCCGGCCGGGCCCGTGGACAGAGGCGGGATTGCCGAGCAGCCTCGCCGCCTCGGCCATCGCCGCCACCGCCTCGGGGCGGACGGGTGCCGTGGCCGCCCAGTCGAGATAGGCGAGAGCAGCGCCCATGCCCCTTCAGGAGCCGACCCGGCGCCGGGGCCGAGGGGCGTCGGCCTCGCGCCGCTCGAGCTCCTCGACCCGCGCCTGGAGCTCCTCGAGCTGCAGGCAGACCCGCTCGAGGGCGCGGCTCACCGGGTCGGCCGCCACGCCGGGCCAGGTGCCGTAGGCCGGGAAGGCCCGCTCGCCCTCGGCCACGGGCTGCGGCCCGACGGGCTTGGCCGGGATGCCGACCACCGTGACGCCGGGCGGGACCTCCTTGACCACGACCGCATTGGAGCCGATCCGGGCCCCCTTGCCGACCGTGAAGGGTCCGAGCACCGCCGCCCCGGCACCGATCACCACGCCGTCCTCGATCGTCGGATGGCGCTTGCCCTTGCCGAGGCTCACCCCGCCGAGCGTCACGCCCTGGTAGATCGTGACGTCGTCGCCGATCTCGGCGGTCTCGCCGATCACCACGCCCATCCCGTGATCGATGAAGAAGCGGCGGCCGATCTTCGCGCCCGGGTGGATCTCGATGCCGGTGAGGAAGCGGTTGAGGTGCGAGAGGAAACGGGCGCCGAGGTGCCAGCCGCGCCGCCAGAGGGCGTGCGCGAGCCGATGCAGGGCCACGGCGTGCACGCCCGGATAGCAGAGCAGGACCTCGATCTTCGAACGCGCCGCCGGGTCGCGCTCGAAGACCGCCTGGACGTCCTCCATCAACGCCTTGAACATCGCACCGCGCCTCGGTTATACACCCGGCCCCGCCGCCGGACGGGCGGTGCGGCGAGCCGTTTTTCGCGCGCGGACGACGTGGGCACGGACAGGCCCTGCATCTCGCCACGCCCGTGCCCATATAGGGCGAACCGAATTGCGGTGCAATCGACCGTCGGGGAGGACCGTCCCCGGCGGCCCTCTCCTGGGGAGACGAGGTAGAACGCGATGCCGGAAGTGATCTTCAACGGCTCGGATGGACGTCTCGAAGGTCGCTACGTGCCGGGACACGGGGCGGCGCCGCCGCTCGCGATCGTGCTGCATCCGCATCCGCTGCACGGCGGGACGATGAACAACCGTCTCGTCTACATGATGTTCCAGGTCTTCGCCCGGCGCGGCTTCGCCACCCTGCGCTACAACAGTCGCGGCGTGGGCCGCTCGCAGGGCGTGTTCGACCACGGCCTGGGCGAGCTGCGAGACGCCGCCGCGGCGCTCGACTGGATGCAGCTCCATCACCCCAACAGCACCTCCTGCTGGGTGGCCGGCTTCTCCTTCGGCGCTTGGATCGCCATGCAGCTCCTCATGCGCCGGCCGGAGATCCAGGGCTTCATGTGCTTGAGCCTGCCGGCCAACATGTACGATTTCTCATTCCTCGCCCCCTGCCCCGCCTCCGGCCTCATCATTCACGGCGAGAAGGACATCGTGACCCCGACCGATTCGGTCACCCGGCTCGTCAACAAGCTCAGCCAGCAGCGCGGCATCACGATCGACTTCCACGAGATCGCGGGAGCCGACCACCACTTTACCGGCAAGGTCGACCAAGTCGAGGCGATCTGCGAGGCCTATCTCGATCGCCGGCTCAAGCCGGCCGGCGAGAGCCTGGCCCTCGCCCGCTGAGCCGTCCCTACACCCGAAGATCCGGCCCGCCGCGGCGCGGGCCCCAGCTCCTGGAGCGCCCATGCGCCGGTTCCGCTCCGACTTCCTCGCCGAGCTCGACCGCCGCGGCTACATCCACCAGGTGAGCGAGCCGGAAGCGCTCGACGAGCTCCTCGCCCGCGAGCGGGTGACGGCCTATGTCGGCTTCGACTGCACGGCCGACAGCCTGCACGTCGGCCATCTCGTCTCGATCATGATGCTCCGCATCCTCGAGCGCACCGGCCATCGGCCGATCGCGCTCGTGGGCGGCGGCACCACCAAGGTCGGCGATCCCTCCGGTCGCGACGAGAGCCGCCAGCTCCTCTCCGACGAGCAGATCGAGCGCAACAAAGCGGGGCTGCGGCGCTCGCTCGCCCGCTTCCTCGACTTCGAGAAGGGCTCGGTGCTGCTGCTCGACAACGCCGAATGGCTCGACGAGCTCAAATACATCCCCTTCCTGCGCGAGGTCGGCACGCATTTCACCGTCAATCGGATGCTGACCTTCGACTCCGTTCGCCTGCGACTCGAGCGCGAGCAGCCGCTCACCTTCCTCGAGTTCAACTACATGATCATGCAGGCTTACGACTTCCTGGAGCTGTCCCGCCGCTACGACTGCCGGCTGCAGATGGGCGGCTCCGACCAGTGGGGCAACATCGTCAACGGCATCGAGCTCGCCCGGCGGATCGACGGCCGCCACCTCTTCGCGCTCACCACCCCGCTCATCACCACCGCCTCCGGCCAGAAGATGGGCAAGACCGCCGCCGGTGCGGTCTGGCTCAACCCGGATCGGCTGCCGCCCTTCGACTATTACCAGTTCTGGCGCAACACCGAGGACGGCGACGTCGGCCGCTTCCTGCGGCTCTTCACCGAGCTGCCGCTCGGCGAGATCGAACGCCTCGAACGCCTGCAGGGTGCCGATCTCAACGAGGCCAAGAAGATCCTGGCCTTCGAGGCGACCCGGCTCGCCCACGGCGAGGAGCAGGCCGAGAAGGCGCGGGCCGCCGCCCGCGCGCTCTTCGAACAGGGCGCCGCACCGCGCGAGGGTCTGCCCGTGGTCGAGCTCGACCGCGCCCGGCTCGCCGAGGGCCTGCCCGTGATCGAGCTCTTCCAACTCGCGGGACTGGTGCCGTCCAACTCCGAAGCCCGCCGTCTCGTCCGCGCGCGCGGCGCCCGGATCAACAACCGCCTGGTCGAGGACGAGACCATGACGGTCGATCTGAGCGCCCTCGAAGACGGCGCGCTCGAGCTCTCGGCCGGCAAGAAGCGGCACGTGCTGGTCCGCCCGGTCTGAAAGCCGCGCGGGCTCAATCGCGCGGCCCGGGCTCGGCCGGCTCGGCCCGCTGGGCCAGGAGTGCCGCGAGATCGCGCAGGAAGCCGGGCACCACCAGGGTCGAGGGGTTGACTTCGACCTCGGGCTCCGCCGCCGTGCCGCGCGCCGTCCAGCTCGCCGCGAACGCTCCGACCCCGCCCTCGCCGCGCAGGAGCCGGCCCACCACCGGCAGCCGACCCACGAACCGGTTGAGCGTGTAGATCGGCACGATCGTGCCGGAGAGGTCGAGGGTGCCGGTCGCGAGCTCGATCGTGCCCTCGGCCGTGATCCCGAGCTCCGCCCCGCTCGCCCGTCCCTCGCGCACCAGGAGCACGCCCCGGGCGAGCTCGAGCTCGGCATTCGCCCGGTCGATTCGCAGGCCCCGGCCGCGCAGTTGATCGAGCACCCCGCCGAGCGAGGCCAACGCCAGGATGCGGGCTAGGATCGGCGCCCGCCGCAGAACCACCTCGCGGACCTCGAGCCTTCCGCGGAAATCGGGCTCGCCCGCTGCCGCCCCGAATTCGCCCGCGAGTCGCAGCCGGCCCCCCTCGCCGAGATCGGCCGCCGGATCGAACGCCTGGAGCAGGCTGCCCGCATCCTCGCTCGCGAGCACGAGGCGCGGCCGCGGAGTCTCGGGCGAGAGCCGAAGGCGGAAGGGCGCGCCGTCGCCGTGGCGGGCAGCGAGTTCGACCGCGCGCAACCCACCCGCCTCGGTCTCGACCCGCCCGCCGAGTCCGCGCAGGACGAGCCCGCGCGCCCGCAGCTCCTCGACCGCGACCTCGAGGGCGAGCGGCGGCAGCGCTCCTCGGGTCGGCCCCGAGCCCGCCTCGAGCCAGGGGTCGAGCCGCAGGCGCGCACCCCCGAGCCGGCCCTCGAAGCCGGAGCCGCGCCGCTCGAGCCGGAGCGCGAGCTCGCTGCCGGCGATCCGCAGCCGGTCGAACTCGAGCCGCTCGGGAGCGAATTCGGGCCAGGAGAGCCGGGCCCTTCCCTCGGCCTGGAACCCCGGCCACCCCAGCCTCAGCTCGGCGAGCTCGAGCCGCCCGCCGCGCAGCGTGCCCGAAAGCGCGAGCGTGCCGGGCCGCTCGGGCTGCTTGCGCAGCGCCGGCGCGAGCCCCGCTAGGCCGAGCCCGAGGAGGTCGGACTCCAGGCCGAAGGTCACCGCCCCGTCCCGCTCGATGCGGAGCGCGAGCTCCGCCGAAGCCGCGCCCGAGAGCCCGCCCCGGAGCACCGGCACCAGGCGGGCGAGTGCGGCGGCATCCGGGCGAGCCCTCAGCCGGAGCCGGGTGGGCGCCTCCCCGCGGGGGGCGAACAGGTGCCGCAGCTCGACGAGCTCGAGCGGCAGGCCGTCGAGCCTGAGGCCGCCGCGCACCGCGAGGCCGGTCGCATCGAGCCCGA
>CALBAK010000074.1 GCA_937926445.1 uncultured Alphaproteobacteria bacterium
GCGATCCTCAAGGACCCGCCGATCCTGCTCATGGACGAGGCCACTTCGGCCCTCGACACGCGCACCGAGGCGCGGCTGCAGGAGGCCTTGCGGGCGGTCATGAACGGCCGCACCGTCTTCGTCATCGCTCATCGCCTCTCGACCATCCGCGACGTCGACCTCGTGCTCGTGCTCGACCAGGGCCGGCTCGTGGAGCAGGGCACCTACGAGGAGCTCGTCGCCAAGGGCGGTGCCTTCGCGGCCCTCGTCCGCGCCCAGCTCTTCGTCGAGCCTCCGAGCATCGTCGAGCCCCAGAGCATGGCCGGGCCGATGGTCGCGGCCGGATCGATGGCGTCCGGCTGAGCCGGCCGGTCCTCGCCCGCACGGCCGCGGCGCGGCTAGGCCGCGGCCTCGACCCGGTGGCCGGGCTCGGTCGGCGGCCGCGAGGGGGTGCTCCGGCCGGGGCGCAGGAAGCCCATCACGGCCGGCTGCTCGTCCGGCCAGCGGGCCCAGGCCTCGATATGCAGCCGCTCGAGCAGCTCGGGATCCTCGAGGATCGCCCGCCGCTCGGCCGCGTCCAGGACCTCCGGGCCGAGATAGGTGGCCTTGCGTTCGAGCTGTCGGCGCTCCGCCGGGCCGAGCGTCGGCTTCGTGCGGAAGGCGCGCACGAGCCGCAGATGGAGGGCGTTGGTCGCGGGCTCCATGACCGTGCGCACGAAGCGCGCGAGCGGCGGCCCGGCGTCGGCCCCGCTCGACCGGGCGTCGAGCTCCCACATCACCGCGGGCGGCTCGGTGTCCTCCCGGACGAGCAGGAGCCGATGACGCGCCGCCGCCTCGCCCAGCCGCTCGCTCGCGCCGAGAAGGGCGAGCGGCACGGAGAGCACGAGCCCGGCCGTGACCGGCGAGAGCCACCAGAACAGCAACGGTGCCATGTGCCAGACGGCGATCGCGGCGCCGAGGCCGATCAGGGTGGGCCAGAGGAAGGCCTTGAGGGCGAGACCGAAAGCGCTCTGCGCGGCGCTCCGCCGCTGCGGCTTCCACTCGATCGAGGTGCCGAGCAGGATCGACAGCACGAACCAGCTGTGCAGCACCATCATCACCGGAGCGAGGAGCGCCGAGAAGATCTGCTCGAGCAGCGCCGTGAGCACGAGCCGCGGCCCGCCGCCGAGTGCCCGCCGCCGCGGGCCGTCGACGAGCGCCAGGAGCAGACCCAAGAGCTTCGGCACGAAGAGCAGGCCGAGCGTGATGGCGAGCAGGAGGAGGGCCTCGTCCGCGACCGAGACCGGCAGGATCGGGAAGGGCCAGCCCTCGGCGAAGTAGATCGGCTGGCGCTGGGTCAGCTCCCAGGCCTGCAGGCCCGAGAGGATCAGGAAGAGTGCCCAGAGGGGCGAGGTCACGTAGGACATGATGCCGATCGCCAGGTGCAGCCGGCTGACCCAGTGCAGATGACGGGCGATCAGCACCCGGGCGTGCTGCAGATTACCCTGGCACCAGCGCCGGTCGCGGACCGCGAAGTCCTCGATCGTCGGCGGCGGCTCCTCGTAGGACCCATCGAGATCGTCCGCGATCCAGACCTGCCAGCCGCCGCGCCGCATGAGCGCGGCCTCGACGAAATCGTGGCTCAGGATCGGCCCGCCGAGCGGTGCCCGGCCGGGCAGTGCCGGTAGGCCGCACAGCTCCATGAACGGGCGAACGCGGATGATCGCGTTGTGACCCCAGTAGTTGCCCTCGCCCCGGGCCCAGAAAGCGAGGCCCGCAGCCGAGAGCGGCCCGTAGAGCTCGCCCGCGGTTTGCAGCACCCGGGCGAACAGGGTCTTGCCGCGGACGAGCTTGGGCGGGGCCTGAATGAGCCCGACGCCGGGATTGGCGTCCATCCGCCGGATGAGCTCGAGCATGCTCGCGCCGGTCATCAGGCTGTCGGCGTCGAGTACGATCATGTACGCGTAGTTGGCGCCGAACCGGGTCAGGAAGTCCTCGATGTTGCCGGTCTTGCGGCCGACGTTGCGGTCGCGGCGGCGGTAGAAGATCCGATCCGTGTCGCCGACCCGCTGGCGAAGCGCCCGCCAGGCCTCGATCTCGGCGAGCCAGACGTCGGGATCGGTCGTGTCGGACAGGACGAAGAGGTCGCAGCGCCGATCCTCGGGCGCGGCCCGCCTGAGGTCCTGCCACATGGCGGCGAGGCCCGCGAAGACCCGCTCGGTGTCCTCGTTGTAGATCGGCATGACGATCGCGACCCGGCCGGCCGCGTCGCTCGGGTCCGGCAGCTGCGGCGGGCTCGGCCCGCCCCGGGCCCAGCGGGCGGCGAGCACGGCGAAGCCCGCGGCGAGCGTCCAGAAGGACTGGGCGAGCCACAGCATGAGGACGGCGAACACCGCGAGATGGGCGAGATCGACCGCGGAGAGGCCGTTCACGCCCAGGATCTGGGCGAGGATCCAGATCCCCCAGATCGTGGTCGCGACGATCAGCACGAAGAAGGTCGCCCGCCGCCGCCGAGCGGTCCGGTCGATGCCGGGCAGGAGACCGCGGCCGCGCGCCGTCCGGCTCGTCCCCTCGCGGGTCTCGCGCGGGATCAGCACGGGCCGCGGCAGCCAGCGGCCGCGCCGCCAGCGCAGGGCCGGGGCGAGCGACTGGCGGCGAATCGCGGCCGGTGTCGACACCGGGGCGAGCCGGCCGTCGCCGGCCGGGCTTACAGCGGCTGCGAGCAGGCCGTGGGCGGCTTCGAGGGCGAGGCGGATCGCTTCCTCGGCGCTGTCTACCTCCCGCTCGCGGGCCAGCCGCTCGACGAGCTCGCGTGCGCTCGCTTCGGCGGTTGCCTCGTCGAGCCCCGCCGCCGCGAGATAGGCCGCGGTGCGGGCGGCGGCGCGCCGCCAACGCTCGGCCGCTCGCGCCTCGCGGCTGTCCCTGCCATCGAATGTGGACGGCACCATCGACGATCCTCGCCCGGCTCAACTCTTGTCGAGCCGATAGATCCAAGTCTCGCTCATCGGCTTCTCGCCGGCCAGGAGAACGCAGCGCAGCTCGACCGGACCGGCCCCGGTCGGCTCCACGTCGAAACTCACCCGCCAAGCGGGCAGGTGCGGATTGTCGCGCACCATGGCCGGCCCCAGCTTGGCGTTGGCGGCGCCCACCCGCGCCTTGAGCTCGGCCGCGGGCGGTGCCCCTTGCGGTCGCTCGAACTCGATCAGCACCCGTCGACCGGCCGTTGCCGCGGCCCCCACCCGGGTCGAGCGGGTCCGGCCGACCGAGGGCTCGATCGGCGAAGCGTGCGACCAGACGAGGCCGTAGGCGAAGCGCAGCTCCTGGCCGGCCGTCACCGGCGCCTCGGGGGTCCAGAAAACGACGATGTTGTCGCGCCGCTCGTCCTGGCTCGGCACCTCGATCAGCCGGACCGAACCCTTGCCCCAGGTACCGCGAGGTACCACCCAGAGGTTGGGCCGGGCCTCGAAGCGTGCGTCGAGATCCTCGAAGGCTCGGAACTCGCGCGTGCGTTGCAGCAGGCCGAAGCCCCTCGGGTTCTCGTCGACCAGCACGGAAAGCCGCAGCTCCGCAGGGTTGGCGACCGGCCGCCAGAGCAGCTCGCCGGCCGCGGTCCACATGGCGAGCCCCTCGACATCGTGCACCTGCGGACGGACGTCGTCTACGCCGGCGCGATCGTGGGCGCCGAACAGGAACATGCCGCTCAGCGGTGCCACCCCCACCTGTTCGACCGGGGCGCGGAAGAACAGGTTGGCGTCGACGTCGATCCGGGTCTGCTCGCGCACCACGAGCTCGAAACGGTAGGCACCGGCCACGCTCGGACTGTCGAGCAGCGCGTAGAGGGTCAAGGGATCGAAGGGCTGCCGCGGCCGGACCAGGTAGAACTCGCGAAAGGCCGGGAACTCCTCGGGCCGGCCCAGACCGGTGTTGAGGGCGAGGCCGCGGGCGCCGGCGCCGGGCACGGTGCCGCGGCCCACGGCTCGGAAATAGCTCGCGCCGAGAAAGGTCAGGAGCGGCTCGAAAGCGTCCGCCGCGTTGAGCGGGAAGAGGATCGAGAAACCGGCCGCACCCAGGTCGTCGCCGAGCCCTTGACGAGAGGCCAGCTCGCCGAGGTCGAACAGCTCGGGCCGGGCGTGCCAGGGGCTCGCCTGGCCGTCTTCGACGAGGTTCAAGGCCACCGGCTTGCGATGGATCCAGCCGGCCGGGTAGGGCTGCAGCCGATAGGCGGGCGAATCGCCCCAGATCAGCCGCTCGGGCTTGAGCCGGATCCGGCGCCAGGCCTCGGGCCCGAGCCCGGCCTGCCAGTCCGGCACCTCGCGCGGCGCCGCGTAGGGCTTCGCGGCGAGCTCGCGGGTCCGCTCGATCAACCGTTCGAACGAGAAGGGCTGCCCGCCAGCACCGGGGCCCGGTGTCTGGGCGAGCAGGGGGCGCGCCCGCGCCGTGGTCGCGGCGAGCGCGAGCAGGGCCGCGACCACGCGCCGGGTCGTGCGAACCTCAGCCATGCCGTCCTTCGACGCCCCTCCCGCGCGGACGGTGCGCCGGCGCGCGCCCCGGCCCGCAAGCCGACGCGGCTCCGCCGCGAGCCGCACCCCGGGTCGACCGCGCCCGTACCCGTGATATGGCCTCGCCTACTGCATAGCAGAAGAGGTAGCCTGCGAGATGCGCCGTCCGGGCAACAGCGCCCGGTCGCACTTCAGAAACGACAGCGTCCCGTGAGGTCCAGATTGGGCGGCCCCTCGAGCCGCAACGCGTCGAGCACCATCCGGGCCGAGGCGAGGTCGACGCAGCGCAGGACGAAGCGCGGCTTCTGGTCCCGGTCCATGGTGATCGAGACCACGTGCTCCGCGCCCGCGGTCTTGTCCACGACCACCGTGGCGATCCGGTTCCGGTCGATCTGCAGCAGCACCCCGCCCGCCTTGGTCGGCTCGACCGCCTGCTGGAGCAGGACCGGATCGGGCGCGGCCCGGGCCGCGGGCGACAACGTCCCGATCGACAGGGCCAGGAGCGGCAGGGCGAAGAGCGCGCCGCGCATGCGTCCTCCGCGGATGGCGTGGCCGCGACGAGACTGGCAGAAACGGCGCACCGATCAAGCGGGAGGCGAGCGTGAGCGTCACCAGGGAGGCCGCGGGCGACATCGAGGGCGCGGCCGTCCTGCGGGCCGTCCAGCGCAACCCGGGCGGCCTCGAGGCCGCCGTGCTGTCCTTCGGGGCGACTCTGCAGTGGCTGCGGCTGCCCGGGCCCGACGGCCGGCCGGTCGACCTCGTCCTGGGCTTCGATCGGGTCGAGGACTATGCCCGCTTGCCGGGCGCGGTCGGCGCTACGGTCGGCCGCTTCGCCAATCGCATCGCCCGGGGCCGCTTCGTCCTCGACGGTCGGAGCTTCGAGCTGCCCCGCAACCAAGAGGGCCGCCACCATCTGCACGGTGGCCCGCACGGCTTCGGCCTCAGGCCCTGGTCGATGGAGGCCGAGCCGCAGGACGACGCGGTCGTGTTGCGCCCACTCTCACCGGAGGGCGATGCCGGTTATCCGGACCGGCTCGAGACCGTCTGTCGCTACGCAGTCGGTGCGGACGACGTGCTCGAGATCGAGATGCGGGCCACCACGGACGCGCCCACCCCTGTGAACCTCGTCAACCACACCTATTGGAACCTCGCCGGGGGCGGCACGATCGACGGTCACGTCCTGCGGCTCCGCGCCGGTCGGTTGCTCGAGGCCGATGCCGACACCGTGCCCACGGGCCGGATCCTCGACGTCGAGGGGACCGATCTCGATTATCGCCGGCCGCGCCGGCTCGACGATCGAGGCCCGCCGCGGCTCGACCACTGCTTCCTGGTCACGGGCGAGGGGCTGCGCCCGGTGGCCCGGCTCGAGGACCCGGCGAGCGGCCGCGTTCTCGAACTCGAGGCGGATCAGCCGGGGGTGCAGGTCTACAGCGCCTTCGAGCTCGACGTGCCGGCCCGGGGCGGTGTCCGTTACGGGCCACGGGCCGGCCTCTGCCTCGAGGCCGAGGCGCTGCCCGACGCCCCGAACCATCCACATTTCCCGAGCGCGATCCTGCGGCCCGGGGAAACCTACCGGCACCGGATGGTCTGCCGGTTCCGCCGGGGCTGACGCATCTCCGGTCGGCGCGTCGCGGGCTTGTCTCGCCGGTCCGGCCGTGCTCCTTGGGCGGGCGTTCGCGAGGGGAGGGTCGCACGATGAAGCTCTTGCGCTGGGGGCCGCCGGGCGAGGAGCGGCCGGGCATCCTGGACGGCGAGGGACGGATCCGCGACCTCTCGGGCGTGGTCCGCGACATCGACGGCGAGGCGATCTCGCCCGAGGGCCTCGCCAGGATCCGCGCCTACGATCCGACGACGCTGCCGCTCGTCACCGGCAGTACGCGGATTGGCCCCTGCGTGGCCGGCGTCGGCAAGTTCATGTGCATCGGCCTCAACTACTCGGACCACGCCGCCGAGACCGGCGCCAAGGTGCCGCCCGAGCCCGTGCTCTTCCTCAAGGCGACGAGCGCCATCTCCGGTCCCTACGACGATGTGCGGATCCCGCGCGGTTCGACGAAGACCGACTGGGAGGTCGAACTCGGCGTGGTGATCGGCAAAGCCGGTCGCTACATCCCCGAAACCGAAGCGATGGACCACGTCGCGGGCTATTGCGTGGTCAACGACGTCTCCGAGCGCGACTGGCAGACCAATCGCTCGGGAACCTGGACCAAGGGCAAGTCCTCCGACACCTTCGGCCCCATCGGACCCTGGCTCGTCACCAAGGACGAGGTGCCCGATCCCCAGAACCTCGCGATGTGGCTGGAGGTCGACGGCCATCGCTACCAGAACGGCAGCACCCGGACGATGGTCTACGGTGTGCGCTTCTTGGTCCACTACCTCTCCGAGTTCTTCACGCTCCACCCGGGCGACATCATCTCGACCGGTACACCGCCGGGTGTCGGCCTCGGGATCAAGCCCGAGCCCGTCTTTCTCAAGCCCGGCAACCGGATGCGCCTCGGCATCGAGGGACTGGGCGTCCAGGAGCAGCTCTGCGTCCAGGACTGAGGAGGGGCACCGGCCCTGCTCGAGCTCGGCCGCGGCGGCTCACGAGGGCGGCGGCGGCACGAGGTAGAGCTCGACCCGCTCGCCCGCGCCAGCGGCCCGCACCGAGAGCCCGCCCGGCGGGACACCGAGCTCTCCGGCCACCAGCCGAGCCACCCGCCGCGCCCGCTCGAGGGCGAGCGCGGGCGAGGCGCCGCGCCCCACCACCTCGAGCCCGGCTCCCTGCCGACGGGCGAGCTCGACCACCCGCTCGAGCTCGGCGCGGGCCGCACTCGGCAGCGTGCCGCCCGGCGAGGGGGGCGGCAGCGAGGCGGCCGGCGGCTCGCGGGCGGGTACGGTGGCCGCGGGACCGGCGGGCGGCGGTGCGACCTCGGGTTTCGGGACCGGCGGCCGGGCCGCGCCAGGACCGACAGCCGCCTCGGCCGGCGGTGTCGTCGCTTCGGGCCGAGCCGGCGTCGCGACCGGTGCCGGAGGCGCAGCGGCCGAGGTAGACGTGCTGGCCGCACGCGCTCCGGCGGGTCCTCGGCCCATGGTCGCGGCCGGGACGCCGGGTGTTCCCGTCTCGGCTGCGGCCGGGGCTTCCGGCGCTCGCTCGGACCGGCCGACCGCGAGACGTCCTCCCAGATGCTCGAGGAAGCGATCGAGCGCCGGATCGTCCGGTGTCGAGCGGGTCCGCGCTTCCCCGGCCGCGGGCTCGAGCGACGGCTCGTCGGCCGCTACTTCGATCGTCGGCCCACCCGGCTGCCGGCGGACCAGCTGACGCAGGAAGCTGTTGAGGCTGCCGTCGTCGCTCTCGCTCCTGACCCGCTCGGCGACGATCGCCGCCTCCGGGTTGGGTGGCCGTGTGGCCGTCGCAGCCGGCGGCTCCGGCCGGCGGATCGGCTCCAGCAGCCAGGCCGGTGGCGGCAGCGCGCTCTTGCCGGTGCGCGCGCGCAGGGCCTGGGCCTCGCCCCAGGCGGCGAGCCCCTCGCCGCGGACCGCCTCCGCCATGGCCGTCCGCTCTGCTGGGGGCACAAGGCGCGGGCGGTCCGGCACCTCGTGCAGCGAGGGCGCACCGGGCGGCGCGGCGCAGCTGGAGAGTGCCAGCGCCAGACCCATGGCGGCGGACCGCGCTCGGGCCCTTCGTCCGTCAATGCGGCCCGCGGCCGCAGCGCCGTTGGCGACGGCCGAAGCTTCGTCTACCAGTCGCATCCGCGTGTCGCCCGAAGGGTGACAAGCGACGGGCCGGCGCGTGCCGGGCCGAGCGCGCGTTGGATCATAGGGGATCGACGGATGGCGAAGCAATCGGCGGCGGAGAGCGCGCCGCGCACCGAGGAGGTGGTCGCGATCATGAGCGAGATCGCGGCAAAGAGCCGCGCGCTCGTCGAGGACTTCCTCTCCCGCCAGAACCTGCTCGAGCCGCAGAACGCCGCCGTCAATCCGAACGCGATCGGCTCCGCCTTCCTCGAGCTCACCCGGCAGCTCGTGACCAATCCGTTCGAGCTCGCCCAAGCGCAGTTCGAGCTCTGGCAGGACTATCTGCGCCTCTGGCAGGGCACGACCCAGCGCCTGCTCGGCCAGGAGGTCGAGCCGGTGATCGTGCCCGAGCGCGGCGACCGCCGCTTCAAGGACCCCGCCTGGAGCGACAACGTCCTCTTCGACTTCGTCAAGCAGTCCTATCTCCTCGCTTCGCGCTTCCTCACCCAGACGGTGAGCGAGGCCCAGGGGCTCGACCCCAAGACCCGTCAGAAGGTCGAGTTCTACACCCGCCAGTTCGTCGACGCCCTGGCGCCCACCAACTTCGTGATGACCAACCCGGAGGTCCTCAAGGCGACGCTCGAGACCCGCGGCGAGAACCTGCTCCGTGGCCTCAAGAACATGCTCGAGGATCTGGAGCGCGGGCGCGGCCGCCTCGCTATCAAGATGACAGACTACGACGCCTTCGAGGTCGGCCGCAACATCGCGACTACCCCGGGCAAGGTGATCTACCAGAACGAGCTCATGCAGCTCATCCAGTACGACCCGGGCACCGCCGAGGTCTACAAGAAGCCGCTGTTGATCACACCACCCTGGATCAACAAGTTCTATATCCTCGACCTGCAGCCGCAGAACAGCTTCATCAAATTCTGCGTGGATCAGGGCTTCACGACCTTCGTGATCTCCTGGGTCAACCCGGACGAGCGACTGGCCCACAAGAGCTTCGAAAACTATCTTCTCGAGGGGCCGATCGCCGCCATGGACGCCATCGGCAAGGCGACCGGCGAGAAGGAGCTGACCGCGATCGGCTACTGCCTGGGTGGCACGCTCATGGCGAGCACGCTCGCCTGGATGAAGGCCAAGAAGGACCGTCGGGTCGCCGCGGTCACCTTCTTCACCACCCTCGTCGACTTCAAGGAACCGGGCGAGCTCGGTGTCTTCATCGACGAGGAGCAGCTCGCCGCCCTCGAGGAGATCATGGCGCGGCGCGGCTATCTCGACGGCGCCGAGATGGCGGCCACTTTCAACCTGTTACGCGCAAACGACCTGATCTGGTCGTTCGTGGTCAACAACTACCTAATGGGGAAGGAGCCCTTCCCCTTCGACCTGCTCTATTGGAACTCCGACAGCACCCGCATGCCGGCGGCGATGCACAGCTATTATCTCCGCAAATTCTACCACGAGAACAAGCTCGTGGAGCCGGGAGGGCTGTGCATGGCGGGTGTGCCGATCGATCTGCGTACCATCGACACCCCGGCCTATATCGTGTCGACCCGGGAAGACCACATCGCGCCCTGGAAGAGCACCTACGCAGCGACCCAGCTCTACAAGGGCGAAAAGCGCTTCGTGCTCGCCGGCTCGGGCCACATCGCCGGCATCGTCAACCCGCCGGCCTCCGGCAAGTACGGCTATTGGACCAACGACGCGCTGCCGCCCGATCCCGAGGCCTGGCTCGCCGGTGCGACCCACCACAAGGGCTCGTGGTGGCCGGACTGGGCGGCCTGGAACGCCGCCCGTTCGGGCCTGAAGGTCCCGGCTCGTCGACCGGGCGAGGGCGAGCTTCCGGTGATCGAGGACGCCCCCGGCTCGTACGTCAAAGTCAAGTCCGTCTGAGGGCGCATCGGGGCGGTCGGGCCGCCGCCCGCCTCAATCGCGCCAGCCGTAAGCGACCTCTTTGAGGCGCACACCGCCCAGGAGCGAGCTGCCCTCGCCCACGGGCTCGAGCCCGAGATGCTCGTAGAAGGCGCGCGCCGGCCGGTTGGCGGCCAGCACCCAGACCACGAGGTCCGGCAGGCCGGCTACCGCGAGCGCGTAGTGCACGGCGTCGAAAAGCGCCCGTCCCGCTCCGCGCCCCTGGGCGGAGCGCAGCACGTACAGGAGGTGCAGCTCGCCCGAGAAGGCCTGGTGCGAGCGGCAGCGCCCCCCGCTCGCGAGACCGACGATCTGGCCGCCGATCACCGCGAGGAAGGTGGCGCTCGGGCCGGCCAGCGTCCGCCGCCAGAGCCGTTCGTGGCCGGCATAGGACAAAGCCGCCAGATGGCTCTCCGGCAGCATGCCGCGATAGGTCTCGCGCCAGCTGTCGACCTGCACCCGGGCGAGCGCCGCCGCGTCGCTCGGCCGCGCGCGCCGGATCGTCACCTCGCGGACACGCGCCAGCTCCGGGCCCAAACCAGTCGCTCCCCTGTCGTCCCCTGGCCCGAGCAGAACAAAGTCGCGGCCCGCGGTCAACCGTCGAGAAGGCCCCTCAGGGCTCGAACGCCACCCGACAATCGACCCACGTTCCGCTCTCGACCGAGCGCAGCGCCGCCTCGATCATCGCGAGGCCCCGCACCCCGTCCTCGACGGTCGGCAGCGTGCCCTCGGGGGGCGGCGGACCGAGCCCGCGCCGAGCCAGGATCGCGAGCGCCGCGTCCCGGTACAGATTGGCGAAGGCCTCCTGATAACCCTCGGGATGGCCGAGTTCGGTGCGCACGAGCCGGGCCGCCTCGGGTGCCAGGCCCGTCCGCCTTCGGGTCAGGACCTGCTCGAAGCCGCCGAGCCTTCGATGCCGCAGCTCGTTCGGGTACTCCTGGTGCCGTTCGAGCCCGCCTTCGCTGCCGAAGATCCGAAACGACAGTCCGTGCTCCGCACCGGCCGCCGCCTCGGTCACCCAGAGCGTGCCGACCGTAGCACCCGACCCGCGGCAGAGCAGGCAGGCCTTGTCGTCGACCCGCCGGCCGGGGACGGTCGCGCGCACGGCGGCCACCACCGCCTCGAGCTCGAGGCCGGTCACGAAAGCGGCCAAATGGTGGGCGTGCGTGCCGATGTCGCCGAGCACGAGCGACGCCCCGCAGCGGGCCGGGTCGAAGCGCCAGTTCCGCCCCTCGGGCGTGGCCTCGACGAGGGTGGCGTTGTGGCCCTGGACACAGGTGAGGTGGATCTGGCGCACCGGTCCGATCGCTCCCGCCCGCACCATGGCCCGGGCCTGGTGGACCATCGGATAGGCGGCGCAATTGTGGGTCGGCACGAAGAGCCGACCGCTCCGCCGCACCGTCCGGGCGAGCGCGAGGCCCTCGGCGAGCGAGGCCGCGAGCGGCTTGTCGCAGATCACGTCGAGCCCGGCCTCGAGGCAGGCCGTGGCCTCCGGCGCGTGGTCGGCGTTCGGGCTCATGATCGCCACGACCTCGATGCCGTCCGGCCGGGCCCGCCCGGCCGCCACCATGGTCGGAACGTCCGGGTAGCAGCGGGCGGGATCGAGGCCGAGACCAACCCCAACCCGCCGGCCGGCCTCGGGGTCGGAGGAGAGCGCGCCCGCGCAAGGATCGAAGAGGTCGTCCAGCCGTGCCGCGGCCCGATGCACGGGCCCCATGAAGCCGCGGCTGCCACCCACGAGGCCGAGCCGCAGCCGCCCGCCGAGCGCCGCCAGCACCGGGTTCATGTCCGCCTCCCTGTGAAATCCGCGCGGAGAGGCTAAGCCGCACTCCGTCGATCGTCGGGCAGGCGGCTCAGCCGCGACCGGCCAACAGGCCCGAGAGCGCCCGGAGGACCGTTCGGGCGAGCCGCAGCCCCGGCAGCAGCACCTTGAGGATGAGCTCGGCCACGAGGGCGGCCGCGGCGAGCGATCCCAGGAGCAGCGGCGCGGCTTCCACCGGCCGCAGTTCCAGGACCCATTCGAGCCCACCATGGGCGAGGCCGAGGACGGCTGCGACCGCGCGGGCGCGGCCGGGGCGGGCGATCACGAGGGTTGCCACGAGAACGAGCCCGGCGAGCGAGGGCGCCGTGAGCGCACCCGCGAAGCCCGCGAGGAAGTCGAGCAGGGCGGCGTCTGCCGGCGTGCGGCGCATATGGCGAGCCGGCGGCGTCGCGGGAAGGGCTCCGGCAACGGTCGCCGTCCCGTCATCGCTCGGTCGCGTGACCGTCGTGCGACGGTCCTAGGAACGCGCGCGAGTTGCAACGGGCCCGCACCGGGCCCGGCCGGCGGCAGGAGGTGGCATGTCGGTCGTCACTCGCCTGGGCCCGCTCGAGGCGCGCCTCGTCCACGATCGCGCCGAGCTCGTCGCGGCCCAGGAGTTGCGCTACCGCGTGTTCTTCGAGGAACAAGGGGCGGTCGCCGACCCGGTGATCCGTAGGTCCCGCCGCGACGTGGACCCGTTCGACGCGGTGGCCGACCATCTCGTGGTGCTGGACCTCGAGCGATCGAGTCCGCGGCGACCCGCGGTGGTGGGCTGCTATCGCCTCCTGCGCGAGAGCGTGGCGCTCGCCCGGGGCGGCTTCTATTCGGCCGCCGAGTACGACCTGACACCATTGCTCGCCCGGGCGAGCGAGGGCGGCTGCCGCGGCGAGCTCCTCGAGCTCGGTCGCTCCTGCGTCGATCCCGATTACCGCAACGGCACCGTGGTCCAGCTCCTGTGGCGAGCGATAGCCGCCTATCTCGAGGCCCACGGTTGCGGTCTCCTGTTCGGCTGCGCGAGCCTTCCGGGGACCGACGTGGCGGCGGTCGCGGCCCAGATCCGCTGGTTGCACGAGCGCCATCTGGCACCGCTGCCGTTGCGGCCGGTGGCGCTCGCCGCTCGCCGGGTGGCGCACGAGCCCTTCGCCGCCGAAGGCTACGACCCGCAGGCCGCCTTCCGGGCGCTGCCTCCGCTCTTCAAGGGCTATCTGCGGCTCGGCGCCATGATCGGCGAGGGTGCTGTGCTGGACGAGGCTTTCAACACGATCGACCTCTGTATCGTGTTGCCGCGCGAGCAGATAGACGCCCGCTACCGGCGGCACTACACGACGGCGGGCGAGGCGGCCGTAGCGGAGCCAGCGTGAGCGCTGCGCGGGCTCGAGCGCTCGCCCGGCTCGTGGGCTTCGCGTTCCTCACGGGCGGGCTCCTCCTCCTCTGGCCGCTCGGCCGGTTCCTCGGTCCCTGGGCGAGGCGGCCGATGCGCCGGGCCTGGTGTCGCGGTGTGTGCGTCCTGCTCGGCATCCGACTCTTGGTCGAGGGGGAACCCTTCCGCGCCTGCCCCACACTCCTCGTCGCCAACCACGCCTCCTATCTCGACATCCCGGTCCTGGGCTCGGTTGTCGATGCGACCTTCGTCGCCAAGGCCGAGGTCGAGAGCTGGCCGCTCCTGGGTCTGCTCGCCCGGATCACCGGCACGATGTTCGTCCGCCGCTACTGGCGCGAGGCCAAGCGGCAGCGGGATGCGCTCGCGGCCCGGATGGGGGCCGGCGAATCCTTCGTCCTGTTCGCCGAGGGGACGAGCTCGTCGGGTCTGGACGTGCTGCCCCTCAAGACCTCGCTGCTCTCGGTGGCCGAGCCCGGGGTGCTGGAGCGGCCGGTCGCGGTCCAACCCGTGGTCCTCGCCTGGCGGCGGCTCGCGAGCGGCGAACCGATCGACGAGACCAACGCCGAGCTCTACGCATGGTGGGGCGATGCGACGCTCCTGCCACATCTCTGGCGGGTCCTCCACCTAGACGGCGTCGAGGTCGTGGTGCGGCTCGGTGAGCCCGTGCTCTCTTGGTCGGTGGTCAGCCGCAAGATCCTCGGGCCGGAGCTGCGGGCCCGGTTGCGCGCCGGCCTGGCCGAGGCCCGTGCGGCCGTGGAGCCGGCCGAGGGCAGGGCCGTGGTGCTCGCCTGAGCGTCTTCCGACCTGACACCGCAGCCGTACCCGAAGATCGATCGGCCGTCGGTCCGTCGCGATCGCTGCGGACGATCGCAGAGCAGCCCGTTCGACCGCACGTGACTATGCGACCCGCGAAAGCCCGCGCCGGGGACGGGACCCGTACGGGTGAGGCCGGGCACGCCTCGAAAAAAACCAGTCGAAAAAGAAGGAGGCCGGAGCCTCCTTGTCAGATCGGACCTGCGTGTGCGGGCTTACGCCTCTTTATGAATAGGAGTTTACCGAATCGCGAGCAGCCGGCAAGTGCCGAAAATCGCGAATCTCAAAGGTGTTTTTCAACTATGAGTTTCTTGATCTCGGCGATCGCCTTGGCCGGATTGAGCCCCTTGGGACAGGTGTTCGTGCAGTTCATGATCGTGTGGCAGCGATAGAGCTTGAACGGATCCTCGAGCTCTTCGAGCCGCTCGGCGGTCGCTTCGTCGCGCGAGTCGGCGAGCCAACGATAGGCCTGGAGGAGCGCCGCGGGACCGAGATAGCGGTCGCCGTTCCACCAATAGGAGGGGCAGCTCGTCGAGCAGCAGGCGCAGAGGATGCATTCGTAGAGGCCATCGAGCCGCTCGCGCTCGGCCGGGCTCTGCCGCCGCTCCTTGGCGGGTGCCGGGGTGTAGGTCTTGAGCCAGGGCTCGATCGACTCGTACTGCGCCCAGAAGGTCGAGAAATCGACCACGAGGTCCTTGATCACCTGCATGTGCGGAAGCGGGTAGATCTTGACCGTGCCCGAGATGTCCTCGATGGCCTTGGTGCAAGCGAGGGTGTTGTTGCCGTCGATGTTCATCGCACAGCTGCCGCAGATCCCCTCGCGGCAGGAGCGGCGGAAGGTGAGCGTGCTGTCGACCTCGGCCTTGATCTTGATCAGAGCGTCGAGGACCATCGGGCCGCAGTCGGCGAGATCGATCGTGAAGGTATCGAGCCGCGGTGGCTCGCCGGGCACCCCACTCCAGCGATAGACGGCGAACTCCCTGGGCCGAGCGGCGCCGGCGGGCGCCGGATGGCGGCGGCCGGGCTGCACACGGCTGTTGGCGGGAAGCGCGAGCTGAACCATCGACGACCTCGCTATGGTCGATGCCTCAATAGATCCGCTTGGTCGGCGGTACGGGCTCGACCTCGTTGCTGAGCGTGAAGAGATGCACCGGCCGCGTGTCGAGCCGCGGCCGATGCCGCTCGTCGACCCAGCAGAGGGTGTGTTTGAGCCAGTTGACATCGTCGCGCTCGGGATAGTCCTCCCGGGCGTGCGCGCCGCGGCTCTCGGTGCGGAAGGCGGCGGAGTGCATGGTGGCCACCGCCTGCATCACGAGATTGTCGAGCTCGAGGGCCTCGATCAGGTCGGTGTTCCAGACCAGCGAGCGATCGGTGACCTTGAGATCTCGAAGGCTCGCCGCGATCTCCTCGAGCTTGCGGCAGCCGGCCTCGAGGGTCGGGGCGTCGCGGAACACCGCGGCGTGCCGCTGCATGGTGCGCTGCATGTTGGTCCGGATCGCCCCGACGGTGAGGCTGCCGGAGGCGTGGCGGATCCGGTCGAGCCGATCGAGTGCCGCCTCGCCTGCGCCCTTGGGCAACGGCCGCGCCGGGCTGCCGGGCCGGACGAGCTCGGCCGCGCGATGGGCCGCCGAGCGGCCGAAGACGACGAGGTCGGTGAGCGAGTTGCCGCCCAGCCGATTGGCGCCGTGGACCGAGGCGCAGGCCGCCTCGCCGACCGCCATGAGGCCGGGCACCGTGGCGTCCGGATCACCGTCCTTGGGCCGGACCACCTCGGCCCGCCAATTGGTCGGGATTCCTCCCATGTTGTAGTGGCAGGTCGGCACGACCGGGATCGGCTGGCGGGTCACGTCGACGCCCGCGAAGATCCGGGCGGTCTCGGAGATCCCGGGCAGCCGCTCCTTGAGCACCTTCGGATCGAGATGCTCGAGGTGCAATTCGATGTAGTCCTTGTTGGGCCCGCAGCCGCGACCCTCGTTGATCTCGATCGTCATGGCCCGCGAGACGACGTCGCGCGAGGCCAGGTCCTTGGCGGTCGGGGCGTAGCGCTCCATGAAGCGCTCGCCCAGGCCGTTGGTGAGATAGCCGCCCTCGCCGCGGGCCCCCTCGGTGATCAGGCAGCCGGCGCCGTAGATGCCCGAGGGGTGGAACTGAACGAACTCCATGTCCTGCAGCGGCAGACCTGCGCGCAGGACCATGGCGTTGCCGTCGCCCGTACAGGTGTGCGCGCTCGTGCAGGAAAAGTAGAGCCGGCCGTAGCCACCGGTAGCGAGGCAGGTGAGGTGCGCGGCGAAGCGGTGGATCGAGCCGTCTTCGATCCGCATCGCGATCACCCCGGCGCAGCCGCCCTCCTCGTCCATGATCAGGTCGAGAGCGAAATACTCGTTGAAGAACTCGACCTTGTGCTTGAGCGCCTGCTGGAACAGCGTGTGCAGCAGGACGTGACCAGTTCGGTCGGCCGCCGCGCAGGTCCGATAGGCCTGCTGTTTGCCGTAATGGATCGACTGACCACCGAAGGCTCGCTGATAGATACGTCCGTCCGGCGTGCGCGAGAAGGGCACACCGTAATGCTCGAGTTCATAGACCGCGGCCGGCGCGTTCTTGGTCATGTACTCGATCGAGTCCTGGTCACCAAGCCAGTCCGACCCCTTCACGGTGTCGTACATGTGGAAGCGCCAGTCGTCCTCGACGATGTTGGCGAGCGCGGCGTTGATGCCGCCCTGGGCCGCCACCGTGTGGGAGCGGGTGGGGTAGACTTTGGAGATGCAAGCCACCCTCAGGCCGGCCTCCACCATGCCGACGGCGGCCCTGAGCCCGGAACCGCCGGCGCCGACGACGAGGCAGTCGTAGGCGTGGTCGGTGATCGAATAGGCGCGCGGCATCGGATCAGCTCCCGAGCGAGACCACGAGGATCGCCAACAAGCAGGAGACGGCGAGGGCCACGGCGAGGAGATCGAGACCGAGACGTGCCGCGAGCCGGAGCGCGCGGTCGTGGACATAGTCCTCGAGCACCACCTGGACCCCGAGCCGGGCGTGCCAGAACAGCGAGACCACCAAGAGCACCATCATGGTGCTGTTGAAGAGTCCGCCGAGCCAGGCGCGCACCTCCTCGTAGCCAGCCCCCGACAGCGATACGGCCGAGACCACGAACCAGACCACGAGGGGCAGATTCGCGATCGCGGTGAGGCGCTGGCGCCACCAGTGCTCGGCGCCGCTGCGGGCCGAGCCGCTCGCCTTGATCCGGCCGATGCCGGTGCGACCGGTGGCGATCATCGGGGCCCTCCACCGAAAGCCAGGATCGCGATCCAGAGCAGGAGCGTGGCCACCCCCGCGAAGCTCAGGACGAAGAGCCCCGAGCGATACGCCTCCTCCTTGCCCAGGCCGATGCCGAGGTCCCAGACGAGATGCCGCACCCCGTTCGCCATGTGGTAGAAGACGGCGAGCGTGAAGGCGAACAGGACGAGCCCGCCGAGCGGGTTGTCGATCGCCGTGCGGACTATGGCGAAGGCCTCGGGACCGCGCGCCAGCGCGGTCAGCCACCAGGTCAGCAGCAAGAGACCCGCGGCCAGCACCAGGCCCGTTGCGCGGTGCAGAATCGACAGCGCCATGGTGAGATGCCAGCGGTAGATCTGCAGATGGGGCGAGAGCGGACGCTCGAGGTCGGCCATTCCGAACTCCCCGGGGCGGGCGGCGCGCTGCACCGCACTATCGTGGTGCGGGCTGATAGCAGCCGGGCTCGGGCCCTGTCCATGCGACCGCGCTGCAGCCCGTGCGACCGGGTCGGCGCGGACGAGCCCTGCGCGAGGATCCACAGCATCGTCCTGCTACCGGCGCGGTGCACGCGCCCTCGTGGTTTGCCCGTTCGAAACCGATGTCCGCGCCGCACGACCACCCGCCGCGGGGCCGCGTAGAGAGAGGCGATCGCGAGTGCGGCAGGGGAAGCACCTCCGGCTCGCCGTCGGCGCACGCATCGAGCGGCTGCCGCGGGCGAGAGCGCAGCGGTCTCGCGATCGGCGTATCAAGAGCGACCCGTGCTTTTCGAGCGAGCCCCACGAGAGCACCGGCGGTCGGCACGGGTGCGGCCCCGGGCCTACGCTCGCCCGAGCCTTCGCAGGCGCAAGAGGGCGCCCCGTCCTCGAGGTCCCGAACACGTCCGCCGCCGCAGTCCGAGCGGCGCGGGGCACGGTCGCGCCGGCCGAGGTTCCGCCGGTCCTTCTCTGTACCCCTCGCGCGCGGAACGAGAGTTCGCGATCGCCGTTACCGGGGCCTCGCTCGCAGGTGCCGCTCGCGCGCGGGGAGCGAGCCGTGCCCAGCAGGACGAGCCCTACCGCGAGCTCCTGCACCCCTCGCGAGCCGGGACGAGTGCTCCGTCTCGTCCGGCGGGTCGAAGGTGCCGGACCCACGGGCGCGGCGCCGCATCGGCACTGCGCTCGCCTTCATCGGAACCCGTGAAGACCTCTCGGGCCCGAGCCCGTTGCGAGCGTCGGGCCGTGTGATCCGCCGGCTGTCCTTCGACCGGGGTGACCACGAGCGCGTCCCTGACCGGGTCGCGATCGATTGGCGCACCGGCGTCGCCTCCGCCCGCTCGCTCGTGACGACCGCGGCGATCGAGAATGCGACAAAAGCCCCGGGCGGCGCCGATCGCCGTTGTCGCGCGCGTCGACCGGCTGCGGCCCGGCCGGCGCGACGCTGCATCGGTCGCTCGGTCGCGAGCGCAATCCGGGTCGCAATCGCCGCCGCGTGCGAGGCCGGGCCGATCACGACTTCGTGGGGGATGGCCGCGAAGGCTCGCCCGGCGCGGGTAGGCGACCCACCCCTTGTCGTGCGGGCGGCCCGGGGTCGCGAGACCCGGGATCGCTCCGGGCGCGCTTTCCTCCTCGTTCGTTCCGACCCTCGCTGCCGACCGATCCACCGTCGTGCGCCGACGCATCGGCTCAGCTCGTGCTCTCCGCCCTGCGGAACGCCCCGTCCCCGCAGGCGCAGAATCGCGCGCTCCGTGGCGCGCGGCGTGCCGAGAGGTGGGTGACCCGCTGTCCTCTGGGCGTCCGGGTGCGTCGCAGTTCTCGCTAACCCGACTCCTCCTTGCCGACCGGCCGACCGCGGCGCAGTGGAGCGGCACGCTCCACGATGCGGACGGCCCTGCCGGAGACGCGGTCTCTTCGGGCGCTACGTGGCAGCGACCGGCGGCTTCGAGCGCCGCGGTCCGCTCGCGTCGTTCGCGCAGGCGTGCCGGTGGCAGGCCGAACCGCCCGATGCCCCGACCGTTCTACGCAGGTGGCCCGCGCGAGCCCGCGAGGATGCGGACCGCCACCACCCCGACCGCGCGTCCGGCCCCGGGCACATCCGAAGCCTTCAGAGGTAATGGCGGCTGGCCTATTCGCGTGTGTGCTCGCGTGGGGCGACTCTTCCGTCGTCGCAAGCCGACTGCGGTCCGCTCCCGCACCAGCGCGCACGTCGCGCGCTTGCCGACGCTCGCGGTGGCCCGGTCCGACCCCGTCCCGCGTGTGCGCGACCATCGCGCCCACGCCCGGCGTCCGCTGGCCCGCATCGCCCCCCCCGCCCCCGCTCTCTCGTACATCGGGACCATGGCCACGCTGGCCGCGCCCCTAACGGTCTCGTTCCGCGCGCGGGGACAGCGACTGCCGCACCAGCGGCTCGCACGCGAGCCGGGCCTCCTGGTTTCCCACGCGCGCGTAGCCAGGCGCACGTGGTCAACTCCGACCAATCGCTGCGTCCCCAGTTCCCCACGCGCGCGGAGCCAGCCGAGCCTGCGGATTACGACCTCGCGCACGAATAGCGCGCCTCGTTCCCCACGCGCGCGCTGGCAGTGGCCACGGGCCGCGATCGACGCGGGCAGGTCCCCAGCGGGCGCAGCCACGGCGTCGCGTCGGTCGCCGGATCGAGGGGGACCTCTCGCTCGGAACCACCTTCGGCGCCGGAGTGCGTCCGTTCTCGTGTCGCGAGTCGCGGGACCCTGCAGCCAGCGTGGGCGAATGGAGCGCCGTCGACGAAAGCCCGTGAGTTGGTGCCCGCGGGGCGGGTAGGCGCGGCGGCGCGTCGCCACAACGCCTCCTTCACAGCCGGTATCCGTCGCGGAGCCACCCCGGGCCGTCCGTGCAGAGGCCGACCGGTCGCCGGACAACGCCGATCCCGGGCCGGCGAGAAGTCGCTTCGACATGGAACTGTGGTGGTGCGCTCCAACGGTCGATGGTCCACGGACAAGAGCGCCTCGTGGCCGCGGCCGGGTCCGGGCGGCGCACTGATTCGCCGATCCCGAGGCGCCCCTTTTCGACCGCGCCGGCTCCTGCGGTGGCCGACGCGGCTCGAACGATGCGAGGAAGGCCGCGCCCGAACGTCGACTGCATCTCTGAGCCGACGCCTTTCGTACCGTGCAGCAGCTTCGGCGGCGATCGGGTCGTCGGGGAAGCCTTCGCTCGCTCCGAGCCTCACGAGAAACGCTCGGCTCGCCAACAGGGGCCCCTCTTGCGAACATCCGAGCTTCCCGGGCCGGCCCCTGCTGCGGACCCTCGCTTCCGACAACCGCTTCCCGCGCTTGCCGGAGATACTCCGTAAGCCGGGTCTGGCGGCGGTGACATCGCATGGAAGAACCTTCCGCGTCAGGCCACCGCGAGAGCCGTTCGGAGCGCCCGGCCAGCCTTCGCCGCTGCGGCGCTCGGCCCTCGGATCGGGCGTCGGCCCCGCACGCCCCGTACTCGGGCTTCCCCGAACGCTCGAAACCTCCGCGATCGCCAACAGGCGGTCGCATCGGACCTTCCGTGGCCGTCGCAGCCGGCCCACCGGCTCTCGGCCCCGAGGCACCGAACTCACCGGCCCTCGCCCGCCCCATCCGGACGCTCTGTCCGCCCCTCGAGTTCGTCTCGATGCGGATCGGCTCCCGTGTCGGCCACCGACCGCTCGGCGGGCGCGGTCACGAGGACCACGCGGCCGCGGGCACCGCTCGCGGCGAGGGCCGCCTCGAAGGCCTTAAGGAACGCCGCCCGCTCGTCGCCCGGGAGCGTCGGCAGACCGGCGACCGCGAGATCGACCCCCCGACGCGACCAGACCAGTGTGAGCCGCACGCGGCCGAGCTCGGGCAGCTCGAGCAGGAAGACGCTCTGTCCGGCCTCGGGCTCCCTCTCGGTCCGAGCCCGGCCGTCCCGCCGGTCTCGCTCGCCCCGCTCGTCGACCGGTTCGATCGCGAGGCCGAGTAGTGACCCGAGCCCTCGGACCGCCTCCTCCAAGAGACGGGCCACCGGTTCGGCCACGGGTCGGGCCGATGCCACGAGGGCGCCCTCGAGCGGGGCCGGCGGACCACCGGGCTCGACCCGCGGGTCGGGGCGGGGCTCGGCGGCTCGTATCGGCCGCCCCGCGGACACGAAGGCCTCGTCTACATGTGCGGTTCGCGGTGCGGCCGCCGTACCGACCGCGTTCACGGGTCGCGGCTCGACCGCCGAAGGCGGCCGCTCCCAGGCGATCCGCAGCCGGGCACCCGGGGGCAGATGGAGGCGGGCGCCCCGCAGCTGGATCACGAGCCCGTCGGCTTCGGCGAGGAGTCCGTCCGGCTCTGCCGGGCCCAGGACCGTGGCGAGCCGCTCGCCCTCGAGCCAGGGAGCCGCGGCAGCGAGGGCCGGCGCGGCGGGCGTACCGGTGCCGGCCGTAGCGACGACCGGCAGGACGCGAGCGGTTCCCCGTAGCGCCGGGCCGGTGAGTCCGTCGGCCCCGGCCGTGCGCGGTCGAACCAACGCCTCCATGAGTAAACCCTTACGGGAAACCTCTACTCCCGAACCGGCCGCCGGCGCGGGTGGGCTCGCCGTCGGAGGGTTCGGTGGCGATCGCGGCGGGGCGTGTCGCGCGGCGGCCCGATCGCCGGCGAGGCTGCCGGAAACGCGGGCTCCGACCGTGGGGGCGGGCGCGATGCCGAGGACGGGCGCCACCTCGGGCATGGCATGGAAAGCTCCGGGACGGTTTGTCCTGCAGCGGAGCCTCGCACGAAAAGGTCGACGATTCGTCAACGCTCGACGGCCACGCCGCGGCGGGGCAGGAGTGCCCAGTAGTCGAGATCGAGCAGCACCTCGGGTCGATAGGCTCCCGTTTCGTCGCGCAGGGGGAAGTCGGCGGCCGGATGGTCTTTGAGGGCCACGAGACGCAGGCGCAGCGCACCCACATCGGCCCGACCGGGCAGTTCGGCTCGCTCGAGCACTTCCGACCAGGCGTAGATCGTGTCGCCGGGCCGACAGGGGTTGGCGTGGGTGCCCGCGTTGATCGCGAGAATCGAGCAGGCGTTGCCGAGCCCGTTGAATGAGAGCGCGCGGGCGATCGACATCACCACTCCGCCGTAGACGATGACCGAGCCCAGCCGGCCCCGTCGCTCGACATGGTCGTTGAAATGGACGCGGGCGGTGTTGCGGTAGAGCCGCGTCGCGAGCCGGTGCTCGCTCTCCATCACCGCCATGCCGTCGACATGGTCGATCCGCTCGCCGACCGCGTAATCCTCGAAGAACCAGGGCGAGCCGGTTTCGGCCGGATCGACGGCCCGGGGCGCGAGGCCGTGTGGTACGACCAGCCGGTCCGGGCCCACCACCGCCGGCAACTCCGGCACGACGGGCTCGGGCGCCGGGCTCGCCGGATCACGCTTGTTGACGAGCACCCAGCGGACGTAGTCGAGTACCGGGGTGCCGCAGGTCTTGAAACCCTCGGTGCGGACCCAGACGATGCCGCTTTTGCCCGAGGAGGTCTGCTTGCGGCCGATCACGGTCGAGCGGGCTGCGAGCGTGTCGCCCGGGAAGACCGGGGCCGAGAACCGGCCGTCGGCATAGCCGAGATTGGCGATCGCGTTGACCGAGAGATCGGGAACCGACAGGCCGAAGACCAGGTGAAAGACCAAGATGTCGTCGAGCGGGCAGGCAGGCAGCCCCCAGGACCGCGCCAGCGGCTCGGCCGCCTGCAGCGCGAAGCGCGAGCCCGTGAGCGCAAGATAGAGCGCCGCGTCGGCCGCGGTCACCGTGCGCGGCCCGGCGTGCCGCAGCACCCGGCCGACCTCGAAGTCCTCGAAGAAGCGACCCTTGTCGCCCTTTTCCATGCTCGTCCTCCCGTCGATACCGGCGTTGCCCGCAACCTTTTCTCAACATCGTCTCGGCAAAAACGATCCGGGACGAGGGGCGCCGTCCTGCGACCCTTGGAGAGAGGTCGAAGATGCTATAATATTGCAAAACGAGGCCGCGATCCGCGGCCGTCCGCGTGGGACGATGCGAAGGCCATGGGTGCAGAACCGGGCGATCTGCTGCCGATCACGGTACTCACGGGCTTTCTGGGCGCCGGCAAGACGACCCTCCTCGGCCGGCTCCTGCGGCGGCCCGGGTTCGACCGGACGGCAGTGATCGTGAACGAGCTGGGCGCCATTGGTCTCGACCACGAGCTGATCGAGCGAGCCGAGGAGAGCGTGCTGCTCCTCGAAGGCGGCTGTTTGTGCTGCGCCGTGCGAGGGGATCTCTTGCGGGCACTCGATCGTCTCTGGCGCGAGCGAACGCGTGGCCGGGCCGAGTTCGACCGGGTCATCGTCGAGACTACCGGCCTCGCCGATCCGGTTCCGATCCTGCAGACGTTGATCGTCGACCGCGTGGCCGCCGCGCGCTTCCGCCTGGACGGGGTCGTGACGGTGGTCGACGCGGTCAACGGCGCCGAAACACTCGCCTTCGCAGCCGAGGCGGTCCGTCAGGTCGCGGTCGCCGACCGGCTCGTGGTCAGCAAGGCCGACCTCGCGGTGCCGGCCGGCCTCGCCGAACTCGAGGCGCAGTTGCGGGCGCTCAACCCGATCGCTCCCATCCGGCGGGCGATCCGCGGCGAGATCGAGCCCGCCGCGGTGCTCGATTGCGGCCCCTGGAGCACGGTCGGCCGGCGGCCGGAGGTCGAGCGCTGGTTGGGCGAGGTCGCCCTCGACCCGTCGGAACCGCACAGCCACGAGGAGGACCACGAGCATGCCCTGGGCGGGAACCACGGTGCCGACCCTCGTCACGCCGACGCGTGGGACGGTGAGAACGGAGAAGGCGCCGGCGCGTTCCGGACTCGCCACCGTCTCGCTGTGGCTCGCCATGCGCATGCAGCGGAAAGTGTCGGGACGGAGAGCCGGGCGGCCGGGGCTCGAGGCCGACCAGCCGAAGGGGCGGCCACGCTGCCCGCCGCCAGGGGCTCGCGGGCGATGTCCGATGTGTTCGCGGCCGAGGAAACGGGTCTGCCGCCATCGGACTCGCCCGGCCGGACCCACCCGTTCGATCGCGAGGCGGAAAGCGCTCGGCTCGGAACGGCCAGCCGACTGCGAGCGGATGCGCCGGAGGAGGGCGACCCCGGGGGCGATGCTACGTGCCCCGAGGCCCTCGGCCATCGCGGCGAGGCTGCGGCCGACGGTATGACGCGAAGCCCGGACGGAACGGCCGCCACGCGGCCCGATGCGGACGAAGACGCCGAAGAGGAGGCGATCGGTCGGACGGCCGGACACAGCACGGGCATCACCACCTTTTGCATCCGCCGGGAGGAGCCGCTCTCGGCGGCCGCGGCGGGGCTCCTGCTGACGCTCTTGACCGCCCGGCGCGGTGGAGAGCTGCTGCGGGTCAAGGGCATGCTCGCGGTCCGCGAAGAACCGGAGCGGCCGCTCGTCGTGCACGCGGTGCAACACGTCGTGCACGAGCCCGTCGAGCTCGACGCTTGGCCATCGGCCGACCGTGCGAGCCGGCTCGTCTTCGTCACCCGCGACCTGCCGAGGGAAACGGTCGAGGAGCTGTGGGAAGCGGTCCTCGCCTACGAGGCCGCCGCCTCGAGCGGGGCCACCATGTCGTCCGGTCGACCCGATCTCGCGACGGGCGGCCGTTAGCCCGGCCGCCCGGCCCAGGGCCGGGTGGCGGGCCAGCGGGGGCAGCCGAACGCGGCAGGTCCGTCCGGCGGTCCGCGGTGACAGCGATCGGTCCCGGATGACGGCGGCGGGCACAGCGACGAGCCCGTCCTAGCATACCGACCCGCTCGTCGTAGGCCATGCGGCTCTGCCGAAAGCGCCGTATCCGGGCACTTCGGAGAACCGATTACGGTCTGGCGGGCAGGCTCGGCGGCGGCCCGGCGGGCTCTCGAGGTCGCGCCCGAACGCTCCATGGAGCTGCCGATCCCGGCTACCGCTGGTCCGGGCCGCGCCCCCCGCCGACCGGGTGGATCGGCGCGCCTCCGCCGGAGGACCGAGCTCGGTTCGCCTCGATCCGGTCACGCGGGCAGCCGGGTCGGGCGATGGGCTTTCCCGTCCAGCTCCCGGCGATCTCCGAGGCGAGGGCGCCCGGGCCGGGGGCGGCTCGCTCATCCGCCGCGTTCCGCGATCGCCGCGGCGAGCGCCAGCAAGCGCTCGGCCTCGCGTACGTGGAGGGCCTCGACGAGGCGGCCGTCCAGCACCGCCACGCCGGCGCCCCGGGCCCGCGCCTCGGCATAGGCCGCGACGATCCGCCGGGCCTGTTCGATCGCCGCCGCGTCCGGCCCGAAGGCCTCGTTGGCCGGACCGATCTGGCTCGGATGGATCACCGTCTTGCCGTCGAAACCGAGCTCCCGGCCCTGCCGGCAGGCGGCGGCGAAACCCGCGCCGTCGCCGAGGTCGAGATGGACCCCGTCGAGGATCGCGATCCCGGCCGCCCGCGCCGCCAACAGACAGGTGCCGAGTGCTACGAGCATGGGCAGCCGGTCGCCGGTATGCAGGGCGTGGAGGTCCTTGGTCAGGTCGGAGGTGCCCATGACCAGGCAGGCCACCCCGGGCGCTTCGGCGATTTCGGCGGCGCGCAAGATCCCGCGCGGGGTCTCCATCATGCACCAGACCGGCAGGCCCGGCGGCGCCCCGGCGGCCTCCAGCACGGCTCGGGCCCGACGCACCGCATCCGCACTCTCGATCTTCGGCAACAGGATCGCATCGGCCCCGGCCGTGGCGAGCGCCTCTAGATCGCCATGGCCCCAGGGCGTGTCGAGGCCGTTGACCCGCACGACGAGCTCGCGTCCACCGAAGCCGGCCCGGTCGGCGAGCGCCTCGACCACCGTCCGGCGAGCCGCCTCCTTGGCATCCGGGGCGACCGCGTCCTCGAGGTCGAGGAGCAGGACGTCCGCGGGCAGGGTGCGCGCCTTCTCTAGGGCGCGGGGGTTGGAGCCCGGAACGTAGAGGGCGCTGCGGCGCGGGCGGATGGTCGTCGACATGGCGGCTCCCCGGTCGTGCTGCACCGCAACAGCTAGCCGATCCGGGCCTTCCGGCCAACGCGACCGTCGGGCGCTGGCCGGGCGCACTCGGGAGCCGTTTGTGGACAGAGGGCGTCTGCACGATCGTCTCGACCCGCAGCCGACCGCGGATCCGGCTCGGCGGAGGTCGTCGCGAGACGAAAGAGCCCGCCGCCGCGGGCCTTCGGCCCCGCAGGCGCGGGCTCGGGCCGATAGCCGCCGGACGGATTGGGATCGAGGCGATCTGGCCGCCGCGCCGCTTGGCGCCGCGCTGGACGACCGCCCGGGCTTTCGTCTTCGCCGGGCCGATCGAAGTGGTCTGCCCGCCGGCCACGGTCAGCTGCTCGAGCCGCGTGTCGCTTGCACGATAATTCTCGGCCTTCACCTCGGCGACAGGAAAGACCAACGAAATGGCCAAAACCGCCAAACTGCCGAGCGCTTTTTCCATAGCAACTCTTCCCGCCCATGGACTACGAGAAGCGGCTACAAAGGCCTCGAAGTATGGTCGAGAGACGACTCGGTGGAGACTCCGGGGTCCGTGCTCGCCCGCTCGGCGAGCACCCGCGGCGCGCGGGGCGAAAGGGGAGCCGGACCGGGTCGACCCGCGAGAGGGTGGCGGCCTTCTCGGGCGGCCGTCAACGGGCTTGGCCGCGCTTTTCCACCGAGGGCCTTGCGGTGCGGTGGGAGGAAGGGGCGAACGACCCGGTGCGGGCTCCGCTCGCTCGGGGGCGGGGCGCGCGTTC
>CALBAK010000075.1 GCA_937926445.1 uncultured Alphaproteobacteria bacterium
TCGTGACCGACGCGAGCGGCCTGCCGGCCCAGCCCTGGTTCCTGCAGTCCTTTCTAGACCTCGCGGAGGACCTCGAGACGGCGGCCGCGAACGGCAAGCGATTGGCGATTCTGATCGAGCAGAAGGGCTGCCCGTACTGCAAGCAGCTGCACGAGGTCAACTTCGCCGATCCCGAGGTGAGCGCATGGATCCGGGAGCGGTTCGAAATTCTCCAGCTCGACCTGCACGGGTCGCGCGAGGTCACCGACCTCGACGGCAGCAAGCACGAAGAAAAGGCGTTCGCGCGACGGATCGCCGGGCAGATGACCCCGGTGGCGATCTTTCTGCCGGCCGATCCGTCCGAGGCAGCGGGTCGGCCGGCACATCTGGCGGCGGTCGCGCGGATGCCCGGCTATCTCCCGCCCCGCGAGTTTCTGGCCCTCTTCCGCTACGTGCACGAACAGGCCTATCGTCGGGAGGGCTTCGACGCCTATCGACGCCGGGAAGCCTGAGAGCGCGACGTTCCGCCGCGGCCGTGCGACGTTGCCGCGACGTGAATATTAGGATTTTTGCATCTCCGGAGGTTCGCGGGGTGCGCGGCCGTCCGGTCACCCGAGGAGGCAGGGAATGGGCACGCAACGGATCGTGCTGGGGCTCGCCGGGCTCGTGTTTTCGGCGACGACGACGGGCGGTGCGGGGTGGGCGCTGGCGGCGCCGTCGGTCGAGACGATCACGCGCAATTGCGTGGTCTGCCACGGTCCCAAGGAGGCGGGACAGGCCGAGATCCCCACTCTCGCCAACTATCCGGCCAAGAAGATGGCGGAGATGCTCGCCGGCTTCAAAGCCGATCAGAAGCCGGCCACGATCATGAACCGGATCGCCAAGGCGTTCAGCGACGAGCAGATCGCGGCGATCGCCGAACATCTCGGCACGAAGTGAGGGGAGGCTCGAGCATGACCACGCGACGCACGCTCCTCGAAACCGGCCTCGCGCTGTCGGCGGGCCTCGCGCTGCCGCGCATTGCCCGCGGTGCCTCGCCCAAGGTGGTGGTGGTGGGCGGTGGTTTCGGCGGCGGCACGGCCGCGAAGTACGTCAAGAAGTTCCTGCCGGCGGCCGAGGTGACGCTGGTCGAGCGCGACCGCCAGTTCGTGACCTGCCCGTTCTCGAACCTGGTGATCGGCGGCCTGGTCAAGATGGAGCAGATCACCCACGGCTACGACAAGATCGCCAAGCGGGGCGTCGAGGTCGTGCACGACGAGGCGGTCGCGGTCGACCCGGTCGCCCGAAAGGTGAGGCTCAAAGGTGGCGGCGTTCTCGACTACGACCGGCTGGTGCTCTCGCCGGGGATCGACCTCGACTACGAGGGCCTGCCCGGCTACAGCGAGGCGGCGGCCGAGAAGCTGCCGCACGCCTGGAAGGCCGGCCCGCAGACGCTCCTTCTCAAAAAGCAGCTCGAGGCGATGCCGGACGGCGGCACGGTCATCATCGTGGCGCCGAACAATCCGTTCCGTTGCCCGCCGGGGCCCTATGAGCGGGCCGGGATGATCGCCTGGTATCTCAAGAAGAACAAGCCCAAGTCGAAGATCCTGATCTTCGATCCCAAGGAGACCTTCTCGAAGCAGGCCCTGTTCTTCGAGAGCTACGAAGTGCTCTACCCGGGCATGATCCAGTGGATCGGCGGCAAGCAGGGCGGCAAGGTCGAGCGGGTCGATCCGCAGGCGATGACGGTGGAAGCCGGGTTCGGCGAGGAGAAAGGTGACGTCATCAACGTCATTCCGCCGCAGCGGGCCGGCAAGATCGCCCAGCTCGCAGGCGTGACCGACGAGAAGGGCTGGTGCCCGATCGACCCGAAAACCATGGAGTCGACCAAGGCGCCCGGGATCTACGTGGTCGGTGACGCCTGCATCGCCGGTGCCATGCCGAAGTCGGGCACGGCCGCCAACAGCCAGGCGCGCAACGCCGCGGCGGCGATCGCGGCGGCCCTCGAGGGCAAGCCCGCGCCCGAGCCGTCCTACGCCAACACCTGCTACTCGGTGGTGGCCGAGGGCTACGGATTCTCGGTTACGGGCGTCTACGGCGCCACGCCTGAGGGCATCAAAGAGATCGCGGGTGGCGTGAGCAAGCTCAAGGCCCCGGCCAAGGACCGGGACCTCGAGGCGGCGTACGCGGTGGACTGGTATCGCGGGATCGTCCACGACGCGTTCGGCTGAGCGTCGGACGGCCCCGCAGCAGGAGGTTGCCGATGAACGAGACGAAGGGGGAGCGCCGGACGGCCGGTGCCCTCGACCGGCGGAGTTTGCTCGCCGGTGCCGCGGGCGCCAGCGGGGCGTTGGTGGCGGCGGCGGCCCGCGCGGAGGAGCCGGCGATCCCGGCCGAGTTGCCGGATTGGAGCCGGTATCTCGGGCCGGGCGTCGACGACGAGCCCTACGGCAAGCCCTCGAAGCACGAGGCGCACGTCGTGCGGCGCAACGTCGAGTGGCTCACCGCCTCGACCGAATCGTCGATCAATTTCACACCACTGCCCTGGCTCAACGGGATCATCACGCCGAACGGCGTGTTCTTCGAGCGGCATCACGGCGGCCGGGCGGAGATCGACCCGAGCGCGCATAGGCTCTTGGTCCACGGGCTGGTCGACAAGCCGTTCGTCTACACGATCGAGGACCTCAAGCGGTTGCCCTGCGAGGACCGCATCTGGTTCCTCGAATGCGCGGCCAACGGCGGCATGGAGTGGCGTGGTGCCCAGCTCAACGGCTGCCAGTTCGTGCGCGGCATGGTGGGCTGCGCGCAGTGGACCGGAGTGCGGCTGAAGACGCTGCTCGAGCGCTCGGGCCTCAAGCCGAACGCCAAGTGGGTGCTGGCGGAGGGGGCGGACGCCTCGGCGCTCACTCGGAGCTTCCCGATCGAGAAGGCGCTCGATGACGCCTTCGTGGCCTATGCCCAGAACGGCGAGGCGCTGCGGCCCGGCCAGGGCTATCCCCTCCGACTGATCCTGCCGGGCTGGGAGGCCAATATGAGCGTCAAGTGGCTGCGGCGGATCGAGGTCGGTGACGCACCCTGGTACACCCGCTGGGAGACCTCGAAATACACGGACCTCCTGCCCTCGGGGAAGGCCTACAAGTTCACCTGGGTCCAGGAGGCCAATTCGGTCGTCACCTGGCCGGCGCCGGAGCACAAGATCGACGGCCCCGGCGAGTACATGATCCGCGGGCTCGCTTGGTCGGGGCGGGGTCGGATCGTACGGGTGGATCTGACCTTCGACGGCGGGAAGAACTGGGTGACCGCACCCTTGCAGGAGCCGATTCTACCCAAGGCCCTGACCCGGTTCTACTATCCCTGGCGGTGGGACGGGTCCTCGGTGATCGTGGCCTCGCGTGCGATCGACGAGACGGGCTACGTTCAGCCGACGATCGCCCAGCTGCGGAACGCGCGCGGCCGCAATTCGATCTACCACAACAACGCCATCGTCACCTGGCTCGTCAATTCGAGCGGCGAGGTCGAGAATGTCCAGGTCGCGTGAGTTTTTCTTGGCCCTCGCGCTCGGCGCGGCGCTCGCCCTGCCGGCCGCGGCCGGCGAGAAGCCGATCGGCCGCGTGCCGACCGCCGAGGACATCGCCCGCTGGGACATCGACGTCCGGCCGGACGGGCTCGGTCTGCCGCCGGGTCGCGGCACCGCCAAGGAGGGGGAGGAGATCTACCTCGCCCGCTGCGCCCAGTGCCACGGCGAATTCGGCGAGGCGGTCGGCCGCTGGCCGCAGCTCGTGGGCGGCCAGGGCTCCTTGACCTGGGACGATCCGATCAAGACCGTGACGAGCTACTGGCCCTATGCGACCACGGTGTTCGACTACATCAAGCGGGCGATGCCGTTCGGCGATGCGCAGTCGCTGACCGACGACGAGGTCTATGCGATCACCGCGTTCCTCTTGGCCTCGGATGGCATCATCGCGGAGGACTTCGTGGTCGACGCGAAGACCCTGCCGGCGATTCGGATGCCGAACGCCGACGGCTTCATCGACGATCCGCGGCCCGATGTGCCCAAGGGCGAGCCCTGCATGAAGGACTGTGTGGCGGAGGTCGTGATCACCGGTCATGCCCGCAAGATCGGCGTGACACCCGAGGAAAAGGCACGACCCGCGACCGACTGAGCCCGGGCCGCGCGGGCCGGCAGGGGGGGCGGTTCAGCCCGGGCCGCGCCGCTCGCCCCGGCCGAGGAACCGGAGGACGAAGCCGAGCAGGCCCAGGACGAGCCAGGCGGGCAGAGCGAGGAGGTCCACGAAGAGGCGGCCGGCGAGCTCGCCCGGGCCGCGCTCGACGGCTGCCTGGAAGCCCACGAGGCTGTTGGCGGAGAGCGCATACCAGACGGCGCCGAGGCTCACCCGGCTGGTGCCGCCGCTCGCGACCAGGGTGAGGACTTCGGCGATCGCGGCGGCGGCACCGAGCAGGAGCAGTGTCAGACCGAGCGCACGAGCGAGCCGCCGCATGTCTCCCCCCGGGCTCCGCGCCACCATGACGGAGGGCCGTGGGCGCGACAAGGCGCGGTTGCGGGCCTCGCGCGCGGCGATTATCTCTGGGCGCGCCGGAGGGATGGCCGAGCGGTCTAAGGCGCACGCCTGGAGAGCGTGTTGGGGGCAACTCCTCGCGGGTTCGAATCCCGCTCCCTCCGCCAGAGCTCCGAGCCCGAAGCCCCCGCCTCCGCATTCTGCTCGGCGCCGGGACCCGGCATGCGCCGGGTCGTTCCCCGACTCGGCCGGTGCGCGGATCGGCCGTGCTCCTCGCCGGCGTGGGCCGGGGTGGGAGCGCGTGGAGGGGTGGCGATCGGCCGATCGTCCTCGAGTCCCCGGTCGCTCGGTCCGGCAGGGCGCCCGTCGCTCCCGGTCCGCCGCTTCTCGCGCCGGGATCCGGCGGGGCTCGGTAAAGAAGGCGTCGCCGGACGACCCCTAGGCGGACCGGCCGATGGGCCCGGAGCACCCGGGCCCGTGGCTACGCGGCCGACCGACCGAAGAAGCGGCGGCGCGGACGATTTTCGCACGGGACCGGCGGAGCCGCGGCGCGCGGCGGTCGGCCATGCGAGCCCGGTGGACCTCGGGCCGGGACCGGGCCGACGGCGGTCGGCGGGGGCGCGGGCGTCGATCCGGCGAGCGTCGACGATTCGTTAACCTTTTCCTGCCATCTTCGGGCGCGGGAGAGGGTGAGCGGATGCTCCTGGCCGCACTTCTCGCTTGGCTGCTCCGGCTTGTCCCGGCGATCACTCGCCGGGTGGACCGCCTGCGCGCGGGCCCGGGGTTCCGCCCCGCCCTCGCCGCGGCACGGGCCAGGAGCGGCGATGCTCGCGAGCCGAGCGCCCGCGAGACCGCAGCGGCCGGCCGGCTTTTTCTCCCGGACCCGCCGGCACACGCCCGAAGTCGGGTGCCGCCCGAACACGCCATCGCGGGCTGTGCGCCGCCCGGCGCGACACCGCCCGCGCCCGACCGACCGGCCGGCGGCCCCGACCCGCCCGGGCCGGCGCCCGCCTCAGAGGCTCGAGACCAGGTGGCCGCCGTCCACCGCGAGCGTCGCCCCCGTCACATAGGCCGAGGCGTCGGAGGCCAACAGCAAAAGCGGGCCGTCCAGATCCTCGAGCCGCCCGAGCCGGCGCTGCGGGATCCGCCCGACCAGTGCGCGACCGGCCTCGCTCGCGAAGAACGCACGGTTGAGGTCGGTCTCGATGTAGCCCGGGGCGAGCGCGTTCACCCGGATGCCGAAGCGCGCCCATTCGAGCGCCAGGGCCTCGGTCAGCCGCACGAGCCCGGCCTTGGAGGCGGCATAGGCCGCCACCCCGCCGGCCACCCGCAGCCCCAGGATCGAAGCGACGTTGACGATGCTGCCGCCGCGCTCGGCCGCAACCAGCGCCCGCGCCACCGCCTGCGCCACCAAGAAGGCCCCCTCGAGGTTGGTGGCGAGGACCGCGCGGAGGGTCGAAGGCTCGAGCTCCAGCGCCCGGTGGGTATGGGCGATGCCGGCATTGTTGACGAGCACCGTCGGCGGACCGAGCGCCTCGACGACTCGAGCCACTGCCGCTTCCACCGCCGCCGGATCGGTCACGTCGAGACCGACCGCCAGCGCCCGCCGCCCCTCCGCCTCGAGCGCCCGCACCGCCGCCTCCAGCCGCTCCACACGCCGACCCGCCAACGCCACCACCGCACCGGC
>CALBAK010000076.1 GCA_937926445.1 uncultured Alphaproteobacteria bacterium
GACGTCGAGAGCCAGGTGACCGCGGATCGCCCGAACAACCGACAGTTCATGGTCGCGGCTCAGAACGTACCCACGCCTTTCCCGGGTCTCGACCTGAACACGGGTGTGGTCACCGACAACGACACGACCTACACGGCGGTCGTCACCAACGGCGTTCTGTTCAAGAAGTTCACCGTCCAAGTGGCGAGCCCGAGCTGAGCGGCGCGAGTATCGGCGAGTGGCGGGCCGCCTCGTGCGCGTCCTTCGAGACAAGCCGCGACGCGGCCTCGTTCTGCTCGTCGGTCTGGCGGGCGCATCGCTCTGCGGGCTAGCCCTTCCCGCGGCTGGCGGGCGGCTCGCCGAGCTCGGCGGAAGGGCGGCGCTCGAACGCGTCCTCGATGGAGAGGAGCTCACGGTCGAGGGCTATCGCCGTCTCCTCGGGGCGAGCGATCGGGCTCGTTCCTGGCTCGCGGAGCCGCACCTCCAGAAAGACCTGGCGGTAGCCCTGCACGGGATGTTGCGCGGGTCCGGTCCGGATGCGGCCGGGCTTCTCCTCGACGCGCGCGAGGCGATGCTGGCCGGTCTCGAGGAGGCGCCGGCCGATCCGGCCGGCTGGCTGCGCCTCGCCCATGTCGACGCGGCGCTGCTCGAGCTCGGGCGGGCGGCGCAGGCCCTGCGGACCTCGCACCGTGTCGGACCGGTGGCGCCAGAAATCGCGGTCGCGCGTTCCGCTCTCGCTCTGGGATTGTGGCAATGGCTGGCGGATGCCGAGCGCGAGCGGGCGGGTGCCGAGTTGGCACGGAACTTCCTGCGAGATCCGAAGACGCTCGCGGGCGTGGCTCGTGCCACCGGCACCGTCGACGTCGTTCGAGGGTGGGTGGGTGCGGACCGGAACGCATTGGCTGCGCTCGAGCGAGAGCTCGCGGCGCTCGCCGAGGCCGGCACGCGCTCCGGGGGATCCGGATGAGGTCGCTCGCGATCGCGTTCGGGATCGGTGTCGCCGTGGCGTTCCACGGAGCCGCGGCGCGGGCCGACATGGCGATCGCCGACTACCTCGTCATCGCCCGAGGCGAGGGCGCGGTCCGGCCGGATTTCGCGATCGTCTATCTGGCCGGAACCCTCGACGGGCTCGAGGCGGCCAACGCCGCCGCCCGGGCGCGTGGCCGAGCTTATTACTGCCCGCCCGAGGAGCGGGCTGCCACGGTTCTCGAGCTCAAGCCGGCGCTCGACCGGCTCCTGGCGCAGGCCGTGGAGCAGCAAAGAGATTTCGAGCGCTATGCGCGGATCGTGAGCGTCGGCACGGTGAGCCTCACGGCGCTCGCCCGTCTTTTCCCCTGCCCCGAGCCTAGCGCCTCTTCCGCGGTCCAGGGAAACGGGTCGGGCGGTTAGCAGCCGCGATCTCGGCCGACGCAGGCCGGACCGCTCGTGGCGACGAGCCGGGCGTCGAGGAGCGGCGGTGCGTCTCGTCCGTGGCCGAGGCGGGCCCGAGGGCTCGCTTCCCTGCGCCGACCGCGGATTGCCGGCGCATGCGCGAAGGCGACTCCGGAGACGGTCGCTGCGGGAGGTGGCGGCTCGCGGCGCTCGGGAACGGCCTCGGCCGATCGGCCCGGGCCCGAGGCTGCATCGAGAGGGGGTCCGGGATGCCGGCGGGTGCCGACCGACGCTAAGACGCGCGTCCGGCGGCCGCCGCAGCGAACGACCGTGGTCGCGCACCGGGAGGCCGCGCACGACCGATCGCCCTCGGCGGGTGCCTGGGGGAAAGGCCGCAGCCGCCGGCTCGAGCGAGCGGCGGCTCCGGGTCGCGGCGCAGGTCGAGGACGGTCGAAGAGCGCACTCGGCGGTCCGCGTCGGGACGACCAGTGTCGGTCCGGTACCGCAGCGGAGGGACGGCCCGGCCCTGGGCCGATGCGAACCGCGGCGAAAGGCTCCCGCCGGAACCGGCTGTGGGCGACCCGCCGAAGGAGGGCGCGGCTACCGTTTCGAGGCACGGCGACAAGAGCTGGGCGCGCTCCGGCTTGCTCCCGACGGGCGCATGGCTCGTCGCGAGCGATGGCGAAGCGATCCCGGGACCCAGCGGCGATCGGCCGAGCCGGGGCAACCGGCCGGGGGCGAGGACGGGTCCGGCGGGAACTCGCCCGGGGGAGGGTCGCCGGCCACAGCGGCCACGGGCGATCCCCGCCGGCCCGGTGCCGTGCCCGAGGATCGGGAGAGCGAGTGGCCGACGACAGGCCCGAGGCGCGGGCACCCGGCCGGTGCGCTGGGGGGCTTTGGGGCACGCGCAGCCCGGGCCGGTTCGAAGCGGGCGAGGGGCAGGCGGCGACGCGCGCCGCAGCGATCGGCAAAGGTGGTCGATGTCGGCACGAGGCGACAACGGGGAAGCGCTCCGGCCGTCGCCGTCCCATCGGACGTCTTCGATGGATTTTTCGACCCCTTCACACGGCTCCGATCGACGGAAACCAGGGAGAAGCGGCTCCGGCACGAAGGTCGCTTTCCGCGACCGCTCCGGCGACCGATCTTTGCCAGAGCGCAACCACCGACGTGAGGCTTTGCCCTTCACGCACGCCGTGCCTTCCCCGCTCGTGCGGTCGAGCGAAGTCGCTGGAGGGCTGTCCGAATCGGTCAGCGCGCGTGTTCGCCCCCGGACCGCCGGCCGCGACGCGCGCCGTCGCGGTCTCGCGCCATGCGAGTGCCCGCGGCTCGCCGCGTGCCGCAGGGGCTGGCCGGGGCGCGGCGCGCGCGCTAAGCAGATCTCGTGTCGCTTCCGCGTATCCGTTTTCGGATCGGCCCCGTCGGCCTCGAGGTGGAGCCCCTCGACACGCCGACCGCCCGGGCCGTTCTCGCCGCCCTACCCTTCGACTCGCGGGCCTCGACCTGGGGCGAGGAGGTCTATTTCGCGACACCGGTCCGCGTCGCCCGCGAGCCGGACGCGCGCGAAGTGGTCGAGCCCGGCGAGATCGCCTTCTGGGTCGAGGGTCGGTCGATCGCCATCGCCTTCGGGCCCACGCCCGCCTCGCACGCAGGCGAATGCCGGCTCGTCTCACCGGTCAACGTCTGGGCCCGGGCGCTCGCCGACGTCCGTGCGCTCGCCGTCGTGCGCGACGGCGCACCCGTGCGCGTCGAACGGGCCGAGGAAGCCCGAGCGTGAGCGATCCCGCAGAGGCGCCCGCGACGCTCCTCGCCCGGGCCGGCGGGGCGGTCGACGAGGCGACGGGCGGGATCCTCCCTGCGCTCCAGCCGAGCACGACCTTCCTGCGCGATCCCGACAATCTCTATCGCCGCGGCTTCGACTACGGGCGCGACGCGAGCCCGGTCGGTCGGATCGTCGAATCGCTCCTGGGCCGCCTCGAGGGCGGCGCCGCAGCACTGCTCTTCGCGTCGGGGATGGCGGCTGCGACCGCGATCTTCCGGGCCTTGCCGGCCGGATCCCACGTCGTCGCCCCGAAGGTCATGTATTGGGGCCTCCGGAAGTGGCTTTTGGGCGAAGCGGCGGCCGGTCGGCTCGCGGTCGAGCTCGTGGCGATGGAAGATCTCGATGCCGTGCGGGGCGCGGTCCGACCCGGCCGAACACGGCTCGTTTGGGCCGAGACCCCGGCCAACCCGACCTGGGTGGTGAGCGATCTCGCGGCACTCGCCGAGATCGCGCGGGCCGCCGGAGCCAAGCTCGCGGTCGACAACACCGTGCCGACGCCGCTCCTGACCAGGCCGCTCGCGCTGGGCGCCCATCTCGTGATGCACAGTGCCACCAAATATCTCAACGGCCACAGCGACGTCCTGGCCGGAGCCGTGGTCGCGGCCACGGAGGACGAGCTCTTCGCCCGTCTCCGCGCCATCCGCCACGACGAGGGGGCGGTGCTGGGCGCCTTCGAGGCCTGGCTGTTGCTGCGCGGCCTGCGCACGCTCGCTGTCCGGCTACGGGCCCAGTGCGGCGCCGCCATGCATCTCGCGGCCGCCCTCGAGCGCCATCCGGCGGTCGAGCGCGTGCTCTATCCGGGCCTGCCGACCCACAAGGGCCATACGCTCGCCGCGCGTCAGATGGTGGGCGGCTTCGGCGGGATGCTCTCCATCGTCGTGCGCGGCGGGGCCGAGGCGGCGATCGCCACGGCGGCTCGGGTGCGGTTGTGGACCCGCGCCACCTCTCTCGGCGGGGTGGAGAGCCTAATCGAACACCGGGCGTCGATCGAGGGCCCGGCCACGCCGGCTCCACCCGGCCTGCTGCGCCTTTCGGTCGGCCTCGAGGACCCGGCCGATCTTCTGGCCGATCTCGAGGTGGCGCTCGCCGCTGCGACGCGGGGCTGAGGCGGCCGCGCGACCCTTCCCGACCCTTCATCGGTCCGTCACGATCCCGTTCTGGCGCGGCAGTCGACCGGGACGGGGGCACGGGAGCCTATCTCTCGATCGAGCGATTGCGCGTCGTCCTCGGCGCCACGACGGTCCTCGACGAACTCGATCTCGCCGTCGATCGAGGCGAACTCGTTGCGCTGCTCGGCGCCTCGGGCTGCGGCAAGACCACCTTGCTGCGCGCGGTCTGCGGCTTCGCGCCGGTTGGTTCCGGGCGGATCGTGGTGGACGGCCGGCCCATCCAGGACCTGCCGCCGGAACGGCGTGACACCGCGCTCGTCTTCGAGTCGTATGCGCTCTGGCCGCACATGACGGCGGCCCGGAACATCGGCTACGGCCTCAGGGTGCGCGGCTGGCCCAAGGAGCCGATCGCCGCGCGTGTGGGCGAGATGCTGGCCCTGCTCGGCCTCGAGGGCCTGGGCCAGCGCAACGTCAGGCAGCTCTCCGGCGGCCAGCCGCAGCGCTTGGCACTCGGCCGGGCCCTCGCGGTCGAACCGCGTCTGTTGCTCCTCGACGAACCGCTCTCTAACCTCGATGCGCGGATCCGCCTCGAGCTCCCTCACGAGATCCGCAGCCTCCAGCGCCGGCTCGGCATCACGGCGCTCCACGTCACCCACGATCGCGAGGAGGCCATGGTGATGGCCGACCGGATCGCGGTCGTGGACCGGGGCCGGATCGTCCAGCTCGACAGCCCCCAAGGGCTCTGGCACCGGCCGGCGAGCCCGTTCGTCGCGGCCTTCATGGGCGCCGACAACCGGGTCGAGCTCGCGGTCGAGCCGAGCCCGGAGGGGCTCGCGGTGCGCGCTCCCGACGGAACGCTCGCGAGCCTGCCGGCTCGTGCCCGCGACGGTCTCGAACCGGTCGACGGCGGCCGATCGGTACATGGTCGACCGGGTCCACGATTCGTCGGGCCCGTGCTTCGAAGCACTCGTGCCGGGTTTGAAGGTGCGAGCCACCGGCACGGGCCCGGGCGACGTGGGCTCCCGGAAGATCTAGGAGAAGCTCGCGGCCCGGGCCGGGGCCGGTGTCGCTGCCCGGGACGTGGACGTGGCGGGCGTCCACGAGCGGATGGCCGGCCAATTCGTCGAGGAGAACCTCCTGGCCCGCTGTCGCGAGAGGGTCGCGACCGGCGAGCTCGTGACGCGTGCGACGGCTGAGAACGCGCTCGGCGAACCGGTGGCCGGCTTCGTCTCGCCGATGTTCCAAAGGCCGGATCGCGCTCGCCAAAGATCCGGGGCTCGTGCCCGACTCGCCCTGGAGCGACGCCGAGCTAGCCCAATCGGTTCGGGTGAAGAAGAACCCCGAACAGTTCGACTACAACGGATCAAAGGGGGGAGTCGGGCGTCGGCTTCGTGACGGGCCGGGTGGCCGCCGACAGTGGTCTCGCCGAGAAGCTCGAGAAGGGTCTTTGCGAGACCCACCTCGAGGCGGATATCGAGAAGGCGCTCGCGGTGCAGGAGGAGTTCGACGAAGCGGCGCGCCGACCCGGCCAATGCGGGCACGTTCGATTCGCTCGACCGGGGCGAGATCACGATGGGGCCGGTCCGGGCCGACATGCTCTACATCCGGCAGGCCGACGGCGAGCCGAGCCCCGCTCTCGAGCTCACGCTTCTGAACCCCGCTCCGCCCAACGTGTCCGTCTCCTCTGTGCCGCCGGCCGAGGCCTAGAACGCCGCGATCGCCGACCTGTTCATCGCGTTCGCGACGAGCCCCGAGCCACGGTCGCAGGGCGTCCTCGAACGGCTCGAGCAGATCTCGGCATCGATGCCGAGCATCTTCGCGCCGAGCCCGAGCAGACGAACTCGAGGAAGGGGCTCACCGAGGTGGAACTCGAGCCGCGCGCCGAGGTCGGAAGCCGAGCCGATCGAATCGACCTCACCTCGGCGGATGGGCGAGGAACATCCACTCGGCACCGTCGAAATGCCCGCAGCAAGCGTAGAAGCGGGATTCGTCGAGCGGTGGTCGGCCGGCGAGCCAATCGGCGAGCCGCGACAGCGCGAGGCCCGCTCCTTCGAGCTCCCGCCAGACGGCACGACACACCGCCTCGACATCGTCGCCGTCGGCGAGCCGGTTGTAGAGGAGGACGAAGGGCCTGTGGGTCGCGAGGGTGCGGCGGGCACCGGCCAGCACCTCGACCTGGGCTCCCATCGCGTCGATCTTGACGAGCCGCAGGGTCGGCCAGTCGGCAACCAGCGCATCGAGGGTGGTCACCGGCACCACGATTCGTTCGAGGTGGGGGCTCTCGACCAGCCCCCGCCAGGGTCGCAGCGAGCTCAGGCCCGGCTCGCGGCGATGGCAAAGGAACTCTCGCGTGCCCGGTCGGTCGGCAACTGCCGCGACGACCAGCTCGGCCGCCGGATAGAGCCGGCGGAGCCGCTCGGCGAGTTCCGGAACGGGTTCTACCCCGAGATGGCGGCCCTCGGGCGCGAGCCGCAGGGCCTGGCCGAGGAACAGCCCACGATGGCACCCGATGTCGACGGTCGAGGAGGCGGGCTTCAGCACCCGCGCCATGACGGCGAGCGCGTCGCGCTTGTACGCCCAGGAGCGCGCACCGTGTCGCCTGCCGAGGCCGGCGAGGCGCAAATGGGCGAGACGGACCGGGGTCTCGAGCCGAGTCCCGGCCAGCATGCGTTCGGCGACGTCGACGAGGATGGCGGGAATCATGTCGATCTCCGGAATGGGCACCGGCTCCCGGCGCGCGCAACGCCCCTCTGGCTTCTCGCTGCGGGGAACCCCCGGGTCGAGTGAAGCTTCGGTAAGTGAGTAACGCGGTACGCGAGAGTGCGGAGTGGTCGTGTAATAGGTTGTTTTTGTTGCGTAACCGGTGAGTACTCGACGATCGAGTCGGGCCCGCTGCCGCGGCGAGCTCGGCGCCCGCCGGCCGATGGTCCGGGCTCGGCGAACACGCTCCGGCGGGCCGGACGGTCGAGCGGGGAAGGAAGACCCGAGTAGCCCGTCGCGTTCCCTTCGCTCGGCCGGGGCCCGGCTCACGTTCCATCGGGCCACTCGATCCTGTTTCCACCTCACGAAGGCACCCGCGATCTTCCTTACGAGCGCTACCCTTTCGGCCGGCGCGGACGTTCCCGCGCGTCGCCGGCCGCGCTATCGAGGGACACCCGTCGAACCGGGGGAGAGGCCATGCACGCCGTCGTCTGCCACGCCGCGCACGATCTCAGGGTGGAGGAGCGCGAGCCCGGGCCGCTCGGCCCGCACGAGGTCCGGGTGCGGCTCGGCGCCGGCGGCATCTGCGGCTCCGACCTGCACTACTACCACGAGGGGGGGATCGGCGATTTCCCGATCCGCGAGCCGCTCGTGCTCGGCCACGAGATGGCGGGTACCGTGGTCGAGATCGGTCCCGCGGTCCAGGGCCTCGCGCCCGGCACGCCCGTGGCCGTCAACCCCACCTGGCCCTGCCCGGGCGTGCGTTTCGACCTCGGCGCTCGGGCGCATCTCGACCCGCAGGTCCGCTTCGCCGGCAGCTCGCGCACCTTCCCCCACGTCCAGGGTTTCTTCCAGGAGCTCGTGGTGGTCCGGGCCGAGCAGTGCCGGCCGGTACCAGCTGCCCTTTCGCTCGAGGAAGCGGCTATGGCCGAGCCGCTCGCTTGCTGTCTCCATGCGGTCCGCCGGGCCGGCAGCGTGCTCGGGCGCAAGGTGCTGGTGCTGGGCTGCGGGCCGATCGGCTGCCTCACGATCGCCGCCGCGCGGCTCGCCGGCGCGGCCGAGATCACCGCCTGCGATCTGGTGTCCGCGACGCTCGCGAAGGCGAAGGCCATGGGCGCCGATCGGGTGGTGGACCTTTCCACCGACCGCGGGCTGCTCGACCGGTTGCAGGCCGGCGGTGGCACGGTGGACGTCGTGTTCGAGGCGGCGGGCTCGCCCAAAGCCGCGATCGACGGGCTCGAGGCCACCCGCCGCGGCGGCACCTACGTCCAACTCGGTGTGTTGCCCCGCGGCATGCATCCGATCCCCTTCGACCGGATCGTCGCCAAGGAGCTCGACATGGTCGGCACTTTCCGGTTCTGGGAGGAGTTCGACTGGGCGGTCGAGGCGATCGCCGGGCGGCGGGTCGACGTGCGGCCGCTCTTGACCGAGGTGCTGCCGCTCTCGCGCGCAAGGGAGGCGTTCGACCTCGCCTCGGACCGCAGACGAGCGATGAAGGTCCAGCTCGTCCCGGGCTGACCCGGGGACGCGCCCCGCAACGAGGCGGCCGCGCTCGGGGCGGGAGGTGGGCGAACGCCTCGTTCGGGATCCAGGTCTTCTTGCCGTCCCGCCCCCGCCACTCGGCCAGCAAGCAGGAAGTCGAAAGGCGCTGGAACCAGATCGCCTCGAGCCGATACCAGCCCGGCGCCGGCACGCTCACCTTTCTCCCAGCCCTTGCTCTCGTAGGCGTGCCGGCCGTCGTGCACACAGACCCGCTCGCCGCCGATCTCGACTAGAGCCCGTCGTTCGAGCGGAAGCCGAGCTGCCAGACCCCCGCCTGGTCGAAGCGGATGAAGCCCTCGATGCGGGCCGCCACCTGCTCGGCGCGCTTCGAGGTCGGCGCCTTCTCGCCCGGCGCCGTGTCGACATAGTCGAAGCCGACGAGCGGCGGGCCCGGCTCGGCACCGAAGCGCAGCGCACCCCGGGCGTCCGACAGCC
>CALBAK010000077.1 GCA_937926445.1 uncultured Alphaproteobacteria bacterium
GGCGCCGGTCAGAAGGTCGACCACCCGGCCGAACAGCATGGGCTCGACGAAGGCGATCGCGGCCACGAGGAGATTGGCGAACGAGACGGCGATCACCACCGGGCGGTCGGGCCGCAACAGGCCGAGAACGCGCAGATAGAGGGCGAGAAAGCCCGAGGCTGGGGGCGTGGGCGGGCTCAAGGCCTTCGCGGCTCCGGGACGGGGTCCACCGGCGGCACACCTACCGCCCGCCGGCCGGGTCGCCTAGGGTGCTGCGGATCCCGGGGAGGAGGAGACCCTGCCATGGACAACGACACGCTCGATCTGCGCTCGCTGGCACCTCGCCCGGAGCTCGGCCGGCGCGACTTCACCCGCGGCTTCGCGATGACCGGCCTCGCCACGGGCTTCGCCCTCGCGGTCCAGCCGATCGCCGCACAGACCATGATCACCACTGACACGGTCGGGCTCGAGGCGGGCGAAGTGAAGGTGCCGGTGGCGGACGGCACGATCCCGGCCTATCGGGCGATGCCGGCCGCCGGCGGTCCGTTCGCCACCGTGCTCGTGGTCTCCGAGATCTTCGGGGTGCACGAGCACATCAAGGACGTCTGCCGCCGCTTCGCCAAGGCCGGCTATCTGGCGATCGCCCCCGAGCTCTTCGCCCGCCAGGGCGATCCCTCGAAATACGGCGACATGCAGACGCTGATCCGCGAGGTCGTGAGCAAGGCGCCGGACTCCCAGGTGATGGCCGATCTCGACGCCGCGGCCGCCTGGGCCGCCGCCTCAAGCCGGGGCGATGCGGCCCGGCTCGGCATCACGGGGTTCTGTTGGGGTGGGCGGATCACCTGGCTCTACGCCGCACACCAGCCGCGTCTCAAGGCCGGCGTCGCCTGGTACGGGCGGCTCGTGGGCGATCCGACCCCGAACCAGCCCAAGCACCCGATCGATCTCGTGGAGCAGCTCAAGGCTCCCGTGCTGGGGCTCTACGGCGGCAAGGACCAGGGAATCCCGGTCGACACGGTCGAGCTGATGCAGGAGGCAGCCGAGAAGGCCGGCAAGACGGTCGAGTTCGTGGTCTATCCGGACGCGCCGCACGCTTTCCATGCCGACTACCGGCCGTCCTACCGCGAGGGCCCGGCCAAGGACGGCTGGCAGCGCTGTCTCGCCTGGTTCGCCCGGTATCTGCGCGCCTGAACGACCCACCGCCGCCCGGTCCGGGCGACGCCGCGAGCGCCGGAACCGTCCGCGGCAGGCCGGCTTGCCGGCGCGCGGCCGGCGGCCTAGGGAGCCCCTGCCCGATCGACCGTCGCCACGGCCCGCCCATGAGCCGCCCACGCCTCGTCCCCGGCATCGGCGCGCTCGCCGAGCGCTACGCCGGCTTTCTGCTCGACCAATGGGGCGTGCTGCACGACGGCGAGCGGGCGCTGCCCGGTGCCCGCGCGGCGCTCCAGGCGCTGCTCGAGCGCGGCGCGTCGATCGTGCTCCTCTCCAATTCCGGCCGGCGGGCGGCCACCAACCGTGCACGGCTCGCCGCCTTGGGCTTTCCCCACGAGCGGCTGGCCGACGTCGTCACCTCGGGCGAGGCCGCCTGGCGCCAGTTGCGCGAACGGCCCGGGCCGCCCTGGAGCGAGCTCGGCCGCCGCTGCCTCCTGCTCACGATCGACGGGGATCTCGGGCCGGTCGAGGGGCTCGACCTCGTGCTCGTCGAGGATCCGAGACGTGCCGATTTCCTGTTCGTGACCGGGCTCGACGGGCGCCCGGCCGAGGCCTTCCGGCCGCTCCTCGAGGCCGCCCGGGCGCGCGATCTCCCGATGGTCTGCGCCAACCCCGACAAGCTGGCGCCGAGCCCGCGCGGCTTGGTCGAATCGCCGGGGCTCCTGGCGGCGCTCTATGAGGCGGCAGGCGGCCGGGTGCTCTATGTCGGCAAGCCGCACGCGCCCATCTATGCCGCCTGTCTACGCGCACTCCGCGAGCTGCCGCTCTCGGCGATCCTGGCGGTCGGCGATAGCCTGGAGCACGATATCGTGGGTGCGCACGCCCAGGGGCTCGCAACCTGCCTCGTGGCGAGCGGGATCCACGCCTCCGAGCTGCCGGTCGAGAGCCCAGTGGAACCGTTGGCAGCGGCGGTCGAGGCCCTCGCCGCCCGCGCGGGTCTGCCGGTGCCCGATTTCGTGCTGCGCCGCTTCACGCTCTGAGAGCGCCCGCCGGCGCCTCCAGCACCCGACGGACGGCGTCGGCGACCATGGTCGAGACCCGGCGGTTGCTCTCGACCGTGATGCCGGCGATGTGGGGGGTGAGGATCAGGTTCGGGCAGCCGCGCAGTGTCTCGAGCAGGTCGGGCCCCGGCGGCTCGGGGTCGAAGACGTCGAGGGCGGCCCCGGCGAGGCGCCCTTCGCGCAACGCCGTCACGACTGCGGCGGCGTCGACCACGGGCCCGCGGGCGGTATTGATCAGCACCGCACCCGGCCGCATCCGGGCGATCCGAGCGGCGTCCAGAAGGCCCCGCGTCTCGGCCGTGAGCGGCACGTGCAGGCTCACGACATCGGCCGCTTCCAAGAGATCCTCGAGGCTCGGCTGCCGGGCCACGCTCGTCCAGGCCGGGTCGTCCCGCGGCAGGAGCGGGTCGAAGCTGCCGATCGCCATGCCCAGGGCCCGGGCCCGGGCCGCCACTTCGCGCGCGATCCGCCCGAAGCCCACGAGGCCGAGCGTCCTGCCCATCGCTTCGCGGCCGATCGAGGCTTCGCGCGGCCAGCTTCCGTCGAGCACCGCGGCGGTCGCGAAAAAGGCGCCGCGCAGCAGGATCAGCATGGCCGCGATCGTGTACTCGGCGACCGCCACGTCGTTGGCGCCGGTCGCGGGGCAGATGGCGATGCCGCGCGCCCGGCAGGCCTCGAGGTCGATATTGTCGAGGCCGACGCCGAGCCGCCCCACCACCCGGAGCGCCGGGGCGGCGGCGAGCAGCTCGCGGTCGACGCGGGTACGGTTGCGGACGATAAGCGCCTCGACCTCGGCGAGGCCGGCCAGGAGCTCCGCCCGGCGTTCGACCAGGTCGGGCTCGTAGCGGACCTCGTGGTCGCTGGCGAGGCTCGCGACCGCGGCCTCGTCCATGAGCTCGCCGATCACGATCCGCGCCATGCCCGTCTCCCCGCGCCGCCGGCGCCGGCCGTGGACAGCCGGCCCCCAGCCTCTATGATCTGTCGCTGCGCGCGGCAACGGGAGAGCGGGCTCGGTGGCAGTGCGGATCGCCTGCTTCGGGATCGCCGTGCTCGACCAGGTCTTCCTCTTGGACGAGCTGCCGCGGGCGGCGTGCAAACATCTGGCGAATGGCCTGCGCACCGTGCTCGGCGGGATGGCGGCGAACGCCGCCGCGGCGGCCGCCCGGCTCGGGGCCGAGGCACGGCTCGTGAGCCGGGTCGGGGTGGATGCGGCGGGGGACGCGATCCTGGCCGAGCTGGATGCGCTGGGGGTGGATCGGCGCGCGGTCGAGCGCGTGCCGGGACTAGCGTCCTCGGTCTCGGCCGTCTTCGTGGACGCCGAGGGCGAGCGGCTGCTCGTCAACCACAGCGACCCGCGGCTCCTCGAGGAGGCGGCGGCGCCGGCCCGACCCTCGCTCGAGGGCGTGGATGCGGTGCTGGTCGACGGGCGCTGGCCCCGAGCCGCAGTGGCCGCACTCGAGGCGGCGCGGAAGACCGGCATCCCGGGCCTCGCCGATCTCGACCATCCGATGGCCGAGCCCTGGGCCGGCCGGCTCCTGGCCGCGGCGAGCCATGTCTGCTTCTCGCGCGACGGGCTCGTCCGCTGGACCGGCGTGGAGGAGCCCGAGGCCGGGCTCGCGGCGATCGCGCTCCGCACGGCTGCGGCGCTCGCGGTCACGCTCGGCGCCGGCGGCTTGCTCTACCTCGAGGCGGGGCGGACGGCGTGGCTGCCGGCCTTCCCGGTCCGCGCGGTCGACACGCTCGGCGCCGGCGATACCTTCCACGGCGCCCTCGCCCTGGCACTCGCCGAAGGTCGGGCCTGGCCGGACGCGCTGCGCTTCGCTGCGGCTGCCGCAGCACTCCGCTGCGCCCGGCCGGGCGGCCGCGAGGCCTTCCCGCGCCGGGCCGAGGTCGAGGCGCTGCTCGCGGCCGCGAGCCCCGAGCCGAAAGCCGCCCGAACGGAGACCCGCTTTTGACCGCGCTTTCCTCCGGCAAGCTCTGGGGCCTGCGAAGGCTCGGCGATGCCGACGGACTCTTCCGCATGCTCGCGGTCGACCAGCGGCCGCCGATCATGAACCGGCTGCGCGAGCTGCACGGCACGGTCGACGATGCCGACGTGAGCGCGGTCAAGCGGCTCCTGGTCGAGGAGCTCGCCGGCCGGGCCTCGGCCACGCTCGTCGACCCGGTCTGGGCCTGGCCCTTCGTGTACGATGTGCTCGATCCCGCACGCGGGCTGATCGTCACCCTCGAAAGTCACGCCTTCGCCGACGGGCCGGGCGGCCGGCGCACCGGCTCGATTCCCGGCTGGTCGGTGGCCAAGATCCGGCGGATGGGTGCCGATGCCGTTAAGGTGCTGGCCTATTTCCGTCCCGATGCGGCGCCCGAGGTGGTCGCGCACCAGAAGGCCTATGTCCGCGCCGTGGGCGAGGCCTGCCGGGCCTTCGATCTGCCCTTCGTGCTCGAACTCCTGGTCTACCCCTTCACCGATCGCGCGTCGGGCGGCGACTATGTCGAGGATCCGGCCAAGCGGCCGGATCTCGTGCTCGAGAGCGTCTCGATGTTCGCCGAGCCCGAATACGGAGTGGACCTTTTCAAGCTCGAGAGCCCGGTGCCGGCCGAGTTCGTGCCGGAGCCGGGCACGGCCGAGAGCGCCCGGGTGCAGGCGCTGTTCGACGAGCTCGGCCGACGCGCCGGCCGGCCCTGGGTGATGCTCAGCGCCGGCGCCGGGCAGGCGGCCTTCCTCCGCGTGCTGGCGCACGCCTTCGCCGCCGGCGCCTCCGGCTTCCTGGCCGGTCGGGCGATCTGGTGGGACGCGTTCCTCGCCTGGCCGGACGCCGAGCGGGTGCGGGCCGAGCTCCGGCGGAGCGCGGTCCCTTACCTCGAGGCCATCTCCACGCTCGCCCGGTCGCGAGCGACGCCCTGGCATCGCCATCCCTGCTGGGGGTCGGCGGGTCCCCGGCTCGCCTCGGCCGGCCACGACTTCCCGGGTGCCTACGCGGGGCCCGGTGACTCCTCCCGAGGGCGACCACCACGGGGCCGAGTGCGGGCGGAGAAAACCGGGGCGGTTCGAGCCGCGGCTCGTTCAGCCGAGTAGTGTGAGGACGATCTCCCGCTCGTGCGGGGTGGTCCGCTGCTCCCAGAGGAAGATCCCCTGCCAGGTGCCGAGCAGGAGCCGGCCGGTGGCGAAGGGGACCGAGAGCTGACAGCCCACCAGCACGCTGCGGCCGTGCGCGGCCATGTCGTCCGGTCCCTCGAGCCGGTGCGCATAGGCCGGATCGCCATCGGGCGCCCAGCGCCGGGCGAGACGCTCGAGGTCGGCGCGGACGTCGGGATCGGCGTTCTCGGTGATCACGAGGGCGGCGCTGGTGTGGCGCAGGAACAGATGGACGAGCCCCTCGCTGTCCGGCGCCCGCTCAGCGACCAGGGCGGCGACCTTCGCGGTCAGCTCGACGAAACCCCGGCCGGGGGTAGGGACTCGGAGGAGGTGGTGGGGCATGG
>CALBAK010000078.1 GCA_937926445.1 uncultured Alphaproteobacteria bacterium
GGTGTTCTTCTTTACCAGGTCTTCGAGGCCGATGCCGTCGATGATGTCGATCGGGTCGAGCGTGTTGCCCTCCGACTTGCTCATCTTGCGGCCTTCGGCGTCGCGGACGATGCCGTGGATGTAGACGTCGCGGAAGGGCACCTCCTCCATGCAGAAGAGGCCCAACATCATCATCCGCGCGACCCAGAAGAAGATGATGTCGAAGCCGGTGACCAGCACGCTCGTCGGGTAGTAGCGGGCGAGCTCGGGGGTGGCATCGGGCCAGCCCAGGGTCGAAAACGGCCAGAGGGCCGAGGAGAACCAGGTGTCGAGCACGTCGGGATCACGGACGAGCGGCACGCCCGGGCCGAAGCGAGCCTCGGCCATCGCGCGCGCCTCGCTCTCGTCCTCGGCCACGAAGATCGCGCCGTCCGGGGCGTACCAGGCCGGGATCTGGTGGCCCCACCAGAGCTGGCGGGAGATGCACCAGGGCTGGATGTTGCGGAGCCACTCGAAGAAGGTGTTCTCCCACATCCGCGGCACGAAACGGGTGCGGCCGCTCTCCACCGCGGCGATCGCCCGCTCGGCGAGGCCCTCGACGTCGCAGAACCATTGCTCGGTGAGAAACGGCTCGAGCGGCGTGCCGGAACGGTCGCCGTGCGGCACCGCGTGCCGGTGCGGCTCGACCTTGGCGACCAGCCCCTGCGCCTCGAGGTCGGCCAGCACCTTCTCCCGCGCGGCGAAGCGGTCGAGGCCGCGATAGGGCTCGGGCACGTTGTCGTTGAGCCGGCCGCGGCGATCCATGATCGGAACGAGGGCGAGACCGTGGCGGCGGCCGACCTCGAAATCGGCGAAATCGTGCGCCGGGGTGATCTTGACCGCACCCGTTCCCTTCTCGGGATCGCTGTGGGGGTCGGCGACGATCGGCAACCGGCGGCCGACCAACGGCAGGATCGCGAACCGGCCGATCAGATCGCGCCAGCGCGGGTCCTCGGGGTGGACCGCTATCCCCGTGTCACCCAGCATCGTCTCGGGACGGGTGGTGGCGACCGTGACGTAGCGGCCGGGCTCGCCCTCGATCGGGTAACGCAGGTGCCAGAGCCGGCCTTCGACCTCGCGGCTCTGGACCTCGAGGTCGGAGACCGCGGTCTCGAGCGCGCAGTCCCAGTTCACAAGGCGCTTGTCGCGGTAGATGAGCCCGGCGCGGTGGAGGAGGACGAAGGCGCGACGGACGGCGCGCGAGAGCCCCTCGTCCATGGTGAAGCGCTCGCGAGTCCAGTCGCAGGAGGCGCCGAGCCGGCGCATCTGGCGGGCGATCGTGCCACCCGATTCCTCCTTCCAGCGCCAGACCTCGGCGAGGAACGCCTCGCGGCCCATCGTGCGGCGGTCCTTGCCCTCCGCGGCGAGCTTGCGCTCGACCACCATCTGGGTGGCGATGCCGGCATGGTCGGTGCCCGGCTGCCAGAGCGTCTCGTAGCCGCGCATGCGGTGGAAGCGGATCAGCACGTCCTGGATCGTGTGATCGAGGGCATGGCCGATATGCAGGCTGCCGGTGACGTTGGGCGGCGGCAGCATGATGCAGTAGGGCTGGCCGTCCGGGCGCGGCCGGAAGGCGCCCGAGGCTTCCCAGGCGGCGTAGAGGCGGGCCTCGACCTCGGCGGGTCGGTAGGTCTTCTCGAGCATCGGGTGGATCCAACCGATCCGCGGCCGGTGCGCCCGACCGCGCGACCGCTGCCCTTACGCGAGCGGGCCCCGCCCGGCAAGGACGCGCCGGCCTCGCCGGCACCGCGGGCGGGAGCGGCGGACGGTCTCGCCGAGGAGCGCGATACCGGCGCCACGGGTCCGCCGGACCTGGCCGCGGTGCCGGCGAGGCCGGGCGAAGGAGCCGGGAGCGGGGCGGCGTCAGCGGCGCTGCTCGCGCCAGCGCCGGACCGTCTCGCGGACGAGCTCGATGCCCGCCTCGTCGGCTCGCCAGGCCTCGCTGAAGGCCGGCGTGTGGCTCGCCGGCCGGGCCCCGGGCGGCAGGGGGTCGAGCCGGATGCGCATCGGTAGGGTCACCCCCTCGCCGATCACGATCGCCTCGCCGGTGGCGAGCGCCGGCAGTCCCGAGAGCAACCAGCCCGAACCCTCGGGCAGGGTGTTGCGGACGAAGGCCTGGTCGCGCTCGTTGCTCATGCGGAGCGCGATCACGGTACCGCATTGGGAAAGCGCCGAGGGCGAGAGCTCGGCCGGCCGCTGGGTGACGAGACCCAGCGAGACGCCGTATTTGCGGCCCTCCTTGGCGATCCGATCGATCGCCCGGCGGCTCGGCTCGAAGCCGCCCTCGGTCGAGGCGGGCACGTAACGGTGCGCCTCCTCGCAGACCAGAAGCAACGGCACGGCGCGGCCGCGCTCGCTCCAGAGGCCGAACTCGAACAGCATCCGGCAGAAGAGCGAGACCACGACGTCGACGATCTCGCTCGGCACGCCCGAGAGATCGATCACCGTGACCGGCCGGTCGGCCACCGGGCAACGCAGGAGGCGGCCGAGTACGCTGTCCATGTTGTCGCGCAGATAGAGCGACTGGAAGAGGAAGGCGTAGCGGCGGTCGTTGCGGATGCTCTCGATGCGGGCGAGGAGCTGGCGGTAGGGGGCCGAGCCTTCCGGCTTGTTGAGGGCGCCCATCGCCTCGTCGATCAGCTTGACGAGGTCGGACAGCCGGTAGGGGACGGGCGTGTCGACCGTGACCGGACCGCTCGTGCCGCCGTTGCCGGCGACCCACATCTGCCGGGCGGTGAGCAGTGCCTCTTTGAGAATCGCCGATTCGGCGTAGCCCCGGCCGTCGCGGGCCGGGGCCAGGATCGCCGCGGTCTCCTCGAAGTTCATGAGCCAATAGGGCAGCTCGAGGTCGGCCAGATCGAGCGCCTCGGCCCGCTCGCCGAAAGCCGGGGCGTACTCGCCGTGCGGGTCCAACAGGACGATGTGGGCCGCGGGGCAGGTCCGCAGCACGGCCTGGAGGATGCCGGCGACGGTCCAGGACTTGCCCGAGCCCGTGCTGCCGAGCACGGCGAAATGCTTGCCGAGCAGCGGATCGACCAGGAGATGGGCGGGCACGTCCGGAGCGTTGGAGAGTCGACCGACGCAGACGCTCGTGGCGGTCGGCGGGGCGTAGACCACGGCCGCGAGCTGGGGGCCGGCGCGGACCACCAGCGCATCGAGCGGGGGGAAGACCGAGACGCCGCGACGGAAGCGGGGCTCGCCGCCGGCGCTCACCACCTCGCCCAGGAGCTGGACGTCGGCGACCGCGCGATCGTCGACCCGGCGGCCATGGCGGAGCGCGTGGACCACGCCGATCGTGATCGTGGTCGCACCCGGCAAGGCGACGAGGTCGCCGAGCGTGGGCGGCCGCGCGCCCGTCCCCTCCGGGGCGAGGCCGACGACGAGGCTGCTGCCGTTGACCGCGAGCACCGAGCCGAGCACCGGTTCGGCAGACAGCATCGACGGACCTCCGCAGCGTTCGCCCGGCGGAAGTCTGCCGTCGATTCCTCAACGAACGGTGAAGAGGGGCTCCGCGGCCCGGCCGCGGCGCGCGGCCGCGGCTCGTTCAGAGGAGCTCGGCGCGTCGGGCGAGTTTCTTGATCTCCTGCTCGACCACCCGTTCGACCAACGGGGCGAGGTTCTGGTCGAGCCACTCCTTGAGCTGCGGGCGCAAGAGCTCGATCACGAGCTCCTCGACCGAGCGGCCGGCGACGGCGGGCGGCTTCTCCTCGGGAGCGACCGCGCGGGTGAGGCGGGCGAGCGCGCTCGTGCTCGCCTGGGCGGTGGCGGGAGAGAGGAGGGAATCCTCGGGCAGAGACATGCTCGGGCGCTCCGTGGGCTGGCTCTGACGGGCAAGAGGGGCCGCCGCCTGCGGCGGCGGGGCGGGCCGGGTCGGCGGCTCGGCGACCAGCTCGGTCAGCTCGAGCTCGTCCTCCTCGGGCTCGACCGGGGTCGCGGCCCGCCGCGGCTCGCTCGGCGCGGCGGCCCGGGCCGGCTCGGCCGGACCCCGTGGCGGCTCGTCCTGTTCGTCGGCGATGATCCGGCGGATGGAGGTCAAGATCTCCTCCATCGACGGCTCCTGCGCGTCCTTGCGATCGGACATCGTCCCAACCTCCGTCCCGGGTCCACCCGGCCGCTCTCCCGACGATCGGACCTCCGCCTTCTGACGCCGCGGCCGCCCGCGATCAAGGCCGCCGCCGATCATCGGCATCGCCGGTTCCGAACCATTTGCCGCGAACCGCCCGATAATGCGTCTCCGGATCGTGCGCCGCTACCGGCACACGCAGCCGCTCCGGCCCGAGCGTGCCGGTGGCGGCGAGGAGCGCGTGCGCCGCCAGGAGCTCCTCGTGCTGCGCCCGGGTGCGCTCGACCCGGGCGGTGAACAGCTCCTGCTCGGCGTCCAGGATGTCGAGCACGGTGCGGGCGCCGGTCAGCGCCTCGGCGCGGACGCCGTCGAGTGCGAGCTCGGCGGCGCGGATCTGGGTGGCGATCGAGGCCAGCCGGGCGCGCGCGGTCAGAAGGCCCTGCCAGGCGGCGGCGACGTCGCGGGCGACCGAGCGGCGCGCATCGTCCAGATCGTAGCGGCGCTGCAGCGCGGTCTGCCGGCTCTGGCGCACCCGGGCATATTCGCCCCCGCCCTGATAGAGCGGCACCTTGAGCGTGGCGCCGAGCGCGAGCTCGCCCTGCCGACTGTAGGTCGTGTCCGGGTCGGTCGCGTAGGACGCCTCGCCGTGCAACCAGAGCCGCGGCTTCAAAGCGGAGAACGCCAGGTCGGTGTCGTCGCGGGCGCCGTCGAGGGCGTAGCGGGCGGCGCGCACGATCGGGTGGGTCTCGACCGCCTCGAGGCCCTCCTCCAGGCTCGCCGGCAGAGGCCGGGGCAGGCCCACGGGCTCGAGCTCGCCGGGCGGCTCGCCCACGAGACGCAGGAAATCCGCTCCGCTCACCGCGAGCTCGCCTTCCGCCCGCAGCCGCTCGGCGATCGCCCGGGCGAGCCGGCTCTCGGCCTGGGCCACATCGGTGCGGGTGACCTCGCCGAAGCGGAAACGGTCGCGCGCCGCCTCGAGCTGCTTCTTGAGGCTCGCCTCGTTGGCCCGGGCGAGCTCGAGCACGGCCCGGTCGCGCAGCACCGCGCTGTAGACCGCCACCGTCTCGAGCAGCACGTCCTGCTCGACCGCCGCGAGCCGCGCCCGCTCCGCGCGCACCGCGTTCTCCGCACGGCTCACGAGCGCCGTGGTCTCGCCGCCGCCGTAGAGCTGCTGCTCGACCGCCAGGACCTGGCGGAAAGTGGAGAGATCGGCCCTGCCGCGGTTCGTGTCGCGGCGGCTCGCGATCGCGCTCGAGCTCGCGGCGATCCGTGGCCGGGCCGTGCCGAGGGCCAGCGGTACCTCCTCGTCGACCGCCCGCAGCCGGGCGCGCGCCGCGGCGAGCCGGGGGCTCGTCTCGTAGACCTTGGCGAGCGTTTCCTCGAGCGTCGCGGCCGAGCCCGGCGCCACGAAGAGCGTCGAGAGGAGGAAGCCGAGCGCGAGCGCACGCAGCATGCTCCGCTTCTAGCATGGCCTCTCTCCAGGCGCTAGTCTGGCGGAGGTTTCAAAACCGTTGCGCGAGTTCTTCCTGGGCGGCGGAACCCCTGGGGCGGCCCGGCGGCCCTCAGAGGCTGAAGACCGGCGGCGGTCGCAGGGCGACGAGCTCCGGCACCCTGGCGTCGTCCACCACGCGCCGGCCGATCCCGTGGTCGGTGCGCTCGAACACCGTGACCTCGCCCGGCCGACCGTCGGCCAGCACGGTGACCAGCCGGCCGCCGGGCGCGAGCTGGTCGAGGAGGGAGCGGGGCACGGCCCGCACCGCGCCGAGCACGAGGATCACGTCGAACGGTGCCTGGCTCGCCAGGCCCTCGCGCGGATCGCCCACCTGGACCACGAGATTGTCGGCGCCGACCCGGGGGACGAGGCGATCGAGGGCACGGGCCTCCTCGGCATCGCCCGCGAGCAGGATGACGGTGGCGGCGAGCCGGGCCACGACCGCGCTGGCATAGCCCGTCGAATCGCCGATCACGAGCACGACGTCTTCGCTGCGGATGCGGGCGGCCTGAACGAGCTTGGCGAGCGCCAAGGGCTCGATCAGGAAGCGGCCGTCGCCGAGCGGCAGGTCCTCGTCGACATAAGCGACGTTTCTGAGCGTCGGCGGCACGAACAGCTCGCGCGGCACCTCGGCCATGGCCGCGAGCAGACGGCGGTCGGTGATGCGGTTGGGCTTGAGCTGGTTCTGCACCATGCGGCGGCGGGCTTCGGCCGGCTCGTACATCGATCGCCCCGGGCTGTGCGCACGGCCGGGCTCATAGAGCCGGGCCGGCCCGGCCGGCAAGAAGCCGGGGCCCGGGCGATCGGCCGCGGCTCCGGCGGGCGTGCCGCGGCGCCGGCTACGGTCGGCCGGTTGACCGGTTGGGGTCGCCAACCTAAGAGAGCGCGGAGCGGCCCGGTGGCAGAGTGGCCATGCAGCGGACTGCAAATCCGCGTACGTCGGTTCGATTCCGGCCCGGGCCTCCAAATCGTCCGCCCCTTTGCGGGCCGCCGGGGCCCTGCTATAGGCGGCCTCCGTTCCGGCGTAGCTCAGTCGGTAGAGCAAGCGGCTGTTAACCGCTGGGTCGTAGGTTCGAGTCCTACCGCCGGAGCCATCCTTCCCCGCGCCGACGGGTTCCCGCGATGGCCGACCGTCCCGCGCTCGTGATCCTGACCGGGGCCGGCATCTCGGCCGAATCGGGTGTTCCCACCTTCCGGGGCGGCGGCGGTCTCTGGGAAGGCCACCGCATCGAGGACGTCGCGACACCGGGTGCCTTCGCCCGCGATCCCGAACGCGTGCTGCGCTTCTACGACGCCCGCAGGCGGCAGCTCGCCGGGGTCGAGCCCAATGCGGCGCACCGTGCCCTGGCCCGCCTCGAGGCCGCTTGGGACGGGCCGTTTCTCCTGATCACCCAGAACGTCGACCACCTGCACGAGCAGGCCGGCTCGAGAAAGCTCCTGCACATGCACGGCGAGCTGTTGCGTGCCCGCTGCTCGCGCTGCGGCTGGTCCGATCGATGGACCGGCGATCTGGCGGGGGTAGCGTGTCCCGCGTGCGGCCGTCTGCCGGCCCTGCGGCCCGACGTGGTCTGGTTCGAGGAGATCCCGATCGGGCTCGACCGGATCGAAGCGGCGCTCGAGGCCTGCGGGCTCTTCGCGGCGATCGGCACCTCGGGCCAGGTCTGGCCGGCCGCCGGTTTCGTCGAGCTGGCGCGCCGGGCGGGTGCCCACACGATCGAGCTCAACCTCGAGCCTTCGGAGGGGAGCGACCGCTTCGCCGAGCGGCGGCTCGGCCCGGCGAGCCGGATCGTGCCGGCCTGGGTGGAGGAGCTCCTGGTCGCCGGCTGAGCCGGCGCCCGACCCGGCGGGCGGAGGCCCGTCGTCGCGCCTGCGGCAATGCGCCCCTGCGCGCCGCGGGGAGGGACGGCCGGGGCGTCGCTTGTCGGGTCCGGGGAAGCGTGTTAAGGCGCGGCCGCTTCTGGCGGAGCCGGAGCCGGGCCCTCGCCCCGTGCATGCTGGCTTCCTGCGAATCGATACGGGGACGCACCGGGTGGCAGCCAGTTCAGCCGCGTCGTCGGGTGTGGCGCAACGCTACGCGTCGGCCCTGTTCGAGCTCGCCCGCGAGCGCGAGGCTCTGGACGCGGTCGCCGCCGATCTCGAGCGGCTCGAGGCGTTGCTCGCCGAGAGTCGCGAACTCGGCCGGCTGTTCTCGAGCCCGGTGGTGAGCCGGGCGGAGCAGCGCCGCGCCGTGCTGGCGCTCGCCGAGCGGGTCGGGCTGGGCGAGCTCGTGCGCAGCACGCTTGGCGTGCTCGCCGACCATCGCCGGCTCGCGGCCCTGCCCGCGATCGCCCGTGCCTTCCGCGCGAAGCTCGCCGAGCTGCGGGGCGAGGTGACCGCCGAGATCGTCTCGGCGGCGCCGCTCGCGGGCGAGGATCTGGCCGCGCTCGAGGGGGCGGTCGCCCGCTTCGCCGGTCGCAAAGTGCGCCTCGAGACGAGCGTCGATCCGGCGCTCCTCGCGGGTCTCGTCGTTCGGGTCGGCTCGCGCATGGTCGACGCTTCGCTCAAGCGTCGCTTGCAGCAGCTCGAGCAGGTCATGAAGGGGATCGGCTGATGGACATCCGCGCCGCCGAGATCTCGGCGATCCTCAAGCAGCAGATCGCGAGCTTCGGCACCGAGGCCGAGGTGGCCGAGGTCGGCCGGGTACTCTCGGTCGGCGACGGCATCGCCCGGGTCTGGGGCCTGGACGAGGTCCAGGCCGGCGAGATGGTCGAGTTCGAGGACGGCACCCGCGGGATGGCCTTGAACCTCGAGGTCGACAATGTGGGCGTCGTCATTTTCGGCGACGATCGCAACATCCGCGAGGGTTCGGTCTGCAAGCGGACCAAGTCGATCGTGGACGTGCCGGTCGGCAAGGCGCTGCTCGGCCGGGTGGTCGACGCGCTCGGCAACCCGCTCGACGGCAAGGGGCCGATCCCAGCGACCGAGCGCCGGCTGGTCGAAGTCAAAGCGCCGGGTATCGTGCCGCGCCGCTCGGTGCACGAGCCCATGATGACAGGCCTCAAGGCGATCGACGGGCTCATCCCGATCGGCCGCGGCCAGCGCGAGCTCATCATCGGCGACCGGCAGACCGGCAAGACCCAGATCGCCCTCGACTGCTTCGTCAACCAGAAGCGCTACAACGAGGCCGCCGGCTCGGACGAGTCGAAGAAGCTCTACTGCATCTACGTCGCGATCGGCCAGAAGCGCTCCTCGGTCGCCAAGTTCGTCAAGGCGCTGCAGGACCACGGCGCTCTCGACTACACGATCGTCGTGGCGGCGACCGCCTCCGATCCGGCGCCCATGCAGTTCCTGGCACCCTACGCCGGCTGCGCCATGGGCGAGTATTTCCGCGACAACGGCATGCACGCGGTGATCGTCTACGACGATCTCTCCAAGCAGGCGACCGCGTACCGTCAGATGTCGCTGCTCCTGCGCCGGCCGCCGGGCCGCGAGGCCTATCCGGGCGACGTCTTCTATCTCCATTCGCGGCTGCTCGAGCGGGCGGCCAAGATGAACAAGGATCACGGCTCCGGCTCGCTCACCGCGCTGCCGGTGGTCGAGACCCAGGCCAACGACGTCTCGGCCTACATCCCGACCAACGTGATCTCGATCACGGACGGCCAGATCTTCCTCGAGACCGGCCTGTTCTATCAGGGCATCCGGCCGGCGGTGAACGTCGGCCTGTCGGTCTCGCGGGTCGGCTCCTCGGCGCAGACCAAGGCCATGAAGAAGGTGGCCGGGCGCATCAAGCTCGAGCTCGCGCAGTATCGCGAGATGGCGGCCTTCGCCCAGTTCGCCTCCGACCTCGACCTCGCGACCCAGCGCCTGTTGAACCGCGGCGCCCGGCTCACCGAGCTTTTGAAGCAGCCGCAGCTCAGTCCGATGCCGATGGAGGAGCAGGTCTGCTCGATCTTCGCCGGCGTGAACGGCTATCTCGACGCCATAAAGGTCGCGGACGTCCAGCGCTTCGAGCGCGAATTCCTGAACGAGCTGCGCGAGAAGGGTGCCGACATCCTGAAGACGATTCGCGAGACGGGCGATCTCGACGGCGAGACCGAGAAGAAGCTGCGCGCGCTGCTCGACGATTTCGCCAAGAAGTTCGCCTGATCCGGGGGGCGAGCGCCCGTGCCCAGCCTCAAGGACATGCGGACCCGGATAAACTCGGTCCGGGCGACCCGCAAGATCACGAGTGCCATGAAGCTCGTGGCCGGCTCGAAGCTGCGCCGCGCGCAGGAACACGCCGAGGCGGCCCGACCGTTCGCCCAGAAGATGGCGGCCATGCTCGCCAACCTGGCGGCGGCCGTGAAGGACCAGGGCGAAGGCCACCCGCTCCTGGCCGGGACCGGCAAGGACGAGGTCCATTTGATCGTGGTGGCGACCGCCGACCGCGGTCTGTGCGGTGCCTTCAACAGCTCGATCGTGCGCGCCACCCGGCGGCGGATCCAGGAACTCAAGGAGCAGGGCAAGAGCGTCAAGCTCATCTGTGTCGGCCGCAAGGGCCGCGACATGCTCCGCCGCGAGTTCGGCGATCTGATTGTGGAGTTCATGGACGGGATCGCCGGCAAGCGGCGGATCGGCTTCGCCGATGCCGAGCGGATCGCGCAGAAGGTGCTCGCTCTCTACGAGGCGGGCCAGTTCGACGTCGCCACGATCGTCTTCAACCGCTTCAAGAGCGCGATGGCGCAGATCGTCACCTTCAAGCAGCTGGTCCCGGTCGAGCCGGGCGAGGCGGCGACCGGCGAGGGCGTGCAGGCGATCTACGAGTTCGAGCCGGACGAGGAGCGAATCCTGGCCGAACTGCTGCCGCGCAACCTCGCGGTGCAGATCTACGGGGCGCTCCTCGAGAACGCGGCCAGCGAGCAGGGCGCGCGGATGGTGGCCATGGACAACGCCACCCGCAACGCCGGCGAGATGATCGATCGACTGACGCTGCGCTACAACCGCCAGCGCCAGGCCAACATCACCAAGGAGCTGATCGAGATCGTCTCGGGTGCCGAGGCCGTCTGAGGCCGCGCCGGACGATCGGGAGAGGGGTCGAGCGATGGTCAAGGGCAACGTTGCGCGCGGCCGGATCGCGCAGGTCATGGGTGCCGTGGTCGACGTCCAGTTCGACGGCGCGCTGCCCGCGATCCTGAACGCGCTGACCACCGACAACCAGGGCAAGAAGCTCACCCTCGAGGTCGCCCAGCATCTGGGCGAGAGCACGGTCCGCACGATCGCCATGGATTCGACCGACGGGCTCACCCGCGGCCAGGAGGTGATCGACACGGGCTCGCCGATCGCCGTGCCGGTCGGCCGCGAGACGCTGGGCCGCATTCTCAACGTGATCGGCGAGCCGGTCGACGAGCGCGGTCCGTTGAACGCCAAGGCGACCGCACCGATCCACGCCCCGGCCCCGGCCTTCGTCGACCAGTCGACCGAGGCCGAGATCCTGGTCACCGGCATCAAGGTCGTGGACCTGCTCACGCCCTACCCCAAGGGTGGCAAAATCGGCCTCTTCGGCGGCGCCGGCGTCGGCAAGACCGTGCTCATCATGGAGCTCATCAACAACATCGCCAAGGCGCACGGCGGTGTGTCGGTCTTCGCGGGCGTGGGCGAGCGTACGCGCGAGGGCAACGACCTCTACCACGAGATGATCGAATCGGGCGTGATCGACCTCGAGGACCCCTCGAAGTCGAAGGTGGCGCTGATCTACGGCCAGATGAACGAGCCGCCGGGTGCCCGTGCCCGCGTGGGCCTGACCGGCCTCACGGTCGCCGAATATTTCCGCGACCAGGAAGGGCAGGACGTGCTCTTTTTCGTCGACAATATCTTCCGCTTCACCCAGGCGGGTGCGGAAGTGTCGGCGCTCCTCGGCCGCATCCCCTCGGCGGTGGGCTACCAGCCGACGCTGGGCACCGACATGGGTGCGCTCCAGGAGCGGATCACCTCGACCAAGAAAGGCTCGATCACCTCGGTCCAGGCGGTCTACGTGCCGGCGGACGACCTGACCGACCCGGCCCCGGCCACCACCTTCGCCCATCTCGATGCGACGACCGTGCTCTCGCGGCAGATCGCCGAGCTCGGCATCTACCCGGCGGTCGACCCGCTCGATTCGACCTCGCGCATCCTCGAGCCGTCGATCGTCGGGGAGGAGCACTATCAGGTGGCGCGCCGGGTGCAGGAGATCCTGCAGCGCTACAAGTCGCTGCAGGACATCATCGCCATCCTCGGCATGGAGGAGCTGTCGGAAGAGGACAAGCTGATCGTCGCCCGGGCGCGCAAGATCCAGCGTTTCCTGTCCCAGCCCTTCCACGTGGCCGAGGTGTTCACCGGTTCGCCCGGCAAGTTCGTCAAGGTCGAAGATACGATCAAAGGCTTCAAGGGCATCTGCGACGGTGCCTACGACCACATGCCGGAGGCCGCCTTCTACATGGTCGGCACGATCGAGGAGGCGGTCGAGAAGGCCAAGCGCCTGGCGGCCGAGGTCTGAGGCCGATGGCCGAGACTCTCACCCTGGAGCTCGTCGACCCCGAGCGGGTGCTCGCGAGCGAACCCGTCGAAATGGTCGTGCTGCCAGGTGTGGAGGGAGATTTCGGCGTCCTGCCGCACCACGCCCCACTCGTCTCGCTGCTCCGGCCCGGGGTGATCAGGCTCTACGAGGGCGCCAAAGTGACCCGGCGGATCTTCGTGGCAGGCGGCTTCGCCGAGGTCGGCGAGCAGGGCTGCATCGTGCTCGCCGAGGGCGCCGAGCCGGTCGACCAGCTCGACCGTGCGGCGGTCGAGCAGGCCCTCAAGGACGCCGAGGAAGACCTCGCGGACGCCCGGGCGCCGAGCGAGGAGGAGCGGGCCCGGCTCGAGCGCGCGGTCGCGATCGCGCGTGCCCGACTGGAGGCCTTGACCGCACCCGTGGTCTAGGTTCCGCCCGGCGACTAGTCGGCGCGGGCGACGGCTGGCGGGGTGGACAGCGAGGCCCGCTCGCGCAAGAGTTCGCAGAGATCGAGCGCCTCGAGCGCGAGCGTGGCCGGGCTCGGCGGTAGGAGCGGCAGGATCGCGCGCTTCCGGCGGGTCGCGCAGGATGCGCGCGGCGATCGGGCGGACCAGGGCGATGACGGCCGCGTTGTCCTCGGCGCAGAGCATGCGGACGTCGCGGAACAGGCGATTGCGGGCGTGGGCGAGCAGCCGATCGAGCAACCGGCGGCCGATCCCGAGGTTCTGGCAGGCGGGTTCGACGCTCAGGGCGAGCTCGGCCGCGTTGCGATCGGAAAGCACGTAGAGCTCGCCCAGACCCACCAGCGCGGCGCCGACAAAGGCCCCTACCGCGAGGCGGGGCTCGGGTAGGGGTACCGGTGGGCCGGTGCCCAGGAAACGCGTGCGCCGAGCCTCTGCGCCGAGGCGATCGATATGGGCGAGCCGGGCGGCCCGGTCCCGCGCGTCGAGACGGCGGAACCGGACCGTGCCGGCCCGGAGCGAGCACGGCATCGCAGGTCCGACCCTTTGCGCCGCAACATCGATGCTGCAGCGCAGCATGACGATGGGCCGGCGCGGGCGGCCCGTCAAGGGCGTCGGCGCTGTTTCAGCTCCAGACGATGCGCGGGAAGCGGCGGGCCTTGCCGCCCTCGAGCTCGGCGAGCTTGTCGCGCACGCTCATGGCGAGCTGCAGATAGGCCTGCGCCTGCGGGCTTTCGGGGCGGGCGAGGACGATCGGCCGGCCGGCGTCCGAGAGCTCGCGGATCTCGGCATCGAGCGGGATCTCGGCCAGGAAATCCACACCATACCTCCGGGCGCATTCGCGCGCCCCGCCATGGGCGAAGATCTCGGCCCGATGACCACATTTCGGGCAGCAGTAATAGGACATGTTCTCGACGATGCCGAGGATCGGCACGTCCACCTTGCGGAACATGTTGATCGCCTTCCTGGCGTCGAGGAGGGCGATGTCTTGCGGGGTCGAGACGATGACGGCACCGCTCAAGGGCACCCGCTGGGCCATGGTGAGCTGGGCGTCGCCGGTGCCGGGCGGCAGGTCGACCACGAGCACGTCGAGCTGGCCCCACTCCACGTCGCCCAGCATCTGTTGGATGGCGCTCTGCACCATGGGTCCGCGCCAGATCATCGGCGCGTCTTCTTCGACCAAGAACCCCATCGACATGACCTTGACGCCGAAGGCTTCCATCGGCCGCAGCTTTCGCCCGTCGGGGCTGCTCGGGCGGCCGGTGGCGCCGGTCATGCGCGGCAGCGAGGGCCCGTAGATGTCGGCATCGAGCAGGCCGACCCGCTGGCCGAGCGCGGCGAGGCCCATGGCGAGGTTGACCGCGGTCGTCGATTTGCCGACCCCGCCCTTGCCCGAGGCCACGGCGACGATCGCTCGCACGCCGGGCACGAGCGGCCGGGCCGGGGCGCGGTTCTCCCCGGGCAGGCTCGGCGGCGGGCCGGCCCGACCGGCGGGTGCGCGCTCGGCGGTCAGCACCGCGGTCACCGAAGTGACCCCGGGCAGGGCCTTGACGGCCGCCTCGCAGGCCCGGCGCAACGGTTCCAGATCCCGGGCCTCGCCCGGCTCGACCTCGATCGACAGGCCGACGTTCGTGCCCTTGATCACCACGCCCGTGATCATGCCGAGGCCGACCACGTCGCCCGCGCGGCGCGGATGGCGGACCGCGCGCAGCGCGTCGAGAACCTGTTCTTTTGTTAATCCGCTCACGGTTGATCCCTTTCCCCGCCCGGGCGATATAGTGGTCCCGTCGCGGGTGCGCGCAAGCACCCGACGAAAATGTTTTCTCTCCAACCTCGCGAGCGACGGGAAGCAAGATGCCCTGGAACACGCAAGGCGGTGGTGGCTGGCAGGGCGGGCAGGGGCCCTGGGGCGGACGGCCCGGTGGCGGCCAGCAGCCGCCCGATCTCGAGGAGGTCCTGCGGCGTGGCCAGGAGCAGCTCAAGCGCCTCTTCCCGGGTGGTGCCGGCGGGCCGGCGCGCTCCGGTCGGGCGGCGGCGATCGTGGCCCTCGCCGCCATCGGCCTCTGGCTCGCTTCCGGCTTCTACCGCGTCGGGCCCGAAGAGCAGGGCGTGGTTCTGCGCTTCGGCAAGCTCGACCGGCTCACCGGCCCCGGCCTCAACTATCGTCTGCCCTGGCCGATCGAGGAGGTGCTCACTCCCCAGGTGGCCCGGGTCAACCGGATCGAGGTCGGCTTCAGCTCGGCGGGGCCCGGCATCGGCGGCCGGATCGGGCGGCGAGAGCTACCGGAAGAAGCCCTCATGCTCACCGGCGACGAGAACATCATCGATATCAACTTCGTCGTTCAGTGGAAAATCGCCGACGCCGCCCAGTATCTCTTCAACATCCGCGATCCCGAGGCGACAGTGAAGGCAGCGGCCGAGAGCGTGATGCGCGAGATCATCGGCCAGACGCCGATCGTTCAGGCGACCACCGAGGGACGCCGCTCGATCGAGACCCGGGCTCGGCAGACCCTGCAGCAGCTCATGGCGGAATACGGCGCCGGGATCGAGATCCAGGAGGTCCAGCTGCAGAAGGCCGACCCGCCGGCCGACGTGATCGACGCGTTCCGCGACGTCCAGCGCGCCCAGGCCGACCGCGAGCGCGAGCAGAACGTCGCCGAGGCCTTCGCCAACGACATCATCCCGCGCGCCCGCGGCGAGGCCGAGCGGCTCCTGCAAGACGCCGAGGCCTACCGTCAGGAGGTCGTCGCCCGGGCGACCGGTGAGGCGCAGCGCTTCAAGAGCATCCTCGCCGAGTACAGCAAGGCCCGTGACGTGACGGTCCAGCGCCTCTACCTCGAGACCATGGAGGAGGTGCTCAAAGGCATGAGCAAGGTCATCGTCGAGGCGCAGGCCGGGGTCGGCTCGGTGGTGCCCTACCTGCCGCTGCCCGAACTGCAGCAGCGCCGCAACCCGCAACCGCAGGGAGGCCAGCCGTGAACCAGCGCCTCCTCGTCGCGGCCGCGACCGTCCTCGCGCTCGCGGTCGTCCTCTTGATGGGCTCGGTGTTCACCGTTCACCAGAGCCGCCAGGCGCTCATCCTGCAGTTCGGCAACCCGATCCGGGTCGTCCAGCAGCCGGGCCTGGGCTTCAAGGTGCCGTTCATCCAACAGGTCGAGTTCTTCGAGCGGCGGGTGCTCGACTACGACGCGCCTTCGGTCGAGCTCATCCTGGGCGACCAGAAGCGCCTCGTGGTCGACGCCTTCACCCGCTATCGGATCGTCGATCCCCTGCGGTTCCGCCAGGCCGCCGGCAGCGAGGCCCTCTTCCGGCAAAGGCTCGAGCCCACGGTCTTCGCGGCGTTGCGGAGCGTGCTCGGCGAGACCTCGCTCATGGACGTGCTTTCCAAGGACCGGGCGACGCTCATGAACCGGATCCGCGACGAGGCCAACAAGGCGCTCGGCCGGTTCGGCGTGGAGATCGTCGACGTTCGGATCAAGCGGGCCGATCTGCCGGCCGAGAACAGCCAGGCGATCTTCCGGCGGATGCAGACCGAGCGCGAGCGCGAGGCCAAGGAGCTCAGAGCGCAGGGTGCCGAGATCGCCCAGCGGATCCGCGCCCGGGCGGATCGCGAACGGCGCGTGCTGATCGCCGAAGCGCAGAAGCGCGCGGAGATCCTGCGCGGTGAGGGCGACGCCGAGGCCATCCGGATCTTCGCCGAGGCGTTCGGTCAGGACGTCGATTTCTTCAAGTTCTTCCGTACCATGCAGGCCTACCGGCAGGCGCTCGCCGACGGCAACACGAGCATCGTGATGTCGCCGGAGAGCGATTTCTTCCGCTTCTTCGGCAGCCCCGGGCTGGTCGACGGTACCCCCGGCCGACCGGGGGGGACCGATCTCGCCGCCCGACGGGCGGCCGCAGCCGCGGCCGAGCCGACGGAGCCGGCTCGCTGAGCGCCGCTCGGGGAGTGCGCGGACCCGAGCCTCGCACCTGCGCATGCGAGATCTCGCCACCGGCCTCGCCCTCGTGCTCGTGGTCGAGGGGTTGTCCTGGGCGATGGCGCCCACCGCCATGAAGCGGGTGGCCCGGCAGATGCTCGAGCTCGGCGAGGGACACCTGCGGGTGGCCGGCCTTCTGGCTGCCGCAGCCGGCGTGCTCGCGGTCTGGCTGATCCGCGGCTGAGCGGAGCTTCGGCGCCGGCCGGTCTTTACGGAACCGCGCACGCGGTGACATCATCGCGCAACGGTAGGCGCCGGGGTGCGCGGACCGCACCCCGGGCGAAGCACGGTCCGGGGCGGGGGCAGGAGGTCACGGCATGACGAGGAACCAGACGCGCCGCGAAGGCTTCGCGGTCCGCCGCCCCGGCGGCGCGCTGCGGGCCGCGGCACTCCTCCTGGCCCTCCTCCTGGTGCCGGTCGGCGCGCCGACCGCCGCACCGTCCGGGCCGCCCGGGTTCGCCGACCTCGTCGCCCGGGTCGCCCCCGCGGTCGTCAACATCGCCACCCGCAAGGTGGCGCCGGCCCGCTCCGAGGCGCCGAGCTTCCCGCAGGTGCCGCCCGGCTCGCCCTTCGAAGAGTTCTTCAAAGAATTCTTCGATCGCGACCGCGAGCAGCAGCAACAGCAGCAGCGACGCAGCTTCTCGCTCGGCTCGGGCTTCATCATCGATCCCGAGGGCTACGTCGTAACCAACAACCACGTGATCGCCGATGCCGACGAGATCTCGGTCGTCTTCAACGACGACAAGGAGGTGCCGGCCAAGGTCGTGGGCCGCGACCAGAAGACCGACCTCGCGCTCTTGAAGATCGATGGCGACAAGCCGTTCCCCTATGTCGAATGGGCCGACAGCGACCAGGTCCGGGTGGGCGACTGGATGGTCGCGATCGGCAATCCCTTCGGCCTCGGCTCGACCGTCACCGCCGGCATCATCTCGGCCCGCGGCCGCGACATCCGAAGCGGTCCCTACGACGACTACATCCAGGTCGACGCGGCGATCAACCGCGGCAATTCGGGTGGTCCATCCTTCACGATGGAGGGCAAGGTGTTCGGCGTGAACACCGCCATCTTCTCGCCCTCGGGCGGCAATATCGGCATCGGCTTCGCGATCCCGGCCAACCTCGCCAAGCCCGTGATCGACAGTCTCAAGCGCACCGGGCGGGTGGCCCGCGGCTGGCTCGGCGTGCGCATCCAGACCGTCACGGAGGAGATCGCCGAATCGATCGGCCTCAAGGAGGTAACGGGCGCGCTCGTGGCGAGCGTCACACCCGGCGGGCCGGCGGCGAGCTCGGCGATCGAGCCCGGCGACGTGGTCCTCGAGTTCGACGGCAAGAAGATCGACAAGATGCGGTCCTTGCCGCGGATCGTCGCCGAGACCCCGGTCGGCCGCGAGGTCGACGTGGTCATCTGGCGCAAGGGCGAGCGCAAGACGGTGCGCGTCAAGCTCGGCGAACTGCCCGACGACGAGCGGGTGACCGAGCTCGGCAAACCGCAGGAGCCGGCCAAGCCGACACCGGGCGCCAGCGCCCGAATCGACGAGTTCGGGGTCGTGGTGGCGCCGATCACCCCCGAGCTCAAGAGCCGGTTCCAGCTCCCCGACAAGGCGAAGGGAGTGGTCGTGGTCGAGGTCGATCCGGACGGGCCGGCGGCCCAGGAGGGGATCCGCCCGGGCGATCTCATCGTCGAGGCCATGCAGGAGGAGATCAACGCGCCGGCCGATCTCGCGGCCAAGATCAAGTCGGCCCGCCAGGCCGGCCGCAAGGCGGCGCTCCTCCTGGTCGAGCGGCAGGGCGACGTGCGCTTCGTGGCCCCGCGCTTCAAGGAGTGAGCCGGCCCGGAGCCGCCGGGCGGCGCGAGCCCGGGGCTCGGTTCAGACGGCGCGGTGCTCGCTGCGGGGATAGCCCTGCAGGTAGAGAAGTGCGGCGAGATCGCCGTGGGTGACGCTCACACGGGCCCGCTCGCGCACTCTGGGATGGGCGCGGAAGGCGACGCCGAGCCCGGCCCGCTCGAGCATCGGCAGATCGTTGGCGCCGTCGCCCACCGCGAGCGCCGCCTCGGCCGGCAGGCCGTAGCGCGCCAGGAGCTCCTCGAGCGTACCGAGCTTGGCCCCCGCATCGAGAATGGGCTCGGCGACCCGACCGGTGATCGTTCCGTGCTCGATCAGGAGCTCGTTGCCGCGCTCCTCGTCGAAGCCCAGGAGCTCGGCCACGTGCCGGGTGAACTGGCGAAAGCCCGAGGAGACGAGCGCGCTCCTGGCACCCGCGGCGCGCATCGTCGCGACGAGCGTGCGGGCGCCCGGGGTCGTGCGCACCCGCTCGGCGATCACCTCGCGGATCACCCGCTCCGGCAGGCCCTCGAGCAACGCCACCCGCCGTCGCAGCGATTCGCGATACTCGATCTCGCCGTTCATGGCCGCCCGCGTGATCGCCGCCACCTCGGCCTTGCAGCCGACGAAATCGGCGAGCTCGTCGAGGCACTCGACGGTGATCATGGTGCTGTCCATGTCGGCCAAGAGGAGCCGCTTGCGGCGGCCGGCCACGGGCAGGACGGCGCGATCGAGCGGCCGCCCGGCGAGCAGCGGCGCGGCGCGGTCCGCGATCGCCTGCGGTGCGAGCGCGCTTTCGATCTCCGCCGCCTCGGCCTCGGCGAGCCAGCGGCTGCGGCCCTCGAGGGCCTTCTCGAGCGAGCGGACGAGCGCAGCCTCGAGGGGTGCTCGGGTCGGATCGGCGATCAGGACCAGGACGTGGCTCATGGGCTCCGCGTGCTAGGCTGCCGGACCGAGGCTAGCAGCCCCGGCGGCAGGCGGCGAGCGGCCGGGGACGGCGGCGCGGCGGCCGGTCGCGGCGGCGAGCCGCTCGCTCCGCAGCCGCGCCGCCACGGCCTCGGCCACGACGAGCGGTGGCAGGTCGCGCGGTTCGGCCTCGGGGAATCGCCCCGAGGCGCCGATCGATCACCGAAAGGCGCGCCCGCACCCGGTCCGGATCGTAGCCGCCCGGGTCGAGCTCGGCCGCGGCGGCGATCACGCCCATGGCATTGATCACATAGTCGGGTGCGTAGAGGATGGCGCGGCGATGCAACAGGGCGGCCGTGTCGGGTGTGGCGAGCGGGTTGTCGGCCGCTCCGGCCACGACTGCGCAGCCGAGCCGACCGACTTCGGCGGGGCCGACGACACCGCCGAGCGCAGAGGGGGCAAGGACCTCCGCCTCGACCTCGAGGATTGCCTCGGGCGGTACCGGTGGGGCGCCGAGCCGATCGACGGCGTTCGCCACCTTGGCGGGGTCGGGGTCGCTCACGACGAGCCGTGCCCCGGCCTCGGCGACGAGGGTGGCGAGCGGCATGTCGACCGCGCCCAGCCCCTGCACCGCCACCCGCACACCCTCGAGCCGGTCCGTGCCGAATCGATGGCGCAGGGCGACGCGCAGGCCGCGCAACACACCGAGGGCGGTCATCGGGCCGAGATCGCCCGCCCCGGCGCTGCGTCCCAGCACGTAGCGGGTGCCGCGCACGATCGCGTCCATGTCGGCGGGTGTGGTCCCAATGTCCTCGCCCGTCCAGTAGCGGCCGCCGAGCCGCTCGAGAGCGCGGGCGAAGGCCGCCCAGAGCGCCGGGCTCTCGTCCTTCCTTGGGTCGCCGCGGATCACCGCCTTGCCGCCCGCGAAGGGCAGGCCCGCGACCAGCTCCTCGCGGCTCGTCGCCCGGGCGAGCGCGCGGCCCTCCTCGACGGCCGCGGCCTCGTGCGGATAGGGCTGCATCCGGCAGCCACCGACCGCGGGACCGAGACTTGGCGAATCGAGCGCGATCACCGCCCGAAGCCCGCTCTCCCCGTTTCCCACCCGGTCGACCGTGACCTCGTCCCGTGCCGTGCCCCGCGCTCGCGGTTCCTCGCGCATGGCGTCCTCCGTGCGGCGATAGCGGCGCCGAGCGCAACGGGGGCGGCGAGGCGGGCGCTGTGAGCTCCCCCACGCTCGAGGCGGCTGCGCCGGAGCCGGCAGCGGTCGGTCCGCTCCTCGTGCTGGGCGGCACCACGGCGAGCGGCAAGTCGGCGCTCGCGCTCGCGCTCGCCGAGCGGACGGGTGCCGTGATCGTGAACGCCGACAGCCAGCAGCTCTTCGCCGATCTGCCGATCCTCACCGCCCGGCCGACGGCGGCGGAGGAGGCACGGGTGCCGCACCGGCTCTACGCCGTCCTCGGTCCCCGCGAGCAGCCCTCGGCGGGCCGCTGGCTCGCCCTCGTGGTGCCGCTCCTGAGGGAGCTCGCCGCCGCCGGGCGGCCGGTGATCCTGGTCGGTGGCACGGGCCTCTATCTCGAGGCTCTGCTGCACGGCCTCTCACCCGTCCCCGAGGTGCCCGTTGCCCTGCGCGCGCGTCTCCTCGAGGAGAGCCGAGAGGTGCCGACCGTTGCGCTCCACGCCAGGCTCGCCCGGCTCGACCCGCTGAGCGCCGCGCGCCTGCGCCCCTCCGACCGGCAGCGGATCCTGCGCGCCCTCGAGGTGCTCGAGGCGACCGGCCGCCCGCTCGCCTCCTGGCAAGCGGAGCCGCGCCGTCCGGCGGTCCGACCGCGGGCACTCTTGGGTGTGGCCCTGCTCCCACCCGCCGAATGCACCGCTCCGCGGATCGCCCGAAGGCTTCGGGCGCAACTCGAAGCGGGAGCACTCGACGAGGTCGCGGCGCTGGCCGCGACCGAGGCCGGTCTCGTCGAGGCGGCACGCAGCGGGCGGGTCGAGGGCTGGCCGATCGTCAAGGTGCACGGCTGCCGCGAGCTTCTGGCGGTGCTCGACGGGCGTCTCGAGCGGACCGTGGCCGAAGCCGAGATCGCCCGTCAGGTGCGGGCCTACGCCAAGCGGCAGCGCACCTGGTTCCGCCATCGGCTCGGCGAGCTCGAGCCCTTGCCGGTGACGGGCCAGCGCGAGGGCCTCGCCGAGGCACTCGCCGAACGCTTCGAGCGGAAGGTCGCGGCGACCGGCTGAGGCCTTTCGGCCTCAGAGATCGGCGTAGCAGACGACTTCGGCTGCGGCACCCGGATGGGTGACGGCGCCCTTGACCGCCGGGCCCACGAGCTGAGCGTATTTGTAGAGCGCACCGCTCGTATAGATCGTGGCCGGCGGCTGCCAGGCCGCCCGCCGCCGGGCGAGTTCCTCGGCGGACAGTTCGACGTCGAGCGTGCCTTTCTCGGCGTCGATCGCGACGATGTCACCGTCGCGCAGGAGCGCGATGGGGCCGCCGACCGCAGCCTCGGGGCCCACATGGCCGATGCAGAAGCCGCGCGTGCCGCCCGAGAAGCGGCCGTCGGTGACGAGCGCCACCTTCTGGCCCATGCCCTGGCCGTACAGGGCGGAAGTGACCGAGAGCATCTCGCGCATGCCGGGTCCGCCCTTGGGCCCCTCGTAGCGTATCACCAGGACCTCACCCTCCCGGTATTTGCGGGACTGGACCGCCTTCATGCAGTCCTCCTCGCAGTCGAACACGCGGGCGGGGCCGCGGAAGACGAGGCTCTCGAGCCCGGCGATCTTGACGATCGCACCCTCGGGCGCGAGCGAGCCCTTGAGCCCCACCACACCGCCATAGGGCGTGATCGGGTTCCCGATCGGCCGGACCACGTCCTGATCCGGATTCCAGCGGACATCGGCCAGGTTCTCGGCGATCGTCTTGCCGGTGACGGTGAGGCAGTCGCCGTGCAGATAGCCACCGTCCAACAGCGCCTTCATGAGGAGCGGCACCCCGCCAGCCTGGGCCAGGTCGGCCATGACGTAGCGGCCGCCCGGCTTGAGGTCGGCGATATAGGGGGTGGAACGGAAGATCTCGGCGACCGCGTGGAGATCGAAATCGATCCCCGCCTCGTGCGCGATCGCCGGTAGATGCAGCGCGGCATTGGTCGAACCACCCGAGCAGGCGACGATGCGAGCCGCGTTCTCGAGACTCTTCTTGGTGACGATGTCGCGCGGCCGGATGCCTTTGGCGAGCAGCTCCATGACCGCCTCGCCCGAGGCCTCGGCCCAGCGGTCGCGCGCCTCGAACGGTGCCGGGGTGCCGGCCGAGTAGGGAAGGGCGAGGCCGATCGCTTCGGAGACGCAGGCCATGGTGTTGGCGGTGAACTGGCCGCCGCAGGAGCCGGCCGAGGGGCAGGCGACCCGCTCGAGCTCCTCGAGCTCGGCATCGCTCATCGCTCCCACGGCGTGCTTGCCCACGGCCTCGAACACGTCGACCACGGTGACGTCCCGGCCCTTGTACTTCCCGGGCAGGATCGAGCCGCCGTACATGAAGACCGAGGGCACGTTGAGGCGGACCATGGCCATCATGACCCCGGGCAGGCTCTTGTCGCAGCCGGCGAGGCCCACGAGCGCGTCGTAACCGTGCCCGCGGACCGTTAGTTCGATCGAATCGGCGATCACCTCGCGCGAGACGAGCGAGCTCTTCATGCCCTGGTGGCCCATCGCGATTCCGTCGGTCACCGTGATGGTCGTGAACTCGCGCGGCGTGCCGCCGGCCCTGTGCACCCCGCGCTTGACCGCCTGGGCCTGGCGGCCGAGAGCGATGTTGCAGGGGGCGGCCTCGTTCCAGGTCGTCACCACACCGACGAAGGGCCGGGCGATGTCCTCCTTGGAGAGGCCCATGGCGTAGTAGTAGGAGCGGTGCGGTGCGCGCTCGGGGCCGACCGTGCTGTGCCGGCTCGGCAGCTTGGACTTGTCGAACAGGGTGATTGCCATGGCCCTTCCTCCTCCCGACCGCGCGGCGGCGCGGACCATAGCCAGGGGGTCGGCGGCTGACCAGTCCGCCGCGGTGGGGCAGCCGGCACCGTCCTGCACGGCCGGCGGCAGCGCTGCCTCGGCGGGCTGCGGCTGCCAGGCGGTTACCGCGACCTTCACGGGCGAGGATCCCCGCTACCGGGCAGCACTCCTCGCCGTGGTCGCGATCAACGCCGCGATGTTCCTCGTCGAGACCCTGGCGGGCCGGCTCGCCGGTTCGCGCGCCCTCGAGGCCGACGCGCTCGATTTCCTCGGGGACAGCCTCACCTACGGCCTCACGCTCTGGGCGGTGGCTCGCTCGCCCCGAACCCGGGCCGAGGTCGCGCTCGTGAAGGGTGCGAGCCTCTCGCTGATGGGCTTCTGGGTGCTGGGTGCCACGCTCTGGAGCGTGCTCGTGCTCGGGGTGCCCCGCGCCGAGGTCATGGGCGGCATCGGGCTCGTGGCGCTCGCCGCGAACCTGGGCTCGGTCCTCCTCTTGATGCGCTGGCGAGAGGGGGATGCCAACGTCCGCTCGGTCTGGCTCTGCTCGCGCAACGACGCGATCGGCAATCTCGCGGTGATCGCCGCCGCCGGTGCCGTGGCGGCGAGCGGCAGCGCCTGGCCCGACCTCCTGGTCGCCACTGTCATGGCCGCCTTGTTCCTGCACAGTTCGACCCGCATCCTCTGGCAGGCACGAAGCGAGCTCCGCGCCGCTGCGATCGCAGCGCCCGGGTCCCGTGCGGTCCTCGACTGAGCCCGAGCCGGTCGCGTCCGCGGCCGGCGGCACGGGGCCGTCGCCGCGCGCCCTCGGGCGGGGTCTCGTCTGGCTTCGCGCACTCTGGCTCGCGCTCCGCCATCTGCTGCTCGAGGACGGGCTCGTGGTGGCGGGCTACGTCGCTTTCGCCGCGGTCTTCGCGCTCTTCCCGTTCGTCATCGTGCTCTTGGCGCTCGCGGGCTTCTTCGGCCAGGGCGAGGCCGCCCGGGAATCGATCGCGCTCGCCCTCGACCTGGTTCCGCCCGAGGTCGCGGCCGTGCTGCGGCCGGTCATCGCCGAGATCCGCGGCGGTGCACCGCGCGGCCTCCTGGGTGTCGGGATCCTCGTCTCGCTCTGGTTCGCCTCCTCGGGCATGGAGGCGATCCGCCACGTCCTCGACCGAGCCTATGGCGGCCCGTCGCATCACAACGTCGTGCTCGCCCGGCTGCAGAGCCTCGTGCTCGTGGTCCTGGTGGCGGTGGCGATCCTGGTCGCCATGGTGGCTCTCGTCGCGGTACCGCTCGTCCGTCAGCTCGTCGAGTGGCTGAGCGAGCGCGACGTGGTCGCCCCCGGGGTCTATCTGGTCCTGCGCTACGGCCTCGGCCTCACCATGCTCTTCGCGCTCACCGTCACGCTCCACCTCGTCCTGCCGGCGGTGCCCCTGCGCCTGGCCGAGGTTCTGCCCGGCACCGTCCTCTCGGTCCTGCTCTGGGCGCTCGCGGCCGAGCTCTATTCGGCCTATCTGGCTTCCCTGCCGACCTCGTACTCGGTCACCTACGGCAGCCTAGCCGGCATCGTTGTGACGCTCTTCTTCTTCTACGTCTCGGCCGCGATCTTCATCTTCGGCGCCCAGCTCAACGGTGCGCTGCGCGAGCTCCGCGGCAACCGCCGTCCCTGAGCCCGCCCGGGCGGGCGGCCTCGGAAGGCGAGGCGCAGGCTCGTGAGCGCGAGCACGCGCTCCTCTTCGCGATCGCCCGGCCGGCCCTGGTCGAAGAAGGAGACCTCGAGCCCGAACGCGAGGCCGGGAAGGACGCCGACGTCGGCGCCCAGGATCAGCGCCTCGGGCTCGGCCGCATCCGCGTCGTAGGCTTTGCCGTAGTTCACCGAGAGGGCGATCGGCCCGAGCGACGCGGAGGCACCGACATTGGCGAAACGTCGATCGCCGGTGAGCGGGCTGTCCTCGGTGCCCCAGCCGCCCGCGAACGCGATCCCGAACGCGGTGAGCTTGCCGCCGACGTAAACGCCTCTGTAGCTGTCGTTACCGGAGTCTTCGCGAGCATGGGCACAGACCACGCCCGCCTGCAGCCCGACCTCGCCGAACGTGCCGGTCCATTGCAGCGCGCCCTCGATCACGTCCTCGAGGGCACCGGCATCGGTCACGGCGAGATTGGCGCCCTCGCTCGCCGGGCTCGGCGTGTAGCTACCACCCAATTGGAAACCGGCGAGCGTCGGTGATTTGTACTTGATCTTGGTCGAGTCGTTGTCCGATGCCTTCAGATAGATCGTGTCCTTGTTCTCGATGCCGCCCTCGCCGTCGAGGCCGCCGGTCGCGACCGCCACCTCGTGCGCGCCGATCGCGAAGTCCTCGGCGATGCCGTCGTCGTCGCCGAACTGCACGTCGCCGACCCCGTCGCGCAGGCACACATGCGTCTCGTCCGCCTCGGGGTTCTTGTTGGTCTCCGCGTCGCTCTCGACGACCGCACCGTCGACGATGCCGGTGCCGGCATCTCGCCCCTGAACTCCGACGTGGACCTCGATGTCGTTGCGGAAATCCGAGCTCGATTGCCGTCCGCCGAAGCGGTCGGCGACGTCGCCCGCCACCCAGTAGAACTTGGCGAAGCCGCCGACCGCGAGGTCGAGCGCGCCGCCCGGCCGCACGGACGATCCCTCTCGGGCCAGGGCCGGACCGTCACGGGCGAGCAGGAGCCCGGAAAGGGCGAGCGCTCAATCCGAGAGCCGGACGCCCCGCGCCTCCCACGGCTCGACCAACACCTGGTCCTCCCGCACCGTGCCACCACGCTGTTGCTCTACCGGAGCCGCCGTGACGGTCACATCACGCGGCGGCCCGGTGCCGCTTTTCGCCGGCCGCCGTTGCCCGCGGGTCACGGGGACGCGACGGAGCCTCGCCGGCGCCATCCGCTGCGCGGCTCGGCGGTCCGGCCGCTCGCCGTCGTCAACCGTCGCGGTCCGTGCTATGCCGGAGCCGATCGGGATCGGGCGTGGCGGGATGATCGAGCTGGTCCTCTTGGGCGGCGCAGGCATGCTCGCGCTCGGCTCCTGGGCGGGGCTCGTGGAGCCGCGCCGGCTCAAGATCGCCCGCTACGAGATCGAAAGCGAGCGCTGGCCCGCCGGACGGACGCCGCTGCGGCTCGCCGTTCTGGGTGATCTGCACGCCGCCCGGCCGCACCTCGGGGAGAACAGGCTCGAGCGGCTGGTCGAGCGGATCCTCGCCGAACGGCCGGACCTCGTGCTTTTGCCCGGCGATTTCCTGGCCAACCGCACGGCCTTCGTGCGCCCCCTGCCGGCCGCGACCGTTGCCCGGGCGCTCGCCCCGCTCGCCGCCGCGGCACCGACCCTCGCGGTACTCGGCAACCACGACTATGCCGAGGAAGGCGGGCGCGAGATCGCCCGGCGGCTCGAGGCGGCCGGCATCGCCGTGCTCGAGAACGAGGTGGTCGAGCTCGAGGCCGCGGGCGGCCCGCTCCTGATCGCGGGTCTGGCTTGTGCGGTGAGCCGGCGGGCCGATCTGCCGGCGGTCCTGGCCCGGCTCGACCCGGATCGGCCTTCGTTGATGTTGAGCCACGTGCCCGACGCCGTCGCCTACCTGCCCGACCACGTCCTCTTGACCGTGTCGGGCCACACCCACGGCGGCCAGATCCGGCTCCCGGGAGTCGGGCCGCTTCTCACCCAGAGCGCGCTGCCTCGTCGGTTCGCCCGCGGCCTCCATCGGATCGGCCGTCGCCACTTGCTCGTCACCTCCGGAATAGGCACGAGCGCCCTGCCAGTCCGCCTGGGCGTGCCGCCCGAATTCGTTGTCGCGACCGTCCGCTCGGCGGTCGAGGAGCCGCGCGGGCTGCCCGCCCGCCGGCCGGCGCGGGTCCCGACCCGAGCGGGGTGAAGGGAGGAGTCGCCGTGCGTCGTCACTGGAACCCGTCGGGTATCGCCGCCCCCGTCGCCCGCTACAGCCACGCCGTGCTCGTGAGCGACCATCGCCGCCTGCTCGCGGTCTCGGGCCAGCTCGGCATCGCTCCCGACGGGACGATGCCCGAGGGCTGCGAGGCCCAGGCACGGCTGATCTTCGCGGCGCTCGACCGCTGCCTCGTCGAGGCGCGCATGAGCCGCCGCCACGTGATCCGGCTCAACACCTATCTGGTCGACGTCGCCGATCGGGCGGCCTTCATGGCGGTGCGCGACGCCTGGGTCGCCGACCCGCCGCCCGCCTCGACGCTGGTCGTGGTCAAGGAGCTGGTCCGCCCCGAGGCGCGAGTCGAGGTCGAGATCCTGGCCGCGGCCTGAGCCGGGTGCGCGTCCTCCACCTCTACTGTACCTCTACTGTCACCCGCTCGAGGAGAGCTTCCACGCCGCGCTCCGCACCGCGGCCGGCGAGGGGCTAGCGCGGGCCGGTCACGCGGTCGATCTGCTCGACCTCTACGCCGAGGGCTTCGACCCCGTGCTCTCGGCCGAGGCACGTCGGCGCTATCACGACACGAGCCGCAACCGGCTCGGGCTCGAGGGCCCGATCGAGCGGCTCCTGTGGGCGGAGGCGTTGGTCGTCCAGTTCCCCACCTGGTGCTTCGGCCCGCCCGCCGCGCTCGACAGCTTCTTCGATCGCGTGCTGATGCCGGGGGTGGCCTTCGACCTCTCCGACCCGGCCCGGGTGCGGCCCTTGCTCTCCGACATTCGGAGCATCACCGGGATCGTGACCTACGGCCGCGACCGGCTCACCGCACTATGGATGGGCGATCCGCCGCGCAAGATCGTGACACGCTATCTGCGCTGGTTCGCGGCCCCCGGCGTCCGGGTGCGCTATCTGCCGCTCTACCACATGAACACCGCGGATGCGGCGCGGCGCCAGCCCTTTCTCGCCCGGGTCCGGGACGAGCTCGCCCGCCTCTGACCCCACCGCGGCGCAGCCCCGTCCGGTGGCCCCCGTCCGGCTGCGGCGATCCGGACCGTGGACCGATCCGGGGCACGCCCCCGTGCCCGGCCGACCGGCCCGGCCATCCGCCGGCTCGCGCCGTTCTCGTCCGACCCGGGCGCTGCGGCCGGCTCAGCGAACCGGCAGACAGTAGGAGGGCAGGGGATAGACCCGGCCGATCGGCGCGCCGCGGGCGGCCGCCGCCCGCTCGAGCGCGGCGTAGCGGCCACCCGAAAAACGCGGGCAGTCGCGGGCGAGACCGGCCGCGACGAGCGCCGCCCCGAGATCGCGGCCGTCGACCGTGCAGACCGCCACGATCCGCCCGCGCGTGCGGGTACCGTCCGGGGTGCAGGCGACCGATCGGCCGGCCACGAGCCGCACCAGAGCGTCGCGCGATTCGCGGCCGAGCGGCTCGCCGAGCTCGGGAGCGGCCACGCCCTGCAGGCGCACCGCGACACCCTCGACTTCGATCGTGTCGCCGTCGCGGATTTTTTCGACCGAGCCCGCGAAGACCGTCGCCGCGACCGGTCGCGGACGCGGTTCGGCCGTAACCCGACCGGCGGCCCCGAACAGACCCGCCGTCACTGCTGTGGCCAGCACCGCGACGATCGCGGGCCGGCGGATGTGCCGTACCGACATGGGCGTGATCTCCCTGTCGGTACCCTAACTGCTTGTCGGTCCCCTGTGTCGGCGAGCGCGCCCATCGGTATAACCGGGTATCGCTCCGCCTCGCGCGCAGCGTGCCCGGCTCGGGCTCCGCGATCGTCGGTCCTACCGATCAATACCCTCGTGGACGCCGCGAGTGCCGAGCCGGCGCTCGAGGACGCGGATCCCTGCCGCGTCTTGCGGCGCTTTGTTCTGCCGGAGGCCAGTCCGGCACCGGAGCATCGATAGCCCGCTGCGCACGCGAGCCGCGGGTGTCCGGCTGGTCGCGCCGGCGCGAGAAGACTGGTCTCGCCGGATCGCCCGAGCCGCGTTCGGTTGTGACGGCGTCGAACTCGGCTCGGGACCTGTCGGCTCTCGAACCGGGGCGACGACGTCCCGGGTTCGACCGTCGGCAGGGCGAGGAGAGGCTAGGCCCGCGCGGGGCGGGCGAGTGCGAGGTCGGCCGAAGCACCTCGAGGAGGACGCGCACCGCACGCGGCGGCCGGTCGACAGGTGGGCCAGCTGCGGCTCAACGGGCGCGGACGCCTTCCGCGCGCGGACCCGCGGTTCACGTGCGAGCGCAGGCGGCGCCTGTTCGAGGAGGCCTCTCCGTTCGGCCGGTCGTTCGCCCGATACTCGCCGACGACGCAGGACCGTGCCCGCTCGCGGGCGCCGGGCACGTGGGTCGATCGTCCGGCCACTCGCTCGCTGCGCCGCGGGGGAGTCCCGTGGCGTGGGGTGCCGTTCCGGTCGAACCGTTCGGATCGGCGAGCCCTTCCTCGCCCCCGCTGAAGCGGCTCGCCGTCGAGAGGGCTCGCCTTGTGACCCGCCTGCGTGCCGAGCGGCGGTACGAGCGGACAAATCGCCCGCGATCACGGGGGCCGCGGGTCTCACACGGCGTGTCGGAGCTCGTGCTCCGATAGACCCCTTTCCGGCCGAGGTAGGACCCGGGGCCCGAGAGCACGGGGCACCGACGATCGGCGATCTCCGTGTAGGACCGGGGCAGCGAAGCGCGGCACGCTCCGGCACAGCGGAAGAGACCGATCCCTCCGGTCGCGGTGCGTCGCACGTAGCGTGCCGTGCCGACACTCGCGTGCCCACGAAACGACCTTCGTGTGGGCGGGAGCACCCGTCCGCGGATCGCCGCCGCTGCGGTCGTCCATCGACCTCTCGGCAAACAGCCGCGGCTTCGCCCGGAGCCGAGCGAAGCGGCAGGAGAACGAGCCCCTACCGCACGAAAGCCTCATCGTCGATCGGGCGGTTCGCGTTGCGTTCCGCGCGAAGTACCTCCTCGCTCGCGAGTCGACCCTCGGTTGCCGCGCCGCGAGGGAAGACCTCGGGGGTTGCCGGTGCAGAGCGCAGGTTCCCGCGCCGCGGCCAAAGGCGTCCGCGATCGGTCGGGCCGTGGGCCCGGTGGGTCGAACGCGGGCCCCGGGGCGCGAGGGAGTCCCGCCCGGACCAGCGCGGCCCGTTTTCGCCCTGGCCGTTCGTCACCGAGGCTCGCGGGGGAGCCCCGACGAGGCCTCGTATCCGAGCCCGAAGCGAGCGATATGGGCCTCCACCCGGGCGACCCGAGCCCCGCGGGTACGGCGGGTTTCTGCCGGAGCCGCTCCTTGGTGCGGTGGGCGGTCCCGGACCGCAATCTTCTCGGACCGACCGGCCCGTGACGATCAGAAGCGCTCGTCGCGCCGCGGAGCGAACGGGTCCCGGCGTGGCGTTACCGGCTCGCTTCGAGCTTCCACGACGATCGCGCCGTCCGCCCGAGGCGGCGCGACCGCCCTCGCTACGCCTCGGAGCCGCCGACGAGCCGGCAGCGGACCATCGCAGGCGATCGCGGGGCGATTCCCGGGGCGCGATCGCGGAGCTCGCCGGTCCCGGCATCGCAACGAGCGCGGCTCGCGCACGGACGTCGGGCCGTACCGTGCACCGGGTCGCGGCGGCCGTCCCGCCGGGCGAGCCGGACACGGAGCGACGACGCGGCTCGCCGGCCCGTGTTCGACCGCTCCGGGTGCCAGCCGGGGCGAACCCAGTACGCACCGTCGCCCCGACGGCAGCGAAGGGACGGCGGGGGCCGCTCGCGAGCGAGCGGAGCCGCACTCTTCTCGACCGCCGGGGTTTCGCCACGCGCCGCGACCTCGGCCGATGAGCCGGCCGACCGCACCTTTCCCCAGACGGCGGCGCTCGCACCCCGCCACGGGGAGGTCCGGCCCCGAGCCGAGCGCGGCGACGGGGCCCGGGCACGCTCAGGCCGCCATCGCGCCGGTCGCCGGGCCCGGCGCGGCGAGGGCCGGCAGGCAGCCGTCGCCCGCCATGTAGTCGAAGCCGGCGCGCCGCGCGGCCTCGGCGAGCCCGACCCGGTTGACCCGCACGAGGAGACTGCGGAGCCCGGCCTCGCTGCAGGCCCGAGCCGTGGCGGCGAGCCGTTCGCTTTGCCCGCGAGCGGCCTCGTCGAGCCCCGAGGCTTCGAAAGAGACGACCTTCACACCCGCCCGGGCGAATGTCCGCAAAGGCCCGGGCTCCGCCGCGGCCTCGAGCGGCAGGCGCAGGATCGGCACCGCGGCGAGCTCGGCAAGGAGATCGAGCGTGCTCTCGAGGGCCGTCCCGTGCTGCCGCGGATCGTGGTCGACGAGCTCGATGCCGAGCCGGCGCAGGGGCGCGGGCCCCAGCGCCTCGAGCCGCGCGCGCCAAGGCCGCCGCCAGGCCGGTGTGCCGAGCGTCGCATGATGCACCGGCAGGACGAGGAGCGCACGCGCCGAGCGCAGCCCCGGCCCCCCGAGCTCGCTCGCCACCCGCTCCGCGAGCCAGCGGTCGAGCGCCGCCGCGAACGCGCCGGTCGACGCTTCCGGGCAGACGATCTCGGGCGGCGCCCAACCACCCCCCGGCAACGGCAGCCGGGCGAAGACGCGATAGGCCACGATCGCGGCGAGCTTCAGGCTCAGGATCGGCCGGTAGCGGGCCACGAGCTCGCTCGCCCGGGCGGCGAAGGCATCTGCCTCGACCGCCTCGAGGCGACCGCGCGCGCGCTCCATCCGCTCGCGCAGCGCACCGAGCCCGACGATGCCGCGCAATCCCTCCTCGAGGTCGAAGGGCAGGACCCGCACGCCGACCGCGGCCGAGGCCGACGCGCTGCCGAAGAGCCGCTCGCCCGCGAGGGCTGCGAGCTCCTCGCCGCGCAGCCGCAGCGCCGCCGGCTCGCCCTCCAGGACGAAGACCCACACGGTGGTCTCGTCGGCCACGAGATAGAGCTCCTCCTCGTCGAGCTCGTGGGCGAGGGCACCTTCGACGATCGCCAGCACCTTGCCGCGCCGCTCCGGCCAGCGGCCGGCGAAGCGCGCGCGAACCGGCCGCAGATCGAGCAGGATCAGCCCGCCGGCGCGGGAGCCGATCTCCCGCAGGAACACGCGCCGGAACCGCTCGAGCCGGTCGGCGAGCTCGCCCGGCCGGCGCGGATCCAGGCCCGCGCGCGTGCGCGGTGGCCAGAGCCCGAGTGCGGTGCCCTCCTCGATCGCCACGAAATCCATGACCCGTCCTCGCCCGCTCGCCGGCCGGAAGCGCCTCCGGCGTACCCCGGCCGCGCGACGACGAGACGCAGCCTACCGCGCGAGGGTTGACGAAGGGTTAACGCCGCACGCTCGGCTCGGCGTCTTCCGCTCCGGGCGGCGATGCGGCATCTAGCGCTGCGACGCCGCGCCGAGCGGCGCCTCGGCCGTGAGCCCGCCCATGCCCGATCCCGACCGGCTGCTGCCCGAGCTCCTGCGGCTCGTCGAGCGCACCGCCGCTCTCGTCCGCGAGCACTATGCCGGGCCGATCGAGGCCGCGGCCAAGGCCGACC
>CALBAK010000079.1 GCA_937926445.1 uncultured Alphaproteobacteria bacterium
TGCGGCCTGATCGGCCGCGCCTGGGCCATCGACTTCGCGAGGGGCGGCTGGACCGTCCGCCTCTTCGACCCGGTCGAGGGTGCGGTCGAGGCCGCGCTTTCGACCATCGAGCGACTGCTCGCCGATCTCGTCGAGAACGGATTGCTCGATGCCGCGGCGAAGACGGAAGCCCGCGCTCGCCTGGAGCCGGTCCCGCGGCTCGAGGCGGCCCTCGTCGGCGCCGGCTGGGTCCAGGAGAACGCCCCGGAGCGGCTCGAGCTCAAGCGCGAGCTCTGGCGCGAGCTCGACCGGCTCGCCCCGGCCGAGGCCGTGCTCGCCTCCTCGACCTCGGCGATCCTCCCCTCGCGCTTCACCGAGGGCCTGCCGGGCCGGGCGCGCTGCCTCGTCGTCCACCCGCTCAATCCGCCCTACCTGATCCCGGCGGTCGAGCTCTGCCCCGCACCCTGGACGAGCCTGGACACGATTCTCGCGGCCGAGGAAGCGATGCGCGGGCTCGGCCATTCGATCATCCGCATGACCCGCGAGATCGACGGCTTCGTCATGAACCGGCTGCAGGCGGCGCTCGTGGAAGAGGCCTTCAAGCTCGTCGCGGAAGGCATCTGCACCGCCGAGGAGGTCGACATCGGCTTGCGCGACGGCCTCGCCCTGCGCTGGTGCTTCGCCGGCCCGTTCGAGGTGGGCGATCTCAACGCTCCGGGCGGAATCCGCGACTATGTCGCGCGTTACAAGAGCGTCTTCGACTCGGTTCTCGAGAGTGCCCTGCCCCGCCCCGACTGGACGGGCCCGGTGCTCGACGAGATCGAACGGTCCCGCCGGCTACGCCTTCTGGCCGAAGAGATCCCGCACCGCCAGCGCTGGCGCGACCGCCGGCTCATGGCGCTCCTGCGCCACAAGAGAGAGGCCTCGGCGGCGATCGGGGATTGAGCGCGCACGGCTTGCCAGCCGGCCGTGGCCTCGGCTAGCTGCGCCGCGGCACGCCCGACGACGGACCGGGCGATCGATCAGGGGAGGTAGGAAGGATGACCGCGCTCACCCGCCGCACGGCGCTCGCCACGACCGCAGCCGCGCTCGCCGCTCCCTGGATCGTGCCGCGCAGCGCCCTCGGCCAGCCGAAGCCGGCCAGGATCCGGATCGGGATCTCGACCTTCCTCTCCGGCCCCGCCTCGGTCTTCGGGGTGCCCGGCCGCAACGCCGCCGACCTGTTGATCGAGCAGCTGAACGCCAAGGGCGGGATCGCGGGCGTGCCGATCGAGGCCCTCGTCATCGACGAGGCACCGGGCGTCAACTTCCTTCTGGGCGAATGCCGCCGACTCGCCCAGAACGAGAACGTCGACGTCATGCTCGCCTCGATCTCCTCGGGCAGCTGCCTCGCGGTCGCCCCGCTCGCCGAGGAGCTCAAGCTTCCCAACATCATGTGGGACTGCGGCACCCAGCGGATCTTCGAAGAGGGCAATTGGCGCTGGTCGGTGCGCACCCAGGCCAATGCCGTGCCCGAGATCGTGGCGCCGCTCCTCTACCTCCTTTCGATCCGCCCAGACGTGCAGACCGTGGCGGTGGTCAACCAGGACTATGCCTGGGGCCGCGATTCCTGGGCCATCTGGAAGACCGCCATGGAGGCCATCAAGCCCGGCATTCGGGTGGTGGCCGAGCTCTTCCCCAAGTTCGGTGCGACCGACTTCTCGACCGAGATCACCCGCCTCCAGGCGCTGCGGCCCGACGTCGTCTTCTCGACGAGCTGGGGCGGCGAGCTCGACACCTTCGTCCGCCAGGCCGCCGAGCGGCGCCTCTTCGAGCGCTCGCTCTTCGTCCTGCCGCTCGCCGAATCGAGCCTCGAGCGGGTCGCCAAGACCCTGCCCGAAGGCGTGATCGTGGGTGCGCGCGGCGACCACTGGTTCCTCCACCCGACCGCCCGGGACAGCGAGCGCCTGAAGGGCTTCGTTTCCGAGTACCGCAAGCGCTACGGCCTCTACCCGATCTACCCGACCTTCCACATGGCCCAGGCCCTCTTCGCCCTCGAGGCGGCGTACACCAAGGCGATCGCCGCCAACGGCGGGGCCTGGCCGGCGCGCGAGCAGCTGATGGACACGCTGCGCGGCCTCGAATTCGACCATCTCACCGGCCGGATGAAGATCCGCGAGGACGGCCAGGGCCTCGAGCCGATGCTGATCGGCCTCGCCAAGCACGTCCCCGACTATCCCTTCCCGGTCCTCGACCGGATGGTGCTCTTCCCGCCCGAGCTCACCATGAACCCGATCGGCACCAAGGGCCTCGAATGGGTCAAGGGCCTGTCGATGGAGACCGTCGCCAAGGCCCCGGCGCCGATCCCCTACAAGGCCTGAGGGACGGGGGCCGGGCGACTGCCACGGCCGGCCCGGTCCCTCCCCGCCCCGCATGGGTCTCCTCTTCCTCCTCGCCGCCCTGGACGGGCTCGCCTATGCCGCCCAGGTGTTCCTCGTGGCGGTCGGCCTCACGCTCGTCTTCGGCGTCCTCAAGATCCTCAACGTCGCCCACGGCAGCCTGTTCGCGATCGGCGCCTATCTGGCCTCCACCCTCGTGGGCCTCGTAGGTGTTCCCTGGCTCTCCCTGCTCGCCCTGGCGATGGCCGCTCTGGCCGTGGGCGTGGTGCTCGGGCCGGTGATCGAACGCGGGCTTCTCGCCCGGATCTACGAGAAGGAACACGTCCTCCAGCTCCTCGTCACCTTCGCTCTTCTCATGATCCTCGAAGACGTCCAGAAGCTCGTCTGGGGCGTCCAGCCGCTCTTCGAGGACGCGCCCGTTCGACTTTTGGGCCAAGTCGAGGTCGGCGGCATCGTCTACACCGTCTATCAGCTCCTGCTGCTGCCCGGCGTGGCCCTGCTCGTCCTGGTGGTGCTCGCCTGGTTCCTGCGCCGCACGCTCCTGGGCCGCACGATCGTGGCCGTCACCCACGACCGCGAGGCGGCCGAGGCGATCGGCATCGACAGCCGCCGCGTCTATCTGCTCACCTTCACGATCGGCGCCGCCCTCGCCGCCATGGGCGGGGCGCTCGCCGCCCCCACGACGAGCCTCGTGCCGGGCATCGGCGTGCAGACGATCGTGCTCTCCTTCGCCGTCGTGGCCACCGCCGGCCTCGGCCGGATCGAGGGGGCGGCCGCGACCGCGCTCCTGATCGGCCTCGGCCGCTCCTTCGCCGTCTATTTCACCCCCGAACTCGAGGTCGTGGTGCCCTATCTCTTGATGGTCGCGGTGCTGCTCGTCCGCCCGGCCGGACTGTTCGGCAGCACCGAACTGCGGCGGGTCTGATGCGCCGGCTCCTCCCGGTCGCGGCCGCGGTAGGGCTTCTCCTGCTGCTCGCGGGTCTCCAGCCCTGGCTGCGCTTCGTGCTCACGATCGCGCTCTCGACCGGCCTCGCCGTGCTCGGCATCGCCATGCTCCTGCGCGCGGGCCAGGTGAGCTTCGGTCACGCCCTCTACGTCGCGGCCGGCGCCTACGCCGTGGCCTTCGCCCGCCCGCACACGGGCGAGGGGCTCCTCCTCCTGCTCCTCGCCGGCCTGGTCGCAACCGGCCTCGGCCTCCTGGTCGGCCTCTTCGTCACCCGCTACCGCGACATCTTCTTCGGCATGCTCAACCTCGCCTTCTCGATGGTCGGCTGGTCGCTCCTCGAGAAGCTCTACGGCTTGACCCGCGGCACCGACGGAATCCGCGTCGCCCGCCCGACGCTTCTGGGCTTCGCCCTCGAGGGGGCCGCCTGGGAGTGGGCGCTGTTCTCGGCAGCGCTCGCCGCCGCCCTCCTCGCCGGGGCGCTGGTCGCCAGCTATCTGCGCTCGCCCGCGGGCGAGGCGCTCGGAGCGATCAAGACCCGCGAGACCCGGCTCGAATTCGCCGGGATCTCGGCCCGCCGCGTCCTCCTCCAGGCCTATGTCGTCTCGGCCACCCTCGCAGGGCTGGGGGGTGCGATCGGCGCCCTCGCCACCCTCCACGTCACCCCGCTCCTCGCCTATTGGACGCACTCGGGCGAGCTCGTCTTCGTCGCCATCCTGGGCGGCACCGGCAACGTCCTCGGCCCGTTCCTCGGCGCCGTCGTCTTCGAGCTCGTGCGGGTGCACGCCGCCGCCGCCTTCCCCGATGCCTGGCAGATGATCCTGGGCCTCGTGCTTCTGGCCATCGTCCTCGCCGCCGCCCGCGGACTCGTGGGCCTGCTCGACGATCTCGCGGTCCGGCTCGGGTGGCGCGGGTGAGCGGCGCGCTCCTCGAGGCTCGCGGTCTCGCCCTCGCCTTCGGCGGGGTGCGGGCGGCCGACGGCGTCGACCTCGAGGTCGCGCCCGGGGAGATCCTCGCGATCATCGGCCCGAACGGTGCCGGCAAGACCACCTTCCTCAACATGGTGACGGGCTATCTGCGGCCGCAGGCCGGCTCGATCCGCTTCGCGGGCCGCGAGATCGCGGGTCTGCCGCCGCGCCGGATCGTCCGGCTCGGCATCGCCCGGAGCTTCCAGATTCCGCAGCTCTTCGCCGAGCACCGGGTGATCGAGAACGTCGCCCTGCACCTCGCCGCCCGCGACGGTTTCTGGGCCCCCTTCCGGCCGCTGCTGTCGCCCGCGCGGCGGTCCGAGGCACTCGCCATCCTCGACGACCTCGAGCTCGCCCCGCTCGCCGAGGCCCGCGCCGACACGCTCGACGAGGGGGCGAGGAAGCTCGTCGACATCGCCATGGCGCTCGCGCTGCGCCCGCGCCTCCTGCTCATGGACGAGCCGACCTCGGGGGTGGCGGCTTCGGAGAAGCACGCCATCATGGACCGGCTCGTGGCGGCGCTGCGCCGGGCCTCGGTGACCGCCGTCTTCGTCGAGCACGACATGGAGGTGGTGGCCCGTCACGCCGACCGGGTGGCGGTCTGGAGCCAGGGCCGGATCCGGGCCGAGGGCCCGCCCGAAGCGGTGCTCGCCGACCCTCTCGTGCGGCGCGAGGTGATCGGGGTGGAGGGGGCGCCGTGCTGAGCCTCGCGCGGGTCGAGGTGGCGATCGCCGGCGCCCGGATCCTGCGCGGGGTCGACCTCGCCGTGCCGGCGGGCGGTCGGGTGGCGCTCGTCGGCCGCAACGGCGCCGGCAAGACCACGACCTTCCGCGCGATCATGGGCCTCCTGCCCCTGGTCGCCGGGTCCGTCCGCTTCGACGGTACCGAGCTCGCGGGCCTGCCGGCGCATCGGCGCACCGCGCTCGGCATCGGCTACGCGCCCGAGGACCGCCGACTCTTTCCCACCTTCACGGTCGAGGAGAACGTCCGCCTGCCGGCCGAGGTGCTGGGCCTGCCCGCGGCCGAGCTGCGCGCCCGCCTCGAGCGGGTCTGGGAACTCCTGCCCGAACTCGTCGAGCTGCGCGACCGGCGCGCGGGTGCGCTCTCGGGCGGCCAGGGCAAGATGGCGGCCCTCGCCCGGGCGCTCGTGACCGGCACGAGACTCCTCCTCCTCGACGAGCCCTTCCAGGGCCTCGCCCCGGCGCTCGCCCGCCGCTACGGCGAGATCCTGGCCCGGCTGGTCGAGCGCGAGCGCAGCCTCGCCCTCCTCGTGAGCGAGAGCAATCCGGAGCTCCTGGCCCCCTTCGTCGACACGATCGCCACGATCGAGCGCGGCGAGATCCTCTCAGCGGCCGGCTGAGGGTGCCGCTCGGCGCGCCGCGGCGGATCCGACCCCGCGCCCGCGCGCGGCACCGGCCTCCGCCGACGGCTCGGGGTACCAGCCGCGGCCGCGCACCCGCCCGAGGAGCTGGACCATGGCGACGAGCACGGGCAGCTCGAAGGCCGGGCCGATCACGACGGTGAGGGCCACGAGCGGGCTCGCGAAGGCACCGACCGCGATCGCGAGCGACGCCTCGGAATTGCGCGCTGCCGTGGTCATCGCGAGGAGCGCGGTCTCGGGATAGGTGAGCCGCGCGAGTTTGGCCGCGGCGAGGGCGACGGCGAAGATCGCGACAAAGAAGACGAGCCCGGGCAGGATCATCCAAGCGACCACGCTCGGATTGTCGAACAGCACGCGGCCCTGGCTCGCGAACATGGCGGCGATGACGAGGGCGAGCGTCGCCGTCTTGAAGAGGCCGAGCGGCAGCCGTTCGCCGATCGGCTCGACCCGGCCGGATCGCCGCCAGGCCCGCTTGGCGAGCTCGGCCAAGACGAGCGGCAGGACGAGGAACAGGACCACGCTCTGCAGCAGGACGGCCGGATCGAGGGTCACGATCCGGCCGGCGAGCACCCAGAGATAGACCGGCAGGAGCAGGATCTGCAGGAGCACGTTCCAGACGAGCAGGCTCAAGCCGAGCTCGACGTCGCCCCCCGCCAGATCGGTGAAGACCAGATACCAACCGATGCAGGGGGTGACGAGGTAGAGGATGAGGCCGACCCAGACCTCGGGATGGCTCTGCAAAAAGAGCCAGCCGAGGAACCAGGCGAAGAGCGGCGTGAAGAGGAAGTTGATCGCGAGCGCCAGCCCGGTCGGCCGCCAGCGTTTGAAGGCGGCCAGGACCTCGCCGGTGCGCACCCCGAGCATGACGAGGAAGATCACCAGGAACACGCCGATCTCGACGAGCGGGCCGGCCGCGGCCGCGGTCCTCGGGGCGAGCCCGGCCAGAGCCAGCCCGACCGCGATCGCCCCCAAGAGAACGACGGGCTGCAGCCGGTCGAGCAGACCCAGCCCCCGCGCGTCGCGCACCGTCACCGTCTCCCCCATGGAACCCTCCGCCACGGCCGACGATCCGAGGCTCGCCATGATCCGCGATGCCGGTTCCCCGGTTCAACGGGCTGCGGGGGCTCTGCGCGCAAAGGTCGCGAGCCGAGGCCGCGAGCCCGAGCGCCCCGCCCGGGCGATCCCGGCCGTCAGACCACCTCGACCCGCAGCCGCCCCACGCCTTCGATCGTGGCCTCCATCACCTGACCGCGGCGGACCGGGCCGACACCGGCGGGGGTGCCGGTCAGGATCACGTCGCCCGGGGCGAGCGTGAAGTATCGCGAGAGCACAGCCACGATCTCCGGCACCTTCCAGATCATCTGCGCGAGGTCGCCGGCCTGGCGGAGCTCGCCATCGACCGAAAGCGTGATCGCACCCCGGCTCGGATGACCGATCGCACGCGCCGGCACGAGCTCGCCGATCGGCGCGGAGCGGGCGAAGGCCTTGGCGATCTCCCAGGGCCTCTGCAGCTTCTTGGCCTCGTCCTGCAGGTCGCGGCGGGTCATGTCGATCGCCACCGCATAGCCGAAGACGCACTCCAGCGCCCGCTCGACCGGGATGTCCTCGCCGCCCGAAGCCAGCGCCACGGCGAGCTCGACCTCGTGGTGCACGTTCTCGGACCGCCGCGGATAGGGGAAGCGGCCGGAAGCGTCGAGATCGTCCGGGTTCTTCTGGAAGAAGAAGGGCGGCTCGCGGTTCGGATCGCCGCCCATTTCGACCGCGTGCGCCGCGTAGTTGCGGCCGATGCAGTAGACCCGGCGGACCGGGAACAGGCCGCCGCCGCGCACGGGCAGCGCGGGCGTGGGCGGCGGCTCGACGACGTAGCGCATGGATCGTTCCTCTCCGCGCGCGTTTCGGCGCCCATAGCACCCGGGACCGCCGACGGGCAGGGTCTCGCGGGCGCCCCGTTGACGGTAGCGCAGCGCGGGTGTTCGAAGATCGCGGGTCCGGGCCGGACACGCGGCCGCCGGACCGGCGCGCAGGGAGGAGAGCGTCCGTGAGCGGCAGCGAGGGCTGGTCGATCCCGCCGATCCTGCAGCCGCGGCCCGAGGCCTGCGCCTTCGACCTCGAGGCGGCGCTCGCTTCGGTATTGCGGCTGCGCGCGGAGGTCCCGCCCGATGCCTTCACCGCTTCGATCCTCGGCACCGAGCGCGAAGGCAGTGCGGTACTCCTCGAGGGCGGTCGCTACGCGGTGACGATCGGCTATCTGATCACCGAGGCGGAGCGAGCGTGGCTCGCGACCGCCGGAGGTGCGGTCGTCGAGGCGCACCCCCTCGGCTACGATTTCGCCACGGGGTTCGGCCTCCTCCTCCTCCTGGGCCGGCTCCCCGCACCGGGTCTGCCGATCGGCAGCGCCGAGCCCCTGAAGCCGCCCGATCCCGTGATCCTCGCCGCCTGCGGGGGCCGCGCCGCCGCCGTCCAGGCGCGGCTGATCGGCAAGCGCGAATTCGCTGGCTATTGGGAGTATCTGCTCGAGGAGGCGCTCTTCACCGCGCCCGCCCATCCGCACTGGGGTGGTACGGCCTGCATCGGCCCCGACGGCCGGCTGGTCGGCATCGGCTCGCTACTGATCGAGACCGAGGCCGGGCCCAAGGAGACCGCCGCCGCCAACATGGTCGTGCCCATCGACCTCTTCGTGCCGATCCGCGAGGAGCTCGCCCGCAAGGGCCGGGTCGAGCGGCCGCCACGGCCCTGGCTCGGCCTCTACGTGGTCGAGGCCGGCGACCGGCTGGTGGTGAGCGGCGTCGCTCCGGGTGGCCCGGCGGAGAAGGCCGGCATCCGCCGCGGCGATCTGATCGTGGCGGTCGCGGGTCGCGCGGTGGTCGATCTCGCCGACCTCTGGCGCAAGGTCTGGGTGCTGGGCGAGGCCGGGGTCGCTGTGCCGCTCGTGACCGTGCGCGACGGCCAGCGGTTCGACCGCACGCTCCTCTCGATCGACCGAGCGAGCCTGATGCGGCGCCCGCGCCTGCACTGAGGCTCACAGCCGCAACCGGTCCTGTACCGCCTTGAACGCCACGGCGAGCGCGATCGCCGGCCGCCTGAGCCCGTGCAGCGGAATCGGCAGCAGCCGCGCGAGCGGGAAGTCGAGCTCGGCATCGGGCACGCCCGCGGCCTTGTCGGCCAGCACCCGGCCCATCGCCGTGGCCATGGCGACGCCGCGCCCGTTGTAGCCGGCGGCCGCCACGAGCCCCGGCTCGGGCTCGACCAGCAAGGGCAAATGGTTCTCGGTCAGGGCGACGAGCCCGCCCCAGGCCCGTTCCCAGGCGAGATCGTCGGGCAGCTGCGGGAACATTCGGAGCGCGAGCCGCCGCAGCCGCGCCTGGGCGGCGCGGATGCCGCGCGCGCCGAAGGCGCCGCGGCCGCCGATCACGAGCCGGCCCTCGCGGTCGAGCCGAAAATAGACCAAGAGCCGGCGGGTGTCGGAGGCCGCCTCGCCCCCCGGCAGGATCGAGCGGCGGACGTTGTCCGAGAGCGGCGCGCTCGCGACCTGTACCGAGACCACTGGGACGAGCGCGCGGGCGAGCCCGGGCAGAAGCCCGTCGCTGTAGCCGTTGGTGCAGACCAGCACCGTGCGCGCTCGGACCGCACCGCGCCGGCTGCGGACGCGCCAGCCGGCCCCCACCCGTTCGAGCCGCAGCGCCGGCGAGCGGCCGCAGATCCGTGCCCCGGCGCGGATCGCTGCCGACGCCAGGCCGCGGGCATAGGCCAAAGGCTGCAGGCTGCCGCCGCGCCGATCGAGCAGCCCACCCCGATAGAGTCCCGTGCCGAGGGCGGCGCTCACCGCCCCGCGGTCGAGCCATTCGACCGGTGCGCCGCGCCGCTGCCACTGCTCGACCCGGGCCCGCTGCAGCCGCACCCCCGCCTCGTCCGGGGCCGGCTGGATCCAGCCCGCCCGCACCGCGGCACAGTCGATCCCATGCCGGGCGACCAGATCGAAGACGAGATCGGCCGCCTCCGCCGAAAGCCGCACCGCGCGGCGGCCGAAGCTCGGGCCGAGGATCCGCTCGACCTCGTCCGGGTCCTCCTTGAGGCCCGGGATCACCTGGCCGCCGTTGCGCCCCGAAGCCCCCCAGCCCGGCTCCCGGGCCTCGAGGAGCACGGTCGCGATGCCGCGCTCGGCGAGGTGCAGCGCGGCCGAGAGGCCGGTGTAGCCGCCGCCCACGATCGCGACCTCGGCCTCGAGCTCGCCCTCGAGCGGCGGACAGGGCGGACCGGCCGTTGCCGTGGCGCTCCACAGGCTGTCGGCGAGCTCCGCCCTCTCGTTCTCGATCATCGGTCCGAAGCCCGCTCGATAGCTGCCACGCCCGCCGCCGCCTTGCAGGTCTCTCGCCCTCACCCTATCGAGACCTCGAAGGCTGACAAGAGACGGGAAGAGGAGGCTCGACAGCATGCACCGCACGCTCCTGGCGGCGGCCGCCGCCCTGGCACTCGGCGTCGGACCGGCGCTGGCCCAGCAGAAGCTCGGCTTCACCTCCTTCGGCGGCGCTTATCAGGAGGCGCAGCGCAAGGCGCTCCTCGAGCCCGTCGCCAAGGAGCTCGGGATCACTTGGGTCGAGGACACCTTGACCGGCATCGCCGAGGTCCGTGCCCAGGTGCGCGCCGGAGCGGTGAGCTGGGACATCGTCGATCTCGGTCTCGCCGACTGTGCCGCCGCGCAGAGCGAGGGCCTCCTCGAGCCCCTCGACTATTCGCTGATCTCGACCGAAGGCTTCGACAAGATGGCCTTCGACACGCACTGGATCGGGATCATCTACTATTCCACCGTGCTCGGCTACTCGACCGAGAAATACAAGGACAAGAAGCCGCGCGGCTGGAAGGACTTCTGGGACGTCGAGGGCTTCCCCGGGGCCCGCTCGCTGCGCGACTATCCCACTCCCAACCTCGAGATCGCGCTTCTGGTCGACGGCGTGCCGAAGGACCAGATCTATCGGGTGCTGGCCACCGAGGAGGGGATCGCCCGCGCCTTCGAGAAGCTCGACGCGATCAAGCCGCACATCACGGTCTGGTGGAAGTCCGGTGCCCAGTCGGCCCAGCTCGCCAAGGACGGCGAGGTCGACATGCTCTCGATCTGGAACGGCCGGCTCGATACCGTGATCAAGGACGGCGCCAAAGCGGCCTACAGTTACGACGACGGCATTCTCTCGCTCGACTGCCTCGCCATCGTGAAGGGCTCGAAGAACAAGGACCTGGCGATGAAGGCGCTCGCCCGGATGGTGGCCCCCGACCTGCAGGCCAACATGCCGCTCTACATCAACTACGGACCGACCACCGCCAAGGCCTTCGAAACCGGCAAGATCACGCCCGAGATGGCGCGGATCAGCCCTTCGAGCCCGGAGAACGCCGCCAAGCAGCTGGTGATCGACGCCCGCTTCTGGGCCGCCAACCGCCAGAAGCTGCAGGAGCGCTGGGACTCCTGGAAGACCCGCTGACGGCGCGGCGAGCCGGCCACCCCCTCTCGGCATGGAGCGGCGCGGCCCGGTCGGGATCCGCTTCGAGGCGGTCTCCAAGCTCTACGGCGCACACGCCGCGCTCGACCGCGTCTCGCTCGAGGTCGAGCCCGGCGAGTTCCTGACCCTCCTCGGCCCCTCGGGCTCGGGCAAGACCACGCTCCTCATGGTGCTCGCGGGCTTCACCCGCCCCACCTCGGGGCGGGTACTCGTGGGCGAGCGCGACGTCACCCGCCTGCCGCCGCACCAGCGCGATTTCGGCGTCGTCTTCCAGAGCTACGCTCTCTTCCCGCACATGACGGTGGCGCAGAACGTCGCCTATCCCTTGCGCATGCGAGGTCGGCCGCGGGCCGAGATCGCCCGCCGGGTCGAAGAGGCGCTGGCGCTGGTCCGCCTCGACGGCATGGGCGAGCGCCGCCCCGACCAGCTCTCGGGCGGCCAGCGCCAGCGGGTGGCGCTCGCCCGGGCGATCGTCTTCGAGCCGCGCGTGCTCTTGATGGACGAGCCGCTCTCCGCCCTCGACAAGAAGCTGCGCGAGGCGATGCAGATCGAGATCCGCCGCCTGCACGAGCGGCTCGGTATCACCACCCTCTACGTCACCCACGACCAGCGCGAGGCCCTGACCCTCTCCGACCGGGTCGCGGTGATCGAGGGCGGCCGCATCCGCCAGCTCGACCCGCCCCGCCTCCTCTACGAACAGCCGCGCTCGCGCTTCGTGGCCGAGTTCGTGGGCGAGGCGACGCTCCTGCCGATCGCCCGCGTGGGCGGCGGGCTCGCCTGGCGCGGCCGGCCCGTCCGCACGACCCGCCCGGTGCCCGAGACCGACCCGCTCTTCCTCGTGCTGCGCCCCGAACGGCTCGAGCTTTCGCCCGCAGCCGCCGCCCACGGGGCCGAGGCGAACCGATTCGAGGGCATCCTCGAGGATCTGGTCTTCCAGGGCGAGAGCCGGCTCGCCGAGGTCCGCCTCGAGGACGGCACCATGCTCGCCGTTCGCCTGCCCGCGGGCCCGCGCGGCGAATCGCTCGCCCTCGCCCGCGGCGCGCCCGTGCTCGTCACCGTGGCACCCGAAGATGCCGTGCTCGTGGGCGAATTGCCTTGAACCCGGTCCCCACCGCGCCCGAAGCCGTGCCCGCCCTCGCTCCCGCGGCCGCCGAAGAGACCGCCGCCGCCCTCGCCCGCGACGCCCGCCGCGAGCGGCGTGCGGCCCTGGCCCTCGCCCTGCCGGCCCTCCTCCTCGTGGGCCTCGTGGCGCTTCTGCCCACCCTCTGGCTCTTCGGCCTCTCGCTGGTCGAAGGCGAGAGCCTCTCGCTCGCCCATTACCGCCGCCTGATCGAAGAGGAGTCCTACCGGCGGATCTTCTGGACGACCTTCGAGATCGCGGCCGTCGTCACCCTCCTCGCGGCCGTCCTCGGATATCCCCTCGCCTATTGGCTCTCGCGCCTGAGCGAGCCCTGGGCCGGGCTCGGCCTCGTGCTGGTCCTGGTGCCGTTCTGGACCTCGCTTCTGGTGCGCACCTACGCCTGGCTCGTGCTCCTCCAGCGCCGCGGCCTCGTGAACCAGTGGCTCCTCGCTCTGGGGCTGATCGAGGAGCCCTTGCGCCTCGTCCACAACTGGACCGGCACGGTGATCGGGATGCTCCACATCCTCCTCCCCTTCCTGGTACTGCCGACTTACGCGAGCCTCAAGGCGATCGACCCCGCCTATCCGGCCGCCGCGGCGAGCCTCGGGGCCTCGCCGGTCAAGGCCTTCTGGACCGTCCTCTTCCCGCTCTCGCTGCCGGGCTTGCTCGCGGGCTGCCTTTTGGTGTTCGTCCTCGCCCTCGGCTTCTACGTGACACCGGCGATCCTCGGCGGCGGCCGGGTCCTCATGGTCGCCATGAAGGTCCAGGAGAACGCCGGCCTCTATCTCGACTGGGGGGCCGCCTCCGCCCTCGCCGTCGTCCTCCTCCTGGCCACGCTCGTGATCTTCGCGCTGCTCGCCCGGCTCGTGCCGATCGAGCGCCTGCTGGTGGGCCGCTCGTGAGCGGCGAGACCCGGATCTCGCCCCTGCGACGGGCCTGGCTCGCCGCTCTGGCCCTGCTCGTCCTCGCCTTCCTCGTCCTGCCGGTCTTCATCGTCCTGCCGATGAGCTTCTCCGACAGCCAGTATCTCGAGTTCCCGCCGCGCGCCTGGTCGCTGCGCTGGTACCGCGCCTATCTCGGCTCGAGCGACTGGATGGCGGCGACCCGCGTCTCGCTCCTGGCCGCTCTTCTCACCACGGCGCTCGCCACCCCGCTCGGCCTCGCGGCCGCCTGGGGCCTGCACCGAGCCGGCGGGCGGACCGCCCGGCTGATCCGCACGGCCCTCGTGGCCCCGCTCGTCGTGCCCGTGATCATCCTCGCGATCGGCGTCTTCTACCTCTATGTCCGCCTCGGTCTCGTGAACACGCTTTCGGGCCTCGTCCTCGCGCACACGGCCCTCGCGCTCCCCTTCGTGCTCGTCCTGATCGACGCGGGCCTGCGCCGCATCGACCTCGACCAGGAGCGGGTCGCGCGCTCGCTCGGTGCCCCGCCGCTTCGCGCCTTCGCGACCGTCGTCCTGCCCCAGCTCGAGCCCTCGCTCGTGGCGGCGGCGCTGCTCGCCTTCGTCACCTCGCTCGACGAAGTGGTGGTGGCTCTCTTCGTCTCGGGCGGGCCCATGGCGACGCTCACCCGACGCATGTTCACGGGCCTGCGCGATCAGGTCGATCCCACGATCGCCGCGATCTCCTCGCTCCTGATTCTCCTTTCGGTCGGCCTTTTGGGCCTCGCTCAGCTCCTGCTGCGCCGCCGCTGAGAGCAGCCGAGCGAGCCCGCGGGCGCGCCGGCCGAGCGTCCGGCGTCGGTCCGCCATGCCCCGCTCGCGCGAGCGAGCCCCTTGCGGGTCTTGTCCTCGGGGGCTACGATGGAAACGTTTCCATAAGGGAGCTACGGCCCATGATCAGCGAGGCGCAGGTCGAACGGTACCGCCGGGACGGGTTCGTCGTGGTCGAGAACGTGCTGAGCCCGGCCGAGGTGGCCGAGCTCCGCGCGGTGACCGACGAGCTCGTCGAGAAGGCGCGCCATGTCCGCACCCACACCGAGATCTACGATCTCGAGGACAGCCACACGCCCGAGGAGCCGCGGGTCCGCCGCATCAAGACCCCGCACAAGGTCCACCCCGTCTTCGATCGGGTGATGCGCCACCCCCGCATCCTCGCGATCCTGCAGAAGCTCGTGGCGCCCGCGATCCGCTTCGACACCTCCAAGCTCAACATGAAGGCCGCGGGCTACGGGGCCGCCGTCGAATGGCACCAGGACTGGGCCTTCTACCCGCACACCAACGACGATCTGGCCGCGGTCGGCGTCTTCATGGACGACGTCGCCCTCGAGAACGGCCCGCTCCTGTGCATCCCCGGGACCCACAAGGGCCCGATCTTCGATCATCACGACGACGAGGGCCGTTTCTGCGGGGCGATGGACCCGGAGCGGCGCGAGGTCGACTACGCGGCGGCCGTGCCCTGTCTCGGCCCCGCCGGCTCGATCTCGATCCACCACGCCCGCACGGTGCACGGTTCGGCCGTCAACACCTCGAGCCGGCCGCGCCGGCTCCTCCTGTTCCAGTACCGCGCCGCCGACGCCTGGCCGCTCGTACCCGCCCTCATGCCCGAGAGCATGGAGGAATGGAACGCGCTCCTGCTCTGCGGCACGACCGATCCGGTGGCGCCGCGCCTCGAGCCCGTGCCGGTCCGTCTGCCGCTGCCGCCGGCCCGCCATCAGGGCTCGATCTACGAGAACCAGCGCTCCTTGAAGCACAGCTACTTCGGCACGGCCGAGGCGCCCAAGAAGGTCCCGCTGCACGCCTGAGAGCCCGCGAGGCACGCTTCCGCCCGGCCTCCGGGCGGTGGCGCCCCGTTGTCCCCGGCCGCACCCGGTTTATCATTTGCCAGAAGCCCTGCGGGAGCGGGTGATGCCGGGGATGCGAGGGACGGGCGGGCGGCTTCTCGCGAGCGTGCTGGTCCTGGGCCAGCTCGCCTGGCTCGAGGTCGGCACGGCCGCCTACGCCTTGACGGCGAGAGAGCCCGCCCTCTCGACCGGCGCCGCGAGCCCGCCGGCCGCCGCGGCGAGCCCGCCTGTCGGTTCGAGCGGCTCCGAGCCGGGCCCGCGCGCCATGCCCGGGGCCGCGGCCGGCCGCATCCTCCGCTGCGAGAGCGACGGAACCTATCGCCGCTGCCCGACCGATACTTCGGCCGGTGTAGTGCTCGTGCGCGAGCTCTCTGCCGGCCGCTGCGCCGCCCGCTCGACCTGGGGGTTCGATGCCGGCGGGATCTGGGTCGACAGGGGCTGTCGGGCCGAGTTCCGGGTCGCTACCGCGGCCGACGCGCCGCAACCGACCGAGCGCTCGGGCGACAGTGCGGGTGCGCCCGGCGAGGCCGGCGGCACCGCCGAGCGCGGCGGCAGTGGCGAGGGCGGGAACGGCGGGATCGACAGCGGGACGGCGCTTTTGATCCTGGGCGCCCTCGTGGCGGGAGGTGCAGCCGCCGCCCTCCTCTCGGGTGCCGAGAAGGAGAAGGCCGGCAAGCGCGAAGGGATCCGGGCCTGCGAGCGGCGGCTCGACCGGCTCGTGCGCGAGCGCGGCGGCCGCGGGGCGAAACTCGCCGAGATCGAGCGAGCCCGGGTCCAGGACCGGGTCCTCGAGATCGACGCCCGCGCCCGGGCCGACTGGCGCCGCGGCAGCCGCCGCGGCTTCGTCGCGTGCTGGGTCGATCTGCGCGGCCGTCCCGAAGTTCGCCGCCTCCGCCAGGACGGTCTCTGGTGAAGTCCCTCACCCCCCGAGCGAGGGGAGCCAGAGGGCGATCTCGGGGAAGAGGAGAACGATCGAGAGGCCCACGACCTGCAGGCCGATGAAGGGCCAGACCGAGGCGAAGATCTCCTGCAGGCTCACATCCGGCGGTGCCACCCCCTTGAGATAGAAAGCGGCCGGGCCGAAGGGTGGGGTCAAATAGCTCACCTGCATGTTCATACAGAACAGCACCCCGAACCAGACCGGATCGTAGCCCAGGGCTTTGATCACCGGAACGAAGATCGGCATGGTCAAGAGACAGATGCCGATCCAGTCGATGATGCACCCCAACACGAGCAGGATCGCCATCATCACGAGGACGATGCCGAGCGGCGGCAGCGGCAGGCCGGCGATCATGCCCCTGAGATAGCCCGTGCCACCCATGATGTTGTAGATACCGATGAAGGCATTCGCGCCGAGCGTCAGCCAGATGATCACACCCACCGTGGTCATCGTCTGAACGAGCGCGCCTTTGAGCATGTCGAGGGAGAGTTCGCGCCGCAGTGCCGCGGACAGGAGTGCACCCACGCAACCCACGCCGGCCGATTCGGTGACCGAGGCGATGCCGCCATAGATCGAGCCCAAGACCCAGACGATGATCAGGATCGGCAGGATCAGGCCCCTGAGGAGCCGGAGCTTCTCGGCGAGCGGCACGGCCAGCTCCTCGGCCGGGGCGGGTGGGCCGAGGGCCGGGTTCAGCCAACAGCGCAGCATCACGTAGCCGACATAGAGCGAGCCCAGGAGCAGGCCCGGCAGGACCGCCGCCAGGAACAGATCGCCGATCGAGACCCCGGCCGTGAGCCCGTAGACGAGGAGCACGACCGAGGGCGGGATCATCGTGCCGAGCGAGCCGCCCGCACAGATGACCCCGATCGCGAGCTTGCGGTCGTAGCCGAGGCGCAGCATCTGGGGGAGTGCGATCAGGCCCAGCAGCACGACCTCGCCGCCGATGATGCCGGTCATGGCGGCCATCACGATCGCCACGAGCGTGGTCTGCACCGCCACCCCGCCGGGCAGCCGCCCCGCCAAGAGCCGCATCGCGTCGTAGAGATCCTTGGCAACCCCGGAACGTTCGAGGATACAGGCCATCAAGACGAAGAGCGGCACCGCCACGAAGACGTATTCGGAGACGAAGCCGTAGACCCGGCTCGCCACGAGCGGCAGGCCCATGGGCCCGAGCCAGGCGAGCGTACAGGTCACGGCGATCGCCATCGTGATCCAGGCGAGCGGCACGCCCGCCAGCATCAAGAGCAGCATCGCCCCAACGACGAGCAGGGTGATCGTCTCGATCGTCACGCGGCTATCCTCTTCTCGTCGTCGACGCTGTCGGGACAGGCGCCGCCCTCAGGGCGCGCCCTTGCGGCCGGTGTGCAAGAGACGCAGGAGATTCGCCACGAGCTGCAGGAAGACGAGGACCGCCGCCACGAAGATCAGCGGCTTGATGATCGCCGGCGCGGGCGAGTTCCAGGCACTGCCGGTCCGCTCGACGATCGTGACCGCCCGCACCCCGGGCCGCCAGGCCGCCCAGGCGAGGCCGGCCATGGCGACCAGGCCGACCAGGTTGGCGAACAGGGCGAGCGCGTGGCGCAGGCGCGGCGGGGCGAACTGGCGGAGCGAGGTGATGGCGATGTGCGCTTCCTTCTGCGTGACGAAGCCGCCGGCCAGGAGATAGCCGATGCCGCAGAGCAGGATGGTGAGCTCGAAAGCCCAGTCGGTGGGCGCGTTGAAGAGGTAGCGCATCACCACCTCGTAGGCCGTGACGAACACGGCCAGGAGGTAGAGCCAGGCGAGCCCCTCGCCGAGCCGGCGATTGAGCCGATCGATCACCCGCGCGTCCTCCTCGCCTCGGGCCGGTGAGCCGAGCCGCGATCCGGCCGGGCGACGGGTCGTTCACCCGGCCGGAGCGCGGCCGACCGTCGTGCCGCCCTTCAGTCCAGAAGTCCCATCTTCTTCATGAAGGCGACGTTCGATTCGTAGGCCCGGGTGGCGAGCGGATCGCCCTTGGCGAAATCTTCCCAGGCCCCTCGCGCGATCTTGCGCAGCGCGTCGCGGTCCTTCTGGCTCCAGTCGACGATCTCCATTCCGCTCGCCTTGTCCGCCGCGTCCTTCGCGACGAGCTCGCGGTCGGAGATGTCGTTGCGCATCCGCAGATCGTGGATCATCGCCCGATACCAGACGTCGAGCGTGGTCTGTAGCGATTTCGGCAGCTTGTCGTACGCTGCCTTGTTGACCGTGAACTGGAGGACCGGCATCGAATGGATGCCCGGATAGATCGGATATTTGGCGATCTTGTGGAGACCGAAGCTCTTGTCCATGGTGTAGGTAGAGAAATCGGCGATGTCCACGACGCCCTTTTCGAGCGCGGTGTAGACCTCCGAGGCCGGTAGAGCCACCGTGGACGCACCCGCCCGCTTGAAGACCTCGGCCGTCAAGCCCTCCGGCGAGCGCATCTTCTTGCCCTTGAGGTCGTCGATCGTCCGGATCGGTACCTTGGCCGTGAACGATTCGCGGGCGACCGGGGCGCAGCCGATCACCTTCACCCCGCCACCCGAATATTTGTCGAAAAGCTCTTGCAGGAGTTCGCGGCCGCCACCGTGGTAGCAATAGGCCATGAGCTGGTCGGGATGGTCGTAGCCCGCCACGAGATCGCCCAGGATCGCGAAGGCCTTGTTGCGGCCCGCGAAATAGACGGTCGCGGTGAGATCGCCCTGCAGCACGCCCTGGGCGATCGCGTCCATGGTCTCGTTGTAGGGTACCACCGAATTGGCCGGCGTGAGCTCGATCTTGAGCTTGCCGTCCGTCATCTCGGCCAGCACCGGAAGCCAGTGCTTCTCGATGACCTGGTAGAAGAACTCGCCAGCCTGCATCGAGGTCTGCACTTTCCAGACCTGCTGGGCCTGGGCCACACCGGCGAGCCCGAGCAGGCCCGCCGCGGCGAGCGTGGCGATTCGCGTCCGCATTCCCCTGCCTCCCCGATCGATGCCGCCGGCTGCGGCGGCTCGTCGCACTCTCGCGATCGGGAATGGTAACGTCAACAGGCGATCGCGCGCGGACCCGTCACGGGGGCGGTGCGCAGGACGCACCGAGCACGAGCCGGCTCTCGAGCACCACCTCGCGGCGCGGCAGGTCGGGCTTCTCGAGCCGTCGCAGGAGAAGGGCCGCCGCGGTCCGGCCGATCGCCGAAAAGTCGCGGGCGATCCGGGTGGTCTCCGGAGTCGTGAGGCTCGCCGTCTCCTCCGCGTCGATCGCCACGAGCGAGAGGTCCTGCGGCACGGCGAGGCCGGCGGCCCTGAGCGCGAGCAGGGCCGCGCGCAGAAGGCGGCTGCCCTCGACCAGAAGCGCGGTCGGTCGGTCCGGGCGGGCGAGCCGTTCGGCCGGCAGGAGCGCCCGCTCGAGGGCGGCCGGCGGCACCGCGATCCGCTCGAGGGCACCGGCCCCGAGCCCGGCCTCGGCGAGCGTCGCCTCGACCGCCGCGAGGCGTTCGCGCACCGGGCGGATCGCGAGGTCGGGCTGGAGGAGCGCGAAGCGGCGATGGCCGAGTCCCACGAGCCGACGGACCGCCGCCGCCGTGGCCCCCCGATGCTCGCTCAACACCCGATCGCCCACAGACGTTTCGCGGTCGAGCACGACGAGCGGCACGTCGAGCCCGGCGACCGCCTCGGCGAGCGCCGGATCCTCCTCGTCGGAGAGGTAGAGCACGAGGCCGTCGACCTGGCGCTGGCGCAACAGCTCGAGCGCCCGGAGCTCGCGCTCGACCCGATAGTCGCTCGAGGTCACGAGCATGCCGTAGCCGGCTTCGGAGAGCGCCTGCTCGCAGGCCTGGGCGACCGCGGCGTTGGGCAGGCTCGTGAGCTCGGGGGTGAGGAAGCCGACCGAGCGGGTGAGCCGGGTCCGCATCGAGCGGGCGGCGAGGTTCGGCACGTAGCCGAGTTCGCGCATCGCCGCCTCGACCCGGGCCCGGGTCTCCGCCTGGACGAGCTTCGGGGTGTTGACGACGCGCGAGACCGTCACCGTGGAAGTGCCGGCCGCGCGCGCCACGTCCTTGATCGTCGGCCGCCGCGTCACGGGCGCGGACCATAAGCCCCGCCACGGCACTGTGGTAGCGGCGCGATGCGGGCGCCCGCGAATGCGATCCAGCGGGGCGTCAACCTTGTATCAACCGAGCCGCCCCAGAATACTGGGCGAACGGGGGCGGGCCGCAGCGCCGACTCCCCGCTCCACCCTCGCCGCGATCGCCACGGGAGCCTGCGTGCCGCCCATCCTGCCCCTCCCTTCGCGCTTCGCCGGCCGCCGGATCGACCTCGCGAGCGCGCTCGTACCCGGCGGTGCGGTCACGCTCGCCTTCGAACCCGGCCTCGAGGCCCACGCGCTGGCCCTCGCGAGCGCCGTCGACGACGCGCTCGGGCTCGGCGTGCGCGATGCCCGCGCGGCCGGCCCGCCGCCGCGGCTGCACCTCGTGGTCGGCGACGCGCCCTGCGAACGCGGCGAGACGCCGGTGCTGCACTGGCGGCCGGGCACCCGGACGGAGGATACGATCGTCCGGCTCGCCGACGGTCCGGAGAGGGCCCTGGGCCCCATCGCGCTGCCGGGCCTCGGCCGGGCCGCGGCCGAGGCCGCCGCCGAGGAGCGGCCGCTCCTCGCGGACGCGGCGGGACCGCTCGCGCTTTCGGGCCGCGGCCGCCTCGACCTCTTGGCCGATCTGCCGCTCCTTCGAGCCCAGGCGATCCTCGGCCATGCCGAGGCGCGGTCGGAGGTGCGAACGATCCTTTCGGCCGACCTCCTGCTGCGCCGGCTCCTCGCCGAGCTCCTGCCCGAAGCGCCCGCGAGCGATCGGGCGATCTCGCTGATCACGGTCGATGCCGAGGACCAGCAGCGCTACTTCGTCAACCGCGAGGGGCGCTGCTCGACCGTCGTCGGCACCCCCGACGACGATCTGCAGTTCGCCCGCTGCTGCCGCACGATCATGGACCGCTGCGAGGCCGAAGGCCTCCTGGCCGTCTTCATGGTGACCGGCGACGAGCTCGATCCCTCCTTCACCGACGCCTTCGGCGATCCGCTCCTGGGCCTCGAGGACAATCGCCGCGTGCTCGCCGAGATCGCCGAGCGCGGCCACGGCCTCGCCTGCCACGGCTTCGACCACGAATGGTGGCTCTCCAAGGGTGTCTCGGCCAACCCACGCCTGAGCACCCTCGAGAAGCTCGCCTATTTCGTGGAGACGAGCGGCAGTCCCGCCATGCTCTGGGGCACCGCCCGCTTCCTCTGGCGCTACCGCAAGGAGCTCGCCGCCGCCCGGGCCCGCAAGAACGCCCGCGAGACCACGATCGGCACGCCCTTCACGGTCGAGGAAGTGCTGGCCGACCTCGAGCGCTGGTGTACCCTCGTGGGCCATACGAGCGAGCGGCTCTTCATCCGCTATCCGGGCTTCGTCCGCTCGCCTGCCGTGCTGGACGCGCTCGAGGCGCGCTTTTCCGCCGTGATCGACTCTTCCGATCTGATCGAGCCCGATCCGCCGCTGCCGATCCGTCCCTACCGGTTGCTCGCCGAGCGCGACGGGGTGGTCCGCCGCACCCGCGTCACCGAGATCCCCTGTCTGTTCGTCGACAAGACGCTCAGGACCCGCGACCCCCGCAAGGTCGAGCGTTGTCTCGACCGGCTCGCGGCGATCGCCGCGTTCCCGGGCAGCGTGTTGAGCTTCGTCACCCACACCAAGGTCCTGGGCTCGACCTGGGGCCACTGCCACCTCTATCTGCACGACCCGACCCGTGGCATGGCCCTGCCGATGGTCGAGGCGAGCTGGAAGGCTTTCGCCCGGCTCCTGCGCGAGCGCACGGTGAGCCTGAACGTCCACGGCCTCGAGCGGGCCCTTCTCGGAGACGCGCCGTGTCGCGCCGCAGCTTGAGACTGGCGATGCTGGCGGCCATGCCCTGGCCCGCCGCCAAGGCCTCCTCGATCCGGGTGGGCAACATCACCCGCGCGCTGCTCGCCGAGGATCCCGACCTCGAGATCCTGCTCTTCGCCTACGAGGGCCGACCGGTCGACCCGCAACCGCGCCTCGAGCTCCACCGGGTGGGCGGCTTCGACGCCGACAAGAGCCGCTATTACGGCTGGCGCAACAAGCTCGCGGCGGATGTGCGCCTGTTGCGCGCGCTGCTGCGCGAGCGGCGGCGCATCGACCTCGTCTGGGCGCACACCTACGAGGGTCTCGCGATCGCGCTCGCGCTGCGGGCGCTGACCGCCGGCCGGCTGCCGATCTGCGCCGACCTGCACGGGCCTTTCGTACCCGAGCTCGTGCACTACCGGATGATCCCCGATTGGCGCCCCTTGCGGGCCGGCCTCGGCCTCCTCGAGCGGGCCATGCTCGCCGCCACCGCCCAGGTCTTCGCCTCCAACGAGGGGCTCGCGGCGACGGTGGCGGAGCTGATCGGGGCCGAGCGCGTCGACGTCCTCTTCGACTATGTCGACCTCGCCCTCTTCGACCCCGGTCGGATCGATCCGGTCCGGCTCGCCGAGCTCGAGGCCCGCTTCAAGCCCTCGGGCGAGCGGCTCGTCGCCTATGTCGGCATGTTCAAGGACTATCAGGGCGTCGATCACCTGGTCCGGGCTTTCGCCGCGATCGCTCCGCGCCATCCCGAGCTGCGCCTCCTGCTCGTGGGCGACGGGCCGTGCCGCGGGCGGTACGAGGCGACCGCCGCCGAACGCGGAATCGCCGATCGCGTCTTCTTCCCGGGCCTCGTGCCGCACGCCGACGTCGTGCACTGGCTGCACCTCGCCGACGTTCTCGTCTCGCCGCGGGTCGACAACGCTATCACGAAGGGCGGGTTCGTCTCGCAGATGCCCGAATACATGGCGGCCGGCCGGCCGATCGTCGCGACCCCGGTGAGCGGTTGCCGTTTCCTGTTGCGCGACGGGGCGGGCATCCTGGTCGAGCCGAACGACGATGCGGCGCTCGCCGCCGGCCTCGAGCGGGCCCTTGCGCTCTCCGCGGAGGAGCGTGCCGCCATGACCGCCCGCGCGCGCGCCAATGTCGAGCGCTTCACCTGGCGGCAGGGGATCGTGCCGGCAGTCGCCCGGTTGCGGGCTCTGGCCGCCTCCCTGGCCGCCCCTCCGGTCCGCGCCGACGCCCCGGAGCCCGGGCGATGAACGCACCGACCGCTGGATCTCCGGGACGGGCCGGGCGCCCCGAGCACGGCCGGGTGCGCATCCTCTCGGTCTTCGGTACCCGACCCGAGGCCATCAAGATGGCCCCCGTGGTCCTGCGGCTCGCCGCCCATCCCGGATTCGACGCGCGCGTCTGCGTCACCGCCCAGCACCGCAGCATGCTCGATTCGGTGCTCGCCGACTTCGCCATCCGCCCCGACTTCGACCTCGACGTCATGCGCGAGCGGCAGAGCCTGTGCGGCATCGCCGCCCGCGTGCTCGACGGGCTCGAGAGCGTGCTCGCGAGCTTCCGGCCCGAGCGCGTCCTGGTCCACGGCGACACCACCACCACGCTCGCCGCGAGCCTCGCTGCCTTCTACAACCGTATCAGGGTCGGCCATGTCGAGGCCGGCCTTCGGACCGGCAATCTCGAGGCTCCTTGGCCCGAGGAGGCCAACCGCAAGGTCACCGCGCTCCTGACCGACCTGCATTTCGCGCCCACCGAACGGGCGCGGCGGGCGCTTCTGGCCGAAGGTGTGCCGCCCGAGCGGATCCTCGTCACCGGCAACACCGTGATCGACGCGCTTCTGCTCGCCCGTGCCCGGCTGCGCCGCGAGCGCGAGCTCGAGCGGGCGATCGCCGAACGCTTCGCCTTCCTCTCCCCCGACCGCCGCCTCGTCCTCGTCACGGGGCATCGGCGGGAGAGCTTCGGGGTCGGCTTCGAGAACATCTGCCGGGCGCTCGCCGAGCTCGCCCGCCGCCATCCCGACATCGAGATCCTCTACCCCGTCCACTTGAACCCGAACGTCCGCGAGCCCGTCTTCCGCATCCTGGGCGGGCTGCCTTCCGTCCATCTGATCGAGCCGGTCGAGTATCTGCCCTTTGTCCACCTCATGGACCGGGCACATCTGATCGTCACCGATTCGGGCGGCATCCAGGAGGAGGCCCCCTCGCTCGGCAAACCCGTGTTGGTCATGCGCGAGGTGACCGAGCGCCCCGAGGCGATCGAGGCCGGCACCGTCCGCCTGGTCGGCACCGACTTCGCCCGGATCGTCGAGGAGACCGGCCGACTCCTGACCGACCCGATCGCCTACCGGCGCATGGCGACCGCGATCAACCCCTACGGCGACGGCCGCGCGGCCGAGCGCATCGAACGCGCCCTCGAGCGGGTGCACGGGCTCGCCCCCGCCTCCGCCGCCTGACGGGTCCGCACGCGCACGGCTTCCATACGGCCGCCGGCCAGGCTAGGCCGGATTCCGGGGTTGGCGCTTCGGCTTGACGCGGGAGGCGGCCATGAAGATCACCGCGATCGAGACCATCCGGCTCGAGGAGTTCCCGAACCTCCTCTGGGTCCAGATCCACACGGACGAGGGCCTCGTGGGTCTGGGTGAGACCTTTTTCGGGCCCAGAGCGACCGAGGCCTACATCCACGAGACCGCGGCCCCGCGGCTTCTCGGCGAGGACGCGCTCGCGATCGACCGCCATTCGCGCCGGCTCCTGCACGACTATTATCTCGGCTTCGCCTCGAGCGGGGCGGAGATGCGGGGTGCCTCGGCGATCGACATCGCGCTTTGGGACCTCTTCGGCCAGGCAACGGGGCTGCCGATCCACCAGCTCCTTGGCGGTCTCGCGCGGCCGAAGATCCGCACCTACAACACTTGCGCCGGCTACCGCTACGTGCGCGGCTCGAAGGGCCAGCTCACCGAGAACTGGGGTCTCGAAGCGAAGCAGGGGCCCTACGAGGATCTCGACGCCTTCCTCCATCGCGCCGACGAGCTCGCGCACTCGCTGCTCGAGCAGGGTATTTCGGCCATGAAGATCTGGCCGTTCGACTTCGCCGCCGAGCGTTGGGGTGGGCTCTACATCGCTCCCGACGAGCTCGATAGGGCGCTCGAGCCGTTCCGCAAGATCCGCGAGGCGGTCGGCGCGAAGATGGACATCATGGTCGAGTTCCACTCCCTGTGGAACCTGCCGACCGCCAAGCGGATCTGCGCCGCGCTCGAGGAGATCGAACCGTTCTGGTTCGAGGATCCGATCAAGATGAACGACTTCGAAGCCCTCGCCGAACTCGCGGCGAGCACGCGCGTGCCGATCACCGCGTCCGAGACGGTCGCCACCCGGCCGATCTTCCGCGAAATGATGGCCCGCCGTGCCGTGGGTGTCGTGATGCTCGACATCGCCTGGTGCGGCGGCCTCTCCGAGGCCAAGAAGATCGCCACCATGGCCGAAGCGCACCATCTGCCGGTGGCGCCGCACGACTGCACGGGCCCGGTGGTCTTCGTGGCCTCCTGCCATCTCTCGTTGAACGCGACCAACGCGCTGATCCAGGAGAGCGTGCGGGCTTTCTACACCGGCTGGTACAGGGAGCTCGTCACCGAGCTGCCGCGCATCGAACGGGGCTGGATCCACCCGATGGAGGGCCCCGGCCTCGGTACGCGCCTGTTGCCCGACGTGGTCCGCCGCGCCGACGCCACGGTCGCGAGGAGCCGGGCATGACCGGGACGCCGTCCGCCGCGCCGAAGGCGCCGCACCCCCGCCCGCGCGGGCTTCCCGGACCCGTTCTCCTCGCGGTCTGTCTCGCCCTGACGGCGGCACCGCTCGTCCTCGCGGCCTCGCGCGGCGGACCGCCCCGCCCTTGGCGCGACGAGTTCGCGACCGGTCTCGCACTCGTCGGTTTCGCCGTGCTCTTCGTCGAATTCGTCCTGTCCGGGCGTTTCCGGCTCGTGGGCGGCCGGGTCGGCATCGACCGGGTCATGGGCGCTCATCAACTGTTCGCCCGTACCGCGCTCCTTTTCCTGCTCGTCCATCCCTTCCTCTACGCGACGCCGCTCGTCCCCTACGATCTGCCCTTCGACCCGACGAGACGGGAGCGCCTCGGGCTCGACGGCCCTACGATCCTCTCGGGCGTGGCCGCCTGGGTGCTTCTCGCCGTGCTCGTCGTCGCCGCGATCGGACGCGACGGGCTCCCCTTCCCTTACGAGGTCTGGCGGGCGAGCCACGGTCTCGGGGCACTCTTGGTCGCGGGTCTCGGCACGCACCATGCGCTCGGGGCCGGTCGCTACAGCACCGATCCCTGGCTCGCCGGCTTCTGGCTCCTGCTCCTCGCCGCCGCCGCTTCGACCCTGGTCACGGTCTATCTTTTGCGACCGTTGCGCCAGCTCGCGGCTCCCTGGCGGATTGCGGCGATCGAGCGGATCGCCGATCGGACCTGGTCGATCCGCCTGGTGGCCGAGCGGCCGGGGCGCTTCCGCTTCGCCGCCGGCCAGTTCGCCTGGGTGACCCTCGATCGCTCGCCCTTCTCGCTCGTCGAACACCCCTTTTCGATCGCTTCCGCACCCGCTGATCTGCCGAACCTCGAATTCGTCGTCAAAGAGGCCGGCGATTTCACCAGCCGGCTGGATCGGCTGCGGATCGGCGGCCGGGCCTATCTCGACGGGCCGCACGGCGCCTTCACTCTCGAGCGGCGCACGGGTGAGGGCGTCGTTCTGCTCGCGGGCGGGGTCGGCATAGCACCGATGCTTTCGCTCCTGCGTCAGGCGGCAGCGGAGCGCGACCCGCGGCCGTGGCTTCTCCTCTACGGCAATCGGCACGCCGGTCAGATCGTCCACGCCGACGAGCTCGAGAGGCTGCGCGGGCGGCTCGACCTGCGCCTCGTCCACGTCCTCGGCGAGCCGCCCGCGGGCTGGACCGGCGAGGTCGGCCAGTTCGATGCTCGCCTGCTCGAGCGGTGGATCGACCTGCCGCGGATGGCCGGCTGGCTGTTCTTCGTCTGCGGTCCGCCGACCATGATCGATACGGTCGAACGCGGGTTGCGGGCGCGCGGCGTGGCGGCACGGCAGATCGTCGCCGAGCGGTTCCGCTACGACCTCGGCTGAAGCCGGAGCGTTCGCCGATGGACCATCGTCGCCTGTTGTGGACCTGTCGCGGGCTCACCCTCTTGTGGATCGCGCTCGCCGTCGCCTTCGCCTTCCGCCCCGCTCTGCCTTGAACCGCGGGCCGAGCGCCGTTCGCGCCGCCCTCAGCCCGATGCGGCCGCACCGCCAGGGGCCTCTCGCTGGGCGGCGCCGTTCGGGGCCGGCGGCCGGTCGAGCGCGGCCGCGAGCGCCCGGGCGGCCTCGAGCAGCCGGGCGCGATGGGCCTCGTCGAGCGGCGGTAGGGCGGCGAGCGCCGCCGCGACGTCGGCGAGCACGCCCGCGAAGAGGTAATGGTGCAGATGGATTTCGACCCGGCGGCGCTCCTCGCCGCCGCGGGCGAGGCGGATCGTGACGCCTTCCGCATCGGCCGTCGCCTCGAAGGAGGAGGCGCGGCCGAAGCTCCCCATATAGGCCTTGTCCGGGAAGTCGATGGCGACCTCGGCCCGGTCGGTGATCGGCTTGAGTGTCATCCCCGGCTCCCGCCGCCGTCCCGGCCGGCCGGGACGGCCAGCGGAAGGCTCGCCCCATGAGAGAGCAGCCGAAGCCCGACCACAAGCCCGCGGCCGGCGCGGCGGGCCCTGCCGTCGGCCCGTCCCGACCGGCGACGGGCGCGGCCCTCCCCCCGGCCCGCCCCGTCGAGGCGGCCTGGCCCGGCACACCCGCGGAGGCCCGCGCGCTGCAGGCCGTCCTCGCCTCCCGCATCGAACGGCGCGATCGGCTCGGCCCGGTTCGCCGCATCGCCGGGCTCGACGTGCATTACGCTCCGAAGCGCGGGCTCGCTTTCGCCGCGGCCGTTCTCCTCGATGCCGCGAGCCTCGAGCTGCTCGCTTCCGTGCTCGCCGCCCGCCCGCTCGCCTTTCCCTACGTCCCGGGCCTCCTCTCCTTCCGCGAGGCACCGGTGGCCCTCGAGGCCCTGGCCCTTCTCGAGCCGCGCCCCGACCTCCTTCTGGTCGACGGCCAGGGCCTCGCCCATCCGCGCCGGATGGGCCTCGCCTGCCACATCGGCCTGTTGGCCGATCTGCCGACCATCGGGGTCGCCAAATCGCGCCTTCTGGGCGAGCACGCGCCCCTTCCCGAAGCCCCCGATTCGGTCGTCCCGCTTCTCGACCGCGGCGAGACCGTGGGCCTCGTGCTGCGCCCGCGCGCCGGCCGACGGCCGCTCTGGGTCTCGATCGGCCATCGGGTCGGCCTCGAGACCGCACTCCATTGGGTGCGCGCCACGAGCCGCGACCGCCGGCTGCCGGAGCCCGTCCGCCTCGCCGACCGGCTCTCCCGTGCTCACGATCCCTGAGCCCGGGGCCCGCCCCGCGCGTCCGACTCCCCCGCCTCGCCCGAGCCCGCCGGCCCCACGCCCGCCCCGCGGGAGCCGGGCGATCCGACGCTCCGGCCGCGGTGGTAGGCGGCGCACTCCCGCTCGCGGCCGCGCACCACGCGAAGGCCCGCGAGGGGGCCGCGGCTCTCGGTCACCACCGTGCGCTGGCCGCTCACCGCATCGTCCTTCTCGAAATAGATCACGACCCAGTCGCGGGTCCGGCCGAGCTCGTGGGCGCGTGCCGTGTTCGAGAAGAGCGCCGAGAGATACCAGGGCCCGCGACGGGTGTGCAGGACCGGCAGCCAGGCCTCGCCTCCGGGATTGAACCGTCGAGGGGCGATCTTCGGCAGATCCTCGGCCGCCGCACGCCTTCGATATTCCTGGTCGACGTCCAAAAGGACCGCCACCTCGGGCTCCTCGGCCGGCGGCCCGCGCCGCCAGGGCCGGGCGCGCGAGAGCACCTCCGCGAGGCTCGCCCGGATCTGTGCCGCCCGCCGCGGGCCCACCCCCGGCACGCTCAGGAGACGCCCGTCGTGGGCGGCGAGCTCGAGATCCTCGAGCGTGTCGAGGTGGAGATGCTCGTGCAGCCGGCGGGCGAGCTCGGGGCCGATCCCGGGCACGCTCGCGAACAGCGCTTCGGGGGCGACCGCGCCCTCGAGCCGCTCGAGCTGCGCCCAGCGACCGGTCGTGATCATCTCGACGATCGCCCGGGCGAGCGAGGGCCCGATCCCCGGCAGCGCCTCGAGGGCCGCCGTCCCGCCCTCCCGCCAGACCGCCTCGATCGGCCGGCCGAGGCCCGCGACCGTGTCCGCCGCCCGCCGATAGGCGCGCGCCCGAAACGGGTTCTCGCCCTGCGCCTCGAGCAGATCGGCTGCCCGCCGCAGCCGCTCGGCGATCCGCTGGCCGAGCGGGTCCGCCGCCCCCGCTCGCCCCTCCCCTGCATCACCCGCAGCCGTCACCGCCTTGCCAATCCCCGGGCCTCGCCCTAGCCCCGCGCGAAAGACCGGATCCGGAGCGGGGCATGCGCATCTTCACCGCCGCCGTCGGCACCGAGACCGACAGCTTCTCGCCGATCCCCACGGGCCTCGACAGTTTCCGCGACTATCTCTGGTTCGAGCCCGGCACGCATCCCGAAGAAGCCCGCTTCTTCACCGGGCCGCTCGTGGCCGCCCGCGAGCGGGCCCGCGCCGAGGGCCACACGCTGATCGAGGGCCTCTGCGCTTTCGCCGCACCCGCGGGCCTCACGACCGCAGCCGCCTGGCGGGCGCTGAAAGGCCGCGTCCTCGCCGAGCTCGAGGCGGCGCTTCCGGTCGACATCGTGCTCTTGAGCCTGCACGGCGCCATGATCGCCGAAGGCTGCGAGGACTGCGAGGGCGATCTCCTGGCGGCGGTGCGCGAGCGCGTCGGAACCGCCGCGGTCGTGGCGGCCGAGCTCGATCCGCACTGTCATCTCACCGAGCGCATGCTCGCCCATGCCGACCTCCTCGTCCTCTACAAGGAATACCCGCACACCGACACGCTCGATCGCGCCCGCGAGCTCGTCGATCTAGCCCTGCGGACCGCCCGCGGCGCGATCCGCCCCGTCACGGCCACCGCCGACTGCCGGATGATCGCCCTCTTCCACACCCCGCGCGAGCCCGTGCGCGGCTTCGTCGACCGCATGCGCGCCCTCGAGGGGCGGGACGGCATCCTCTCGATCTCGCTCGCGCACGGCTTTCCCTGGGGCGACGTGCCCGATCTCGGCGCCAAGGTCCTGGTCGTGGCCGATGGCGATCGCACCCGCGCGCAGACGCTCGCCGACCGGCTCGCCCGCGAGGTGCGGGCGATGCGGGGGAACACGACCGAGCCCGTGCTCGGCCTCGAGGAGGGGATCGAGCGGGCGCTCGCCGCCCCGGCCGGTCCCGTCGTGCTCGCCGACACGGCCGACAATGCCGGCGGTGGGGCCCCCTCCGACAGCACCTTCCTCTTGGCCTGTCTCCTGAAACGGCGCGTCGAGCGGGCCTGCCTCGGCCCCTTGTGGGATCCGGTCGCGGTCCGCTTCTGCCACCTTGCCGGCCCGGGTGCCCGCCTCGCGCTTCGGATCGGCGGCAAGGTCGGGCCGATCTCGGGCCCGCCGCTCGACGTCGAGGCCGAGGTGCTGGCGGTGGCGAAGGACGCCCGCCAGCGCTTCGGCGTCGGCTGGACGCAGCTCGGCGACGTCGCGGCGATTCGCATCGGCGGCGTCGAGGTGCTCCTCAATGCCACCCGCACCCAGGCCTTCGACCCCGCCCTCTTCACCGACCACGGCATCGCGCTTTCCGACAAGCGGCTCGTCGTGGTCAAATCCATGCAGCACTTCTACGCCGGCTTCGCGCCGATCGCCGCCGAGGTCCTCTGGGTCAACGGCCCGGGCGCCCTCTCGCAGGACTTCGCCACCCTCCCTTATCGCCGCGTCCGCCGGCCGATCTGGCCGCTCGATCCGCCCGAGCGCGCCTTCGCCGACCCGATCGGAGATCCGCACCCGTGAACCTCCCACCACTGCCGAGAGCCTTCGTCCACAAGCCCGCGGTCGTGGGCGATCGCGGCCTCGTCGTCGCCCAGAACCTCGAGGCCGCGCGGGCCGGGGTGGAGATCCTCGAGGCCGGCGGCAACGCGGTCGACGCGGCGATCGCCACCGGCTTCGCCCTCGGCGTGGTCGAGCCCTGGATGAGCGGGCTCGGCGGCGGCGGCGCCATGCTCGTCCGGCTCGCGGCCGAGGGCCGCAGCTTCGCGGTCGACATGGGCATGGTCGCCCCGCGCCGGCTCGACCCGGCCGACTATCCGCTCAGCGGCCGGGCGGGCGGCGACCTTTTCGGCTGGCCCGAGGTTCTGGGTAACCGCAACCTCGAGGGGCCGCTCTCGATCTGCCTGCCGACCTGGCTCGCCGGCATCGAGCTCGCCCGCAGCCGCTTCGCGACCCTGCCGCTTGCCGAACTCGTCCGGCCGGCGATCGCGCTCGCCCGCCGCGGCCTCGTGGTCGACGGCTACGCCATGACCATGATCGCCTCCTCCGCCGCCGTCCTCGCCCGCCACCCCTCCGCGGCCGCCCTCTACCTGCCGGGCGGCCAGCCGCCGGCACCGAGCTGGACCGGGGAGCCCGCGATCCTGCCGCTTCGCGCGCTGGCCGAGACCCTGGAGCGGCTCGCCCGGGAAGGGGCGGAGAGCTTCTATCGCGGCGGCATCGCGGCCGATCTCGCGCGCGATCTCGCGGAAGCCGGCAGCCGCCTCGAGGCGGCCGATCTCGCCGCCTGCACTGCCGCGGTCCGCGAGCCGCTCGCCCTGCCCTATCGCGATGCCCGGGTGCTCGCCATGCCCGGCCTCTTCGCCGGTGCCACCCTCGCCCGTGCCCTCGAGCTTCTCGCCGCGGCGACGCTCGCGGGCCCCGGGCCCGACGCCGCCGCCTATGTCGCCTACGCCCGTGCACTCCGCACGGCCCAGGCCGAGCGCCTCGAGCGCATGGGCGATGCCGGCCCCGCGCCGTCCTGCACGAGCCATCTCTGCGTGCTCGACCGGCACGGCAACCTCGTGGCCCTCACCCAGACCCTGCTCTCGCTGTTCGGTTCGAAGGTGCTGAGCCCGCGCACGGGCGTGCTCCTCAACAACGGCGTCATGTGGTTCGACCCGCGCCCGGGCCGGCCCAATGCACTCGGCCCCGGCCGCCGGCCGCTCGCCAACATGTGCCCGGCGATCGCGCTCGCCCCCGACCGCCGCATCGCCCTCGGCGCCTCGGGCGGCCGGCGGATCCTCCCGGCCGTTCTCCAGCTCCTGAGCTTCCTACTCGACCACCGCATGGACCTCGAGGCCGCCTTCCACACCCCGCGGATCGACACGGCCGAGGCCGAGCGCATCACGATCGACGCCCGCCTCGGCCCGGAGGTCGCGCAGGCCCTCGCGCCGCTCGCTCCGGTGCGGGCCGTGCAGCCGGTCGTCTATCCCTTGACCTTCGCTTGCCCGAGCGCGGTGCTGCACGAGCCCGCGAGCGGCCGGGGCGAGGCCGCGGCCGAGCCGGTGCAGCCCTGGGCCGGGGCGCTCGCCGCCGGCCCGACCGCCGCCGCCGGGGCCTAGGCGGATCCACCCGGCGCACGGGCCGCATCCTCTCTCCCCGAGCCGCGGGCCTCGCTTACCCGGGGGTCCGAGCGAGCGCCCGATCGGCCTCGGCTCGTTTCCGCTACCGAGCCCCCGCAGCTCCGGGCCGGCGCGCTCGCCGCCGCCCCGAGCACCGCTCGCGCGGCCCGGGGCGAACCGCTCCGCCGACCGTCTCGTTGCGAACGAGGCCGGAGCGGGAAGATCGGCCGCGAGCCACCGTCCCTCTTCCCGCCGTGTCGGATCGGTGCGTGGGTCCGGCCGGCTCGAGCGCAGCCGAGGGCCGGTCGGACGGCTTGCGGTTCGGCATGAATAGGATTATAATCTGTATATCGGACATATTGCCTGGAGTCGCGCCGTGCCCGTCCCCGCCCCGCTCCCCACCGTCCCGGCCGCGGCCGCGCTCGCTGCCGAGGCGCTGCTCGGCCACGAGCCCGAGCCCGCGACCGCGCTCCTCGCCACCGCCGACGGCCCCGGAGGTCGTGCCGGGGAGGCCCCGCCGAGCGCGCCCGCCTCCACTCCGACCGGAGCGGCGCGACCCGAGCCCGCTTCGGAGGCGCTCGAACTCGACCGGGCGCTCCACCGCGTCTGGTACGAGCGGTTGCGCCCCGCCGATCCGGCCGAACTCGCCGCGGTCGACGCGCTCGTGGCCGGGGTGCGAAGGCGCCGGCGCATCGACCGGCTCGAGGAGCGGGTCCTGGAGGCGCTCGCGGACGGGGTGATGGATTCCCTCCGGGCGCTCGCGGCGCTGGCGCGCTGCCGGGCGCGCATCGAGCGCGACCGGCGGCTCCTCCTCGAGGAACTGCGCCTCTTGCGCGACCCGGGCCGGCTGCCGCTGCGCCCCTCGCCGCCGCGGCAACGCCCTGCCCGGAGCCCCGCGGCTTCGCGACACGCGACTCCCGAACCCTCACCCACGGAGCCCGCCGCGGCCGAGCCACGGCCCGCCGGGAAGACGGACCCCATCCCCGCCATGGCGCATCGCTCCTCCGTCCCTTGCCGAAGCTCGGAATCCGCCACGACGGGGGCGGCCGAGGCACCGACCCGCCCGACCGCCGGCCGCGAGCCTGCGCAAAGTAGGGCGCTGCGGCACGAGGCTCCCGAGCCGCGGTCGACGAACCGGCTCGAGCTGCTCCCGCAGCGCGCCTTCGCCCCCGACCCGCTCGCCCTGGCCGTCGCCGAGGTCTTCCCGAGCCGCCGGCGGGACTTCCACCGCCTGCCCGACTGGCGCGACCGCACCTCCGTTCTCGCCCTCGAGGTCGGCCGGATGGCCGCCGGCTGCGGCCGAGCCTGAGCGGTCGGACCGCCCCGCCGCTCCGCGGTCGGACCCGATGCACCCTTCTGCGCCCGGGGTGCGGAGCCCGCTGCCCGGTCAACCGATCTTCAACCATCCTGCGGGGGCGGAGACGGGAGGGATGGGGTGGTCCATCTGGCGCTCGCGATCGCCGGGCCGGTCTTGAACCTCTACACGGGCGGCCGCTGGATCGCGGCGACGCTCGGGCTCGCCTGCCTGCATGAGCTCCTGCGGCGAAGCGGCCATCCGGGCGGGCTTCTCGACCTCGCGCCGGGTTCCCGGCCGCTCTGGCTCGCGGCCCTGGCGCTGGGCCTGCTCGTGTTGCACGGCCCGCTCGGCTGATCGCAGCGGGCCGGCCGCGGGGCCGGCACCGAGCAGCGTTTCTGGAATTACTCGACCTTTATTGTACCGATACCAGTCTATTTCGCCCTTTCCTTGCACGCGCCATCGGCTACACAGCAACGCGAAGGCCAACTCGAGGAACCATCGCCATGTCCTACCACGATCCCGCGCGGCACGGTCCGACGGCCGATTCCGGCCGGCTCTCGGGCCGGGTGGTCGGCCAGCTCGCCCCGGTCGAGCAGTTCCTCCTTTGGGCTCTCCGCCGCCGGGTCGCCGATGGGGGCCGGCTCTCGGCCCTCCTGGTGCACGGCTTCCGCCTGGCCTTCGGCCTGGCGCTCCTCGAGCCGGCACTGGCCGCGTTCGGTCGCCTATGCACCACCATCGAGGCCGAGGGCCTGCGCGATCAGGGCCTGCTGCCTCTTCCCTGCCCCTGCGTGTCGGCCGACGAGCAACGCCTGCTCGCCCTCGTGCTGGCACCTCGACCGGCGATCGCCGAGGCCCTCGCCCGGTTCGTGGTGCGGTCGGACGCGGTCGATCGGCTGGTCGTCGAGGTGCGCGCCTTCGCGGGGCTGCTCGACCGCTCCACGCTGGTCGACCCGGGCGGACCGGGGACACGCCACTGAGCGGCCGCGCCCCCTGTCCGACCGATGCTCGGATCGGCGACCGACCGACATGCTCGATGCCCGTCTCGTCGATGGGCTCGAGCTCGGCCCGGTTCCGGTCCTGGTGATGCTCCTCGTCCTGCGGGATCCCGCCCGCGAGGTCAGGGGACACGTAGTCCTCGGCCCGCTCGCCGATCTCGATCGCCTCGCGATCTCGGGCGATCCCCTCGAGCTCGCGCCGGGGGTCGCCTTCGATCACCGCCTTCGGGCGCTCGCCGACGGCGAGCACGCCCGGCTGCTGCAGGTTCCGAAGAGGGCGACGCGTTCACCCTCGAGTGCGCGATTCGGTACCGCCGGAACCGTCCGCTCGCCCTTCGAGGCCTCCGTCGGTCCGATCCTTCTCCCGCTCCCGCCGCCGCTTCCCCGGGCGAGCCGGGGCGGCCCGACCCCGTCTACGGCACCTCGTCTCTTCGCTCGGCCCGATCGGTCGGACAGGAAGCTGTAGGATCGACCCGACACGCGCGAGACTTCGCCTTCTTCCTTTACCCGGCCGTGGGACAGCCTTCGATCGGCGGCAGGGGAGATCGGGGGACCTTCGACCCGTGATCGTCTGCCTCGGCAACGCGCTCGCCGCAGTCTTCGTCGAGCCCCGGCCGCCGCCGGGCGACCCGGCCGGTCAGCCGGCGGGCTTCGGCGATCCCTCGGCCGCCGCCGGGGCCGGCTCGACCCGCCGGCCGTCGAAGCCGCCCTGGGCTTCGACCCGGACGATGACCTCGACGCCCGTGATGGCGTAGCCGGGCGGCGGTTCGGGCAAACGGGCGAAGGCGATCTCCCGCTCGTCGATGTCGCGCACGAAGCCGGTGCGCTCGTCGTAGAAATGGTGGTGGTCGCTCACCTTGGTGTCGAAGAAGGTCTGGCCGGTGTGGACCACGACCCGGCGCAACAGGCCGGCGGCGACGAATTGATGGAGGGTGTTGTAGACCGTGGCGAGGGAGACGAAGAGCCGGCGGTCGCGGGCCTCCTGGTAGAGCTGCTCGGCCGAGACGTGGCGCGGCGGGCCCTCGAACAGGAGCCGGCCGAGGCCGACCCGCGGCCGCGTCGGCCGCAGCCCGGCGGCGCGCAGCCGCGCGGTCGTGATACAGACGGGCGTCTCGCTGGCCATCCTCGGTTTCCGGTTCCCCCGCGTCCCGGCGAGGTTCGCACCGTGCCCGACCTCGCCGCCTCTCTTCCCTTCGTCTATAGGGTGCTGATCGGGCGGCGGCAATGGTTTCGGCGGGATTCGACCTGCGGCTTATTGTGAGATGTCGCAATCCGACTTGTAATCATTCCAGCCCGAAGGGCACGGTTCGCCACGCGCTCCGCCGATCCCGGGCGAAGATCCTCTCGCGATTTGCCGAGCCTCGATCGACCGGTGGACCGACGGGGCGGTCCCGTTCTTGCCGGGCGAGGCTCGGGCCGCCACGCTCGCCCGCAGGAGGGTCGAAGAATGCGGCTCTATCGCGACTTCGAGAGTCAGGAGGCGATCGACGCCGAGTACAATGTCACCGCCCGGGTGGCCGAGAGCGGGGCGATCCTCGCCCGCTGGAGCGAGGCCTCGGCTGCGGTGCGCGAGCGCCTGCCCTTCCGGCTCGGCCTCGAGTACGGGCCCACGCGGGAGGAGTATCTCGACCTCTTCCCGGCCGGGCCCGGAGCGCCGCTGCACCTGTTTTCCCACGGCGGCTATTGGCGCCGCTTCTCCGCCCGCGAGTTCTCCTTCCTGGCCGAGCCGCTCGTGCGGGCGGGCGTGGCGGTCGGCATCGTCAACTACGCGCTCTGCCCGAAGGTGACGATCGACGAGATTGTGCGCGAGGCGCGCGCCGCCGTCGCCGTGGCCTACGAGCGGGCCCGGGCGTGGGGCTGCGATCCCGAGCGGCTCACGATCTCCGGCCACTCGGCGGGCGGCCATCTGGTGGCCATGGTGGCGGCGACCGATTGGGCCGGCGAGTACGATGTGCCGGCCGAGATCGTGAAGGCGGGTCCGACCGTGAGCGGCCTCTTCGACCTCGGCCCCTTCCCCTGGTCCTATCTCCAGCCTTCCCTCCAGCTCGGGCTCGAGCAGGTCCGCCGCAACAGCCCGATCCTCGACATACCCGATCGCGGGCCGCCCCTTCTGGTCATGGTCGGAGCCGCCGAGACCGCCGAGTTCCGCCGTCAGTCGCGCGCGTTCGTCGAGGCGCGGCGCGGCCGGGGGCTGCCCACGGCACGCCTCGAGGTCGAAGGGGCCGATCATTTCACCGTGCTCGACGCGCTCGCCGATCCGGCGGGCCCCGCGTTCGAGCGGCTGCTGCGGCTCGCCCGCGAGCCCGAGCGCGCGCTCGAGGACGTGCCCACCGGCGCGCGCTCCTGACAGACCGGCCGTGCGGGACTAGAGAGGACAGCCGGCATGCGCCGCAGGCGCTCCGGGGAAGGTTCCAACGGGAGGTCCGCCCTGCCGCCCATTCGTCGTGTCCTCGAGACCTGCCTCTACGCCCGCGACCTCGAGGCGGCGCGCCGCTTCTACGTCGACCTCCTGGGCCTCGAGGTGCACGCCGAGCGATCCGGGGCGTTTCTCTTCCTGCGCCTCGAAGCGGCGATGCTGCTCCTGTTCGATCCCGAAGCGACGGCCCGCCAGAGCGTGCCGCCGGCGCACGGTGCGGCGGGGCCCGGCCATGTCTGCTTCGCCGTGCCGGAGGCGGCGCTCGATGCCTGGCGCGCGCGGCTCGAAGCGGCCGGGGCGGCGATCGAGCACGAGCAGGTCTGGCCCGGCGGTGGCCGCTCGCTCTATCTGCGCGATCCGGCCGGCAACAGCGTCGAGCTCGCCTCGCCCCGGATCTGGGGGCTGCCGGAATGAGCGCGGAGCATCATGCTGCAACGCAACATGTCCGCGCTCGTCCACAGGACGGCGATCCTGGGGATCGTTTCGAGCGCGCTGCAGCGCAGCAAGGCCCCGTCGTCACGCTCGTGGCCGACCTGGTCTGCCCCTGGTGCCGGATCGCGCTCCACACGCTGCGGCCGCTTCTCGAGCGGCTGGGCTACCGGCTACGCTGGCATCCCTTTCTGTTGAACCCGGGACTGCCGCCGCAGGGCGTTCCCTGGCGGCTCTATCTCGAACGGAAGTTCGGCACGATCGAGGCGGCGACAGTCGCGCTGCGCCGAGTGAGCCGAAGGGGGGCGGCGGCGGGCTTGCACTTCGCCTTCGAGCGGATCGCCCGCCAGCCCGACACCGTGCCCGCCCAGGCCCTCCTCCTCGAGGCGCAGGCCGAGGGACGGCTGATCCCGCTCGCCACCGCGCTGTTCGACGCCTTCTTCGAAAAGGGCCGCGATCTCGCCGACCCGGCGCTGCTCGAGGCGCTCGCGCTCGAGGCCGGGCTCGGGCCCGAAGCGATCGCGGCCGCCGCCTCGCCCGACCGGCGGGCGCAGGTGCGCGCCGAGCATCGCCGGGCGCTCGCCCGCGACATCGACGGTGTCCCCACCTACCTCGTGCCGGGCGTCGGGCTTCTCGCCGGTGCCCAACCGGCCGAGGTGCTCGAGGCCTTCCTCGAGCTCGGGCTCCTGGCCGCCGAGCGGGTCCGGGCTCAGGGCCGCCAGGCCTCGTAGTCGCCCGTGGCGGGGGCGCGCCTGCCACCGCGCGCCTCGTGGCCGGGCGGCAGCTCGGCCGCGGGCGTACCGGTCGGGTTCGGCCGGTGCGGGCGTTCCCAGCGCTTCTTGGGCAGGGGCTTGCGGCTCGGCGGCTCGTCCAGATTGTGGTGCAGCCAGGCGTTCCAGCCGGGCGGCACGGTCGAGGGTTCGATCTCGCTCGTCGAAGCGTAGACCACCCAGCGCCGCTCGCTCCGCGGATCGCTCGCACCGACCTCGCGATAGTAGCGGTTGCCGTACTCGTCCTCGCCCACGAGCTCGCCTTTGCGCCGGGTGAAGAGGTAGGTCCCCAGCCGGTTGTCCTTGAGCCACTCGAACACGCGATCCTCCACCCGACCGTCCGCCGCTCGCAGATAGGCGAGCCCCCCAGCCCTGTCCACCGCGCGCCCGGTCGCGCCCGACCGATCCCGCCCCTGAGACAGGCTCAGTGCGGATTGATGGTCGACCTCGCGCACGCGCCGACACCCGCCCTTTCCACAGCCTGTGGACAGCGACGTTCGAGCGGGGCAGATGGAGAGAGGCTGATTTCGCGCTGAGATTGACCTCAGGCGCGAGCCCGGCCGGCGGGCCGCGTCTCCGTCGCGTCGGCCCGGGCGGATGCCGGCCCGCGGGTGGCCCCGACGGGCCGGCTCGAGATCGGCGCGCGGACAATCCAGAAGCCCAACATATGGATTGTCAGATGCCGAAAACTGCTATATTTTGTGAGTGTTCGGACGCGGGGGCACGGTCGCGGAGCCCCGTTGCTTCGGGCAGCCGCCTGGTCTAAACTAAACGTTGAGATCAGGCGCCCTGAGCCGACCCGGAGTCGGCCGGCCCTGGGATCGCCGTCCCAGCCTTGCCCGCGCCGGACGGGGTTGACGAACACATACAGAACATTTACGGAATGCGAACTGGAGGAGGATCGACGGTGGCGCTGAAGATCGGGCGACGGTTCACGCGGGCGGGCAGTTCACCCTACGAGGGAATCGCTTTCCGCACCGCCTCTAGCGAGATCCGCAACCCGGACGGCTCGATCGTCTTCCGGGCCGAGGCGATCGAGGTGCCGGCCGCCTGGTCGCAGGTCGCGGTCGACGTGCTCGCCCAGAAATATTTCCGTAAAGCCGGCGTGCCCAAGGCGACCCGGCCGGTGCGCGAAAAGGGCGTGCCCGCCTGGCTCGCGCGCCGGGTGGCGGACGAGGAGACGCTCGCGGCCCTGCCCGAGGCCGAGCGGACCGGCGGCGAGACCAGTGCCAAGCAGGTCTTCGATCGGCTCGCCGGGGCCTGGACCTGGTGGGGCGTCAAGGGCGGCTATTTCGCCTCGGCCGAGGACGCCCGTGCCTTCATGGACGAGCTGCGCTACATGCTCGCCGCCCAGATCGCCGCCCCCAACTCGCCGCAATGGTTCAACACGGGCCTCTTCTGGGCCTACGGGATCGACGGGCCCTCGCAGGGGCACTGGTACGTCGACGAGGCGAGCGGCGAGGTCCGGCCCTCGACCTCGGCCTACGAGCGGCCGCAGCCGCACGCCTGTTTCATCCAGGGGATCAAGGACGATCTCGTCAACGACGGCGGGATCATGGACCTTTGGGTGCGCGAGGCGCGGCTCTTCAAGTACGGCTCGGGCACCGGCACCAATTTCTCGGCGCTGCGCGGCGAAGGCGAGCCGCTGTCGGGCGGCGGCCGGTCCTCCGGCCTCATGAGCTTCCTCAAGATCGGTGATCGGGCGGCCGGCGCCATCAAGTCGGGCGGCACCACCCGGCGCGCCGCCAAGATGGTGATCGTCGACATCGACCACCCGGACATCGAAGCCTTCATCGAGTGGAAGGTGATCGAGGAGCAGAAGGTGGCGGCCCTCGTTGCCGGCTCCAAGCTCCTCAAGAAGCATGTCGACGCCATCCTGGCGGCCTGCCGCGAGCCGAGCCTCCAGGGTGGCGACCGCTTCGATCCGAAGACCAACCCGGCCCTCGCCAGGGCGATCCGCGAGGCCCGGCGGGCGTTCCTGCCCGAGGGCTCGATCCAGCAGGCGGTCGCCTGGGCCGCCCAGGGTTTCACCGCGCTCGAGATCCCCACCTTCGACACCGACTGGGACGGCGAGGCCTATCTCACCGTCTCGGGGCAGAACTCGAACAACTCGGTGCGGGTGAGCGACGCCTTCATGGAGGCGGTCCGCGAGGATCGCGACTGGCGTCTCACCCGGCGGACCGACGGCAAGGTCGCGAAGACCGTCAAAGCGCGCGAGCTCTGGCAGAAGATCGCCCGTGCCGCCTGGGCGAGCGCCGATCCGGGTATCCAATACGACACCACGATCAACGACTGGCACACCTGCCCGGCCTCGGGGCGGATCAACGCCTCGAACCCTTGCTCGGAGTACATGTTCCTCGACGACACGGCCTGCAACCTGGCGTCGTTGAACCTGATGGCCTTCCGCCGAGAGGACGGTTCCTTCGCGGTCGAGGATTTCGTCCACGCGGTCCGGCTCTGGACCATCGTCCTCGAGATCTCGGTGGCGATGGCCCAGTTCCCCTCCCGCGAGATCGCCGAGCGCTCCTGGCGCTTTCGTACCCTCGGTCTCGGCTACGCCAATCTGGGCGGGCTGTTGATGTCCTTGGCCCTGCCCTACGACAGCCGGGAGGGGCGGGCGACCTGTGCGGCGATCACGGCGCTCATGACCGGCACCGCCTATCGGGTCTCGGCCGAGATGGCCGAAGCGCTCGGTCCCTTCCCCGGCTTCCCCGAGAATCGCGAGCACGTCCTGCGGGTGCTGCGAAACCACCGGCGGGCAGCCTGGAGCGCGCGCGAGGGCTACGAGGGGTTGCACACCCTGCCGGTGCCGCTCGATGCCGAGGCCTGCCGCGACCGGCCGCTCGTCGAGGCGGCCCGGCGGGCCTGGGACGAGGCGCTCGCCGCGGCCGAGCGGCACGGCGTGCGCAACGCCCAGGTTTCAGTGATCGCGCCCACCGGCACGATCGGGCTGGTGATGGATTGCGACACGACCGGCATCGAGCCCGACTTCGCGCTGGTCAAGTTCAAGAAGCTCGCGGGCGGCGGCTACTTCAAGATCATCAACCGGATGGTGCCGAAGGCGCTCGAAGTCCTGGGCTACACGCCGCGGCAAATCGAGGCGATCACGGCTTACGCGGTCGGCCGCGGCACCCTCGAGGGGGCCCCGGGTGTGAACCATGCGAGCCTGCGGGCGCGCGGCTTCGACGACGAGGCGCTGCGCAGGCTCGAGGCCGCACTGCCGACCGCCTTCGACATCCGCTACGCCTTCAACCGCTTCACGCTGGGCGAGGCCTTCTGCCGGGAGAGGCTCGGGCTGAGCGAGGCGCAGCTCGCCGATCCTCGCTTCAACCTCTTGGAGCATCTCGGCTTCACCAAGGAAGAGATCGAGGCCGCGAACGCCTATTGCTGCGGCACCATGACGGTGGAGGGCGCACCGCATCTGCAGGAGGCGCATCTGCCGGTCTTCGACTGTGCCAATCCCTGTGGGCGGATCGGCAAGCGGTTCCTCTCGGTCGATGCCCACATCAAGATGATGGCGGCGGCCCAGCCCTTCATCAGCGGTGCCATCTCCAAGACCATCAACATGCCGGCGCGGGCCACCGTCGAGGACTGCGCGAACGCCTATCTCGAAGGCTGGCGCCTCGGCCTCAAGGCTCTCGCGCTCTACCGCGACGGCTCGAAGCTCTCACAGCCCTTGGCCGCGGTGCTGGCCGACGAGCCGGTCGAGGAGGAACCGGCGCATCCCAAGCCGCAGGTGCAGAAGGTCATCGAGGTCACCGAGCGGGTGGTCGAGCGCTGGCTCACCGAGCGCCGCAAACTGCCGAGCCGGCGCAAGGGCTACACCCAGAAGGCGATCGTCGGCGGCCACAAGGTCTACTTGCGGACCGGCGAGTACGAGGACGGCACGCTCGGCGAGATCTTCATCGACATGCACAAGGAAGGTGCCGCCTTCCGCTCGCTCATGAACAGCTTCGCGATCGCTATCTCGATCGGGCTGCAGTACGGCGTGCCGCTCGAGGAGTTCGTCGAGGCCTTCGCCTTCACCCGCTTCGAGCCGTCGGGCCCGGTGCAGGGCAACGACAGCATCAAGATGGCGACCTCGGTCCTCGACTACATCTTCCGCGAACTCGCGGTCTCCTATCTCGGGCGGACCGATCTCGCCAACATCGACCCGAGCGAGACCCGGCACGATTCGATCGGCAAGGGTGCGAAGGAGGGCGATCTCGGCTTCGAGAAGGTGGCCCAGATCGCTTCGGCCGGCTTCGTGCGCGGCAATCTCCGGCTCTTGGCCGGAGGGGCCGCCGCCGGCCTCGCCGCCGAAGCACCCGCCCGCAAGTTCGGCCCCACGGGCTCCGCCGCCGGCTCCGCCGCCGACGTCGTCCGCGGCCTCACCGTCAGCCGCGCCGAGCAGGCGCAGATCGCCCGGCTCAAGGGCTACGAGGGCGATCCCTGCGGCTCGTGCGGCAACTTCACGCTGGTGCGGAACGGCACCTGCCTGAAATGCGACACCTGCGGCGCAACGACCGGTTGTAGCTGAAGGTGGCGCATCGTCCCGTCGGGCAAGCGGGACGTCTTTCCTTGTATTCTCCTCCAAGACTGGGCCCGGGGGTCACCCCGGGCCTCTTTTCTTTCCGGCCCGGGCCCCTCTAGGCTCCGGCCGCGCCCGAGGGGGGCGAGCGTGCCCGGGTGCCGGGGCGGTCGGCGCCCGGTCCGAGCCGGCGAAGGGGGAGCGCATGGCAGCCAAGATCTACGTCCTGAACGGCCCGAATCTGAACCTTCTGGGCAAACGGCAGCCCGAGATCTACGGCAGGGACACGCTCGCCGACATCGAGGCGGCCTGTCGGGCACTCGCATCCGAGCTCGGTCTCGAGCTCGTCTTCCGCCAGTCGAACCACGAGGGCGAGATCGTCGACTGGATCCAAGAGGCGCGCGAGCGGGCCGAGGGGCTCGTGATCAACCCGGCCGGCTTCACCACGACCTCGATCGCGATCCTGGATGCGCTCCTCGCCTGCCCGATCCCGATCGTGGAAGTGCATCTCTCGAACATCCACAAGCGGGAATCCTTCCGCCGGCACTCCTATGTCTCGCTCGCCGCCACGGGCGTGATCGCGGGCTGCGGCGCGCACGGCTATCTCCTGGCGCTGCGCCACATCGCCCGGCTGCTCGAGACGGCGCACCGGGGCTCGTGAGCGTGCGGGCGGCGGGCCCGCTCGAGCGGCCGGTGACGGGCCGCGGGCCCTCCTACCTTTTGGGCCTGATCGGGGCCGGGATCCGGGCTTCGCGCACGCCCGGCATGCACGAGCTCGAGGGCGACGCGCTCGGGATTCGGGTGCTCTACCGGCTGATCGACCTCGAGCGCCTGCGCCTCGGGCCCGAGGCCCTGGGCGAGCTCCTTCTGGCCGCCGAGCGGACGGGGTTCGCCGGGCTGAACGTCACCCATCCCTGCAAGCAGGCCGTGCTCGCCCATCTCGACGAGCTCGCGCCCGAGGCCGCCGTCCTCGGTGCGGTCAACACGGTGGTGCTGCGCGAGGGCCGGCGGATCGGCCACAACACGGACGCCTTCGGCTTCGCCGAGGCGCTGCGGCGGGGGCTGCCCGGAGCGGCGCTCGGCCGGGTGGTCCAGCTCGGGGCGGGCGGTGCCGGGGCGGCGGTGGGGCACGCGCTCCTGGAGCTCGGCGTCGAGGAGCTGCTGCTCCACGATGTCGACCGCGGCAAAGCGGAAGCGCTCGCCGCAAGGCTCGCCGGGCGAGGTGCGGGCGGGCGGATCGCGGTCGCGGAGGACCTCGCCCGGGCGCTCGCCGGAACGGACGGGCTCGTCAACACGACACCCGTCGGCACGGCTGCCCACCCGGGTCTCCCCTTGCCGGCCGAACTCCTGCGGCCCGAGCTCTGGGTCGCCGACATCGTCTATTTCCCGCTCGAGACGGAGCTCTTGCGCACCGCCCGGGCGCTCGGGTGCCGCACCCTCGACGGCGGCGGGATGGCGGTCTTCCAGGCGGTCCGCGCCTTCGCGCTCTTCACCGGCCTCGAGCCCGACCCGGAGCGCATGAGACGGCATTTCGAGCGGCTCGGGGCGGCCCCGGGCGGGTCCTGAGGCCGCGAGCCCGAGGGCGTCGGGGCGCGGCCGCAGCCCGCGCGGCGGGCCCGGGGACCTTCGGCGGCGCGCCTGCGTCTGCGCGCGGCGGAGGCCAGCCATCGGCCGCTGCATCCTTGCCGCCCGTATCCGGCACCGCCAGGATGTCGGCGGCCGCCAAAGGGGGGCGAGGAATGGCCGAGATCCGCTCGATCGCCGAGGGGCTGCTCTTTCCGGAAGGTCCGGTGGCGCTGCCCGACGGCTCCTTCCTTCTCGTCGAGATCGCCCGCCGCACGGTGAGCCGGATCGCCCCGGACGGTAAGGTGCGTGTCCTCGCCGAGACGGGTGGCGGGCCGAACGGCCTGGCGATCGGCAAGGACGGGGCGGCCTATGTCTGCAACAACGGCGGCTTCGAGTTCGTGCACGAGCCGGGCGAGGGCCTCAGGCCCGCCTGGCAGGCGCACGATTATCTCTACGGCCGGATCGAACGGGTCGATCTTTCGACCGGGAAGGTCGAGGTCGTCACCCGCGGCCTGCCCGAGCGCAGGCTGCGGGGGCCGAACGATCTCGTGGTCGACCGCACGGGGGCGATCTGGTTCACCGATCTCGGCAAGCGGCGGCCGAACGATCTCGATTGGGGCGGGGTCTACTGGCTCTCGCCGGACGGCAGGGAGATCAAGGAGGTGGCCTATCCCGTGCTGACCGCGAACGGGATCGGCCTCTCGCCCGACGAGCGCACGCTCTATGTCGCCGAGACGGAGGGGGCACGGCTCTGGGCCTTCGACATCGTCGGGCCCGGGGAAGTGAAGAAGCACCCCTACCCCTCGCCGCACGGCGGCCGCCTCGTCCACCAGTCGGGCGGACGGGACTACAAGCGCTTCGACAGTCTGGCGGTCGAGGCCTCGGGCAACATCTGCGTGGCGACGCTCGCTACGGGCGGGATCAGCGTGATCGCGCCCTCGGGCGAACTCGTCGAGTTCGTGCCGATGCCCGATCGGATGACGACCAACCTCTGCTTCGGCGGACCCGACCTGAAGACGGCCTATGTCACGCTCTCGCTCTCCGGCCGGCTCGTCGCGGTCGACTGGCCGCGGCCGGGCCTGCCCTTGAACTTCCTGAACCGGAAGCCCGGAGCCCCGTGACCCGGGCGGGAGCGGAGCCCCGGTCCTTCTCGGGCCGGGCGATGGTCGTCACGGGCGCGCCACAGGGTGTCGGCGAGGCGACCGCCCGGCTCCTGGCGGCGCGCGGGGCTGCGGGCCTGGCACTCCTCGACCGCGACCGGGCCGGGATCGCGAGGCGCGCTCGGGCGCGGAGCCGGGTTCAGTCCCGCAACTGGCTCTTGAGGTTGCGGGCGGCCCGATCGCCGAACACGTAGCGCGTGCGGTCCACGCTCGGTCGGTCGTTCTTCTCGCAGACCTGGCCGATCGGATCGCAGACCGTGCGCCGGCCGGGGCGAATCGTGCCGTCGGGCTCGGTCACGGCGAGCGCCGGCTTGCGGCCGAACTGCTGGCGGGTGTTCTTGTAGTCCGGCTCGCCGCGCTTGATGCAGAGCTGGTCCTCGACATCGCAGCGCACCCCTTCCTTGGGGTTGTAACGGGTATCGGTCCGCCAGTTGCCGCCGATCCGGTCCTCGAGGTCCTCGGCGGCACTTCTGCCGAAATACTCGCGGGTCAAGGAGAGTTCGGGACCGCCTCGATCGTAACATACCCGCGCGAGCCGGTCGCAGCGCACGCCCGGTCTGGGCGAGACCCAACGCTCCCGCTCTTCCCATCCGGCCGCCGCCATCGGGCTCGGTCCCCAGCCGGAGTCCGTACTTCCGTCCATACAGCCGGCGGCGAGCAGCACGAAGCCGCCCGCCCAGAGCGCGCGCATCCTCGCCATGGGCGTCCCCCCGCTCGAGACGTTCTCCCGGCGGCAGCCTGCCGTCCTCAAAGCCGCTCGGCAAGAGCGGCGCAGGGGCTCGCCGCCAGCACGGCCCGAGCGGGCCGAGCGCGCGCTCGGCGCCGCCCGTGGCCTGCCCCCATTCGGCCGGGGCACCGGGCGACTGACGGGTGCCCACGACGAGCACGCCGAGGCCGCCCGCGGCGAGGCAGAAGCTCACCTGCACGGTGAGCTCGCCGGGCGCTAGCTCGAAGCGGCTCCCGGTTACACTCGCGACCTCACACATTCGACGAGGAACGAGGTCGAACGGGTGTCCACCGTGGTAGAGGTAGGAGCGGGTATCGTTCGGATCGGCAACGACATCGATGGGTTCGCTCACGAACTTGCCGAGGAACGCGGCGCGCGAGCGCGAGGCCGGATCGTGCAGACGTTCGACGGCGATCCGGTCGGCCGCACCGAACCGCTTCATGCAGCCCACCGCCACGGGCATACCCGACGGGGCCGCGGCAGCGGAGGCCGCCGGGCGACCGCCGGAGGCCGGCTCAGCCCCCCACCCGGCCGATCCAGGGCAGGTGGCGGAAGCGTTCGGCCCAGTCGATGCCGTAACCGACCACGAACACGTCGGGGATCTCGAAGCCCACGAAGTCGAGCCGGCTCTCGACCACCCGCCGCGAGGGCTTGTCGAGGAGCGCGCAGGTCCAAACCCGCCCCGCCCCGTGCTCGAGGAGAAGGGACCGGGTCCAGGCGAGCGTACGACCGGTGTCCTGGATGTCGTCGACCAGGAGGACGTCGCGGCCGCCGATCGAGCCCGGCATCTCGCCGATCACCCTGACGGTGCCACTGCTCTCGGTACCGAGGCCGTAGGAGGAGACCTGCAGGAACTCGACCCGCGGCCGCATGCCGGCCCGATCGAGCGCGCGTACCAGATCGGCGGTGAAGACGAAGGCCCCCTTCAAGAGCCCGACGACGGTGAGCTCGGGCGGCAGGCTGGCAGCGATGGCGGCGGCGAGTTCCTCGACCCGTCGGGCGATGGTCTCGGCCGCGAACAGGGGGACGACGGTCCGCTCGCCCTCGCCGCGCGCGACGGCCCTCTCCGCGCCCGGCCCCGGCGCGCCGCTCACCGCGCCGGCTCCAGAAGGCGCAGGACGAGATCGGTCCGATCGCGGGCGGCGGCCTCGAGCGTCTCGAGAAGGGGGCCGAGTTCGGCGTCGGCCAGGAGCTCGGCGCGCGCCCGGCCACTCCAGACGATCTCGACCGGGCCCGCGAGGTCGGTCGTGAGACAATCGTAGAGCGCGTCGAGATTGTGGCCGAAATGGGCCGGTAAGCCGAGCGCGCGGGCGAGCCGGGCGAAGGCTGCGCGACGGGTGCGGGTGCGGCGGTCGAGCCGGCAGCTGCGAACCGGGGTCACGGCGGCACCGGCTTGAAGGTCTGGTAGTGGTCGACCGTGAGGTACATCAGACCGTCGTTCGACCAGACGAGCCGCTTGGGCCCGCGATTGCCGCAGAAGAAGTCGACATCGGCCTCCCACCATTTGCGGTCGCGCTTGTCGGGCAACCGCTTCTCGCGGTTGCCGAAGCGGTTGCCGCCGAGCACCCGACCGCGGGCCACGGTGCAGAGATCGACACCGGGCTGCCAGCCGAGCTTGGCCGCCTCTTCCTTGGTGAGGTAGCGCGGCGGCAGCTTCTTGGTGCGGCGCAGGCTCTCGACCGTCTCGAGGAAGCCCTCGACGTCGACGATGCCCTCGGTGCGGGCGAAGAGGCGTACCTCGGCGGGCCCCGCCCCGGCCAGGGGCGGCCAGAGCAGGATCAACAGGAAAAGACCGAGGATCCGCCGCATCTCGCCCCCGGAGGCCGCGCCCTCCCCCGACATAGCCCCTGCGCCGGAGCCCTCCAAGGGGCGCTCGCCGGACGGGCGACCTTGTCGAGCCCGGCTCGCCGGCTAGACTGCCGACGGGCGAACGCCGGGGCCGGAGGCCGGTCGGCCGGCGGCAAGGGAGGAAGAGATGGCTCTCTGCAAGGGTGTCCTGGCCGGGGCGGCCGCGGTCGGTCTCGTCCTCGCGACTGCCGGCGGGCCCGCGGCGGCCGAGACCGTCCTCAAGGCGGTCATGCATTCGGATCTCAAGATCGTCGATCCGATCTGGACGACCGCCTACATCACCCGCAACCACGGCTACAATGTCTACGACACGCTGTTCGCCATGGACGAGACGGGCGCGGTCCGTCCGCAGATGGTGGACAGCTACAAGGTCAGCGACGACGGCCTCACCTACAGCTTCACCCTGCGCGAGGGTCTCCTGTTCCACGACGGCCAGCCGGTGACGGCCGAGGACGCGGTGGCCTCGATCAAGCGCTGGGGCTCGCGGGACACGATGGGCCTTCTGCTCATGTCCTATGTCGAGCGGCTCGAGGCCAAAGACGCCCGGACCTTCGAGCTCAAGCTCAAGAAGCCCTACGGCCTCGTGCTCCTCTCGCTCGGCAAGCCCTCCTCGAACGTTCCCTTCGTGATGCCCAAGCGGGTCGCCGAGACGCCTGGGACGGAGCAGATCACGGACTATACGGGTTCGGGGCCGTTCGTCTTCCGCAAAGATCTGTGGAAGCCCGGCAACATCGCGGTCTACGAGAAGTTCAAGGGCTACAAGCCGCGGAGCGAGCCGCCCTCTTGGGCCGCCGGCGGCAAGGTCGCCAAGGTGGACCGGGTCGAGTGGATCTCGATGCCGGACCACCAGACCGCGGTCAACGCGCTGATCTCGGGCGAGATCGACCTCATGGAGGCGCCGCCGCACGATCTCTTGCCGGTGCTCGAGGCCGAGAAGAGCGTCCAGCTCTTCGACTGGAATACGCTCGGCAACCAGTATATGTTCCGCTTCAACAGCCTACATCCGCCGTTCGACAATCCGAAGATCCGTCGGGCCGCCCTCGAGGCCTTGAACCAGGAGGATTTCCTCAAGGCGGTCATCGGTGATCCGCGCTATTACAAGACCTGTGCCGCGATGTTCGTCTGCGGCACGACCTTCGCCACCGACAAGGGTGGCGAGGTGATGCTGAAGTCGGACTTCGAGCGCTCGAAGCAGCTCCTCAAGGAGGCGGGCTACGACGGCACGCCCGTGCTGTTGATGCACTCGACCGACCTCGTCGTGCTCGCCAATCTGGCACCCGTGGCCAAGCAGCTCCTCGAGAAGGGCGGCTTCAAGGTCGAGATGGTCTCGATGGACTGGCAGTCGCTCGTGGCACGCCGGGCCAAGAAGGAGAAGCCCTCGGAGGGCGGCTGGAACGCCTTCATGACCTCCTGGGTGGCGGCCGACATCCTGAACCCGATCAGCACGGCCGGGCTCAACGCCACCGGCGACAAGGGCTTCTTCGGCTGGTTCAACGATCCGAAGCTCGAGGCCATGAAGCGGGCCTTCGCCGAGGAGACCGACCTCGAGAAGCAGAAGAAGATCGCCGAGGAGATCCAGGTCTACGTCGCCACCGAGGGCACGACCCACGGCTGGATGGGCCAGTGGTACCAGCCGATGGCGATCCGCAAGACGATCGCGGGCGTGCTCAAGGGGCCCGTGCCCTACATGTGGAACATCGAGAAGAAGGGCTGAGCGGACGTCGAGGGAGCCGGCCGCGTCGGCTCGTCCGGCGCGGCCGCTTCCGTTAGACTGGGTGGCGGAGGAGCGATGGCGGAGCCCGCGCGCGAGCTCGTGACGGTCGAAGCGTTCCTCGCCTTCGAGGGCGAGGGCGACCGTCGTTACGAGCTCGTGGGCGGCGAGATCGTCATGATGGCCCCACCTCTCGACCGCCACGGGAGGTTGGTGATCCGGCTCGGCGCCGCGCTGAGCGCCGGGCTGCGCCGTCCCTGCGAGCCGCGCGCGGAGGCCGGCATTCTGCTGCCCTGGTCGGCGCACGATTTCTACGTGGCCGACCTCGCGGTGAGCTGTGCGGTCGCGACCGGCGAGGAGCGTTGGTGCCCCGAGCCCGTGCTGATCGCCGAGATCCTCTCGCCGGCCACCGCCGCGCTCGATCGCGGGGTGAAGCTCGCGGCCTATCGCCGACTGCCCTCGGTCCGTCACGTGCTGCTGCTCGCGGGCGACCGCTGCGCCATCGAGCACTATGCCCGCACGGGGCCTTTCTGGCGGCTCGTCGATCTCGGGCCCGGCGACGTGCTGCGGCTCGAGGATCTCGGGGTCGAAATCCCGCTCGATCCGCTCTACGAGGGCCTCGTCGCCGCAGAGCCCGGACCGGACCCGGCCGGGCCGGTCTAGCCGCCTTGCTCGGCTTCGTCCTCCGCCGCCTGCTCGCCACGGTCCCGGTGCTTCTCACCGTGGCGCTACTCGTCTTCCTCATGCTGCGGCTCACCCCGGGCGATCCGGCGGCGATCATGGCGGGGGAGAACGCGACCGCCGCGCAGATCGCCGAGATCCGCACGAAGCTCGGCCTCGACCAGCCGATCCTGATCCAGTTCGCGATCTGGCTCGGCAAGGTGCTCCGAGGCGATCTCGGCGAATCCTTCTTCTTCAAGACTCCGGTCGCCACGCTGATCGGCCAGCGGATCGGGCCGACGCTCGCGCTCGCCACCACCACCATGCTGCTCACGGTCGCGATCGCGGTGCCGCTCGGCACACTCGCCGCCTGGCGCCACGGCACGCTCTTGGACCGCTTGGTGATGGGGTTTTCGGTGCTGGGCTTTTCGGTACCGGTCTTCGTGCTCGGCTACGCGCTGATCTACGTCTTCGCGATCCGTCTCCAGTGGCTACCGGTGCAGGGCTACAAGCCGCTCTCGGCCGGCTTCGGGCCGTTCCTCACCCAGCTCGTCCTGCCCTCCTGCGCGCTCGCCGTGATCTACATCGCGCTGGTCGCTCGCATCACCCGAGCGAGCCTGCTCGAGGTACTGGGCGAGGACCATGTGCGGACCGCCCGCGCCAAGGGGCTCAAGGAATCGGCGGTGCTCCTGCGCCACGGGCTCAGGAACGCCGCCGTGCCGATCGTCACCGTGATCGGCCTCGGCATCGCGCTCCTGATCGGCGGGGTGGTCGTCACCGAGAGCGTGTTCAACATCCCGGGCCTCGGGCGGCTCACGGTCGATGCCGTACTCGGGCGCGACTATCCGACGATCCAGGGCGTCATCCTCGTCTTCTCGGGGCTCTACGTGCTGATCAACCTCTCGATCGATCTCCTCTACACCCTGCTCGATCCGAGGATCCGCTATTGAGCGCCGGGGCGCCCGACCTCTCCCGGATCGGGGCCTCGGCCGAGCCGCTCGCCCCGGACACGGCCGCCGCGGTAGCCGCCGCCCTTTCGGGTGTTTCACTCGGCCGTCGCCTGCTCCGACATTCGGGCGTGCTGACGGGCGGTTTCATCCTTCTTTTGATGGTGCTCCTGGCGCTCTTCGCTCCCTGGCTCGCCACCCGCGATCCGGTGGCGATCGATCCTACGAACCGCAACAAGCGGCCGGGCTTCGAGCGGGTGGTGACGGACGCCGAGGGGCGGGAAGCGCGGATCGTCCACTGGATGGGCACCGACAGCCTGGGCCGCGACGTCTATTCCCGGGTCGTCTACGGGGCGCGGATCTCGCTCGTCGTGGGTGCCGTCGTGGCGGCCCTCGCGGTCGCGATCGGGCTCCTGATCGGCCTCGTCTCGGGTTATCTGCGCTGGCTCGATGCGATCGTCATGCGGGTCATGGACGGGCTCATGGCGATCCCGGGCATCTTGTTGGCCCTGGCGCTCGTGGCGCTCTGGGGGGCGGGACTTCTCACCGTCGTCCTCGCGATCGTCGTGCCCGAGGTGCCGCGGGTCGTGCGCCTCGTCCGCTCGGTCGTGCTCCAGGTGCGGGAAGAGCCCTATGTCGAGGCGGCGGTCGCGGTCGGAACCCGGCTGCCGGC
>CALBAK010000080.1 GCA_937926445.1 uncultured Alphaproteobacteria bacterium
TTCGCCGTGATCCTCGGCACCGGCGTCGGTGGGGGGATCGCGATTCACGGCAAGGTGTTGGACGGGGCGAATGCGATCGCCGGCGAGTGGGGTCACAACGCCCTGCCGCGGCCGAAAGCCGAAGAGCTGCCCGGGCCGCGCTGCTGGTGCGGGCTCGACGGCTGCCAGGAGACCTGGCTCTCGGGCCCCGGCCTCGCCGCCGACCATCGCCGGGTGAGCGGCGAGGATCTCAGCGGACCGCAGATCGTGGCCCGCGCCGAAGCCGGCGATCCGGCCTGCTGCGCGACCCTCGAGCGCTACGCCGACCGTCTCGCCCGCGGCCTCGCCGCGGTGATCAACCTGCTCGATCCGGACGTGATCGTCCTCGGCGGCGGACTCTCGCGCGTGCGGATGCTCTACGAGGCAGTGCCGAAGCTCTGGCAGGGCTGGATCTTCTCCGATCGCATCACGACCCGGCTCCTGCCGGCACTTCACGGTGACAGCTCGGGCGTGCGTGGTGCCGCCTGGCTCGGCCGGGGCGGCCGCGGCGGTGCCCTCAGCGGCAGTCGGGCTTCGGCAGTGGTTCCAGCCGGTCGAGTCGGCCCTTGAGGACGAACTCGCCGTAATCGAGCGTGATGTCGTGGAGCACGCCGCGGCGGTCGAGCTCGAAGCCGATCGCGAAGTCGGGTGTTGCGTCATTTCTGCCGGCACCGAAATAGGCGAGCCGGACCGGCCAGAGAGGGTTGCCGTCGACCTCGCGGGGCGCGCCGATCACGGCACTCACGGTCGAGAGCGCGTCCTTGCCCGAGCCGTCGAAGACGGAATGCGTCACCATCCGCTCGCCGGCCTCCGCGGCGGCGATCAGCCGCTTCACGTGCTCGGTCGGGAAGATCGTCCCGGGGGGCAGCTCGAGCCGGCTCTCCTCGGGCAGGGCGAAGAGCGCGACACCCTTTCCGCCCGGCCCCTCGAGGGCGGCCTGGCCGCGATATTCCTCGAGCGGCTTGCCGTCGTCGAAGCTCTTCACCGAGAAGCGCAGCCGCGTATTGTCACGCGATTCCCAGCTCGTGAAGCGGACATCGTAAGTGAAGCCCGGCCCCCCCGCGGTCGCCGCCACGAAGCCCAGGCGCTGGTTCGAGATCCAGCCCTCGCACTCGGCCCGCCACTCGAGTACGAGACCACCCTGCACCGAGGTCACGGCACCCGCACGGCCGCTGTCGGCGAGGGTCACCCGATAGGCCGCCCGATGCGGCAGGAGCTCGATGGGCCCGGCCGAGGCACCGCTCGCGCCGAGCGCCACGAGGAGCGAGGCGGCGAGGAGGGCGGTGCCGGTGGTAGGCGAGGTCTGCATGGCGGGGGCGTTTCCTTCGCGGGCGGATCGACACAAGCTCGGGCCGTGGCCGGCCATCATCGAAAGTGGCACGCGGGCCAGGAGGCTGCAAGCGGGAGGACAGAGCGATGGCGGGGAGACGGCCGGTGATCCTGGTCACGCGGCGGCTGCCGGAAGCGGTCGAGGCGCGGCTCGTGCGCGACTTCGAGGCGCGCCTCAACCCCGACGATCGGACCCTTTCGCCCGAGGAGATCGTGGCCGGCGCGCAGGGGGCCGACGGCATTCTCACTTCGGCGATCGATCGGCTGCCGGCCGCCCTGGTCGAGCGTCTGCCGACGAGCGTGCGGATCATCGCCACCTTTTCGGTCGGCTACGAGCACATCGACCTCGAGGCGGCGCCCGCCCGCGGCATCACGGTCACCAACACCCCGGACGTGCTCACCGAGGCGACCGCGGACGTGGCCATCCTGCTCCTGCTCGCCGCGGCCCGACGGGCGGCGGAGGGCATGCGGCTCATTCGCGAGCGGCGCTGGATCGGCTGGCGGCCGACCCAGCTCATGGGGCTCGGGCTCGCGGGCAAAAATCTCGGCATCGTGGGCATGGGCCGGATCGGGCTCGCGGTGGCGCGTCGGGCACGGGCGTTCGGACTGCAGATTCATTACCACAATCGGACGCGGCTTTCGCCCGAGCGCGAGGAGGGGGCGACGTACCACGAGACGTTGGAAACCCTCCTGCCGCTCTGCCCCTTCCTCTCGCTGCACTGCCCCGCGACCCCCGCCACCCGGCACATGATCAATCGGGCGACGATCGAGCTCATGCCCGAGGAGGCGGTGCTCGTGAACACCGCGCGCGGAGCCCTCGTCGACGACGAGGCCCTGATCGCCGCGCTCAGGGGCGGGCGCCTTTTCGCTGCCGGCCTCGACGTGTTCGAGGGCGAGCCCGATCTGCATCCGGGCTATCTCCAGCTCGACAATGTGGTTCTGTTGCCGCACATCGGCTCGGCCACGCGCGATGCCCGCAACGCCATGGGCTTCCGCTGCCTCTACAATCTCGACTGTTTCTTCGCCGGAAAGCCGGTGCCGGATGCCCTGACCTGAGGCTTCCGGTCGCTCGACGCGGGACGATCGGCAAGGCACCGTTGTCCCGGTGCCGGCGCGGGGAACGGGAACGATGACGGGTGCCAGCAACGTACGACGGTGGGGCAGCGAGGAGCGGGAGCGGCCGTGAGTGGCGAGCGGTTCTGGCGGTTCCTCGCGATCTGGGCGCTCGTGCTCTCGAGCTTGCTGCTCGGCGAACGCTACTGGCGCGATCTCTTCCTCGCCGCCGACCGGCCGCGTCCGGTCGAGCCGCGTGGCCCGCTCTGGCCCGACGAGGAGCGGGCGATCCGGCTGTTCGAGGCCGTTGCACCGTCGGTCGTCACCGTGGTCACCGAAGCGGTCCGCGGCCAAGGCGGCACGGGCTCCGGCTTCGTCTGGGACGAGGCCGGGCACATCGTCACCAACCAACACGTGATCGAAGGCGCCCGCTCGATCGCAGTAGTGCTCGACGACGGCAGCGCCGCCCCGGCGCGCCTCGTGGGCTCCGCGCCCTGGACCGATCTCGCGGTCCTGAAGCTCGAGAGACCCGAACTCCGACCACCGCCGATCGCGATCGGCAGCTCGGCCGATCTCAAGGTGGGCCAGACCGTGTTCGCCATCGGCAACCCGTTCGGTCTCTCGCGTACGCTCACCCAGGGCATCATCAGCGCCCTGGATCGCCGGCTACCGACCGCGGGCGGCCGCGAGGTCGCGGGCGTGATCCAGACCGACGCCGCGATCAACCCCGGCAATTCGGGCGGCCCCCTGGTCGACAGCGCCGGCCGGCTGATCGGCGTCAACACCGCCATCCTGGCGCCGGCGGGTGCCTATGCCGGCATCGGCTTCGCCGTGCCGGTCGACACCGTGAACCGGGTGGTGCCCGAACTCGTCCGCACCGGCCGGGTGCCCCTTCCCGGCATCGGCATTCTCGTGCTGCCCGAGGAGCTCACGGCCCGCGCCGGGATCG
>CALBAK010000081.1 GCA_937926445.1 uncultured Alphaproteobacteria bacterium
CGAGCCCGCCTCGCTCGCCGCGATCCGTGCCCTGCTCGCTCACCCTTCGCTTTCCGAACCGGCGGCCCTCGCCCGTCTCGGGGTCGCAGCCGTGATGCGCGCTTCGATCGAAGCGATCGGCAAGTTCAGGAATGTCGGCAGGGCGCGCGTACGGCCGCTCGGACGCGCCCTCTGACCCCGACCCGGCGCCGCGACGGCACCGCCGGCCGCGACGCGCCCGCTCAGATGTGGATCGCCCGGCCGAGGGCCGCGAGCACCGCTTCGTGCATGGTCTCGGAAATGGTCGGGTGCGGGAAGACCGTGTGCAGGAGCTCCGCCTCCGTGGCCTCGAGCGTCCGGGCGATCGTGTAGCCCTGGATCATCTCCGTCACTTCGGGGCCCACCATGTGCGCGCCCAGAAGCTCGCCGGTCTTGGCATCGAGCACGGTCTTGACCAGGCCCTCGCTCTCGCCGAGCGCTATCGCCTTGCCGTTGCCGAGGAACGGGAAGCGGCCCACGCGGACCTCGTGGCCCCTGGCCTTCGCCTGCGCCTCGGTCAGGCCGACCGAGGCCACCTGCGGCGTGCAGTAGGTGCAGCCCGGGATCTTGCTCGTGTCGAGCGGGTGGACGTCGGACAGGCCCGCGATCTTCTCGACGCAGACCACGCCCTCGTGGCTCGCCTTGTGGGCGAGCCAGGGCGGGCCCACGAGATCGCCGATCGCAAAGACGCCGGGCTCGCCCGTGCGGCACCATTCGTCGATCACCACGTGCGCCTTCTCGACCTTCACGCCCGTGCCCTCGAGGCCGATCCCCTCGACATTGCCGACGATCCCGACCGCCACGATCACGCGCTCGAAGGTCTGCTCGCTCGTCTTGCCGCCCCGCTCGATGGTCGCGGTGACCGAACCCGCCCCCCGCTCCAGCGCTCGCACGGTGGCGTTCGGGAGCAGGCGGATGCCGCGCTTCTCGAAGGCCTTGTGGACGAAGGCCGAGATCTCCTCGTCCTCGACCGGGAGGATCCGGGGGAGGACCTCGACGACCGTGACCTCGCACCCGAGCGATCGGTAGAAGGAGGCGAACTCGATCCCGATGGCGCCACTGCCGACCACCAGCAGGGAGCGCGGCAGGACCTTCGGCACCATCGCTTCCTTGTAGGTCCAAACGAGCGTCCCGTCGGCCTCGAGACCGGGCAGCTGGCGGGGCCGGGCCCCGGTAGCGAGCACGATGTGCGGCGCTTCGAGTGTCCTCTCGCCGCCCTTGGCGAGGGCCACGGCGAGCCTGCCCTTGCCGGCGAGCCGGCCGGTGCCGTCGATCACCGTGACCTCGTTCTTCTTGAGCAGATGCTGGACGCCGCGCGAGAGCCGAGCCGCCACCTGGCGCGAGCGCTCGACCACGGCCTCGAGGTCGAAGCGGGGATTGTCGCAGGCGAGGCCGAAGGCCGAGGCGTGGCGCAGGAGCTCCAGGACCTCGGCCGAGCGCAGGAGCGCCTTGGTCGGGATGCAGCCCCAGTTGAGGCAGATACCGCCCAGATGCTCGCGCTCGACGAGTGCCGTCCGCATGCCGAGCTGGGCGGCGCGGATCGCCGCCACGTAGCCGCCCGGTCCCCCGCCCACGACCACGAGATCGAAGCGTTCCGCGGCCATGTCCGTCTCCCGTCCCGGCGTTCCGGGTGCGGCGTGTCGGATCGGCCGGGGCTTGTCAACGACCGCAGCGGCGGCCTGCGTTCGGCGGGCTCGACGGCGCGCAGCGGACGTGCTCGCCTCGGGCGGCGAGAGCCATCGAGAGGGGAGGACCGGGCCGTGCTCTACGAGCTCAGGATCTACCACGCCGTGCCGGGTCGGTTGCCCGCGCTGATCGACCGCTTTCGGACGATCACGCTCGGCCTCTGGGAGAAGCACGGCATCCGCCAGGCCGGCTTCTGGACCGTGCAGATCGGCGAGAGCAATCAGACGCTCTACTACATGCTGGCCTGGGAGAGCCTCGCCGAGCGCGAGCGGAAGTGGAACGCCTTCACGAGCGATCCGGAATGGCTCGACAAGCGGGCGGGTACCGAGAAGGACGGCCCGCTGATCGCCAAGGTCCAGAGCCAGATCCTGCAGCCGACCGACTTCTCCGCGATCCGCTGAAGGCGGCTTCAGACGATCGCCGCCATCACCCGGCGCATGAGCTCGCCGCGGAAGGCGGGCATCACGTTCGGGGCGCTGCCGTAGCGGACCAGGACGAGGTCGAGCGAGGGCACGACCACCAGCAGCGCCTCGCGGTAGCCGTGGGCGTAGAGCGCGTCGCGCGGCACGCTCGGCCCGAGGCCACGACCGGTGGCGTTGGTCCACCAGAGCTTGCCGTAGTAGGTGGGCGCGGCGGGGTCGATCCGGAAGGGCGAGTTCGGGGTCGGCGCGAAACGCGCCCTGGCAGCCGTCTTGTCGGGCCCTGCGAGGGCCTTCATCTCCTTCTTGCCGAGCAGGATTCGCTCGCCCGCGAGGCCTGCCCAGCGGCCGTTGCGCAGCAGCAGGTAGCCGACCCGGGCGAGGTCCCGGGCCGGCATGATCGCCGAGCAGCAGGCCTGCGCGATGTCGCCCTCGAGCGGCCGCCAGGCGATCGGCGCCATGCCGATCGGTGCGCCGATCTCGGCGTTGAAGAAGTCCTGGAGCGAGCGGCGGGTGGTCCGTTGGAGCGCGATCCCGAGCAGGTCGACCGCGGCCGAGCAGTAGGCCCATTGCGTGCCGGGCGGCGACACCACCGGCTTCGAGAGCACCGTCTGGACCGTGTAGTCGGGTCCGATCGGCTGGTCGTCGGGCTCGAGCCCGGAGGTCATGGTCAAGAGATGCTCGAGGCGGATGAGCCGCTTGGCCGGCTGGGTCGAGCTCCAGGAGGGAGGCAGCAAGGGGAAGATCGGATCGCCGAGCTTGAGCGTGCGGCCGAAGCGCATGTCGCGCGAGAGATGGATCAGCCGCATCGCAGAGAGCCCGGTGAGCGACTTCGACACCGAGGCCACGTAGAACGGGTTCTGCGGGCCCCATTCGCCGGCGATCCAACCGTTGCGGATCACGAGCAGGGTGGTATCGGCGGCGAACTCGCGACTGTAGCGATAGGCCTCGAGGAGGCGATCCCAGTCGATCCCGGCGAGCCGCCGCAGTTCGGCCTTCTCGCCGACGCTCGGCTCGAGATCGGGCGCCAGGAGCGTGCGCCAGCCGCCGGCGCTCTCGGGCGGCGGGAAGTAGGCGTCGGTGCGCCGCTGTCCGGCCCGGAGCGGCTGCCGGGCCGGCAGTACCGCGCCTAGTCCACTCGCGGCGCTCGCCAGGAGAAAGCCACGGCGCGACAAGGCGCCGGCGGGGCGCCCGCGGTCCTCGTTCATCGGTCCCCTCGTCTCGGAAGGCCGCCCGATAGAGACGGCCGGCGCGGGTGGATCGACGGGAGCCCGCGGCCGTCAGACCGGCTTGGGCGGGGCTCCCCGGCTCGCCGCCAAGATGCGCCACACGCGCTCGGGGGTCAGCGGCATGTCCACGCTCGCAACACCATGGGGCGCGAGCGCGTCAACCACCGCGTTGACCACGGCGACCGGGGCGGCGGTGATCCCGGCCTCGCCGCAGCCCTTGACGCCCAAGGGGTTGGTCTTCGCCGGGACGGGGTGGAAGGCGAGCTCGAAGGCGGGCAGATCGTCCGCGCGGGGAAGCGCGTAGTCCATGAAGCTGCCGGTCAAGAGCTGGCCCGAGGGGTCGTAGACCGTTCGCTCGAGGAGCGCCTGGCCAACGCCCTGCGCGAGCCCGCCGTGGACCTGGCCCTCGACGAGGAGCGGGTTCACGAGCACCCCGAAATCGTCGACCGCGACGTAACGATCGAGCCGCACCCGGCCGGTCTCGGGGTCGATCTCGACCTCGGCCACGTGGCAGCCGTTGGGAAAGGCCGAGGGCGGGGTCTCGCTCACGAGGTCGGTATCGAGCGGCCGGCCGAGCTCGCGGCCCCGCGCCGCGAGCTCCAGAAGGCCGATCCGCCGGTCCGTGCCGGCGACCGTGAAGGTGCCGTCTGCGAACAGGATGTCGGCCTCGGCGGCTTCCAGGAGATCGGCCGCGAGGGCCTTGCCCTTGCGGATAACCTCCTCGGCCGCCTCGAGAGTGGCTTTGGAGGCGGCCATGATCGAACGCGAGCCCCCGGTGCCGCCGCCGAACAGCAGCTGGTCGCTGTCGCCCTGGAGGAGGTCGATCAGCGCGAAGGGGATGCCGAGCTTTTCGGCCAGCACCTGGGCGAAGGCGGCGCGGTGGCCCTGGCCGTAGTCGAGGGTGCCGGAGACGAGCGTGACCCGGCCGTCCTCGCCGAAGCGGATGCCGCCGTGCTCCTTGCCCGGCGGGGCGGTGACCTCGAGATAGGCGCAGACGCCGCGGCCTCGGAGGCGACCCCGCCGGGCGCTCTCCACCCGGCGGGCGGCGAATCCGTCCCAATCCGCCTTCTCGAGCGCCGCATCCAGCACCGCCTCGAACTCGCCCGAATCGTAGCTCAGGCCGGAGGCCGAGGCGAAGGGCAGCTCCTCGGGCCGGATCAGGTTCTGCCGGCGCAGCGCGATCGGGTCGCGGCCGAGTTCGCGGGCGGCCTGCTCGACGAGGCGTTCCATCAGATAGACGCCCTCGGGCCGGCCGGCGCCGCGATAGGCCGTCATGGGCACGGTGTTTGTCAC
>CALBAK010000082.1 GCA_937926445.1 uncultured Alphaproteobacteria bacterium
TTTCGAGGATTTCGGCGCGTCGTGGGTTGTTCTCCTCGATCATGTCCTCGTAACGCATCCAGCCGAGCTGCGCCTTCTGCCAGTCGGGCCCGTGGCTGGCCGCGGTCCGCTGGTCGAAGGTCATGGTCCGTGCCCGATCGAACGCGTTCTGCAGCGCGTCGCGGTCCGTCCGCGAGAGTTCGTCCAGATCGGGCGGCTCGTTCTCGCCGTGGACACGGAACCCACGAAGCAACCATGGGTAACGCTCGGCACCGAGTTCCGCGAGCCAATAGGGCTCGCCTTTGAGCATCTCGTAGATCTCGACCGGCACCGGCCCGTAGCGCATCGCGCGATACCGTGCCCCGAAGATCGGCCGTCCCCAGCGGTTCAGATGCTCCTTGTCGGCAAAATAGCAGGTCTTCAGGATCGTGTGCAGGTCGAGCGGCTGCGGTCGCGCCTCCTGCAGCATCCACTGCACGGCGGCTCGTGCTTTGGTCGGCGCGAAGCGAAACCGGATCATGCGCTGTCGCTCGTTCAACTCAACGAAAAAATCAGCACGATGCATCGTCCGGGGCCACCCTTGCAACCATCCGGCGCACCCGCGTGCGAGCGGTGCGCGAGGCGAGTCCTTGCGGCACGATGGACGAGTCGCAAAGTGCTAAACTTCAAAGCGACCAAGTTGCCCCACAGTCCGTCTCGACCGCTTCGGCAAAAAGCGCGATGCACCCCGTATGAGATGAAGCAGGCGCATCGAGGGAACCATGACGCGGGATCTCGACGGTATTCTCGTCGTCAGCTTGGAGCAAGCGGTGGCCGCGCCCTACGCCGCTCGGCTCTTGGCCGATGCCGGCGCCAGGGTGATCAAGGTCGAGCGGCCGGAGGGTGATTTCGCGCGTGCCTACGACGGCTACGCGATGGGCCTGTCGGTCAACTTCGTCTGGCTCAATCGGGGGAAGCAGTCGATCGCCCTCGATCTCAAGAGGGCCGAGGACAAGGCCCTGCTCGAGCGGATCCTGGCCAAGGCCGACGTCTTCATCCAGAACTTGGCGCCGGGTGCGGCCGCTCGCCTCGGTCTCGGCTCGTCGGAGCTGCGAGCACGGTATCCCCGGCTGATCACATGCGACATTTCGGGCTACGGCGAGGAGGGTCCATGGAAGCACCTCAAGGCCTACGATCTCCTCGTCCAGGCCGAGAGCGGGCTCGCCTCGGTCAACGGGATCGGCGACGAGCCGGCGCGGGTCGGCATTTCCATCTGTGACATCGCCGCCGGGATCACCGCGGCGGCGGCGGTCTTCCGCGCCCTTTTCGCCCGCGAACGGACCGGCGAGGGCCGGGGCATCGAGGTCTCGCTCTTCCACAGCATCGGCGACTGGATGAACGTGCCTTGGATGACCTTCGCCTACGGCGGCATCGAACCGCCGAAGCTCGGGCTCCATCACCCGACGATCGCTCCCTACGGCGCCTACGTCTGTGGCGACGGCAGAGCGGTACTGATCGCCATCCAGAACGAGCGGGAATGGGCCCGCTTCTGCGCCGAGGTGCTGAAGCGGTCCGAACTCGCGAGCGACGCCCGCTTCGCCACCAACCCCGAACGGGTCAAGAACCGCTCGCTGCTCGATGCGGTCATCCTCGACAGCTTCGCCGCACACGACCGGGAGGCCGTGATCCGGACGCTCGAGTCGGCCAAGATCGCCTACGGGCGGCTCTCCAGCTTGGCCGATCTCTCGACACACCCGCAGATGCGCTGGCTCGAGGTGCCGACCGGCGTCGGCCCGCTCCACGTCATCGGCCCGGGTGCGCGCTTCCGGGAGGAAGCGGACGTCCCCGGGCCGGTGCCCGAGCTCGACGCCCACGGTGCCATGATCCGCGCCGAGTTCGCCGGCGAGTGAGCAACGTAGTGCCCGGTTCGGGCGCGCCCTACTCCATTCGCCGCGCGAGCGAGACCGCGTAGGCCGCGCTGCGGATCGCGAGGATCGGGTCGGCGGACGGCGCGAAGCCGTCGGCGAGGTTGTCGGGGCGGAACATCAACGGATCGCAGGCACCCTTCTCCCCCGGCGCCGCTGCTTTCGTGATCTCGAGCCGCGCGACCGCTACGCTCGGCCGGTCCTCGGGCCAGATCAGGGTCGGATCGTCGAGCGGGTCGCCCGCGGCACCGAAATGCAGGCGGACGGTCCAGGCGGCCGGGCCTTTGCCGAGCCGCTCGTGCAGCTCGGCGGCGAGATAATCGTCTCCCCTCTGCTTCAGCTCCTCCTCGGAGAGGCCCACCACACCGGCCTCGGGGGTGAAGCTCCAGCGCACCGGCTTCGTCGCGCCCCGGGCGTCGGTCAGCCAGAAGGTGTGGATGCCCCAATAGGGCGTGGTCGCGTAGCTCGCGGTGATCGGCGCCTCGGCCATGTAGGCGGGCTGCACCTTGGTGTCCGGATGCGCCTCCATGAAGGCTTTGGCCTTCGCGGGATCGGGCTTGCCCGTGGCCGGGTCGGGAGCACGGGCGCGCAGGAGCCCCAAGAAGGTGTCGGGATCCTTGGCGGCGAAGACCGGGGCCGAGAGGAGCACGAAATCGTGCTCGGCACCGCCCGGTAGCGCGACGTGGAGCGCGAGGCCGCGCGGGGTGCGGCTCTTGTCGGAGACCTTGGGATTGCCACCGGCCAGGGAGAAGCGGGCGACGACGGGCGCCTCGGCGGCGAACAGCGGGCTCTTCGAGAGGGCGCGTCCTTCCGCGGTCGGGATCCAGCGGCCCTCGGCGCAGGTCCCCTTGGCGTGCGAGGCGCGCAGGCCCTTGTGCTTGCCGAACACCGCGTTGAGCGCGTCGACCAGCGCTTCCGGCGTCGCCTCGGCGGCCGAGAGCGGCCAGGGTGCTGCGATCGCCACGAACGCGCCGAGCAGGAGTGCCAGCCGTCGGTTGCGCATGGTTGCCTTCCTCCCCGAGTTCGCTTGGAGCCGAAAAACTGCGACGTCGCGTCGACCTTAGCTCGGTTCGCGCGAGTCTCCAACTGTGGCGTCGAACGGCCGGCGCGATCCACCCTTGCGCACACGCCCGTTCGTGGCATTCGCTGACGCGAGGGGTGCCGAGAAACCAGGAAGCCGAGCCGTGTCCGGAGCGGAGGGAGGCGAGGTCGGGCGCGTGGCGCCGGCCGCGGTCGAGCCGCCGGGCCGGCCATTGCCGCTCGGGCCGACCCGCCTGTTCCCCCTGCTCCGCATCCGCGGGATCGTAGCCGCCGCCGAGCCGCACGCGGCCGCGGACCAGATCCGCCGCGCCACGCTCCAGTGGCTGGAGCGGCGGGCGGGCAAATTGCCGCCGGAGGCCTGGGGCTTCGGCCCGTTCGGCGTCGATCACGGCGGCTCGGCCGCCGAGGTGGCGCGGGCCGAGACGGCCGGGGGCGAGCTCTGGGCGGCGCGGCTGCGCTACCCGGACGAGGTGCATGCCGGGCGGGTCTGGCGGACCGAACTCACCCTCGCCCGCGGCGAGGCCGAACTGCGCTTCGGGCTCAAGCTCGATCTCGCGGCACGCGAAGAGAGCCCGCTCGTCGAGATCTCGGTGCCGCGCATCGCCCGCTTCGTGGTCGGCCGGCTCGGGCTTCGGGCCGGCGCCTCGCTCCCCGCGCTCGTGCCGCGGCGCTGTGCGGACGGCAGGGCGCTCGCCGAGCATCTGCGGCATCCCGAGCGCATCCTGCCGGCGATCGTCTTCTCCTTTGTCGAGGGCGAGGAGCAGCCCTGGAGCGGCCTCGTGCAGCCGAAGCGTCTGGCCGAGCGGCTCGCCGGCATCGCCGAGGTCCACCTCCTGCCGGTCGGGGCGAGCTTCCAGCTGTCGGATTCGCTCACCAAGAGGTGGGGATGCTATCTCGGGGCCGTGCGTGTCTACCGGGCCCCGTTTCGGCCGGAGGTGGACGGCTGGGCGCGGCACCCGCTCTTCCTGCCCGACCGGATCCGCTCGTTCGAGCGGGATACGGGCACGTCCTTGCCGATGCATCTCTCGATGCTGGTCGCGCGCGACAGCCTGGGCCCGAGCCGACCCGAGCTCGAGGTCCCGACCTTCGCCCGCGTGCAGGCGCTGGCCCGCGATCTGCGGCTGCGCGCCGCGCGCGAGCAGGGCCAGACCACCGAGCAGCTCCTCGCCCTGGCCGAGGAGGAGATCCGCGAGCTCGAGCAGCGGCTCGAGGAGCAGGAACGCGAGTACGAGACCCGTCGGGGCGAGCTCGAGCTCTTGCTCGACGAGGCGGAACGCGAGCGCGAGGAGGCGCTGGGCGAGCTGCGGGCGGCGCGGGTCCGGATCGCTACCCTCGAGGAACGGCTCCGGACCGCGCGCGACGACCCGGATCGCGACGTCCCGCCTTTGGCGAGCCATGCCGACATCGGCGACTGGGCCGAGCGCCATCTGGCCGGCCGGCTCGTGCTCCTGCCGCGCGCGATCCGCGACGCCAAGGACGGGCTGTTCGAGGACCCGGCACTCGTCGGCCGCGCACTCCTCTACCTGGCGGGACCCTATCGACGGATGCGGCTTTCGGGCGGCGAGGACGCTCGGCGGGCGAACGCGGAGGGGCTCGCGGGCCTAGGGCTCGAGAACAGCTCGGTCGGCGGCGATCTCGAGCTTTACGCCGACCGGTTCCGGGTCGACTGGCGCGGACAGAAGCGGCTGCTCGACCAGCACGTCAAGAAAGGCAACGCGCGCGACCCGCGTCGTTGCCTTCGAATCTATTATTTCTGGGACGAGGCGGAGCAGATCGTCGTGGTCGGCTCGCTGCCCGGCCACATCCGCACCGGAGCGACATGACGACCGAGATCGCGAACCCGCCGCGGCGTTTCCGCCCCCTGCCGCTTGCCGGTCTGCGCCGCGAGCGGGCGCTCGGGCGCGACTTCCTCCTGGTCGAGCCCGGGCTCCTCGCGGCGCTCGCCGAGACCGCCTTCGCCGAGGTGCAGCATTTCTTCAGGGCCTCGCACCTCGCACAACTGCGGGCGATCCTCGACGATCCCGAGGCCTCGGCGGGCGACCGCTTCGTGGCGATGGAGCTCTTGAAGAACGCGGTCGTGGCCTCGGGCGGGCTCTTCCCCTCGTGCCAGGACACCGGCACCGCCACCGTCTATGGCTGGAAGGGCGAGCAGGTCCTGATCGAGGGGGATCCGCTGGCGGCGCTCGAAGCCGGCATCGCGCGCTGCTGGGCCGCCCGCAACCTCCGCTCCTCGCACCTCGCTCCGCTTTCGATGTTCGAGGAGAAGGACACCGGCACGAATTTGCCGGCGCAGATCGAGCTCTCCGCCGTGCCGGGCGATCGGCTGCGCCTCCTGTTCGTGGCCAAGGGCGGCGGTTCGGCCAACAAGACCTTCCTATTCCAGGAGACCAAGCGGCTGTTGGACCCCGACCGCCTGCTGACGTTCCTGGACGAGAAGATCCGGACGCTCGGGACGGCCGCCTGCCCGCCCTATCACCTCGCCATCGTGGTGGGCGGGCTCTCGGCCGAGCAGTGCCTGAAGACCGTCAAGCTCGCCTCGACCCGGGCGCTCGACGATCTGCCGACCACGGGCCACGCCTCGGGCCGAGCCTTTCGCGACCTCGAGACCGAGCGGCAGGTGCTCGAGCTCACCCGGCGGATCGGGATCGGCGCCCAGCTCTTGGGCAAGTATCTCTGCCACGACGTCCGGGTGATCCGCCTGCCGCGCCACGCCGGCTCGTTGCCCGTGGGCCTCGGCGTCTCCTGTTCGGCCGACCGGCAGATCGAGGCGGTGATCGGACCCGAGGGCGTCTTCCTCGAGGAGCTCGAGCACGACCCGGCCCGCTTCCTCCCCGACCGGCCGGTCGACCTCGCCGAGGCGGTGGCGATCGATCTCGACCGGCCGATGGCGGCGATCCGGGCCGATCTTTCGCGCCTGCCGGTCGGCACGCCCGTGCTGCTCTCCGGAACCATGATCGTGGCGCGCGACCGAGTGTTCGCGGCGCTGGCGAAGCGACGCGCCGCCGGCGAGCCCCTGCCGGCCTATCTGCGCGAGCATCCCGTCTATCACGCGGGGCCGGCACGCGCACCCGAGGGTTGGCCCGCGGGGTCGTTCGGGCCCACCACCGCCGCGCGGATGGACCCCTACATGCCGGAGTTCCAGGCGGAAGGGGCGGCACTCGTCACGGTCGCCAAGGGCAATCGTTCGGCGGTCGTGGTCGAGAGCTGCAAGAAGAACGCCGGGTTCTACCTGGCCGGGATCGGCGGGGCGGCGGCGGTCACCGCCAAGGACCGCATCCTTGCGGTCGAGGTGATCGATTTTCCCGAATTCGGCATGGAAGCCGTCCACCGCATCCGGGTGGACGGCTTCCCTGCCTTCCTCGTCATCGACGACAAGGGCAACGATCTCTACGCGGTGCGCGTCGGCGGCCGGTGAGGAGGCGGCCGCCGCCGACGGCCGCGGCCCCGCTCACTTGCCCTTGCCGCCCCCACCGCCCTTGCCGCCGCGGTCTCGGTCCTTGCCGCCGCGGTCCTTGTCCCTGCTCTTACCCTTGTCCTTGCCCTTGCCCTCGTCCTTGCCGGGCTCGTCGACGTCCCACCGCTTGTCCTTCTTCGGCTTGCCGTAATAGCCGGGGCCGCCCTTGACCTTCGAATAGGTCTGTTGGAGGGTCCTCGGGTCGTAATAGGCCTCGACATATTGGCCCTGCGGGTCGACGCCCTTGACCTCGTACTGGCCTTTCTCGGCCTTGATCGAATGGACCTGCCAACCCTGGCTCGAGAGCTGGCCCTGCAGCTCGCTCGCCGGCCGCCAGTCCGGACCGGGCGTGCTGCCCGGCTTCGGGCCGCTCTTGTACTCGAGCTTGGTCTGCTGGAGCGTGTACGGATCGTACTTGGCTTCGACGTAGTTGCCGTTCGGATCGCGGCCGTAGACTTCCCACTGGCCGTCGTCGGCCTTGACCCGGTCGACCAGCCAGCCCTGGCTCGCGAGCCGGCTCTGCAGCTCGGTCGACGACCGCCAGCCGGGACCCGGGTGGTCGCCGTACGGGCTCGCCTGCACGGTCAGCCCGCCGATCATGACGGCACAAACCGCTACCGTCGCCAAAAGAACCTTGCGCATCCCCTGTCTCCCGCTCTTCTTCAACGAGCGAACCCTACTTGCCTAGGCTCTTCGCCTTGCCGCAGCCTTACGCTTCTCTGGCCGCGACTTTGCGGCCGGTGATCATCGCGCGGACCAGGTTCTCGCCCGCGCGCCAGCTCTCGGCCAGCACGCCCAGCACGTGCAGGCCGATCAGGACCAGGAGCCCGTTGGCGGCGGCCTCGTGGACTTCTTCGAAAAGATGGCCGAGCCGCCCGCCGGTCTCCTGCGCGAGCCAACCGGTGCCGGCGGTGGCGAGGAGCGCGGCGAGGAGCGCCAGGATCATCCAGCTACCGATCGGGTTGTGCCCGAGATGGCGGGG
>CALBAK010000083.1 GCA_937926445.1 uncultured Alphaproteobacteria bacterium
GCGGCGAGACCGCCCGATTCGCCGATCGGCCGGAGATCGTCCGGCGCGATCTGGCGCGACTCCCCGGCCCGGATCTCGTGATCGGCGGTCCGCCCTAAGAAGGGCACTCGAACCTCGACAACCACTCCCGTCGCGACGATCCGCGCAACGGTCTCCTGCTCGCCGCGGCGGCGACCGGCGTGGCACTCGGGGCCTGCGCGCTCGTGCTCGAGAACGTGCGGCACGTCGAGCGCGACCGGCGCTCCGTTCTCGACACGACCTCGGCCGTACTGGAGGCGGCCGGCTGGCGGACACGGCCGGTGCTCTTGAACGCCGCCCGATACGGCGCACCACAGCGGCGCGAGCGGATGTTCCTCGTGGCCTTCGCTTCGCTCGCGGATCTCGACGCCTTCGCGGCCGTGCTCGAAGCGCTGCGGCCACCTCCCCTCTCGGTCGTGACGGCGATCGCCGACCTGCTCGATCGCGATGGCGTGGACCCGTTCGAAAGGGCACCGACGCCGTCGCCCGAGAACCGGCGACGGATCGCGTTCCTGCACGCGCGGGATCTCTACGATCTGCCGAACGAAGAGCGGCCCGTCTGCCACCGGAACGGTACGACCTACACCGCCGTCTACGGCCGGCTCCGACCGGACGAGCCGGCCCCCACGATCACGACCGGCTTCGGCACGCCAGGCCGTGGCCGGTTCGTCCGTCCCTCGCGGCCGCGGCTGATCACCCCGCACGAGGCGGCGCGGTTGCAGACCTTCCCCCGACTGGTACGCGTTCCTCGACGAAGCGGGCCGGCGACCGCGCCGGGCCTTTCTCGAAGATGGATCGGCGATGCGGTGCCGCCCCTGCTCGGCTTCGTCGTCCTCCTCGCGGTGCTGGTCGCGCTGCAAGCGCCGGCGGCCACCGGCCGGCCGGCGGAGGCCGCCCTCAGAGCGTGACCGAGAGGCCGCCGTCGACCACGAGCACGTGGCCGTTGACGTAAGACGCCGCGTCGGAAGCGAGGAAGACCACAGCGCCGCCGATTTCGTGCGGCTGCGCCCAGCGGCCGAGCGGGGTGCGCTTTTTGACCCAGTCTCTGAAGGATTCGTCGGCGATCAACGCGGTGTTCATATCGGTGGCGAAATAGCCGGGTGCGATCGCGTTGACCGTGATCCCCTTGGGTCCGAGCTCGGCCGCCATCGAGCGGGTAAGGCCATGGAGCCCGGTCTTGGCCGCGGCATAGCCGTGGATCGTCGGGCGGGCCAGGATCGCGATCACCGAGCCCGTCGAGACGATCCGCCCTCGCCCTTGCGGGATCATGAGCTTGGCCGCCTCGCGGGCGAGCCGGAAGGCCGCCACGAGATGGCTCTGCAAGAGCCGCTCGAAGTCGGCATCGGTCCACTCGACGAGCGGCACCCGGTGCTGGATCCCGGCATTGTTGACGAGGATGTCGAGCCTTCCGTGGACCTCGCGGATCTTCTCGATCGCCTCGAGCGTGGCCGTCGCGTCGGTCACGTCGAAGGCGAGTGGTTCGGCCCGGTAGCCGAGATCGGTGAGCTTCTTGGTAGCGGATGCGACCGTCTCGGGATTGCGGCCGTTCAGGATCACGTGGGCGCCGTGCGCCGCGAGCGCTTCGGCCATCGCGAAGCCGAGCCCGCGCGAAGCACCCGTGACGAGCGCGATCCGATCCTCGAGCCAGAACAGGCTGGACATCCGGGCCCTCCTCCCTCATCGCTGCGGCCGCTGCTACACGATGGAGCGGGCATGGCAAAGGCCGCCCCACGCGAAGGGGCCATCGACCGCCGCGCGGTCCGCCTCGAGGCCGCCGGCGCGCGGCTGTTCGCCGAGTGGGTCGAGCCGGAGGGGGCAGCGGCCGAGCCGATGCTCGTCCTCCTCCACGAGGGGCTCGGCAGTACGGGCTTCTGGAAGGACCTGCCCGAGCTCCTCGCCCGACGGCACGGTGTGCGGGTCTTCCTCTACGACCGTTGCGGCTACGGCCGTTCCGATCCCGAGCCCCTGCCCCGCCCGCTCGACTATCTCGATCGCATGGCGCTCGTCGAACTGCCGGCGGTGCTCGATGCGGCCGGGATCGGTCGGGCGATCCTGGTGGGTCACAGCGACGGTGGTACGATCGCTCTCCTATTCGCCGCAGCCTTTCCCGAGCGGGTCGAAGCGGTCGTGGCGATCGCCCCGCACGTCTTCGTCGAGGAGGAGACCGTGGCCGGTATCCGCGCCGCGGTCGCGGCCTTTGAGGCGGGCGAGCTGCGCCGCCGGCTCGAGCGCTTCCACGGCGCGCGCACCGAGGCCGTGTTCCGCGCCTGGGCCGACACCTGGCTCGACCCCGGCTTCCGCGCGTGGAACGTCACCGACCGGTTGCCGTGCATCCGCTGCCCGGTGCTGGCCCTCCAGGGCGAGGGCGACGAATACGCCACGGCCGCGCAGGTGCAGGCGATCGCCGCGGGCGCGCGAGGACCCGTGCGGACGGTCCTCTTGCCGGGGGCGGCGCACGTCCCGCACCATCAATCGCGCGCGGCCACGCTCGAGGCGATCGACTTGTTCCTCGCTGAGGTCGCGATGGCGTCGGGGGAGGTGCAGCGATGACCCTGCGTGGCAAGCGCGCGCTCGTGACCGGAGCGGCCACCGGCATCGGCCGGGCGATCGCCGAGCGGCTCGCGCGCGCCGGCGCCACGGTGACCCTCGCCGACATCGAGGCCGAGCAGGTCGAAGGCGCCGCTGCGGCGCTGCGGGCCCGCGGTGCCGAGTCTCGCGCGCTCGTGCTCGATCTGGCCGCGACCGATGCGGTGGGCCCGGCCGTCACCGCGGCCGCGCGCGCGATGGGCGGGCTCGAGATCCTTATCAACAATGCCGGCATCGCGATGCAGAAGCCGGTCCTCGAGCACGAGGTCCGCGACTTCGAACGGATTTACCGGGTCAACGTCCTCGGCCTGTTCGCCGCCCTCAAAGCTGCCGCCCTCTGGATGATCGAGCATCGCGTCCCGGGGCGGATCGTGAACATCGCCTCGGTCGCGGGGCTCAGGGGCTCGACCGGGCGGGCCGCCTATGGCAGCTCGAAAGCGGCGGTGATCAACCTCACCCAAGTGGCGGCACAAGAGCTCGCGCCCCACGGGATCACGGTCAACGCCATCGCCCCCGGGCCGATCGAGACCGACCTCGTGCGCGCGATGCACACCGAGCGAACGCGCGCGGGCTGGCTCCGCGAAGTGCCGATGGGCCGCTACGGCGAGCCCGAAGACGTCGCCGCGGCCGCCGCCTATCTGGTCTCCGACGCTGCCGGCTACGTCACCGGTCACGTGCTCGCGGTCGACGGCGGCTTCGCGAGTGCGGGCCTCTTGATCCCGACCGCCGACCTCGCCTGAGCCCCGGGCCTGCGCCCGGCGCGGGCGGGGCCGCCTCGGCGCCGGGTCGACCGGCGGGCGGGCCTCGCCTAAGTTCGCCCGCGCGGAACCCCAGGGGAGGAGCGCCCGTGAGCATCCAGCGGATCGAGCCCGGCAAGCGGCTGAGCCAGGCCGTCGTCTACGGCAATCTCGTGTTCCTCGCGGGCCAGGTGGCCATGGACAAGCCCGGCGCCTCCATGGCCGAGCAGACCGAGAACGTCCTCCAGCGGATCGACAAGCTCCTGGCCCAGGCCGGCACCGATAAGAGCAAGATTCTCTCGGCCAACATCTGGGTCACCGACATGCGCCAGTTCGACGAGATGAACCGGGTCTGGGACGCCTGGGTCCCGGAGGGCTGCGCGCCTGCTCGGGCGACCGTCGAGGCGCGCCTCGCCTCGCCCGACTATTGTGTCGAGATCATGGTCGTGGCCGCCTGCTGAGGCCGGACGCATGCGGGTCGCCGTGCTCGGCGCCGGGGTGGTCGGCATCGCCACCGCCTGGGAGCTCGCCCGCGACGGCCACGAGGTGACGGTCGTCGACCGCCGCGCCGAGCCGGCGAGCGAGACCTCGTATGCCAATGCCGGGATGATCGCGCCCGGCCACGCCTATGCCTGGTCCTCGCCCAAGACCTTGCAGACTCTCTTCAAGGCCTTGACCCGAGACGATTTGGCACTGCGCTTCCGCTTCCAGACCGACCCCCGCTTCTGGCGCTGGGCGCTCCTCTTCGCCCTCCAGTGCACGGCCGAGAAGGCCGCCGCCAACACCCGCCGCAAGGTCGGCCTCTGCCTCTACAGCCAGGAGCGGCTGCGCGGCGTGCTGGCCGAGACGGGGATCGCCTGCGCCATGCGATCGGGCGGGGCCCTCTACCTCTACCGCGACGCCGCGGGCCTCGCCGCCGCCGACGAGAAGGCGAAGATCCTGCGAGACGGCGGGGTCGAGGTGCGACGGGTGAGCCCCGAGGAAGCGGCCACCCTCGACCCGGTCTACGAGCCCGTGAAGGACCGCTTCGCGGGGGCGCTGTTCGCCCCGGGCGACGAGAGCGGCGATGCCCGGCTCTTCACCCGCGAGCTCGCCCGGGTGGCAGCCGGCAAGGGTGTCGCCTTTCGCATGGGGGAGACCGTGGTGGCCTTCCGCGAGGCGGGTGATAGGATCGAGGCCGCGGTCACCGACAAGGGCGCGGTGGTGGCCGACGCCTTCGTCCTGGCGCTCGGTTGCTACAGCGCGCCCATCGGCCGGAAGCTCGGCCTCGATCTGCCGATCTGGCCGGTCAAGGGCTATTCGGTCACGCTCCCGCTCGCGGGCTCCAACAACCCGCCCACGCTGCCCGGCGTCGACGAGGATAATCTCTTCGCCTTCGCCAATTACGGCGATCGGGTGCGGCTCACCGCCGTGGCCGAGCTCGGAGGCTGGGACTGGTCGCACCGGCCCGAGGACTTCGCGCCGATGCTCAAAGCCGCCCACGAGCTCTTCCCGCAAGCGGGCGACTGGAGCCGGCCGGACTATTGGGCGGGCCTGCGGCCGATGACACCCACCAATCTCCCGATCATCGGCCGCGGCCGGCAGCGCAATCTCTGGGTCAACACCGGCCACGGCCACATGGGCTGGACCTGGGCCTGCGGCACCGCCCGGGTGACCGCCGATCTCTTGGCCGGCCGGCGGCCCGAGTGGGACCCGACCGGCCTCGAGCCGAAGCAGGGGTAGAACCGTGACGGCCGAGAGTTTCGACTATCGGGGCGGCCTTCCGCACCGGCTCGACGAGGGGATCGGCCGCCGGGCGCGCATCGGCCTCGTGGTGCTGGCCACCGACCAGACCATCGAACACGAATGGCGGCGTGTCTTCCATGGCCTCGAGGGTGTGGCCCTCTACGAGAGCCGCATCTGGAACGACGCCCGGATCACGCCCGAGACGCTGGCCGCCATGCAAGGCGACATCGCCGCCGCCGCCCGGCTCATCGTGCCCGTGCTGCCGCTCTCGGTCGTGGCCTTCGGCTGCACCTCGGCGGCCATGGTGCTGGGGGAGGAGCGGATAGCCGCCCGCGTGCACGAGGCCCGACCGGGTGTGCCCGTGACCACGCCGATCGGCGCCGCTTTCGCCGCCTTCGAGGCGCTGGGCGCCCGTCGGATCGCGGTACTCACCCCCTACGGTCGGGCGGTCAACGAGGTGGTCCGCGGCTACATCGAGGCGCGCGGCTTCGAGATCCCCCTCTTCGGCAGCTTCGAGGAGGAGGACGATGCCAAAGTGGCGCGGATCGACCCGGCCTCGGTCCGGGCGGCGGCCCTCGAACTCGGCCGCGACCCGCGGATCGATCTGTTCTTCGTCTCCTGCACGAGCCTCAGGCTCGTCGAGGCGGTCGAGGCGATCGAGGCCGAGCTCGGCAAGCCCGTGACGTCCTCCAACCACGCCATGGCCTGGCACGCGCTCAGGCTCGCCGGGATCACCGACCCCTTGCCCGGTCTCGGCCGGCTGTTCCACCGACCGCTCGCGGCCCGCTGAGGAGCAGAAACTTGCCCGACGAGCCCCGCACCGGACACCCGAGCCCGCTGCCCGCCGAAGCGCTCGCGTGGTGTTGTCCCCTCGAGAGTCTGCCCTTCGAGACCACGGCCGAGCTCTCGGATCTCGGCGAGACGATAGGCCAGGAGCGGGCGGTCGAGGCGCTGCGCTACGCGCTCGCCTCGAGGCGGCCGGGCTACAACGTGTTCGCGCTCGGCCCCGAGGGGATCGGCAAGCACACCACCGTCCACGAGCTCCTCGAGGCGCGCGCTGCAAGCGAGCCCGCCCCGCTCGATCTCTGCTACGTCTCCGACTTCACCGATCCGCGCACCCCGCGCCTGTTGCGCCTGCCGGCCGGCCGCGGTGCCAAGCTGCGCGACGATCTGAACCGGCTCCTCACCGATCTCTTGCCGGCGCTTCGGAACGCTTTCGAGAACGAGGAGTACCGGACCCGCCGCCAGGTCATCGAGGAGGAGCTCAAGGAGCGCCAGGAAAAGGCGATCGCCGAGGTCGAGGAGGAGGCCAAGCGGCACAGCGTGGCGCTCATCCGCTCGCCCATGGGCTTCGCCTTCGCGCCGGTGGCGGACGGACGTATCGTCACCCCCGAGATCTTCCAGGCCTTGCCCGATTCGATCCGCCGGCAGATCGAGCAGACCGTCGAAGGCCTGCAGAAGAAGCTCAAAGACGCGCTCGCGAATGCTCCGCGCTGGATGAAGGAGACCCGCGAGCAGATCAAAGCCCTCAACGACGAGACCGCGGCCTTCGCCGTCAATTTTCTGTTCGATGCGATCCGACCCGCCTACACCGACCTGCCCGACGTGTTGGCGTTCCTCGAGGCGGCACGCGAGGACGTGATCGAGCACGTCGAGGCCTTTCTCCAGCTCCCGGAACAGGTGGGGCCCGCAGCGGTCGCGATCGAGGACGGCCACCCGCTCTTTCGCCGCTACCGGGTCAACCTGATCGTCGACCATGCCGGACGGACCTGCGCGCCCGTGGTGCAAGAGGACGATCCGACCTTCGAACGGCTCGTGGGCCGCATCGAGCATCGCGCCGAGATGGGCGCCCTCGTCACCGACTTCCTGATGATCCGGGCCGGTGCGCTCCACCGCGCCAACGGCGGCTATCTCGTCCTCGACGCCCGCAAGCTGCTCGTCCGGCCGATGGCCTGGGACGGCCTCAAGCGGGCGCTCACCTCGGGCCAGATTCGGATCGAATCGGCCCTCCAGGCGCTCGGCGTGCTCGGCACCCAGACCCTCGAGCCCGAGCCCGCGCCCTTGGACGTCAAAGTCGTCCTCCTCGGCGAGCGCCTCCTCTACTGGCTCCTGGTCGAACTCGACCCGGAGTTCACCCGCCTTTTCAAGGTGCCGGCCGATTTCGACGAGTATCTTCCGCGCGGTCCCGAGACGATCGGCCTCTATGCCCGGCTGATCGCCACCATCGCCCGCAAGGAGAAGCTCAAGCCGCTCGCCCGCGACGGCGTCGCCCGGATGCTCGAGCACGCCGCACGGCGGGCCGAGGACGCGCACAAGCTCTCGACCGAGATCGAGCATCTCTCCGACGTGCTGCGCGAGGCCGACTTCCAGTCGGGTGCGGCAGCAGCGATCGACGCCGCCGCGGTCCAGCGGGCCCTCGATGCGCGCGAGCGGCGTCTCTCCCGCCTCAAGGAGCGCTCGCTCGAGGTCATCACCGAAGGCACCGTCCAGATCGCCACGAGCGGGTCTGCGATCGGCCAGATCAACGGCCTCTCGGTGCTGCAGATCGGCGGCTACGCCTTCGGCCGACCGTCGCGCATCACCGCTCGCGTGCGGATGGGTGGCGGCCAGGTGATCGACATCGAGCGCGAGGTCAAGCTCGGGGGCCCGATCCATTCGAAAGGCGTGCTGATCCTCACGGGGTTCCTCGCCGCCACCTTCACCCCCGACCTGCCGCTATCGCTCTCCGCTACCCTCGTCTTCGAGCAGTCCTATGGCGGCGTCGAGGGCGACAGCGCCTCCTCGACCGAGCTCTACGCGCTGCTCTCGGCGATCGCCGAGGTGCCGATCCGCCAGAGCCTCGCGGTCACGGGTTCGGTCGACCAATACGGCAACGTCCAGGCGATCGGCGGCGTCAACGAGAAGATCGAGGGTTTTTTCGACGTCTGCGCCGCACGTGGCCTCGACGGCAGCCACGGTGTCTTGATCCCCGCCGCCAATGTGCGGCATCTGATGCTGCACGAGCGGGTCCGCGACGCGGTCGCCAAAGGGCTCTTCACGATCTGGCCGGTGCGCACGATCGCCGAAGGCATCGAGATCCTGACCGGCATGCCGGCGGGCGAGCGCGGTCCCGACGGGCTGTTTCCGCTGGGCACGCTGTTCCGCAAGGCGGAGGATCGGCTGCGGGCGATGGCCGAGAAGCGCAAGGCGTTCGGCGCCAAGGCCGAGGAAGGCGCGGTCGAGCGAAGGGAGGATAGGGCGTGAGCGCCCCCGCCCGGCTCGTGGTCGCGGTGCCGCCCGAGGAGGCGGCCCTCGCCTTGCTCGATTCCGCACTCGTCATAGCGGCCCGCCTCGAGCGCGAGATGGTGGCACTCCTGGTCGAAGATCGTCGCCTGGCGGCTTCCGCCGCCCTCCCCTTCACCCGCATAGTGTCCGCCGCCGGCGAGCGCGAGTTCGACGTCGCGCTGGCCGAGCGGATGCTGCGCGCGGTGGCGGAGCGCGTGCGACTGCGCCTCGAACGGACCGCCGCGAGCCATCGGGTGCGTTGGCGTCTCGAGACCGCACACGGGCTCGAGGCTCTGCCGCTCGATGCCGGCGACGTACTGGCCGTGGCCACCGCCTCGGCCTTCTGGGCCGAGGAGCCGCCGGCCCGGTTGCCCTGCCCGGTGCTCGTGATGGGCCGGACCAGCGGGCCGCTGGTCGTCGTTCACCGCGCCGGTCGTCGACCGGCGCTCGAGCTCGCCCGCGAGCTCGCCCGCCGCGCCCAGCTGCCGCTCGTCGTATTGGCGTGCGACCCGGCCGCCGCCCAGGAGACCCGGACCGTGCTCGGCGAGGAGACCCGGATCGAGGCCGCGGAAGAGGACGATCCTGCGGCACTCGCCGAGCGGCTGCGCGCGATCGCTCCGGCCATGGTGCTGATCGAGGTCTGCGAGGACAGCTTAGCCTGGCGGGCCGCGGTCGAGGCGCTGCGCGGCGCGACGCCGCGCAGCGCGGCTTGAGCCGTGCTCGGGCCTTGCGTCCGGCACCGCGAATGCCCAGGTGGAAGCCATGACGATCCGACCCGCACCCGATCTCCGGCCCACCTTGAGCGACATAGCGAAGCTGGTGGGCGACGACGATCCCGAGAAGCTCGCTCGGATCCTGGCTACCGGAGCGACGATCACCGAGATCGAGAAGGCCGTGCTCTGGGCGAGCGGAGCCGACGACGTGTTCGGCGAGGCGCCGCATCCCCTCGAAGGGGCGGCCGCCCTCGTCTACGACATCCTGACCGCGGACGCTCCGGAAGAGGAGCGCCGCTGAGCGACGCCGATCCGCGAAGGGGGAACGATCGCCATGCCGAACCGGACCATGTGGGTGGTGGTCGCCGACGGCGCGCGCGCCCGCATTTTCCAGGGCGACCCGCGGACCGGCGGCCTCGAGCTCGTGATGCCCGAGCTCGTCGGCCGCGGCCGCGAGAAGGGCAGCGACCTCCTGGCCGATCGGCCCGGTCGCAGCGTCGATTCGAGCCACGTCGGCGACCGCCACGCCATGGAACCCTCGACCGATCCCAAGGAGGTCGAAAAGCAGCGCTTCGCCCGCGAGCTCTCCCAGACTCTCGAACAGGCGAGCAACGAGGGTCGCTTCGTCCGGCTGATGCTCGTGGCACCGCCCAAGATGCTGGGCGAGCTGCGCGACGTGCTGCCCGAGAAGGTCAAGGAGAAGGTGGTCAAGGAGGTCGACAAGGACCTGACCTGGGTCTCCGTGCACGAGCTGCCCGGCCATCTGCGCGACTGAAGCACCCGTTTCGCCCGGGCCCGGGAGAGGAGAGTGATGAGCGAGATCGGCACGGTCGGCATCGTCGGCACCGGCACCATGGGGACCGGGATCGCCACCAACGTCGCTGCGCACGGCATCGCGGTCCGGCTCTACGACGCGCGGCCCGAGGCCGTTCGCGCCGCCATCGACCAAGCCAAGGCCTTCTGGGCCAAGAGCGTCGAGCGCGGCCGCACGACCGCAGCACAGGCCGAGGCGGCGGCCGGCCGCCTGACCGCCGTCGACACGCTCGGTGGGCTCGCGGACTCCGATCTCTTGATCGAGGCGATCTTCGAGGATTTCGCGCTGAAGGCGAAACTGTTCGAGGAGCTCTCGGGCCTCCTCCCCGAGCGCACGCTCGTCGCCACCAACACGAGCTGCCTGCGGGTGAGCGAACTCGCCCGCCACATGAAAAAGCCCGACCGCTTCCTGGGCCTGCATTATTTCAGCCCGGCGCAGATCAACCCGATCGTCGAGGTGGTCCGCGGCGAGGCCACGGCACCCGCCACGGTCGAGGCGGGCCTCGCCTTTTGCCGCGCCACCGGCAAGAAGCCGATCACCTGCAAGGATGCTTACGGCTTCGCCATCAACCGCTTCTTCTGCCCCTACACGAACGAGGCTTGCCGGCTCCTGGACGAGGGCCTCGCGACCACGGCCGAGGTGGACGCGGTCGCGGAGGAAGCCGTGGGGGCGGCGGCCGGTCCGTTCCGCGTCCAGAATCTGATCAAGCCGCGGATCAACCTACATGCGATCCAGAACCTGGCCCCGCTCGGGCCCTTCTACGCCCCGGCGCGCAGCCTCGTCGAGGTCGGTGAGGCCGATCGGATGTGGGAGATCGGCCAGGTCGGCGAGATCCCGCCCGAGCGACGGGCCCTCATCCGTGACCGTATCCGACTCGGTGTGTTCCTGGCCGTCCTCCAGGAGCTCGACGAGGAAGTGGCGAGCCCGGCCGACATCGACACGGGGGCCCGCGAGGCGCTCCGCTTCACGAAGCCTCCCTGCGCGCTCATGGACGAGCTCGGTCGTGCCGAGGTCGAGCGGATCGTCGCCCCGGCGATCGCACGTTACGGCCTGAAGCGGCCGGCGGCTCTCGACCGGGTCGGACGCCTCCTGTCCGGCTGAACCGATGGCCGGCCCGGCGGACTCCCGCACCGCCGCGGTCGAGCCCGACCGGCTCCTCGATCTCGCCCTCGAGCTCGCCGAGGAGGTGGGGCTCGACCAGCTCCGCCTCTCCGCCCTCGCCGAGCGCGCGGGTGTGCCGCTCGCCGATGTCGCGGCTCTTTTCCCCGACATCAACGCGATCGCCGATGCCTGGTTCGCCCGCGCCCTTTCGGCGGTCTGGGCCACACCCGCCGAGCTCCTCGCCGACCCCGATCCCGCGGTCCGCCTCGAGCGGGTGATGCTGCGCTGGTTGGAGGCCCTCTCGCCGCACCGGCAGCTCACCGGCGCCATGCTCCGGGCCAAGCTCTGGCCCTCGCATCCGCATCATTGGGTCCCGATGCTCTTCGACCTCTCCCGCCTCGTCCACGCCTTCCTCGACGTGGCGCGGGTGCCGGGTGCCGGCGCCGAGCGGGCGTTGCAGGAGATCGGCGGAACCGCCCTCACCCTGCGCACGCTGTGCGCCTTCCTCGCCGATCCGGCGCCCGATTTCCCGGCCGCCCGCGATCGTCTGCGGCGCGATCTCGCCCGGGGCGTGGCCCTTCTGCGGCGGATCGGCCCGCCTCTGCGGCAGAGCGGCCGATCGTGACGCAGCGTGGCCCCTGCCCGCGCTGCCTGCGGCCGCGGGTCGCATCCGATCGCGGGAAAATCGCGCCGGACGGGCGGGCGCCCCCTTGATCGCTCCTACTGCAGTGCGATATCTATTGTGCAGCGCAGCAAACCGGCCAGAGGAGGGTCCCGTGACTGCCAAAACCGCTTCCCCCGTGATGCCCAAGTTCGACCTCGAGGGCTGGGTCGCCCTGCACAAGGCGAATCTGGAGACGGCCGTCGCCGCCCAGAAGATCATTTTCGACCTCTGGCAGACGATCGCCAAGCGTCAGGTCGAGCTCGCCAGGGAGTCGTTCGCCCGCTTCGACGGCTTCGTGAAGGGCTTCGACGCCAAGAAGCAGCCCAGGGAGTATGTCGAGGACGCCAAGGCCGTGCTCGAGAAGGCCATGGCGGACGCGAAGGAGACCCTCGACCTCGGCATGAAGGCGCAGGCCGAGGTGGTCGACCTCCTCGTCAAGCGGGCCACCGCCAACCTTGACGAGGTCAAGGCGCTCGCCGCCTGATCCGTCCCACCCGATCCCGGGTCGCGACTTCCGGCCCCGGCAGTCTCTGCCGGGGCCTCGTCGTTTCCGGGCCGGCCGTTCGCCGGGCCCTCGCCCGGCGGTTGCATCGACCGCCGGCTTGCGTCACAAGGGCGGCCCGCGGCGCCTCGGCGCCGCCCTGCGGGAGAATACCATGGCGCTGCGCGACCAGCACGTGCCCTTACCCAGCGCGCGCGAGGACGCACTGCGCGAGGCACCGGGCCCGGACACCCCGCAGACCCGCTCGCCGAGCTACCGGCTCGCCTTCACCGACATCGACTTCCTGCTGCGCGAGGAGCTGCGGCCGGTCCGCCTGCAACTCGAACTCCTGAAGCCCGAGCTCGAGCTCACCCGCCAAGGCATCGAATCGACCATCGTCGTCTTCGGCAGTGCCCGCATCGTCGAGCCGACCGAGGCCCGTCGCCGGCGCGAGGAGGCCGAACGGGCCGCCCGCGCCCATCCCGACGACCCGGCGGCCGCGCACCGGCTCGCCGTCGCATTCCGCCTCGAGCAGCTCTCCCGCCACTACGAGGAGGCACGCCGCTTCGCCTCGCTCGTCGCCCGCGAAAGCGAGAGCAAAGGCCGGCACCGCTTCGTCATCGTGACGGGTGGCGGCCCCGGCATCATGGAAGCCGCCAACCGCGGCGCCACCGAGGCGGGAGCGCCCACCGTCGGCCACAACATCGTTCTGCCGCAGGAGCAGGCGCCCAACGCCTGGGTCACCCCCGAACTCTGCTTCCGCTTCCACTATTTCGCCCTCCGCAAGATGCATCTCTTGACCCGGGCCCGCGCGCTCGTGGTCTTCCCCGGCGGCTACGGTACGCTCGACGAGCTGTTCGAGACCTTGTGCCTCATCCAGACTGGCAAGGCCCGGTCGATGCCGGTCCTACTCTTCGACGAAATCTATTGGCGCAGCATCGTCAACTTCGACGCGATGGTCGAGCAGGGCGTGATCGACGCCGGCGACCTCGAGATCTTCCGCTTCGTCGAGACCGCCGAGCAGGCTTGGCAGCTCATCCGCGAACACTACGCAATACGCGACTGATACCGGAGATTTTTCACCTCATAGTTGATATCGGCCGCGGTCGCTGCTAGCAGCGGAGCGTGCCGAGATCGCCGGACGGGAGCCGGAATGCCGATTCGCCTCACCTTCCACGGTGGAGCCTCGACGGTCACCGGAAGCTGCTGCCTGGTCGAGCACGACGGCGGCCGCTTCCTGGTCGACTGCGGACTGTTCCTGGGCACCCGCACACTCGCTGCCCTCAACCGTCGCGAGCTTCCCTTCCGGCCCGCCGGGCTCGATTTCGTGCTTCTCACCGATGCCCGACCCGACCGGGCCGGACGCTTGCCGGATCTGCTCGGGGCCGGCTTCCGCGGCCCCATCATGGCTGCCGAGCCTACCGTCGACCTGCTCGGCTTTCTCCTCCCCGATCTCGCCGAACGGCTCGCCGAGGAGAGCGCCGAGCGCAACGCGCGCGAACTGCGCCGCGGCCGGCCCGAGACCCGGCCGCTCTTCACGCGTGCCGACGCGGCACGCTGCCTCGAACGGCTCGAGGCCTGCGACAGCGACCGATGGTTCGAGCCCGGACCCGGGGTCAAGGCGCGGTTCCGCACCGGCTCCGGGACCCTCGGGTCAGCGGCCGTCGAGCTCCTCGTCGAGGCCGAGGGCGGTCCGCCGCAGCGGCTCCTTTTTTCGGGCGAACTCGGCCCGGGCGGGCCGGAGTGCGATCTCCTCGCTGCCGAACCCGCCGGGATCGACCATCTCGTCGTCGGCTGCGTCTCGGGCGGTCGCGAGCGCGAGGAGGCCGACCCCGAGGAGCGCCGCCGCCGGCTGGTGCGCGAGGTCGGCGAGGGGCTCGCCGCCGGCGGACCGGTACTGATCCCGGCCTTCGAAGGCGAGTGCAGTCGGGAGCTCGTTCTCGTCCTGCTCGACGCGATCGAGCGGGGCGAGCTGCCCGAGGTGCCGGTGGTCTTGGACACCCCCCTTGCCGCCGCCGCGATCGACGTCTTCGGCCGCCACGCGCCGCCGCCCGGCGGCCCGGCTCGCACGGCGCGCCTTTCCATCGGACCGCGGCTTCGGCTCGCCGAGACGGTAGAGCAGAGCGCAGCGCTCGACCGGCTGGGCGACCGGGCGATCCTGCTCGCGGCGGGCGGGATCGACGGCGGCAGCCGGCTCGGCCGCCATCTGCGCGCCCATCTCTGGCGGCCGCAAGCGACCCTGCTCCTCGTCGGCTATCAGCCGCCCGGCCGGCTCGGCCAGGTGATCCTTTCGGGCGAGCGGCGCGTCCGCATCGCCGGCGAGGAGGTCGCCGTCCGCGCCCGCGTCCGCACCACCGACGCGGCCGCCGGTCACGCTGATCATCGCGAGCTCCTCGCCTGGATACTCCGCCGCCGGCCGATCAAGGGCTCGATCTTCCTGGTCCGCGCCGAGGAGCCGGCGGCGGCGGCGCTGCGCGCCGATCTCGCGGCCGAGGGGCTCGATCCTCTGCGCATCCTGATCCCGCAGCTCGACCAGCGCTTCGCGCTGCGACGCGACGCACCGGCCGAGCCGCTGCCGGGCCCGCGCCGGCTCGAGCCGCGCTTCGTCGCCGCCCCGGCCGACTGGCACAACGCCTACGCCCGGCTCCTGCTAGATATCGCCGACGAGGTCCGCCAGCTCCCCGACGATCGCTCGCGCCTCGAGCTCCTCGGCCGGCTGCGGCGGACGCTGCGAGCATGACATACTAGAGGGCCACAGCGGGGTGCGCTCCTGTCGCGTTCGGGTGACACCGTTAACCCCGACCTCGGCAGGATGGCTTCCGACCGTTCCTGCCCCTTGTCGGCCGGTCATCGTCCCGTCACCTTGGCGGCCGGCAGGGAGGGCACCCGGGCGGTGGACGCTGGGTGGTACAAATGAGCGAGCAAAGTGGCTGTGAGCGGGGTGTCGCTCGCCTGATCCGGACGGATCGGCTCGTCCGCCCGATCTTTTCGATCGGGACCTCGGCGAACGACAATCGCCGCCGCTTCGAGCGCGGCTCGCTGTCTCTCGCCGGTGCGGTCGTGGGCGCTGCTCCGCGTCTGCAATCGGTCCCCGAACCGACACCCGCGCCGCCGCGCCGGCCCGAGCCCTTGCCCCCCGGCCCCTCGCTCGCGCTCGCCGTCGGCTGGCTCGGTCAGAACCTCGCGCTCTGGACGAGCGGTGTGGGAGCCGCCTGCCAGCTGCCGCCGGTCGCCTCCGGTCTCGCGCTCTGGCGGGCCTGCAGCGAGCTCGGCCTCGTCGGCGTCGCGAGCTGCGCGAGCCTCGCCGCGAGCGGGGTCGAACTCGTCGGCGTGACGCTCGCGGGTGTTCTGGGCGCGGCCACACCCCGCCGTCGATCTCCCGCCTCCTCCTGAGGCGAGGCCGCTCGCTCGCCTCCCGAAGCCCGGAGGTCTTCGCCCCCGCGACGAGCCGCACCGCGCCTGGCAGGCGCGGTGACCAAACCCCGGTCAGGCCGCGGCCCGACGCGCCTGCGCGAGCCGCCAGACCCGCTCGGGCGTCGCCGGCATGTCGACGTGGCGCACACCGAGTGCATCCACGAGCGCGTTGATGACGGCGGCGCAGGAGCCGACCGAGCCCGCCTCGCCGCAGCCCTTCACCCCCATGGGATTGTTCCGGCAGCGCACTTCGATCGTCGAGAAATCGAAGAAGGGCAGATCGTCCGCTCTCGGGATACAATAGTCCATGAATGACCCGGTCACGAGCTGGCCCGAGCGCTCGTAGACGGTCCTCTCGAGTAGCGCCTGGCCGATACCTTGAACCACGCCGCCGTGGACCTGGCCCTCGACCAGGAGCGGGTTCACCACGACCCCGAAATCGTCGACCACTGTGTAGCGGACGATGCGCGTCACCCCGGTGTCGGGATCGACCTCGACCTCGGCGACGTGGCAGCCGTTCGGGAAGGTCCAGGCATCGAGCTTGATCGTCGCCGCCACGTCCAATCCCTGCTCGAGGCCGGCGGGCTTCACCGTCATGGCCCGCACCCGCTCCGCGAGCTCCATGATCCCGATCGCCCGGTCGGTACCCGCCACCCTGAACGTGCCCTCGGCGAAGCCGATGTCGGCGACCGCCGCCTCGAAGAGGTGCGCCGCGGCGATCTTGCCCTTCTCGATCACCCGATCCGAGGCCTCGCAGATCGCCACACCCTCGGCCGTCAACGAGCGCGAGCCGCCGGTGCCGCCTCCGTCGACGATCGCGTCCGTGTCGCCCTGGACGATCCGCACCTTCTCGAACGGTACGCCCAGCCGCTCGACCAGCACCTGGGCATAGGCCGTCTCGTGGCCCTGGCCGTTGCTCTGGGTCCCGACCAGCACCTCGACCGCTCCGTCGTCGGCGAAGCGCACCGCAGCGTGCTCGACGGGATTGCCCATGGTCGATTCGATGTAATAGCAGAGCCCGATGCCGCGCAGCTTGCCGCGCCCGGCCGCCTCGGCCCGGCGTGCTGGGAATCCTTGCCAGTCGGCTCGGCGGACGGCCTCGTCCATCACTCGCGCGAACTCGCCCGAATCGTAGACCTCGCCGGCCGCCGTTTTGAACGGCATCTGTTCGGGTCGGATGAAGTTCTTCCGTCGCAGCTCGAGTCGGTCGACGCCGAGCTCGGCCGCGGCCACGTCCATGAGCCGTTCGATGCAATAGATCGATTCGGGCCGCCCCGCACCGCGATAAGCGTCCACCGGCACGGTATTCGTGAACACGGCCTTCACGCCGTAGCTCAGACATTTGACGTCGTAGACCCCGGGCAAGACCTTGAGCGCCGCCCAGGTCGGGATGAAGGGGGCGTAGAAATAGTAGTAGGCGCCCATGTTCGCGATCACTCGGCAGCGCATGCCGAGGATCCGGTGATCGGCGTCGAAGGCGAGCTCTGCCACCGTCACGTGGTCGCGGCCCTGGCTGTCGGAGAGGAAAGCCTCGCCCCGCTCGCTCGTCCACTTGACCGGCCGGCCGAGCTTTTTGGCGGCGAAGGCGCAGAGCGTGTACTCGCCGTAGAACATCGCCTTCATGCCGAAGCCGCCGCCCACGTCGGGGGTCAAGACGCGCACCTTCTCCTTCGGCAGGCCGAGGCTCCGGGCGAGTACGTCGCGGAACGCCCAGCCGCCCTGCGTGCAGGTGTGCACGGTGAGCTTGCCCGCGGCCGCGTCCCACTCGGCCACCGCCGCGCGAGGCTCCATGGGGTTGCACACGAGCCGGTTGTTGACGAGCTCGAGCCGAACGGTGCGGGCCGCCTTCGCGAAGGCGTCGGCGACCGCCTTCTCGTCACCGAAATGCCAGTCGAAGGCGACATTGTTCGGGCACTCGGCGTGCACCGGCGGCGCCCCGGTGCCGATCGCCCCGGCGGTGTCGACAACCGCTTCGAGCGGCTCCCACTCGATCTCGACGAGTTCGGCCGCATCGCGCGCCTGGGCCCGCGTCTCGGCCACCACGAAGGCCACCTTGTCGCCGACATAGCGGGCCTTGTCGCGCACGAGCACGGGATGCGCCGGCATCGGCGCGTCGCTGCCGTCGCGGTTCTTCATGGGCACGAAGCAGGGAACGGCGGCATCGCCCGTGTCCGCTGCCGTCAGCACCGCGAGCACCCCCGGTGCGGCCAGCGCCCGGTTCGTGTCGATCCGGCGGATACGGGCGTGGGCGTGCGGGCTGCGCACCACGTAGCCGTAGGCCTGACCGGGGAGGTTGATGTCGTCGGTGTAGCGGCCGTGGCCGGTGACCAGCCGCTGGTCCTCCACCCGCCGCACCGGCTGGCCGATCCCGAATTTCGCCATCGCTCCCTCCCTGGCACCGCTCCGCCCGCGGGCGTCCGCGTCCGGCGGATATAGGGCCCGGCCGGAGGCCCCTCAACCGTCGTGCCGGAAGAGCCGGTAGGCGCCGGTCGCGGTGGCGAGCAGGGGCCCTGCCGCACCGCCCTCGTGCAGGTGCATGACCAGATGCGCCACGCTCTTGCCGAGATGGTCGATCCGGGCCGTCGCCACCACGCGGCCGGGCCGGACGGCGCGGATGAAATTGGCCGAGAGCGAGATCGTGGCGATCCGCTGGAGCGCCTCGCCGACCGCCAGCGCCGCCGCGACCCCGCCCACCGTGTCGAGCAGCACGAGCGTCACGCCACCGTGCGCCACCCCGTACTGGCTCGTGTGCCGCTCCTCGAGGTCGAGCTCGACCAAAAGCCCCGCCCGTTCGTCGACCGCGAATCGGTAGCCCACGAGCCGCTCGAAGGGCCCGGTCAGGGGCCCGCCACCCGCGCGCGCGAGCGCCGCCTCGAGCCGCTCGCGCAACCTCGCGCCCGAAGCCGGGCCCGTGCTCAAAGCCAACCCCGCCGCTTGAAGAGCAGGTAGGGCAGCACCGCCGAAACCACCATGAGCAGGAGCGCGAAGGGATAGCCGAGCGGCCAGGCGAGCTCCGGCATGTACTCGAAGTTCATCCCGTAAATGCTGGCGATCAGCGTCGGCGGCAGAAACACCACCGCCATCACCGAAAAGAGCTTGATGATGTTGTTCTGCTCGATGTTGATGAGGCCGAGGATCGCCTCGAGCAGGAAGCCGATTTTCTGGGACAGGAAAGCCGTGTGGTCCAGTAGCGACTGGACGTCGCGGACGAGCGCCTTGGCGCGGGCGCGCGTCTCCTTGCGATTGCCGAGCGCAGCGAGCTCGCTCACCCCTACCGCCAGCAGCACGCGCTGCAAGGTCAGCAAACTTTCGCGCAGCTTGGCCGTGGTGTCGCCACCGCGCCCCACCCGCTCGACCGTCTCGACCAGATCGAGCCGCTGGGTACTCCGCTTGCCGTTTTTCGTAGCGGCACCGAACACCGCGCTCGAGAGCTGGTCGACGTCGAGATCGGTCTTTTCGAGGATGTCGGCGAGCCTGGCCACGATCTGGTCCATGAGCCAGAAAAAGACCGCCTGGCCGCTCGAAAGGCCGGCCCCGCTCCGCTCGAGTCGCGTCTTGATCGTCCGAAAAGGCTGGGGATCGTCGTAGCGCAGGGTCACGAGCCGCTCGCCTTTGAGGATGAAGGTCACCTCGGTCGTGGCGGGCGGCGGCTCGTCGGCGTGGAAGACGAGCGTGGCGGTGAGGAACAGCGCCTCGTTCTCCTCGTAGACCCGGGAGGAGGCCTCGATCTCCTGCATCTCCTCGCGCGAGGGCATGGCGATGCCGAGAGCGCGCTCGACCACCCGCACCTCTTCGGGGGTGGGCGCCTTGAGGTCGAGCCAGACGATGTCGCTCGACAGCGGCTCCGACGGCGGCTGCTCGTGCACCTGGAGCTCGCGGCCGAGTCGCGTGAGTGTGCCGAGCATGGGTCCCCCGCCGACGCAGGCCGCCCTCCCTCTAGCCGAGCCGCCCGCCTGCTCCAACCCCCGGCGCGCCGCCCCGCTCCCGAGGCGCACCCGGTGCGGCACCTTCCCGACCGGCGGGCGATGGGGCGGCGCGCGCGAGCCGAGCCGGGGCGACGAGCCAGCGCCGCCGCCAGGCCTCGAGCATCAGGAGATTCCACAGAGGGTAGCGGCGGTCGGCGCGACCCTCGAGATGTTGCCGCCAGACCGCCCGCACCGGCCCCGGTGCGACGAGCCCGGCCTCGGCGAGCTTGCGCGGGTCCAACAGATCCTCGGCCCAGTCGCGCAAGGGTCCCCGAAGCCACTCGTGCACCGGCACGGCGAAACCGCGCTTCGGGCGATCGACGAGCTCCGCCGGCAGGTGGCGGGCCAGGACCCGGCGCAGGAGCCACTTGCTCGTCCCCGCTCCGACCCGCAGCCGCGCCGGCAGCCGCCACACGAAAGTCACCACCCGATGGTCGAGCAGCGGACAACGGGCCTCGAGGCCCATCGCCATGGTGGCGCGGTCGAGCTTGGTCAAGATGTCCTCGGGCAGCCAGGAGAGGAGGTCGAGGAGTTGCAGCCGCGCGCCCAGATCGCGCACGCGGCCGGCGAGCGCGCCGTCGAAGCCGGCCGGCTCCGGGGCGCGGACACCGGTGAGGAGCTCGGGCTCGCTCCAGTGGCTCGCGATCTCGAGGCTCGCCCGCTCGGGCGGACCCGCGAGCAGCCGGCCGAGCCGACGCGCCCGCTCGCCGAGCCGCACGGGTTCCAGTCGGGCGGGCAGGAGCGCAGCCGGTGCCGCGAGCTCGGCCGGCACCCGGGCGAGCAGGACCGCCGCCGCCCGTCGCGCCGGGCCCGCGAGCGCCCCGGCCCGCCGTGCCCAGGCGAGCGCCTCGCCGTAGCGCCGATAACCCGCGAAGAGCTCGTCGCCACCGTCGCCCGAGAGCGCCACGACGACCCGCCGCCGCGCGAGCCGCGCCACGAGCAGGGTCGGGACCGCCGAGCTGTCGGCGAAGGGCTCGTCGAACCATTCGGGCAGCTCCGGCACGACCGCGAGAGCGTCTTCGGGCCCGACCACGAGCTCGTGATGCTCCGTGCCGAGCCGGCGCGCCACCGCGCGCGCCGGCGCCGATTCGTCGAAGGCCGGGTCGGGCGAGCCGATCGTGAAGGTCGGGACCGGACGATCGCTCTGCGCCTGCAGGAGCGCCACCACGCTCGTGCTGTCGATGCCTCCCGACAGGAACGCCCCGACCGGCACGTCCGCCACCGTCCGCCGCCGCACGGCGTCGGCGAGCAGCGCCTCGAACCGTTCGACGAGAGCCTGCTCGGGCTCGTCCGAGGGATCGGCGAGCCCGGCCTCGACCACCGCAACCGGATCCCAGAAACGTTCGACGGTGATCCGCCCGCGCGCATCGAAACGCAGGAGACGGCCGGGCTCGAGCTTCTGCACGCCTTCGAGGATCGAGCACCCACCGGGCAGATAACCGAGCCGCAGATAGAGCCCGAGGGCCCCCCGGTCGACCCGCGGCCGGAAGTCGGGATCCGCGAGCAGGCACTTGAGTTGCGAGGCGAAGCGCAGTCGGCCGCGATCGAGCCCCCAATAGAGGGGCTTCTTGCCGAGCCGGTCGCGGGCGAGGACGAGGCTGCGCTCGGCCCGGTCGAAGAGGGCGAAGGCGAACATCCCGTTGCAGCGCGCGAGGGTCGCCTCGACCCCGAACCGCTCGCAGGCCTCGAGCAGCACCTCGGTATCGGAGCCGCCCCGCAGCCGGACGCCCCGCGCCCGGAGATCGGCCGCCAGGTCCTCTGCATCGTAGAGCTCGCCATTGTAGACGACGACATGGCGGCCGCTCGCCGAGACCATCGGCTGGTGACCGGCGGCCGACAGGTCGCGAATCGCGAGGCGGCGAAAGCCGAGCGCGAGCCCCGCTCCCGGCTCGACGAAGACGCCCTCGTCGTCCGGTCCGCGATGGGCGATGGGTGCCGCCATCGCTCGCGCGAGTGCCGCGAGCGAAGCGCCGTCCCGCAGGTGCGGATCGAGGATGCCGGCGAAGCCGCACATCGGCGTCCCTCCCGCGCCCCTTCTAGGGGTCGAGCGCCGGCGGGCTCAACGGCAGGGGCCCGTCGGTCTGTCCGGCCGGCCCCCCGGATGCGTCAGACGGCGACCGCGTGGCGGGCGGGCGACGCCCGAAGGTAGCGGTCGAACACGGTGGCCACGACCCGCAGAAGCGGCCGGTACGCGGCCGGCACGCGCAGCACGGAGCCGTCCCGCTCCACGATGCCGAGCCGCTCGAGTTCGCCGAGACGCTCGCGGTCGACGACGCAGCTCTCCAGGCTCGCCCCGTGGCGGGCCGCGACCGCCTCGAGATCGACCACCCCCGCGCACATGATCCGCTCGACGAGCTCTCGCTCGAGCCGGTCGCGAGGCGAGAGCCGAAGGCCGCGCGCGGTCGGTAGTCTGCCCTCGCGTACCGCCGCCCGCCAGGGTTTGAGTTCGTGCAGGTTCTGCACGTAGCCTTCGCGGAAGCTCGAGATCGCCGAGGCGCCGAGCCCCACGAGCGTTTCCGCCGGATCGGTCGTGTAGCCCTGGAAATTGCGGTGCAGCCGGCCGGTGGTGGCGGCCTGCGCCATCGGGTCCGTCGGCAGCGCGAAATGGTCGAGTCCGATCGGCACGTAGCCTGCGGCCTCGAGCGCTTCGGCCATCGCCTCGAACTGCGCCACCCGCTCGACCGCACCCGGCAGCGCCTCTTCGTCGATCAATCGCTGATGTTTCTTGAGGCTAGGCAGATGCGCATACCCGAAGATCGCGACCCGGTCGGGGGCGGCGGGCAGCAGCTCCGCCACCGTGGCCCGGCAGCTCTCTACGGTTTGGCGCGGCAGGCCGTAGAGCAGGTCGACGTTGATCCGCCGGATCCCGGCGGCCCTGAGGGCGTCGATCACGGCGAGCGTGCGCGCTGCGGGCTGGATCCGGTTGATCGCCGCCTGGACCTCCGGGTCGAAGGACTGCACGCCGAGGCTCGCCCGGTTCACCCCCGCTTCGGCGAGTGCCGCCACCATCTCGGGCTCGAGAAAGCGCGGATCGAGCTCGATCGCGTGCTCCGCTCCGGGCTCGATCCGAAAGCGCCACCGCAGCCGCTCGACGAGCCGCAGGAACGCCCGTGGTCCCACGCTCGAGGGCGTACCCCCGCCCCAGTGCAGATGCGCGACCCTCGGCCGTTCCGGCAGATGCGCCGCCACGAGCTCGATCTCGGCGGCCAACAGTTCGGCATAGGCCTCGGGCCGCGCCGGATCGGCGCTGATCGCGGTCGTACAGCCGCAGTACCAGCAGAGCTGCCGACAGAAGGGGACGTGCAGATAGAGAGAGATCGGCCGCTCGACCGGCACCGCCTCGAGCCAAGCCGCGTGCTCGGCCGGCCCGATCGCCGGCGTGAAGTGCGGCGCCGTCGGATAGCTCGTGTAACGCGGCACGCGTGCCGCCTCGAACAGCCTGACGAGCTCCGGTCGCATCGTCCAGCTCCCGTGATCCACCCTCTCCTAGCCGGGATCGAGAAGGTCCGCCTTGATCTGGATCAAGAGGTTGCGCGCGCCCTCGGGTTTGGCTTGAAAGCCCGCGCCCGGTGCCCATATCGGCGCGGCGCGGGGCGGAGCTGCGGCCCTCGGTCGGCCCGGCCCGTGGATCCGAGGGGAGAGGCGATCGTGCAGGAGATGGTCAGGCTCGAACGGCTGACCAAGCGGTTCGGCGCGGTCCAGGCCGTCGACGACGTGAGCTTCTCGGTCGCGCGCGGCGAAGTACTCGGCTTCCTGGGGCCCAACGGCGCCGGCAAGTCGACCACGATGCGGATGCTCACGGGCTACATCCTACCCACCTCCGGCACCGCTCGGGTGGCGGGCTTCGACGTGGTCCAGAGCCCGCGCGAGGCCAAGCGCCGGATCGGCTATCTGCCCGAGGGTGCGCCGGCCTACGGCGACATGACGCCCCTCGCGTTCCTGCGCTTCGTGGGCGCCATGCGCGGCCTCGCGGGGGCCGATCTCGAGCGGCGGCTGCGCGAGGCGATCGCCCGCACCAGCCTCGAGGAGGCGGCACTCCGGCCGATCGACACGCTCTCCAAAGGCTTCCGCCGGCGGGTCGGGCTCGCCCAGGCGATCCTGCACGATCCACCCGTCCTCGTGCTCGACGAGCCGACCGACGGACTCGATCCCAACCAGAAGCACGAGGTCCGAAAGCTCATCAAGGAGATGAGTTCGGGCAAGGCGATCATCGTCTCGACTCACATCCTCGAGGAGGTCGACGCGGTCTGCGACCGGGCGGTGATCATCGCCCGCGGCCGGATCGTGGCCGATGCGCGGCCCGAGGAGCTCCGCCGCCGGTCGCCCGCCCACAACGCCGTCCGGCTCACCATCGACCGGGCGCGGGAGGAAGAGGCGACGGCGGCGCTGCGCGCGATCAACGCCGTGCGCGAGGTGCGACCGCTCGAGCGGGTGAACGGAACGGCCACCCTCCTCGTCCTGCCGGTCGACGGGGCCGATCTCGGTGCCGCCGTGGCCGGCCTCCTGCACGAGCGGGGAATCCGGGTCGAGCATCTGACCGTCGAGCCGGGCCGGCTCGACGAGGTGTTCCGCGCGCTCACCGCGAGCCGTCCGTCCTGAGGGAGGAAGTCCCGTGCGCGCCGTCGCCACCGTCTTCAAGCGCGAGCTCGCCGCCTACTTCACGACCCCGCTCGCCTATGTCTTCATCGTCATCTTCCTCGCCCTGGCCGGCGCCTTCGCCTTCTTCGTCGGCGCTTTCTTCGAACGCGGGCAAGCCGACCTCGAGAGCTTCTTCGTCTTCCACCCCTGGCTCTATCTCTTCCTCGTCCCGGCCGTCGCCATGCGGCTCTGGGCCGAGGAGCGTCGGACCGGCACGATCGAGCTCCTCCTCACCCTGCCCGCCTCGACTTTCGAGATCGTGCTCGGCAAGTTCCTCGCGGCCTGGCTGTTCACCGGCATCGCCCTCGCCCTCACCTTCCCCTTGTGGCTCACCGTCAACTATCTGGGCGAGCCCGACAACGGCGTGATCCTCGCGGCCTATCTCGGCTCCTGGGCGATCGCCGGCGCCTTCATCGCGATCGGCGCCTGCGCGTCCGCGCTCACCAAAAACCAGGTGATCGCTTTCGTGCTCGGCGCTGCGATCTGCTTCCTCTTCCTCATGAGCGGCGTCGATCTCGTGCTCTCCGCCTTCCGCGGTTGGGCGCCGCCCTGGATCGTCGATCTCGTCGCCTCCTTCAGCCTCATCACGCACTTCAACGAGCTCGCCAAGGGTGTGATCAACGCCGCCACGGCGGTCTACCTCGCGACCCTCGTGGGCGTCTGCCTGCTCGTCAACACGCTGATCGTCGACCTCGAGAAAGCCGGCTGAGGGGGACCGCGCCATGGCCGACCGCCGCACGCTCTCGATCCTCGGTCTGGTGCTCGCCCTGGTGCTCCTGATCGCCAGCACCGCCTGGGCGACGCTCACCCTAAGGCCCTACAAGGTCGACCTCACCCAGAACCGGCAATACACGATCGCCGAACCGACTCGGCAGCTCCTCGCGCGGATCCAGGAGCCGATCACGCTCCGCCTCTACGTCTCGCGGGGGGTGCGCGAGGCCAACCCGCTCCTCGCGTCCTACGCCGACCGGGTGCGCGATCTCCTCAAAGCCTATGTCGCAGCGAGCAACGGCCGCATCCAGCTCGAGCTCGTCGATCCCGAGCCCTTCTCGCCCGAGGAGGACCGGGCGGTCGGCTTCGGCCTGCAGCCGATCGCTCTGGAGGGCGGCGCCAACGGTTACCTCGGCATCGCCGGCACCAACAGCACCGACGACGTCGACGTCATCCCGGTGCTCTCGCCCGAGCGCGAGCGCTTCCTCGAATACGATCTCTCGCGCCTGGTGTACAATCTCGCCAACCCCGAGAAGCCAGTGGTGGCGCTGATCTCGGGTCTTCCCATCAACGGCGACCCGCTCGCCCAGTATCGCCCCTGGCAGATCTACGAGCAGCTCGGCCAGTTCTTCTCGATCCGCTACCTCGGTGGCGACATCGCGAGCTTCGATCCCGAGGTGAAGATCCTGCTCCTCGTCCACCCGACCCGGCTCTCGGACAAGACCCTTTTTGCGATCGACCAGTTCGTGCTCAAGGGTGGCAAGGTCCTGGCTTTCGTCGACCCCCATTCGGAGGCTGCGGCCATGCGCTCGCGCGTGCCCCAGCCCGGCGCCCAGGCCTCCTCGCTCGGTCCGCTCCTGGCCGCCTGGGGGGTCGAGCTCGAGGCCGGCAAGTTCGTGGCCGACCGACGCGCGGCGCGTCAGGTCCAGTACCCCTCGGGCGGCCGCCAGCAGATCGTCGACTATCTGGCCTGGCTCGCCTACGACCGGACGGCACTCGCCCCGGGCGAGGTGATCACGGCCGAGCTCAACCGCCTCACCTTCGCCTCGCCCGGCATCATCAAAAAGCGCGAGGGGGCCACGACCGAGCTCGTGCCGCTCGTCACCTCGAGCTCCGACAGCCAGGCCATGGAGGTCGACAAGATCGCGGCCTTCCCCGATCCGTTGGGCCTCATCCGCGCCTTCAAGCCGGACGGCGAGCGGCGGGTGATCGCCGCCCGCATCACGGGACCGGTCAAGTCCGCCTGGCCCGAGGCGCTGCCCGAGGGCGTGGAGACGCCGGCCGACCGGAAGACGGCTTCCGACGGCCCCGTCTCGATCGTCCTCGTGGCCGACACCGACCTGCTCGAGGACCGCGCCTGGCTCGCTACTCAGAGCCTGTTGGGCCAACAGGTCACGGTACCGCTCGCCGACAATGCCAACTTCGTCGCCAACGCGCTCGACTATCTGGCGGGCTCCTCCGCCCTCGGCGGCTTGCGCGGTCGCGAAGTGACGCTGCGACCCTTCCTTCGGGTCGAGGAGATCCGCCGCGAGGCCGAGGCCAACTACCGAGCCAAGGAGCAGGAGCTGCTCGAGCGGCTCAAGCGCCTGCAGGACAAGCTCGCCTCGCTCGAGGTCAAGCGCGCAGGCGAAGAGGCGGCGCTCCTCACGGCCGAGCAGCGCGCCGAGATCGACAAGGCCCGCGCCGAGCTCCTCGAGACCCGCCGCGAGCTGCGCGACGTGCAATATGCGTTGCGCCGCGACATCGAGACCTTGCGCGACCGGCTGCGGCTCGCGAACATCGTCGCCGTGCCGGTGCTCGTGGCGCTCGTCGGCATCGTCGTGGCCCTGGTCCGCAGCGCTCGCACGCGGCGCCGCTTCGCCACCGCCTGAGAAAGGGGGAGGCACGCCATGTCGCCCAAGGGTTTTCTGGTGCTCGCCGCCCTGACACTCGGCGCGGTGGCGCTCGCCGCCCAGGCGGTGATGCAGCGCGATCTTCCGATCACCGCGATGACCGTCGACGAGCCGCTCCTGCCCGGGCTCGTCGACCGGCTCGCCGAGGTCGCCCGTATCGAGGTCGTGGCCGAGGGCCGCAAGGCCACCGTCCGCCGTGGTGAGCGCGGCTGGGTGGTCGAGGAGCTCGACGGCTACCCGGCCGATCCCGCCAAGGTCCAAGCGCTCGCCCGCGGCCTCGTCAACGCCCGCCTGCTCGAACCCAAGACCGACCGGCCGGAGCGCTACGCCCGCCTCGAGCTCGATTTCGGCCAGAACGAGAAGAGTCGCGCCCGCAAGGTGGTGCTGGCGGACGCCGAGGGTGCCGAAATCGCCTCCGTGGTGGTCGGCAAGACCCGCTACGGCGCCTTCGGCCCGGGCCGTGGGGCGGTCTACGTCCGCCGTGGGGACGAACCGCGCGCCTGGCTCGTCGACCGGCGGATCGAAGTGCCGGACGAGCCGCTCGGCTGGATCGATCGCCAGATCCTCGACATCCCGCGGGAGGCGATCGCGAGTGTCACGCTGCGGCCCGCCACGGGCGAGCCCGTGACCGCGTCGCGGACCAGTCGGGAGGCGAGCGAGCTCGCGCTCGACCGGGTGCCGGACGGCCGCGGCGTCGACAAGGACAAGCTCGAGCGCCTGCAGAGCGCGCTTTCGAGCCTGACCCTGCAGGACGTGCGTGCCGCCACCGAAGTTCGCTTCGCCGAGAGCGCACCGAAGGCACGCTTCGTCACCGTCGACGGCGTGGTGATCGAGACGGTCCTGCACAAGGAGGGCGAGGGCGACGACGCCACCTTCTGGGTGCGCTTCGCGGCGAGCACGGGCGAGCCCCTGCCCGGCCAGCCGGCCGAGGGTGCGAAGCCCGCCGCCGAGCAGGTGGCCCAGCTCGCCGCCCGGCTCGACGGCTGGGCCTTCAAGCTGTCGCGCTGGTCGGCCGAGCGGCTGGGCTGGGGCCGGGACGACCTCCTCCAGCCGGCCGACAAGACGAGCTGAGCCGAGGAGCGCCCCGCCCCGGGTCCGGTCTTTCCGGCCGGCCGTTTCGTGCTAGGCTGAATGCGGCCGGGTGAACCCGGCGGAGGAGCCGTTCTGGACGTCGAGGCCTGGCTCGCGAGCCTCGGGCTCGAGCGTTACGCGGCCGCGTTCCGCGCCAACGACGTCGACCGCGAGGTCCTGCTCGCGCTCACCGACGCGGACCTCCGGACGCTTGGTGTCGCCTCGCTCGGGCACAGGAAGCGCCTCCTGGCGGCGATCGGCGCGCTCGCCGCCGCACCCGTCGAGGCTAGCGGACCACGCGAGGTCGGCCGCCGGCCGGTGGCGGTGCTGTTCTGCGACCTCGTGGGCTACACGCGGCTCTCGGCGACCACCGACCCGGAGCGGGTCCACGATCTCCTGCAGCGCTTCTTCGCCACCGCCGACCGGCTGGTCGTCGAGCACGGCGGCACGATCGACAAACATATCGGCGACTGCGTCATGGCGCTGTTCGGCGCGCCGCGCGCCACCGGCGACGACGTCGACCGGGCGATCTCTTGCGCCCGCGCGCTGATCGAGACCGTGGGAGGGCTCGCCGGCCCGGGCGAGCCCCCGCTCGCGGTGCACATCGGGCTGGCGCTCGGCGAGGTCGTGGCCGGCCCGACCGGCAGCGATGCGCACAGCGCCTACACGGTCACCGGCGACGCCGTGAACCTCGCGGCACGGCTCGCCGACCGCGCCGGTGCAGGCGAGATCCTGGTCGCCGAGTCGGTCCGCAGGGCGGCGCGCGGCCCCTTCCCCTTCCACGAAGCGGGCGAGCTCGGCCTCGACGGGCTCGACCGGCCGGTGCGCGCGCTGCGGATCGAGCCCGGGGTCGTGCCCGAGCCGGGCGCCCCCGCGACTCCCTTCGTCGGCCGCCGCGGCGAGCTCGCCCAGCTCGAGGGCCTGCTCCTTTCCTGCCATCGCGACGGCGCCGGGCGGACCGTGCTGGTGCGCGGTGAGGCCGGTATCGGCAAGTCGAGGCTGTTGCGCGAGCTCGTCGCCGGCGCCCGCGGCTTTCGTGCCCACGAGGCGCTGGTGCTCGACTTCGGCGGCGGCGGCCGGGGTCGCGTCGCGACCGAGCTCGCGCTCGGCCTCCTCGACCTCGCCCCGACCGCCTCGCCCGAGGAGCGCGCGCTCGCGGCCGAGGCGGCGGTCGCGCGAGGTGCGGTCGCCGCCGATCTCGGCCTCCACCTGCGCGATCTCCTGAGCGCGGCCCTACCGCCCGAGCTCAGCGCCCTGCGCGCCGCCATGCAGGAGACCACGCGCCACGAGGGCCGCGGTCGGGCGCTCGCCGCGCTCCTGCGCGCCGCCGCCGCTGCCCAGCCGCGCCTCCTCTTGGTCGAGGACCTGCACTGGGCCGATCCGGCGATACTGGGCGAGCTCGCCGCCCTCGCCCGGACCGTTCCCGAGTGTCCCGCCCTCCTCCTCTCGACCACCCGGCCGGAGGGCGACCCGCTCGAGCGCGGTTGGCGCACGCTGGCGGCCGACGCGCCGCTTTCGGTGATCGAGCTCGGCCCGCTCGCTGCCGCCGAAGCCGAGGCGCTGGCGGGGCGGATTCTCGCCGCCGAGGCCGAGATGTCGGCTCGCTGCGCGAGCCGCTCGGGCGGCAACCCCCTGTTCCTCGAGCAGCTCGCTCGCACTTCCCTCGACCGGGGCGAAGACGCCCTGCCCGAGACCGTGCAGAGCCTGGTGCTCGCCCGAGTCGACCGGCTCGCCGCGCGCGACCGGGCGACCCTGCAGGCCGCCTCGGTGCTCGGCCAGCGCTTCGAGCACGAGGCGCTGCGCGCGGTCGCCGCCGATCCCGCTGCGGGCTGCGACGAGCCGATCCGCCGGGGCCTCGTCCGGCCACGCGGCGAGGCCTTCCTCTTCGCCCACGCGCTGATCCGCGAGAGCGTCTACGCCTCGCTCCTGCAGGAGCGGCGCCGCGAGCTGCACCGTCGGGCGGCCGCCTGGTACGCGAGCCGCGATCCCCTCCTGCGCGCCGAGCATCTCGTGCTCGCCGAGGATCCCGAGGCCGCGACGGCGCTCCTGGCCGCGGCCCGCGGCGAGGCGGCCGGAGCGCGCCTGTCCGCCACGCGCGATCTGTTGGCTCGCGCCTATTCGCTCGCGCGCGAGCCGGTGCTGCGGGCGGCGATCGCCACCGAGCTCGGTCGGGTCCTCCTCGAGCTCGGCGCCGCCGAGCCTGCGCTCGCCGCCTTCGAGCGAGCGCTGGCCGCCGCCGAGGACCCCGCCGGCCGGGCGCACGCCCGGCTCGGCCTCGCCGGCTGCCTCCGCCTCGTCGACCGGCTGCCCGAGGCACTCGCGCTCGTCGACGCCCTCGAGCCGGAGGCCCGCGCGCTCGGCGACGACGAGCTCCTCGCCCGCGTCCTGCACCTGCGCGGCAACCTGCTCTTTCCGCTCGGCCGCATCGCCGCGTGCCGGGTCGCCCACGAAGGCGCTCTCGAGGCGGCCCGTGCCGCCGGCTCGGCCGAGCTCGAGGCCCGCGCTCTGGGCGGGATCGGCGACGCCGCCTTTCTGGCCGGCCGCCTGCGCACGGCGCGCGCCGCTTTCGAGGGCTGCGTCGCCAAGGCCCGCGCGGAACGACTGCCAGGGGTCGCGGTCGCCAACCTGCCGATGGCCGCCTGGGGCCGGCTGGTCGCCGGCGAGCCAGCCGGAGCCCGCGGGGCTGCCGAGGAGACGGTCGAGCAGGTGCGCGCCACCGGTCGGCTCCGCCCCGAGCTCGTCGCCCGGCATGTGCTGTTCCTGCTCGACAGCGCCGCGGGCGCGCTCGACGCCGCGCTCGCCCAGGTGGAGCGGGCCGAACGGCTGGTCGAGACGCTCGGCGCCCGCCGCTTCGCTGCCGAGAACATGGCTTTCCGGGCCGAGCTCTTTCGCCTGGATGGTCGACGGACGGCCGCTCTCGGGCTGCTCCGCGAGGCCTTGGCGGAGTGTCGGCGCGGCGACATGGCCTTCGCGGGCCCCGTGGTGCTGGGCGGGATCGTCGCCACCACCGACGATCCGGAGGAACGGCACGCCGCCCTCGCCGAGGGCCGAGTCGTCCTCGCGGGCGGCTCGCCCAGCCACACGCATCTGCTGTTCGGCCGCGACGCGATCGAGGGCTGCCTCGCGGCCGGCGAGCTCGATACCGCTCTTGCGCTCGCCGACGCCCTCGAGGCGTACACGGCCGCCGAGCCGGTCGCGTGGGCGAGTTTCTGGATCGCCCGCGCCCGCGCACTCGCGGCCCTGCACCGCGCCGGACCGAGCCCGGCGCTCGCTGCCCGTCTCGCCGCCCTCGCCGCCGAAGCGGAGCGCATCGGCTGCCTGCGCGAGCGCGACGTGCTGCGGGCCCTTGCCGGCACCGGCCGGGCGGGCGAGGCTCGCGCCGCATCCAGTCGGGAGGCCCCGTGAGCCGGCTCGTCAACCCCTTGAAAGAGAAGCTCGGCCGCGGCGAGACGGTGATCGGCACCTTCGTCTCGCTGCCGAGCCCGCCCTTCGTCCAGATCCTCGCCGGCTGCGGGTTCGATTTCCTCATCGTCGACTGCGAGCACGGGCCCATCTCGGCCGAGACCGCGCAGGCGATGATCACCGCGACCGCCGTGGCCCCCTGCGTGCCGCTCGCCCGGGTACCGTGGAACCTGCCCTGGCTCGCCAAGCCTCTGCTCGACTCGGGTGCCCTAGGCATCGTTTTCCCGCTGATCCGCGGGCCCGAGGACGCCCGCGCGGCGGTCGGCGCCTGTCGCTACGCGCCGGCGGGCGAGCGCGGCTGGGGCCCCTTCTACGCCCCCTCGCGCTGGGGCCTCGGGCCGTTCGCCTACAGCGGCTCGGCGGATGCCGCGATCCTCACGATCCTTCTGATCGAGCATGTCGACGCGGTCCGGGCGATCGACGAGATCTGTGCGACGCCCGGCGTGGATGTCGCGATGATCGCGCCCTACGACCTCTCGACGAGCCTCGGCAGGCCCGGCGCTTTCGAGGATCCGGCTTTCTGTGACGCTGTCTCCGAGGCCGAGCGCGGGATCCGCGCCGCCGGGGTCACGCTCGGCGGCCTCGCAGCCACGGCCGAACGCGCCAACGCGTTGGTCGCACGCGGCTACCGGTTCCTCTGCCTCGCTTACGACGTGCTCTTGATCGAAACCGCGATGCGTGGCCTCCTGGGCGGCATCGAGCGGTCGACCGGACTTCCCGGACCCGCCCCTCCGTCCTAGAGCGGCTTCGGGTTGTCGGCAGCGACCTTGGTCGGTGCCACCTCGCGGAGCGGCGCGGCGTTTTCGGCCACCGGCGGGGCCGCTGTCTGAACGGCCGGCACAGGCTCGACTCCGGCACGGATCGGCCGCGGCTCTCCGGTTGCCCCTTTCGCTTTGCCGGCCGGCACGGGCGCCGGCGCGACCGGCTGGCGGATGCCACTCACCACCGAATGGACCGCCTGCAGCAGCTCCGGGCTTTCGGCCGGACCCACGAGGGCGAACACGAGCCGGCCGCGCCGCCAGTGCAGAGAGACCAGGCTCTCGCCGACCATGGTGAAGGCCTGCTCGGCATTCGAGGAGACCACGCCCACATAGAGGTCGACGATCCGGCCCTGGCTGTCGGTCCAGGCGAGCCGCACGGCCGGCGCGCTGCCGCCGTCGAGCACCTGGCCGCCGACCGGCACGAGGCCGAGCCCGCGAAGATCCGGGAGTTCCAGCGGCTGGTCGCGCAGGTGGCCGGCGAGCCAGGCAAGCGAGCGGTCGCGGTCGCCCTCCGGCCGCACCTTGGTATGTTGACCGAAGCCGCCACCGAAGGGGAACTCCGGAACCGACAGCTCCGGCTCGTAGACGATCGCGGTCGCAATCTCGGGCTCGGCCCGCCAAGCCTCGAGCGCACCGAACGCGGCCAGCGTCAGCACACTCGCCGCCACGAGGCCGGCGGCCGCATGCAGCATCAGGCGCCGACGGCGCAAACGAAGAACCGTGTCGGCCAGCGCTCGCTGCAGCTCCGGAGCGAAGCCTTCCGCGTACCGGTCGAGCCCCTTGCGGATCCGTGCGAGAGCCGCGAGCTGCCGCCGATAAGCCTCGACCCTCTCGCGATCGCCACCCTCGATCAGGAGATGGGTCAACACCGCCGCGCGGCGCTGACCCGGCAGGCGGCCATCCACCAGCGCGTGCAGTTCGCCTTCGTCAACCGTCGACCGCGCAGATGCGGCGCCGCTCTGGTTCATTTCACGACTCGCAGCCTCGCCGCCGTCCCACCGTGCGCGGTAAGGCGACGCAACGCCTCCCGCCCGCGCGACAGCCGCGACATGACCGTTCCTACGGGAACACCTATCACATTTGCAGCCTCCAGGTAGCTGAGACCCTCGAGGCCGACCAGCAAGACCACCTCGCGTTGTTCTTTCGGCAACACCTGCAGTGCGGCAACCAGGTCACGCAACTCGACCCAGTCCTGTTGGCGCGGCGGTGCCAGGAGATCGGCGATCACCGTCTCGATCGGCACTTCGCCGCGACGGGTCTGTCGCCTGCGGTGGCCGTCCACGAAGATATTGTGAAGCGTGGTGAAAAGATAAGCCCGTAAGTCGTTGACTTTGCGCCATGAACGCGCCTGGGAGATGACCCGGACCAAGCATTCCTGGACGAGATCGTCGGCATCGTGCGGGTCGCCCACCAGGAGGAGCGCGTAGCGCCGCAGGCCGGATACGTGCTCGAGCACCTCCTCGTCGACCGATCGACGCCGAGCCGATGTGGCCGTCACGCCGCTCTCCGCCGGATCGGTAGCGCTCTCGTCGGGGTAGGGGTCCCAGGGCAAGACTGGGCCTCCGTGTTGTGGTTGCGTCTTGTTGCCGGGCAGTCGCCGGTGGCAACAACCTGCCGTGGCGCACCCGGGTTCCGCGAGTACGCGCCGCTCGTGTCGAACGACCTGACACCGTTGAACACATGCCGGCGTCGGATGCAACCCTGGAGGCAGGGTGCGACCGCACGCGCAAGAAGGGGCTCCACCGGGTTCGCGCCGGTGGAGCCGAGCTTTGGGCGGTGAACATGCGAGGCTCGCCCGCGGCCCACTGTCGGCCGAGACGACCCGGGGCGCACGCTGCACCCCTCCCCGCATCTCCGAGGACGTGGCTGCCGCCCGCTTATTCCGTCGTTCGGTCTAGCCGTCCGCCCGCACCCGCACGTAGCGACCCGGCGCCGGCTCGATCGGCCGCAGCCCCCCCTCGCCCGGCCGGCGTGCCGGCACTCTCCGGTCGCCGCCGCCCCGCCGCAGCCAGGCGAGCCAGTGCGGCCACCAGCTCCCGGGGCGGAAACGGGCGGCCGACAGCCAAGTGTCGGGGTCGGCGGGTAGCGCCGCTCGGGTCCAATAGCCGTATTTGCCCGCCTCGGGCGGGTTGACCACACCAGCGATGTGGCCCGAGCCGCCCAGCACGAAGCGCACCGGTCCCGCGAGCCGCCGGGCCCCGGCGTAGGTCGACCGCCAGGGTGCGATGTGGTCCTCGCGGGTCGAGAGGAAGTAGGCGGGGTTGCGGATCCGGCCGAGGTCGATCGGCACACCCAAGAGCCGCACCGCGTCCGGCTCGACGAGCCGGTTCTCGAGATAGAGCGCGCGCAGGTAGAAGCGGTGCATCATGTACGGCATGCGCGTGCCGTCGGCGTTCCAGTGCAGGAGATCGAAGGGTGGCGGCTCGCGGCCCAGGAGATAGTTCTGGACGAAGAAGCTCCAGACGAGATCGTTGGCCCGCAACAGCGCGAAGACCCGTTGCATATGGCGGGCCTCGAGGCAGCCTCGTTGCGCCATGTGGCGTTCGAGGAGCTCGAGCTGGCGCTCGTCGATGAACACGCCGAGCTCACCCGGCTCGGCGAAATCGAGCATGGTCGTGAGGAAGGTGGCGCGCCCCACCCGCCGCTCGTCGCGCGCTGCGAGATAGGCGAGCAGGCAGGCTGTGAGCGTGCCGCCGAGGCAGTAGCCGAGGACGTCCACGACCCGCTCGCCGGTCGCCCGCTCGATGGCCTCGAGCGCCGAGAGCGGCCCCTCCTGCAAGTAATCCTCGAAGCTCTTGTGGGCAAGCTCCGGGCCGGGATTCACCCAGGACAGCACGAACACCGTGAGCCCCTGGTCGACGCACCAGCGCACGAAGCTGTTCCGCGGGCGCAGGTCGAGAATGTAGTACTTGTTGATCCAGGGCGGCACGATCAGGAGCGGGCGGGTCCGCACCGTCTCGGTGCGCGGCGCGTATTGGACGAGCTGGGCCAGCTCCGTCTCGTACACGACCGCCCCCTCGGTCGTCGCGAGGTCGCGACCGAGCACGAAGGCATCGGCCCGGCCGGGGGCAGCCGGCAGCCGGCCGCGGCCGCGTTCGAGGTCGGCCAAGAGCCGCTCGAGGCCGCGCGCGAGGCTCTCGCCGCGGCTCTTCGCCGCCTCGCGCAGCACCACGGGGTTGGTCGCCGGGTGGTTGGTAGGGGCCAGCGCCTCGAGCGCGAGACGAATGTAGAAAACGGCCCGCGCCCGGGTCTTCGGATCGAGCCCCGGTGCCCGCTCGACGAGCTCGCGCACCCAGGCGCAGCTCATGAGATAGACCTGCTTCAGGGTGTCGAAGCGGAAGTCCTCCTCCCAGTCCGGGTCGGCGAAGCGGCGATCGCCCGGCTCCGGCGTCCAGAGCGGCGGCAGCGTCGGGTCGATGCGTCGAGCGAGTTGGCGTGCCTGCAGCGCCGCGAGCCGCGCATGCCAATCGAGGATCGCCGCGGTGAGCCGGTCGGGCTCGGCCAACAGCGCCCGGGCGAGCTCCTCGAGCGTCGCCGCGACGATCTCCGGGGCGGGTATCTCGAAGGTCTCGTGCTCTACCACGAGCCGTTCGACGACCGCCGCGCCGACCCGGCCCGCTCGTCCGGCGAGTGCGGCGAGCCGCTCGAGGAGCTCGGCCGGCTCCGGTGTGTCGACCGTCGTGGGCCCCGGCATCCTCGGCGCCTGCTCCTCGGGATTGCCCGGCCATCCTGCAGGGCGCTCGTCGGCGCCGCAACGCGGCAACGCCGCCGTAGCGGCTCACTGTGGCGGCGGTGCGGCCTCGATCACGAGCCGGCCTGCCTCGAGCCGTACGGCGGTGCCGAAAGGCCGGCTCTCGCGGCCCAGGATCCCGGCGAGCCACGCGGCGTCCTCGGGTGCGGCGCGCTCGAGCCGGAGGCGACGGATCCGAAGCGGCACGGCCTCGTACGCCACGAGCCTGCCGTCGCGCCGGTCGAGCGTGGGCAGATGCGCGAGCACGAGATCGGGGTGGAACGCCTCGTAGCCGCCGATCCCCTCGTAGTCGTTCAAGACGTCCCCGGCACCGTAGAGGATGGCCCGATCGGAGCGGATCTCGACCGGCCGCGGATGGTGCGAGGAGTGGCCGAAGACGAGGTCGACCCCGCCCCGCTCGACGAGGCCGCGAGCGAAGCGGCGCTGCGCCTCGCTCACGGCATAGCCCCAGTTCGAGCCCCAATGGATCGAGAGGATCACCCGATCGCCGGGCCGGCGGGCGGCCTCGATCCGCGCTGCGAGGTCGGCGAGCACGGCGGCGCCGAGATCGGGGATGCGCACCACCCCGGGCCGGTCCGGCCCTGCCGCCCAGTGCTCCGGTACGCCCGAAGAGCCGTGCGCCACGGCGAAGAGCAGGAGCCGGCCGCCGCCCGGAGCCCGGAGCGCGGCAGGCGCCCACGCTTGTTCGAGATCGCGGCCGGCACCGGCGGTGGCGATCCCGGCCGCGTGCAGCCGCTCGAGGGTTTCGATAAGTCCTTCCGGTCCCCAGTCGAGTACGTGGTTGTTGGCGAGCGTGACGGCGTCGAGCCCGATCGCCCGCAGAACCGGCAGGTTGCCGGGGCTCATGCGGTAGTTGATGCCCTTCGCAAGCCACCGCTCGCTCCGGGTGACCGCGGTCTCGAGATTGGCGATGCGCAGATGTGGCGCTCGCCGGGCGAGTTCGGTCGGGAGCTCGCCCCAGACATAGGACCAGGGCACCGGTCGCGGGATCGGCCCCGACGCCGCTTCCGCGAGCGCCACGTAAGCGAGGGCCGATTCCATCGCCGGCTCGTGGATGGTGGGCTCGACCGGATCGGGCAGGATCTGGTCGATCCCCCGCCCGGTCATGACGTCGCCCAAGAGCAGAAGGCGCAGCTCGGCCTCGCTCGCCATCGCCCCAACCTCCCCCGGCTCCTCTTCAGCGCGGCTGCGGGAGCTCGCCCGCGGCGCAGGCGAGGAGCCACGCGACGATCCGGCGGCGTTCCTCGGGATCCCGCCCGTGGTGGCGTTCGAGGAACCGATCGAGCCCCTCCGAGCCGCGCCGCTCGCGGCAGGTTGCCAGAAGGTCGGGCAGTGAGCGTCCATGACAGCCGCCGCAGCGGGCCTGAACGAGCGCCTCCTCGCTGGGCGCCGGAGCCTGCGCCGCGGCTCCCGCGGCCACCCCGAAAAGGCTAGCGAGCCCGAGGAGACCGGCTGCGAGCGGTCCGACGCGTCTTGCGGGTCGGGACCCAGAAGGTCGCGGGCTTACCCTCGAGCCAGGCGACGAACCGACGGATCTCGGGATCGGCACGGATGGTCGCGACATCGTAGAACAGCCGTTCGAGTTCGCTCTCGCTCCAGAGGCAGTGCAGTTTACGGTGACAGATCCGGTGCAGGAAGACCGTCTCGCGCCCCCCTCGGACCTTGGGCACGAGATGATGCCGGTCGACGCTTCCCCCCTCGATCATCGGCCGGCCGCAGATCGGGCAGTACCCGAGCGATCGCCCCTCCTCACTGCCGCGCGACCCGGCCGCCGGGAGGTTCGCCTCGAGCGGCGGCAGTCGCCTCAAAGCAGCCCCAGCCGTTCCAGGAAGGCCGAGAGCGCCCCGGCCACGAGGTCCGGCTCCTCGCGATGCGGGAAGTGCCCCGAATGCTCGGCGAAGCCGAGCTCGAGGTCGCGGAAGGTGGTGGGCAGGGTGTCCGCCCAATCCGCCCGCAGCACCGGGTCGTGGCGGCCCCAGAGCACGCGGGTGGGAAGGTCGATCGGCGGCAGGGCCGGTGCGCGGCCCTCGATCGCCGCGAGCCGGGCGGGCGCGATCGACCGATACCAGTCGAAGCCGCCCGCGAGATTGCCGGGGGCCAGAAAGACCTCGACCCAGCGGTCGAGATCGGCCTCGAACACGTCCTCGCGATGCGCCCAATGGCGCAGGAAATGGCCGATATAGGCCCGGCAGGTGGCGGGCGAGGCGCCGACGAGGGTGGGCGCGAAGGGCTGCTGGTTGAAGGTCTGGTACCAGATCTCGGCGATCTGCCGCGGTGCCGCCCAGCGCGCGCCGATCCCGGGGTGCGGGCAGTCCATCAAGAAGAGCCCGGCGAGCCGGTCGGGGGCGAGGCGCGCCATCGCCTGGGCCACATAGGCGCCCACATCGTGCGCCACGACCACCACCCGTGCTGCGCCGATCGCATCGAGCAGTGCCAGGAGGTGGCGGGCGTGGACCTCGGGGCCGATCGCGGCCGAGGGCTCGGCCTCCCACTTACCGGTCGCTCCGAAGCCGCGCAGGTCGGGGGCGAGGCAGTCGCAGCGTCCGGCCAGCCGCTCGATCAGGGGCCGCCAGGTGAGCCACCATTCGGGCCAGCCGTGCAGCATCAAGAGCGGCGTGCCGGCGCCGTGCCGAACCAGGTGCATGCATCCCTCGGGCAGCTCGACGAGCCGGCTCGACCAGCCGAGCTCGCGGGCCGCGCGGATCGCCGGATGTGTCATTCGCCGAGGGCTCCGTGCGGGGTGAGCCAGCCCAGCTGCTGGCCCCCGTCGAGGGTGATCATCTGCCCGGTCATCGACCGCGCCCGCAGGATGAAGGCGAGCGCGTCCGCGATCTCTTCGGGGCTGCTGCCGCGCCTGAGCGGCATCTTGGCGCAGAGGGCCGCGAAATCGGCCTCGGTCGTGCCGGCCGCCGGCAAAGTCGGCCCCGGCCCGATCGCGTTGACCCGGATCCTGGGGGCGAGCTCGCGCGCCAACACCTGCGTCACGCCCCAGAGCCCGAAGCGGCTCGCGGTGTAGGAGAGATAGTTGGGCGTGGGGTTGAAGATCCGCTCGTCCAGGAGGTTCACGATCAGCCCCTCGGCCGTCTCGGGCAGGGCTCGGACGAAGTCGCGGCAGAGGAAGGTGGGTGCGGATAGATTGACCGCGAGATGCCGCCGCCAGCCCTCTTCGGAAAGCGTGGCGAGCCGATCGAGCTCGAAGATCGAGGCGTTGTTGACGAGCACGCCCGGCGGCCCGAGCGCCTCGACCGCACGCGGTACGATGGTCGCGACCTCCTCACCGCGCTCGAGGTCGGCCCGCACGACGGTCACCCGTCGGCCGAGCGCGCGGATCTCCGCCGCCGTGGCCTCCGCCTCGGCGAGCGAGCCGCGGACGTGGAGTGCGACGTCGAACCCCTCGCGGGCGAGCCGGAGCGCGAGCACCCGGCCGATCCGCCGCGCCGCCCCCGTCACCAACGCCCGCCGCGGCAACCCTTCCGACCCCGAGGTCACGTCCCGCTCCCGACGGCTCCTCCGCCCCCTCCCTTAGAGCCGGGCGGCCGCGCGGAAAAGCCGGGCCGGCCGCCGCCCCGGTTGCGGCCCGCCCACCTTCCGCTTAGGTCTGCGAAGCGAGACCGCCGAGCCGCCCGATGCCCGACCAGCCCCGCGTCGCCCTGTTCGTCACCTGCCTCGTCGACCTGTTCCGGCCGAGCGTCGGGCTCGCCGCCGTCGAGCTCCTGGAGGCCGCCGGGTGCCGCGTCGAGCTGCCCGAGCCACAGATCTGCTGCGGCCAGCCCGCCTTCAACTCTGGTGATCGGCAGACGACCGAGAACCTCGCCCGACAGTTCATCCCCGCCCTCGAGCCCTACGACTATGTCGTGGCCCCGTCGGGCTCCTGCGCCGGCATCCTGCGCACCCATCTGGGCGAGCTCTTCGACAGCGATCCGGATTGGAAGATGCGGGCCACCGCGCTCGCCGCCCGCTGCCACGAGCTCGTCTCCTTCCTGGTCGACGTGCGCGGGATGCGCACCGTCCCGGGGCGGCTCACCGCGCGCGTCACCTACCACGACAGCTGCTCGGGGCTCCGGGAGCTCGGGGTGAAGGCCCAGCCGCGGCGGCTACTCGCCGCCGTCTCCGGCCTGGAGCTCGTCGAGATGGCGCGGAGCGAGACCTGCTGCGGCTTCGGTGGCACCTTCTGCGTCAAATATCCCGAGATCTCGACCCGGATGGTCGACGACAAGCTCGCCGATGCCCGCGCGACCGGTGCCGAGCTCCTGCTGGCGGGCGACCTCGGCTGCCTGCTCAACATGGCGGGCCGACTCGCCCGCAAGGGTGAGCGGATGGCCGTGCGGCACGTGGCGGAGGTGCTCGCCGGCCGGCTCGAGGATCCGCCGATCGCGGCAGTCCGGGAGGCCGGCTGATGGAACCGCAGAGCCTAGCGTTCCGCGAGCGCGCGGCCGCCGCCCTGCAGGATCCGCACCTCGCCACCGCCCTTCGCCGTCTCGAGAGTGGCTGGCAGCGAGGTCGCGCTCGGGCCGCCGCGGCCCTGCCGGAGTTCGAGGCGCTGCGCGACGCGGCGGTCGCGATCAAGGACCACGTGCTCGAGAATCTCGACCTCTATCTCGAGATCTTCGAGCGACGCTTCACCGCAACGGGCGGGGTGCTCCACTGGGCCCGCGACGCCGCCGAGGCGCGGGCAATCGCGCTGCGCATCTGCCGCGAAGCCGGCGCTCGCACGGTCACCAAGTCGAAGAGCATGGTGGCCGAAGAGATCGGCCTAAACGCCTTCCTCGAAGCGAACGGTCTCACGGTCGTCGAGACCGACCTCGGCGAGTATATCGTCCAGCTCGCGGGCGAGGTGCCGAGCCATCTCGTGGGCCCCGCGGTGCACATGACCCGCGAGCGCATCGCCGAGCTCTTCGCCCGCCATCACGGCGGCCCGCTGAAGCGGGATTCGGCCGAGCTCGTGGCCGAGGCCCGCCGTGTGCTGCGCCGGCGCTATCTCGAGGCCGATGTCGGCATCACGGGTGCCAATTTCCTCGTGGCCGAGACCGGCTCGATCGTCACCGTCACCAACGAAGGCAATGCCGAGCTCACCCAGGGCCTGCCGCGGGTCCATCTCTGCATCGCGAGCCTCGAGAAGGTGGTGCCCACCGTCGAGGACGCCTTCACCCTCCTCCGCCTCCTGGCCCGCTCGGCGACCGGCCAGGAATTCTCGGCCTACACGACCTTCCTGACCGGTCCCCGGCGGCGCAGCGAGCGCGACGGGCCCGAGGCGATGCACCTGATCCTGCTCGACAACGGCCGTTCGGCCATGGTCGGCGGGCCGTTCCGCGAGATGCTGCGCTGCATCCGTTGCGGGGCCTGCATGAACCATTGCCCGGTCTATCTGGCGGCCGGCGGCCACGCCTATGGATGGGTCTATGTGGGGCCGATGGGCTCGGTCCTGACCCCGCAATTCGCCGGGATCGAGCGAACCTGGACCCTGCCGACCGCCTCCACCTTCTGCGGCCGCTGCCAGGAGGTCTGCCCGGTCCGCATCCCGCTGCCCAAGCTCATGCGGCTCTGGCGGGAGGAGGCGCATCGCCGCCGCCTGCCGCCGCCCGTCGCCCGCTACGGCCTCGCCGCCTGGGCCTTCCTCGCCGAGCGACCGGCACTCTACCGCTTCGTGACTCGGCTCGCGGTCGCGGGCCTCGGCCTGCTGGGCCGCCGTCACGGGCGCTTCTCGCGCCTGCCGCTCGCCGGCGGCTGGACAGTGAGCCGCGACCTACCGGCGCCTTCCGGCACGACCTTCCGCGCGCTCTGGAAGGCGCGCGCGCGGAGTCGGTCGTGAGCTGTTTCCGTTCTCCCGAGGCGAGCGACTCTCCCGGGGCGATCCACTCGGCCGTCCCGGCAGGCGGCGCCGGCGGCTCGCAACCGGCGCCGCCGAAGCCGACCGCGCGGCGCGCCTGTCCTCGCGCGTCGTTCGGCCACTGCGGCCGGAAAACAGCGGGCCCGACGAAGGCTCCCTTCGCCCCGGGACGAGCGGAGCCGTCCGTGGCGGGCGGTCCCGCCGCCTCGACGTTTCTTTCCTCGGATGCGGGGCCGGTCGAGCCGGTGCTGTCGCGCGGGTCGGCCCGAGACGTCGAGGCTTCGTCGTCGCGCGCGCCCGCTGACACGCACCGGCGGGCCCCTCGGCAGCGCCGCATCGGTGTAGCCGATACCGCCGGCAGGAGCACCGCCCGCGCCCCCTCGGCCCCCGCCGAGCTTCCCGTGGCGGGCGAGCGGGCTCGGAAGGCGGTGGGCGCGGCGCAGGGCTCCTCCACCGCGTCCCTACCGGCTGCATCGGTGGGGATCGCCGCGGCCCGTGCGCCCGCCGAAAGCCGAGCGCGGACGATGCAATCACGCTGCGGCGGCTTTGCGGCCGAGAAACGGTCGGCGCCGTTCGGTACGGAGTGTCCGAGGACATCGGCTGGCGGCATCGGGCTCGAACGCGGGCCGACCCCGCGAGCGGCCCTCGCTCCGCCGCAGACGATCATTGCCGAGCGTGCGCGGACCCGTGCAGCGAGCCTTTTCCGACCACTCGGTCTGCGGTTCCGCTCGAACTCGGATCGCGAGCCTCCGCGGACCTCTGCGGCATGGCCGCTGCCGATCGCGCACGCTCCCCGCGCAGCCGGGACGGGGTATCGGCCGGCGCCGCTCCGCCGTCCGGGAAGTGCTCTCGGCCCGATGGTGGACGACGCGTGGCGCGCTCCGTCAGCCGCGAGCGAAGCCGCTTTCACCACCCGGGATCGCCACCCGGCCGAGGCCGATACGACGGGCGGCGACCGCGCGGTACCGCCTCGCGCACCTGCGCCTGGCCCGAGTGCGGGCGAACGCGGCCGGGTCATCGGGAACCCAACGGCCGGCTGCGGCGATCGGCGTCCCTCGCGGGTCGTCCCCGACCGATCGTTGGACTCCGTTGCCGCGACGGCGAAGCCTCTGCGTGGATCGCTCGGAACGCGCGCCAACAGCGAGATCGGACCCGTGGCGACGATCAGGGGAAGATACGGCTCACCCCGCGGTAGGGGCCGCGCCGGCCGGCTCTGGCCCGGCGCCCGCAAATCCGTGGACGCCACGCCATTCGTAGTCGACCCCTCGCGCCCGGCCGCGCTCGGTTCCCTCCTATCGCTCATCCGGCCGGCGAGGGCGCTCCCGGCCCGCCGAGGTCGGTGCGCCGCAGTCTCGTGCACCGCACGCGCGCGGCCGCCGAGCCGTTCGATCACGGATCGAATGAGCCCCGTCCGCGTCGCGGCGGCCCTCACCCCCCTCTTCCGCGCCCGGAACCGAGCGAGCCGACCGGGCTCGGGCTCGCGCGCGGTGCCGGCAGCGCCCGTTCCCGCCGCTGCTACAGTCGGTGCCCGCCCACGAGGTCGACCGTGAGCGAAGCGCGCGAGACCGTGTTGGCGCGGCTGCGGGCCGGGCTCGCCCGATCCCCCGAACGGCGCGACGCCGCGGCAACCGCGCTCGAGGCGCGACTGCGCAGCCCGCGGCCGGGGCCGCTGCCGGCCCGCGCAAACGTCGCGGGCGAGGCGCGGATCGCGCTTTTCGCGCGCATGGCCGAAACGGTCGGCGCCGAGGTCCGACGACTGGCCGGCGCGGCGGCGATCCGAGGCGAGCTGCTCGATTATCTCCGCTGCAACAACCTGCCACCGCGGATCGTGCGGGCGGCCGATCCGCTGCTCGACGCCGCCCGGCTCGAGGAGGAGCCCCTCCTCGAGGTCCGCACCGGCGTGCCCGAGGAGCCGGACCCGGTCGGCCTAACCGTGGCGCTCGCCGGTATCGCCGAGACCGGAACGCTCCTGCTCGCCTCGGCCGCCGAGCGGCCCACGCTCCTCGCCTTCCTGCCCGAGACCAGCATCGTGGCACTGCCAACCGCTTCGGTGGTCGGCACGTACGAGGAAGCCTGGGCGCGCCTACGCGGTGTTCCCGGCTGGCCGCCGCGCTCCGTCAACCTGATCACGGGCCCTTCGCGCACCGGCGACATCCCGCCCTCGATCGAACTCGGCGCGCACGGACCACGTCGCCTGCTCGTTCTGCTGGTCGACGAGGCGGTCGCGAAGGCGTTCTGATGTCCGTTGGTGCTTCGAACGCCCCTGCCCGCCAATGGTACGATCCGTGGCTGGCGACCCGATCCCCGAGAGCGGGAGCGCGGTCGGTCGGCTCCAGCCTCGTCGGATCGCCCGGTTCCCCATATTCAGGCCCGGATACCGCCGATGCGGGAGAACCGGACTCGCCGCTGCAACAGCCTGGTGCCCGTGCCCTCGATAGCTCCTCACCTGCCTGCCGCCGCCGGCGCGGCCACCCGAGCCGCCGATACGGCCCGTGGCCGGCCGAGGAAAGCGGGCGGACCGTGGCCCGAAGCGAGCACGCCGCCTTCCCCTGTTGTCTGGAAGGCTCTCGCGCGGCCATCCGACCGGCGCCGCACCGATACGAATGCCCCGCCCTCGCCCGGCACGCGTTGGACCCCGGCTGCCCCCGAGCCGTTCGGGGGACCGTATCGGCTGACAACGGATTGCCCTGCGCCTGTCCGGCGCGTTTCCGCCCACGAACGAAGCGACCCGATCGCTGCCGTAGCGATGCCGGCCTGCCCCGCGGCTCGGAGGTCGTGGGGTCTGCTCCGCCCCCGAGACCGTACGCGAGGCCGGTTCGTCGACCGCCGGGGTCGCGAGCCGGCGCGCTGCGGCTGTCGAGCCGGGCGGTGTGTCGGCACGTCGCTTCCGGCGTTCCGACCCGCAGTCCGTACGAGCCGGTAGCAGCCGCACCGGACGGCGGTCCGTTCCTGCGAGTCGTGACCAACCAGATACCCGGGTACCCCACGCCCACGAGCCAGCGACGGAAGACTCGCGCAGTGACCAGGACATCGATCCGATCCGTTTCGGCCGCGGTGGCCCCGTGCAGCCGGCTCGAGTCGGCGCACACGCCTTTCGCTGCATTAGCCGGACAGGAAGCGGTTCGGCCGGCGTTCGGCCGCCCGGCACTGCTCACCACGCCCCTCCTCGCCACGGGCCCCAGCCCCTGCCGAGCGGCGGCCGCGGCCATCGGCTACGGGTCGAAGCGCTGATGCGTGGCCGCACGCGCGTTCCGACCGCCCTCGAGCTGGCGCTCTGGCACCACGCCGTTCGCGAGGTCGTCCGGCGCATCGAGCGGTCCGGCCGGAAAGATCCCGCCCCACCGCTTCCCCCGCTCCCCGCCACGGTCGAGCCCACCGAGGCTGCGCCTCCCGGCGAACCGGAGGCGCCCGCCGAGGTTCCCACCGGGGGTGGTCGCCGAGCACCCTGCCCGCCACCGGGACCACCCGCCCCTCGACCCTTCGACAGGCGGACCCTGCGCCGGCTCGAGCGTGGACTCTACCCGATTTCCGCCCGGCTCGACCTGCACGGGCTCGACCAGCAGGCGGCGCACCACGCCCTCGTGGCCTTTCTCGCCCAGGCCCAGGCCTGCGGCCATCGCTGCGTGCTCGTGATCACCGGCCGGGGAGAGCGGAGCGGCGGGGTCCTTCGCCGGTCGGTGCCGCACTGGCTCGAGGAGCCCAGGCTCGCCGCTCGGGTGCTGGGCTGGGCGGAGGCCGGGCGCGCCCACGGCGGCGCCGGCGCTCTCTACATCGTGTTGCGCCGCCCCTCGGACGGCCGAACCGACGCGATTCGATCCCCCCTCGGGGCCCGCCTCCCCGACCATCGCCGGCGGTGACGACGCCCCGTCGACCGGCCGCCACACGAAGTCGGTCGCGCAGAGGTGTCGGGCGGATCGGCCGATTCCCGGCTCGGAGGTGCGGCCCGCCGGCGGTTCGGCGGACAACGACGACTTCGGGTCGATCTCGATCCCGACGGAACCGACCGGGGCGGCCCTACCCCGCGCGCAGCGGATCGGTCCCGCGGACACGCACTCGGCGACGTCCAGCTGCGCCTCCACCTTCTCCCACGTCGGTCCGAACGAGCCCGATGCCACTCGCGGGACGAGCGCAGGGCGGCTCCCGCGCCAAGCCGGCGGCCCGGAGAAACGTATCCGAGTATCTTGCCGCGCGCGGGGCACCGGCTCGCCACCGTTCGCCGCGACCAGCGAAGCCTCCACCCGGCCCGGTGGGCGCGTCGGATAGTGCTCGAGGACCTGGGGAGCGCGACCGGCTCTCGCTCGGCCATCGGGGCCGGCGCCGAAACCGGCGTGCGAGTCCAGACCCGAGCCACCGGCACGAGCACGTCGAAGGGTCGTCAGGACGTCGGCGATCGTCGTGAAGACGCCGGGCACCAACCGCTCGAGTCGATGCCTCGCGTTCGAAAGTCGGTCGACGGCTGCTCGAGTGGCGGAGCCGAGGATCGCAACCGCAGCGCACGGGTGGAGAAGGGGAGTATACAGAAGCGGGATCCGCAGCCGACTGTCGGGTTCGCCTCGGCTCGCGGTGTGACCCGGCGCATTTTCCGGCGCTCCCTCGCGCTCGGCGGGGTCGACCGGATCGCCCTGCTCGCGCGGCTCGGCCGGCCGGCAGGTGCAGCGGCGGTCGCAGGAGCGGCGCGCCGCGGGCCTCGTGACGGGTGGCTGCGGAGTGTCACCGGGACCACCGGGCTTTTCGTGCCGCCGATGGGGGCGAAGCCGGCGTACTATCTCTCGAACGATCTCCCGAAGGACGTCGAAGCAGCGACCGAGGGCAGAGGCGAGCGACCCGAGCCAGGCCTCGGCGGGCTCGCGTTCGAAGCCCCCGTTCGTACTCGCGGAGCCGACGGTGAGCTCGAGGAGTGCCGCGCTCCGAGCTTCGCTGGCACGGCGCGGCACGGTCTTCGAGCGCGCAGAACGACGATCGAGCGCCACCAACTCGGCCTCGACGGCATCGGGCGTCCCGGCCGATACGGCGCGGCCCACCGTGCCGCCGGGCCGCTGCCGACCCCGACGTGGGTGGCCGTCGGGGGGTCGAAAGCGAACGCTTCGCCGATCAGGGGTGCCGGCTCGGCCATGCGAGCCCTCCGTCTTCGCTACCCGCGAGACTGGAGGATCTTCGTTGAGATCCGGTTAACGGGCGTTGCGACCCACCGGCCGGGAACGGTCAGGGGGCTGGCTTGCGGGCGAGCACGGTCACGCTCCGCAGCTCCACCCCCGAAGCTCGAAACGCGGCGATCCCGGCCGCGTCCAGGTGCGGAGCGAGGGCCTCGTCCGGCAACGGGATCGGCCTCGATTCAACGATCCGGACATCCTCGAGCCCGGCCGCGCGGAGCAGCGAGACGTAATCCCCTTGCGGGATCGCGCCGGCTACGCAGCCGACATAGAGGCCGACGGCCTCGCGCACCGGCTCCGGAAGAGGCCCGGTCGCGACGATATCGGAGACGCACATCCGCCCCCCGGGGACCAGGACCCGCGCGATCTCGGCGAAAGCGCTCGCCTTGTCCGGCACCAGATTCAAGACACAATTGGAGAGAACGCAATCGACCGTCCCCGTCTCGACCGGTAGATGCTCGATCTCTCCGAGCCGGAACTCCACATTTTCGTAGCCGAGCTTGGTGGCATTGGCCCGAGCACGGGCGATCATCTCGGGCGTCATATCCACGCCGATGACCCGACCGGTCGGCCCGACCTCGTGCCGCGCGACGAAACAGTCGTTGCCGGCACCGCTGCCGAGGTCGAGCACCACCTCGCCCGGCCGCAGTGCCGCGTGCCGGGTGGGGACGCCGCAGCCCAGGCCGAGATCGGCCTCGGCCACGTGCCCCTCGACCGCCCGATAGGCGTCACCGATCATGTCGAGCGAGCCGCCGGTGCAGCAACCCTTCGCTGGCCCGCAACACCCCGCCGTGGAGCGGGCGATCGCCCCGTACTTGGCCCGCACCTTCTCCCGAATCGCCTGCGCCTCGCTCATCGCTCTCCCCTGCCTTCCGGGTTCGCCGAAGCGGCCCGCACCAACCCGGCCAGCAGCCGATCGAGGGCCCGACGCGTCGCCTCGAGCGCAGCCGAATCCAGACAATAGCACGACTTGCGGCCGTCGATCGTGCCGCGCACCAGCCCGGCCTCCTTGAGTACCTTGAGATGCTGCGAGACGGTCGATTGGGCGAGCGGCACGACCTCGACGATCTCGCCGCAGATGCAGGTGCCGCGCCGGGCCAAGATTTCGAGGATGCGCAGCCGTGCGGGATGCGCCAGCGCTCCGAGACGGGCGATCAGCGCCGCCTGATCGATCGGCTCCGTGGGGTGGCTCTCATCGTTCATCGGCGATCTACGCTATCTTTTCTTCGCCCCGGCGTCCAGCGCCGAAGGGGTTCTGCTCCGCGGCGACGGGTCGCATTTATCGTTCATCGCCGATGCACGATGTTCGTCGCGAGACCAGTGGCTGCAGAGGTGTCGATGGCGAGCAGGGTTATCGAGGCGACCCCGCCCCCCGAGCGGGCGCGGCTCGTCTGGTACGGCGGCACGGCGGCCGCGCTGACGGCTTGGCTGCTCGTCTATCCGCAGCTCGCCGACCTCTCCGAGGCGATCGTGGCACGGCTTCCGCTGGAGCGCACGAGCCGTGCCGGCGAAGCCCTCTGGTTCTTCCTCTACGATACGCCCAAGGTTCTCATGCTGCTGGTCCTCGTGGTCTTCGCCATGGGCGTGGTCAGGAGCTTCGTGTCGCCCGAGCGGGTCCGAGCCCTCTTGGCCGGCCGACGGGAGGGTGTGGGCAACCTGATGGCAGCGGGGCTCGGCACGGTCACACCCTTCTGCTCCTGCTCGGCGATCCCGCTGTTCGTGGGCTTCGTGAGTGCCGGTGTGCCGCTCGGTGTGACCTTCTCGTTCCTGATCGCCGCACCCATGGTCAACGAGATCGCGGTCGGTTTGCTGTTGGGCCTGGTCGGCTGGCCGATCGCCCTCGCCTATCTGGGCTTCGGCCTCGCGATCGCCGTGGTCGCGGGGATCGTCCTCGGCCGGCTCGGGCTCGAGGGCTGGCTCGAAGACTGGGTTCGGGAGCTGCGTACCCAGCCGGTCTGCGCGCCCAGCGCAGCCCTCGACGGGCCGGCGCGGATCCGGGCCGGCTTGGACGCGGTGCGCGAGATCGTCGGCCGTGTCTGGTACTGGGTCGTCGCCGGCATCGCCGTGGGCGCGCTGATCCACGGCTGGGTCCCGGCCGAGCTCTTGGCCCGGATCATGGGAGCCGAGGCCTGGTGGTCGGTGCCGGTCGCCGTCGTGATCGGCGTCCCGATGTACGCCAATGCCGCAGGCATCATCCCCGTGGTCGAGGCGCTCCTGGCCAAGGATGCGGCCCTCGGCACCGTGCTCGCCTTCATGATGGCAGTGACCGCGCTCTCGCTCCCCGAGATGCTGATCCTGCGGCGCGTCTTGAAGCTGCCGCTGATCGTCACGTTCGCCGCGGTGGTGGCGAGCGGGATCCTGCTCGTGGGCTATCTGTTCAACCTGCTCGCCGCCTGAGGCGGCATCTGGAGAGTCGCATGCGCAAGGTCGAGGTGTTCGGGCCGGGTTGCAAGCGCTGCCAGGCGACCGCGGATCTGCTCGCCGAGCGAGCCGAGGCCCTCGGTGTCGCGGTCGAGATCACCAAGGTGACCGACTACACCGCGATCGCGAAGGCGGGCGTGGCCGCCACCCCTGGCATCGCGATCGACGGCAAGCTCGTCCACGCGGGCGGCCTGCCGGAAGCGAGCGCGGTGGATTCCTGGCTGCGCGGCTGAGGCCGACGCGCCCGCGCGCTCGACGGCCGGCTGCCCCCCGAGCCCGGCCCCGTTCGCGAGCGGCCGGTCGGGCCGGTGGCGACGAGGTACTCACCGACGAGGCCCGTCGACCTCCGCTCGGCCGACGGGCCCGGCTCCGGAGCCCGCCTCATCGGCGGTGCTCGGCGAGGCGGCTTCCGGCAGCAGCCGATCGAGCCGAGGATCGAGCTTGTCCTGACGGATCGCCTGGACCGCGCGGAAGGCTCGGAGCGCCTCCTCGAGCCGCTTGCCGAGCCGACCCAGCTCCTCCTCGAGCTCGGCCCGAGCGGCGCGCAGGGCCGCCGCTTCGCCCGCCAGCGCGCGCCGGCCGGCATCGAGCCGGAACGCCTCGACCGCCCGGCGGATCACCGCCAGGACCGCGAACAGCGACGCCGGCGAGACCAGGACGACGCCCTTCTCGAGAGCCTCGTCGAGCAGATCCGGATCGAGGCTCCAGAGGCTCGCCGCGAGTGGTTCGTTGGGCACGAAGAGGAGCGCGAGCTCGAGCGTCCCCGCGGCCGGATCGACATAGGCGCGACCCGCCACCTCGGCCACAGCGGCCCGCACGTCCTTGAGGAAGAGCGCCTCGAGCCGGCGCCGCTCGGCCTCGCTCGTCGCTTCCTGGGCCTTGAGCCAGTTGTCGAAGGGGAACTTCACGTCGAGGTGGAGGAGCGAGCCGTCCGGGAACGAGAAGGTGATGTCCGGCCGGCGGCCGCCGCCGGTCGTCTGCTGCCGCCGCCAACTCACCCCCTCGACGAGGCCCGCGGCGCGCAGGAGATCCTCGGCCAGTCGCTCTCCCCACTGACCCCGGAGCCGCGCCTGGCCGAGGGCTTCGGCGAGTCGACGCGTGCTCGCGGCGAGCTCCGCCGCCCGCTCGCCGGCCGCGGCGAGTTGATGCTCGATCGCCGCGAGCTTTGCCTCGCGGTCGCGCTCGAGTTCGCGCACGAGTCCGCCCAGTCGCTCCAACTGGCCCACCACCGAAGCGAGACGCGCGTCGAGCTCGGCCCTCTCGGTGGCGAGCCGGGCGGCGTCCAGCCGGCGCTCGACGGCGAGGCTCTGCCGGGTCGAGGCCGAGAGCTGCTCGGCGAGCTTACGGAACTGGTCGAGAGCGATGTCGCCGAAAGCGAGTTTGACCCCGTCCAGGAGCGCCTCGGTCTCGGCTTGACGCTGGCGCTCGGCCCGCGCGAGGCCCTCGGCCAAGAGCCGCCGCTGGCCGCCGCGCCAGAGGAGTCCGGTCGCGAACCCGGCCGAGAAGCCGAGCCCGAACAGCAGGAGCCATGTGGGTACGAGCGTGTCGAAGTCGGGCACCGGAGGAGCCTCGGGCACCCGCGCCGGGATCGGCCGCGGGTCGCTCCGAGGCTAGGCCGTAGCCGCGCCCCGGGCCAGCGTGCACCGCCGCCCCGGGGCACACCGCATCAGGCCCGCACCGGCACGGTCCGCCAGAGACCGTTGGCCTCGCGGCAGGCTCGCCCGGTCCGCTCCCGCTCCTTTCCGGCTACCACGACCGTTTCGCGGTAGTCTTGACAGTAGCGCCCGTCCGCCATCTCGAAGGTCCGCAGCGGCACGACCGTGCCGACGCGGCCGCTGCTCTGCGCCCGCCAGGCCACCGCCTCGCCGCTCGCCCGCCGCTCGAGAGCCTCCTGCCGGGCCGCCTCCAGCCGGGCGATCTCCTCGGCCGAGCGCCCGCTCCAGACCGAGGCGCTCATGCGCGGCGCTCGCCCGCCGTGGCGCAACCGGCCAGGAGCGCCACGAGCAGAATCGGCCCGAGGCGCCGGCCGCCGGGCGCGTTCATCGCCAGCCTCCGGCGATCGTCGACCGCTCCTCGGCCGGGCCCAGCTCGCGACCGCCCCCGCCACCCGCGCCCGACCCGACGGCGAGGGCCGCCGTCGACGTCCCGCCGAGCGAGGCCGGCCGTTCGTCGTCGTCATCTCCGCCCGAGGCCACCTCGTTCTCGTCGTCCTCCTCCTCCTCCTCGTCGTCGTTCGAGGCGACGTCGTCGTCATCCTCGTCATCTTCGTCGGAAGAGGCGTGGTCGTCGTCCCCGTCGTCGTCATTCTCGTCCGACTAGGCTTCGTCGTCGTCCTCATCAGGCGATCCGTGATCGTCGTCGTCGCCGCCCGAGGAGGCGCCCCCGCCCCCTTGTCGCGAACGAGCCGGCCGTCGGCGACGTAGGTGTGGTCGCC
>CALBAK010000084.1 GCA_937926445.1 uncultured Alphaproteobacteria bacterium
CGGACGGGGTGGTCACCCGGGGTCCCACGACGTCGCAGACGACGTGGGGTGGCCGCCGCGGGGTGGAGCAGCCCGGTAGCTCGTCAGGCTCATAACCTGAAGGTCGCAGGTTCAAATCCTGCCCCCGCAACCATCCCGCCCCGCCACACCCGACCCGCGCCCGACCGCTCGATCCACGACCCCCGACCCACCCCGCCCGAACCGCACCGGCCTGCGCCGCGTCGGACCGAGACCTAGGCGGTCCACCATCGCCAGCACGAACTGCCGAATCCCCGACGCCGGGCCCCGGCTGGAGCGGCCGCCGAGGCGCGCCGCCCCGCGGCCGGTTCGTCGGGACGGCGGCCCGCCGCGAGCGTGCGGCGCGCCTTCGAGGTCGTCGAACGGCGTCCTGGCGAGACGCGCCGTTCGCGGCCCACTTCACCATTCGACCGAGCCGGTTCCCTCGGTTTTCCTCCCGAACCGATGCGCGGGCCGGCCGCGTACGCCCGGCTCCAGAGCGAAGAGCCCCCCTTCTTGCGGATTGCCGGCGAGATGGTCGGGCGTCATCGTGAAGCGGGCCGAAGTCACGTAGAGCGTGGCGAGGTCGGGACCACCGAACGTACAACTCGTGGGCCAACTGCACGGCAGGTCGACCACGGCGACGATCCGGCCCAGCGGATCGCTCCGCGTCAAGCAAGCGCCGCCCGCGACCCGGGCCGTCCAGAGAAAGCCCTGGGCGTCGAGACAAGAGCCGTCGGGCAGTCCGCGGCCGAAGGCGGATTGGAACGTGCGGCGGTTCTCGAGACGACCGTTTCGGATGTCGTAGAGGTACAGCGTATCGGCCAGGGTATCGGCGGTGATCAGACGGTCGGGTGTCGGCCAGACCAGGGTATTGGTGATCCCGAAGCGGTCGTCCGAGACACAGGCGAGCGTACCGTCGGCCGTCAGCCGGTAGAGGCGACCCTGGTCGGCGCGAATGTCGCGCGGCTCGTCGTCCGGGCCGATGTTGTTCTGCATCGTCCCTACCCAGAACGCTCCGTCGGGCCCGACGACACCCTCGTTGAGCCGATTGTCGGGACGATCGGGCTCCACCTCGCAGATCGTGCGGAACGGTCCGCCCCACTCCCAGAGCGCGATCCGCCGCTCCAGCCCGACGATGGCGCCGCCGTCGACGCGCAGTCCGATCGACGCGACTCGCTCCGGCGTGGGCCAGATCTCGTGTTCGCCGGTGACCGGATCCAGGCGATGGATGCGCCGGCCGACGATATCGACCCAGACCAGTCGGGCGCGAGAGTCGTCCCAGACGGCACTTTCCCCGACGACATCTGCTGCATCCAGGATCATCCGCACCTGCATGGCAAGTTCCACCCGTGTTGACACCCGGCTACCGGCACCTTATAGCCGATTCGTCCTCGATCCCTATGACAGCTATGCCACAAGGGATGAACGCTTCGGTCGGTCTGCCCGGAGGCCTCACTGGCAAGGCCGTTGGTGAGATCACACGGTTGATCCGCGAGCGCGAGCTCGGGCCCGGCGATCGGCTCCCCTCCGAATCCGCTCTGGCGCGGGATCTGGCGGTTTCGCGCACAGTGGTGCGGGAGGCTTTTCGCTCGCTGGCGGCGGTTCGGATCCTCGAGTTGAGTGCCGGCCGACGGGCGACGGTCGCCCCCATCGACCACGGGGCCGTGTCGCTGATCCTCGAGCACGGCGTGCACACGGACCAGATCAGCATCCAGCAGATCTACGACGTGCGCCGGACGATCGAATCGCGGATCGCGGCCCTGGCCGCGCTGCGCCGACGCGAGGACGAGGCCGAGGAGATCGCTCGCGAGGCGGCGGCGATGCGGGCGAGTACGGACGAGCCGGAAAAGCTCCTGACGCACGATCTCGCCTTTCATCGCCGCTTGGCACAGGCCTCGCGCAATCCCGTGTTCGCCCTGCTCGTCGGCGCCTTCGAGGGGATCATCGCGCAGACCTGGCCCATCGGCTGGAAAGCCCGAACCGCCGCGAAGGACCGCGAAGCGATGATCGTCAACCACGAAGAGATCGCTGCGGCGGTGCTCGAGGGCGATCCCGAGCGTGCCGTGAGAGGAATGGAGCGGCATTTCGACGACAGTGTGCGTGCGCTGATCTCGGCGGGGGTCACCTGAGAAGGCCTCGCGATCCTCGCCGCGACCGAAGGGTGCGCTCGGCCGGAACCACGATCCGTTCGGGAGGAGCGTGTTCGCTCCGAGCGGCGCGGTGGAAGCTCGGGGGAGGCGAGCGGCGCGATTCTCGCTCGCACCGGTTCCCGCGTTCCCGCCGCCCTCTCGCGGCGGCGAATTTCGATCGCTACACCAAGGGAGGACAGCATGACGACCCTCGCCCGAATCGCACTATCCGCTGCGCTCCTGACTTCCGCGGCGTTGCCGGCGGCAGCGCTCGACATCGTCTTCGCTCACCATTCCTCGGCCTCCAACACCTTCTGGCAGGCGGTCAAGAAGGGTTTCGACGACGCCTGCGGCAAGGTGGGGGCGACCTGCCAGATGTTGTTCACCCAGACCGAAGGTTCCGTCCAGGAACAGCTCGCCAATCTGGAAGCCGCGATCGCGCGGCGACCGGACGCGATCTTGACCTCGATCGTCGACGACAAGGCGCTCGACGAGGTGCTGGGGCGGGCGCGCGCTCGGGGTATCCTCGTGATCGGCGTCAACGTCGACGACACCGAGGGGGCCGCCGGCAATCCACGGCAGGCCTTCGTCGGCCAAGGATTCCTCGCCGCCGGCTACGCGCTCGCGAAAGCGCAATCCGCGAACTTCCCCTCTCAGGGTAAGATCAAGGTTCTGGTCGGTATTTCCGCGCCCGGGCACAACTGGTCCGAGCAACGCGCTCAGGGAATCGTCAACTTTCTCGAAGAGTACAAGGCGAAGACGGGACGCGAGGTCGTTTGGGAGAAAATCGACAGCGGGACGGACCTCGCGGTCACCGCGGATCGTGTGGGTGCCTATCTGGCGGCCAATCCGGACACCACCGCGTATTTCGACACGGGCTTCTGGCACGCGGCGGTGGCGCGCGTGCTCGCCGATCGCGGCGTGCCGCCCGGGAAGGTGCTGCTCGGCGGCTTCGATCTCGTCGCCGAAGTCGTGGAACAGATGCGCAAGGGCTACGTCCAAGTCCAGGTCGATCAGCAGCCCTACATGCAAGGCTTCATGCCCGTGATGATGGCGTATCTCAACAAGATCGCCGGACTGGCTCCGGCCGACATCGACACCGGTCGAGGGATCGTTACGCCGGCCGACGCCGAAGCGATCATGAAACTCTCGGCCAAAGGGCTGCGTTGAGGCTGTCGCGCTGCGTCGAGGCTGCCGCGGGTCGGGCCGCGCTCCGGCCCGACCCGGGCCGATCCGAGGGTCGCTCGTGAACCGCTGGGTGAAGACGAGCCTCGGCGTCGACGATCGGAACCAACCCCGCATCCGAGGTGGGGCGCTCGTGAAGCGCTTGATGAAGAGCTTCGCACAGAAGCCGGAGCTCGCGGCGGTACTGCTGCTGTCGCTCCTCGTGCTCGTCTTCCAGATCCGCTCGCAAGGGGTGTTCCTCTCGGGCGCGAACCTCCGGGGTATCCTCGGTCTTCTTCCCGAGACGGCGCTCGTCGCCGTGGGTGTGACGCTGTTGATGATCTGCGGCGAGTTCGATCTTTCGGTCGGCTCGGTTTTCGCGCTGATGCCGATGGCCATGGCCGTGTTGATGGGTCACGGCTGGCCTTTCCTCCCGGCCGCCGCGGCCGGCCTGGGCCTGTGCGCCGCGATCGGGTTCTTGAACGGCTGGCTCACCATCCGCTTCGCCATCCCCTCCTTCATCACCACGCTCGGGACGATGTTCATGGCGCGCTCTTTGACCGTGGTGATTTCCGGCGGCTTTCCGCCCCGGCTCGATTTCGAAGCCATCCCCGAACATCTGTTCGTCGCGTTCGTCGGTCCGGGCGGTGTGCTGCGCGCCTCGTTCCTGTGGTTCGTCGCGATCGCGACCTCGATCGGCTTCCTGTTGGCCAAGACCAATTTCGGCAACTGGGTGCGGGCCACCGGCGGCTTTCTGCCCGCCGCCCGGGCGACGGGCATCCCGACCGACCTGGTCAAGATCGCCTGCTTCGTGATCTGTTCGGTTCTGGCGGGTTTCGCCGGCATGATCCAGGTGCTGCGAGTCGGTTCGCCCTTGCCGTCGATGGGCGAAGGGCTCGAGCTCGCCGCCGTGGCCGCAGCGGTGATCGGCGGCACGGCCCTGACCGGCGGAATCGGCTCGATCCTGGGCGGCGTGATCGGCGCTACGCTGATCCGCGTGATCGACAACGGCCTCGTGCTGAGCCGCGTCGATTCCAACTGGTTCAAATTCGCGATCGGCGCGCTCACCGTTCTCGCGGTGGTAGGCAACGCCTGGCTGCGCAGGCGCGCCCGGGCGATCAAGGTGGACGAGTGAGGTCCGGGGGCGGCGATGGATGTCGCACCAGGCATTCCCGTAGATCCCGTGATCTCGGTGCGAAACCTGCACAAATGGTTCGCAGGAGTGCACGCGCTGCGCGGCGTTTCCCTCGATTTCGCGCGCAACCGGGCGGTCGGACTCGTAGGCGACAACGGCGCCGGAAAATCGACGCTCATCTCGATTCTCGCCGGTCTCTACAGTCCGGACGAAGGGGAAGTCTACGTCGAGGGCCGGCCCGTACGGATGCGCGGACCCCGCGACGCCATGGAGCTCGGAATCGAGACGATCTACCAGTACGACTCCCTGGTTCCCTCGATGTCGATCGCCCGCAACCTGTTCATCGGCCGCGAGCCGGTCAGGGCCTCGCTGTTCGGAGTCGGAATCCTCGACGAGAGGCGGATGCGATCGGAAACCGTGGCGGCTCTGAGCGCCGTCGATCTGCATCTCCGTTCGCCCGATGCCGTCGTGGCCGAACTCTCGGGTGGCCAACGACAAGGTGTCGCGATCGCCCGCGCGATGCATTTCAAGTCGAAAGTCCTGATTCTCGACGAACCTACGAACCATCTCTCGGTGAAGGAGACCAACAAAGTCATCGATTTCGTCAGGTCGCTCGGTGGCCAGGGAGTAACGAGCATCTTCGTCAGCCACAACATGCACCACGTCTTCGCCTGCTGCGACCGTGTGGTAGCCATGGCGCACGGTCGGGTCGTGCTCGACCGGAACATCGGGGAGACCTCGATCGAAGAAGTCTACGACGTCCTCTGAAGAAGTCCACGACGTGCTCTGGAGAGGAGGAGCGGATGGGTCGGGGAGTGCTTCGCGTCTACCAAGAGGATTGGTTTCCGTTCAAGGCCCTGCCGGACGCGCTCCGGGAGTTCACACGCAGGACCGGCATCCGGGCCGAACTGGCCTGGGACGTGGTGGGTGTCGGTACGATCGAACACATGTTCGACACGATGGTGCGTTCGTTCACCGCCGAACAGCCGGCCTTCGACGTGGTTTGTTGCGACGAGATCATCCTGCGGAAGATGTATCGCCTGGGCGGCGTGACCGACCTCGCGTCGCGGATGCGCCGCGACGGTCTCGATCTCGGGCACGTCACGGAGGCGACCCGCCGGGCTGTCACCGTCGGCGATGGGGTGCTCGGCCTGCCCTGCGTCAACGTGTGTTCGATGCTGCTCTGCCGGCGCGATCTCCTCGAACGTTACGGGCTGCCGGTACCGAGAGACTGGGGCGAGCTCCGCTCGGTGGCAGAGGAGCTGCAAAGCGCGGTGCGACGCGACGAGAATCGGGAATTCTGGGGTTTCGAGACCCGAGGCGCCGGCGGCGGTGGCCACGCGGTCTGGACTCTCGGCAGTTTCACGGGCTCCTTCGGCGTCCGCTGGCTGGACGAAGGCGGTCGGCTCGCTCCTCTCGCGGACGGTCACCGCGCAGCGCTCGAAACCTACCTCGCTCTGATCCGCGAGGTCTGCCCCCCCGACCAGGCGGAGATCAGCTTCGTCGAGATGCGGCGCGACTACGCCGCCGGCCGCGTCGGGATGATCATGGACGTGGGCATGGAATACGCGCACATCCTGGCGCAAGGCGGACCTCTCGCCGACAATTCGCTGGTGGCGATGGTCCCGGCCGGCCCGCGAGGCCGGGCACCCAACCTGTATTGCCCGGCCTGGGCCGTCCCGGCCCGAACCGACATGGCCGACGAGGCCTGGGAACTCGTGAAGTTCCTGACTTCGGACGCCCGCCTCGAGGCCGACGGATTGCAGGCGAACGCCGTCGAATGCGCGTCGCTGCCGGTGCTCTACGGAGCCGCCTTCGACCGTCATTTCCGTGCCGATCTGCTCGCCGCGGTCCGCGGCTCGCGGGCGGTCGCGGACGAAGAGCGCCCCTTCGGCAGCGCCGGCATCGAGGCCTGCGCGGTCGTCGGCGATGCCGTCGAAGCGGCGATCCGGGGTCGGGAGACGGTCGACAGCGCACTCGCCCGTATCCGCCGCGGGCTCGAAGCGCTCCTCGAGGGAGAACAACCATGATGGACGGGGTGGCGCGGCGACACGTGCTGATCACGGGCGGCCTCGGGACCATCGGCCGAGCGATGGTGGGGGCCTTCCTCGCCGAAGGATACCGGGTTACGGTCCTGGATCGGCCGGGTGGCACGGCGCCAGCGGGGGCCGGTTGGGTCGGCCTGGATTTGAACGACCTCGCAGGTGCGGAAACGGCCGTCGCCGGTCTCGCCGCCGCCGACCCGATCGACGTGCTCGTCAACAACGCCGCGCTGATCGTCAACAAGCCCTACGACGCGTTCAGCCTCGCCGAATACGAAGAGCAGATCCGCGTCAACGCCTCCGCCGCCTTCGCCCTCACCCGCGCTTGCGCGACGGGAATGAAGGCCAAGGGCTGGGGTCGGATCGTCAACCTGACCTCGGTCACCTTGAACGGTCAGTGGGAGGGTTACGTTCCGTACGTCGCCTCCAAGGGCACTTTGCTCGGACTCACGAAGGCTTTCGCACGCGAACTCGGGCCCCACGGGATCACCGTGAACGCGATCGCACCCGGGGCCGTGGTCTCGGAGGCCGAGAACCGGGTCTTCGCCGATCGTCTGGAGGAATACAATCGTTGGGTCCTCGAGCGGCAATGTATCAAGCGCCGCATCCGGCCCGAGGACGTGGCTCGCCTGGCTCTGTTCTTGTGCTCGGACGCCGCCGCCACGATCACGGGCCAGAACATCGCCATCGACGGCGGCTGGTGAGCGCGCGGACGGCGCACCACGCGAGGTTCGAGATCGACGTGGAGAAAGCGCTGGCCGTTGTTACCGGAGGTTTCGCCGGCCGGGGGAGGCGGTGAAGCGGCCGCGCGCGACCAACGGTAGTGCGGCTCGCGAGGAAGAGGGCGGGGCGAGAGCGGCGCCGGCGAGTAGGATGTCCATGGAGACTTCGGGAGACCACCCGGACCGTAGCCGTGAACGGTGAGCAACGGGAGATCGGTCTTCCGCCTCGCGAAGACGACGATGATGCCGGCGATCGAGCCCTGCGAGGCGCGGAGCCGGGCCGCGAGTGCCCTCGGCCGGGGACGGCTCCGTCGGCCAGGCTCTCGTTCGGGGCGCCCGCAGGGGTCGAAAAGGGGCGCCCCTCCCGCTCGCGCGCCCGGGTGCGTCCCCTGGCCGCCACCCCGTCGAGCGCGAGGCGAGCACCCGCGGGCGGGATCGGCGCCGGGCGGCCCCCGAAGCGGCGGCCCGGGATCGCGTGCGGGCGGGTGTGGAGAAGAAGGGGATCGCCGAACTCGTACCGGGTGAGCACGTGCTCGTCGCGCGGCGCCGCGATCCGCTCCCTCCGGCAACGAGCCGGGTCACCCTGCTTCTCGAAGGCCGCATCGACCAGCGAGATCCCGGGATCGGCCGTCTCGACCTCGCGCATGCCCCGCTGGTCGCCTGCGGCCAGCGGCCCATTGAGAGATCGTCGGTCCGCATCCGCCACCAGCCCCGGGTCGGCTCGCTCTCGAGGTGGAGCAGGTGGGCGGGGCTCGAGGGCACGAGAGATCCGCCCGAAGCCGGCGTGGGTCGAGAACGACGCCCCGTCGGTCTCGGAGGCCCCTGGAAAGGGACTCTCGCCGGCGGGGATCACCCCGGCGGCGAGGACCGTCGCCGTGCCCCTTCCCCCGCCCTTCTCGGCCCGCGCTCAACCGCCCCGGCCTTGGCGTGCGCGAAGGGCCGCGGCATGCGCCGGGAATCCCTCGTATTCGGCCAAGAGCACGGCGGGTCGGGCGAGGGTCGGATAGGCCCCGGCCGTGACGTAGCCGAGCGAGCTCCGCTTCATGAAGTCGGTGACGGAGAGCGGTCCGAAGCTCCGGGCCCAGCCGCCCGTGGGCAGGACGCAGTTGGGGCCGAGCACGAAATTGCCGAGCGTGATCGGCGTCGAGGGACCCATCAGGATCTCGGCGGCCTCGCGGATCCGACCGAGATGGGCCCAGGGCTCGGCCGAGAGGAGCTCGAGATGTTCGGGCGCGTAGGCGTCGACGAAGGCGTAGGCCGCCTCGAGCGAGGGTGCCAGGAGGATGCCGCCGCGCGGACCTTCGAGCACGGCCTTGACGAAGCCGCGGCGCGGCTCGGGCAGCTCGGCCCAGCGCCGGAGCAGCGCGGTCCGGGCCGCCTCGGCCAGCGCGCGAGAGGGTGTGACGAGATAGGCCGAGCTGTCAGGTCCGTGCTCGGCCTCGATCAAGAGATCGGCGGCGGCGAGCTCGGGATCGGCCGTGGCGTCCGCGAAGACGATCGATTCGGAAGGACCGGCCGGCGGCCCCGTGTCGATCACATGCGCGACCAGGCGCTTGGCGGCGACCACCCAGGGGCTGCCCGGACCCACGATCTTGACCGCTTTCGGCACGCTCTCGGTGCCGTAGGCGGCGGCCGCAACCGCTTGCGCACCACCCGCCTTGACGATGCGCTTCACCCCGGCCTCGTGGGCGGCGACGAGCGTCGCGGCGTCGATCCCGCCTTCGGGGGTGGGGGGTGTTAGGATCGTGATCTCGGGCACGCCCGCCACCACGGCCGGGACCGAGGTCATCATCGTGACCGAAGGGAAGGCGCCCTTGCCGCGCGGAACGTAGAGGGCGACCGAGCGGATCGGGGTCCAGCGGTCGCCCGCGAAGGCGCCGGGGCGGACCTCGTGAAGCCAGAGGGGCTCGGGCTTCTGCCGCTCGTGGAAGGTGCGGATGCCGGCGATCGCGAAGCGGATCGCCTCGACGAGCTCGGGGCCGACCTCCTCGTAGGCGCGGGCGATGTCGGCCTCGCTCGCCGAGAGCGAATCGAGAGGTCCCCTCACCCCGTCGAGCTCGCGGGCGAAGCGGACGAGCGCCCCGTCGCCCTCGCGGCGGACCGCCTCGACGATCGGCCGGGCGCGCTCGAGGACCGGCTCGATGTCCTGGTCCGCGCGGCGCAGGAGGGCCGCACGGTCCTCGTTCGAGAGCCGCTCGAGCTCCAGGAAGCGGGGAGAGAAGGTCGCCATCTTCGCTCCTTTCAGCGCGCACGCAGGAAGATTTCGAGGCCCACGAGCCGGTCGAGCAGAAGGACGGCGGCGGCCGCCACGAGCACGTACACGGTCGAGACCGCGGCGAGATCGGGGGTGATGACGCCGCGGATCTGGGTGTAGATTTGCACCGGCAGCGTCACCGTCCGGGCGTCCACCAGCAACAGGCTCACGAGGAACTCGTTGAGGGCGAGGACGAACATCACGAGGCCGCCGGCCAGGATGCCGGGGGCCACGGCCGGGAGCGTGACGAGCAGGAAGGTCTGCACGGGCCCCGCCCCGCAGCTCGCGGCCGCCCGCTCGAGCTCGGGGTCGAGCGCGTTCACGGAAGCCGCCACCGCCCAGATCATGAAGGGCAGGTTGATCACACAACAGGCCACGCCGACCGGCCAGACGCGGCCCAGAAGGCCGAGCTCGCCGAACAGCAGCATGAGCCCGATACCGGAGCCGATCAGCGGCACGGTGAAGGGGAGCAGGAGATAGAGCTGGATCGCGAGTGCGGCGCGGAAGCGGAAGCGCGCGAGCGCGATCGCGGCGAGCGTACCCGAGGGGAGTGCGAGGCCGGTGCAGACGATCGCGACCTCGAGCGAGCGCAGGAAGGCGTCGCGCAGTTCGGCCGCCTCGAGGACGCGGCCGTACCAGCGCAGGCTCAGGCCCTCGGGCGGGAACTGGACGATCTCGCCGGCGGTCA
>CALBAK010000085.1 GCA_937926445.1 uncultured Alphaproteobacteria bacterium
CCGGGGCGAGCGAGTGTACGCGAACGAAAGGGCGGAGGTGGACGGCCGAACTCGGCCGCTCGCGGTGCAGGCCGGGGGCGGACGGCTGGTCGGCAAGGAAGGGGCGCGGTGCCGCGGTCGGGCTCGCGCTCGCGATCCTGCTCGCCGGCTGCGGCCGAGGCCCGGTCGCCACGGCGCCGCCCGCGCCCGCGACACCGGTGGTCGGGGCGCCGGTATCGGGAGTGGCGCCAGCGGCCGCGCCGCCCTCGGCCGTGCCCGTCGACCCGTTCGAGGCGCGGCTCGCCGAAGCGGAGGCGGCGTTCGCGGCCGGCGAGACGGGCCGCGCGGTCGGGCTCTGGCGGGCGCTCGCGGCCGAGGGCTCGGCGCGCGCCCAGCTGCAGCTCGCCGGCCTCCATCTGCGCGGGCTCGCGGTACCGCGCGATCCGGCGGAGGCCGCCCGGTTGCCGGAGCTCGCCGCCGCCGCAGGCTCGCCCGCGGCTCTGAGAGAACTCGGCGAGCTCTACCTCGAGGGTACGGGCGTGCGGCGCGATCCGGCGCGCGGCGAGGCGCTGCTCGCCCGCGCCGCGGCGCTCGGCGACGGGCCCGCCCGGCTGCGCCTCGCGCTCCGGACCGCCGGCGACCCCGCCGCGGGGGCGGAGGCGCGCGCGGCGGCCGAGGCGGAGAGCGAAAGGATCCTCGGGAGGGGCTCGTCCAGGCGCAGCTCGGGCTCGCCGGTCGGCTGGCCGAGGGGCGCGGCCGGCGGCGCGACGGGCTCGAGGCGGCGCGTTGGTACGCGGTCGCCCTCGAGCCCCTGCGGGACGAGGCGGCGGCCGGCGAGCCGCGCGCCCAGGAGCGGCTGGGCGATCTCCACAGGGACGGCCGCGGCGTGCCGGCCGACGGTCGGCTCGCGGCCGAATGGTACCGCCGCGCCGCCGAGGCCGGCCGGACGAGCGCGCTGATCCGGCTCGCCCGGCTCTTCGAGCGCGGCGCCCCGGGGCTGCCGCCCGGATGCGGCCGAGGCGGTCCGCTGGCTCGGCCTCGCGGCCGAGCGGGGCGATGCTGTGGCCGCCTACGATCTCGCCAGCAAGAAGCTCGCGGGCGAAGGCGGTCCGGCCGATCCGAAGGCCGCGCTCGCGCTCTTCGAGCAGGCGGCGGCACTCGACGAGCGGCGCGCTCTGCGCTGGATCGGCGAACTGCACGAGGATCCGAAGGGCCCGGCCTTCGACCTCGAGCGGGCGGTCGAACATTATCGGCTCGCGGCCGCGAACGGCGACGGCAAGGCCATGTTCAAGCTCGCGGAACTCTACGAGAAGGGCCGCCTCGGCCAGGCCGATCCGATCGCCGCGGCTGCCTGGTATCGGCTCGCCGCCGAGCACGGTTACGAGCGCGGGGCCGAGCGGCTGGCCCGGCTCGAGGCTCGCCTCGATCCGGCCGAGCGGCGCCGGGCGTTCCGCCTTGCCGAGGGCTTCCGGCCCGGCGGGCGGGCGTCGCGGCCGGTCGCGGGGGGCGAGCCCGCGAGCCCGACGGCCGACGCCGCGCCGGCGAGCGGGAGCGCGCCGGCAACGTCCGTGGCGGTCTCGGGCGCGGCGAGCTCCGCCGCCTCGTCCCCCGGTGCGGCGGCCTCTGGCGAAATCGCCGGGGCGCGCTAGGCTCGGCGGCGGAGAGCGGTGGAGAACGGATCGATGCGGCTCGACAGACGGAGCCTCCTCCTCCTGGCCGGCGGCGTGCTCGCGCTGCAGGCGAGAGCGGGCGTCGCTGCGGCGGTGAGCGAGCGGACGCTCGGCGACCCGGCTGCGAAAGTGACGGTCGTCGAGTGGTTCTCGATGACCTGCCCGCACTGCGCCGCCTTCCACTTGCAGACCCTGCCCGAGCTCAAGAAGCGCTATCTGGACAACGGCAAGGTACGCTTGCTGGTGCGCGACTTCCCGACCGATGCGGTGGCGCTCAAGGCGCACGTGCTCGCCCATTGCGCCGGGCCCGAGCGCTATTTCGCCTTCGTCGACGCGCTCCTGCAGAGCCAGGCGCGCTGGGCCGGGGCCAAGGACCCGATCGCCGCGCTCAAGCAGATGGCCAAGCTCGGCGGTCTGGACGACGCCCGGATCGACGCCTGCCTCGCCGACCGGACCATGGAGGACGAGGTCCTCAAGATGCGGCTCGAGGCGCAGCAGAAGTACGAGGTCCGCTCGACCCCGAGCTTCCTCATCGGCGGCAAGGTGCACGCCGGCAACCGCAGCCCGGACGAGTTCGCCAAGCTCCTCGACCCGCTTTTGCGTTGAGGACGATCGGCGGTTCTCGCGCGGCCGGCGGGCTGCTACGAGACGCGCCGGCTCCTCGACCACGTGATCGACCGCGTGCAACTCACCAAGCTCCGTCTGCGCGGCTTCAAGTCCTTCTGCGACCCCGTCGAGCTCGAGATCGCCCCGGGCCTGACCGGGATCGTGGGGCCGAACGGCTGCGGCAAATCCAACCTGGTGGACGCGCTCCGCTGGGTCATGGGCGAAGGCTCGCCCAGAGGCCTGAGGGGCGCGGAGATGGACGACGTGATCTTCGCGGGCTCGGCCGGCCGGCCGCCGGTCGACCTCGCCGAGGTGGCGCTCGGCATCCAGGGCCCGGTCGAGGGGCCGCTCGTGCTCGGGCCGGAGGAGCGGGCCGAGATCGTCCGTCGGATCACCCGCGGTGCCGGCTCGAGCTGGCGGATCGACGGGCGCGAGGTGCGGTTGCGCGACGTCCACCATCTGCTGGCGGACGCCGCCGCCGGGGCACGCGGTGCCTCGATCGTCGGTCAGGGGCAGATCGGGCTCGTGGTCGATGCGCGGCCCGACGAGCGCCGCCGGCTGCTCGAGGAGGCGGCCGGCATCGCCGGCCTACAGGCGCGCCGCCGCGAGGCCGAGCTCAAACTGCAGCAGACCCGGGCGAATCTCGAGCGGGTGCGCGATCTCTCGGCGAGCCGGGCCGGCCGGCTCGAAGAGCTCGCCCGCCAGGCCAAGGAGGCCGAGCGCTACCGCAAGGTCTCGGCCGAGCTCCGGGCGGTCGAAGCGACCCTCCTTTTGCGCCGGCACGGCGAGGCGCGAGCGGCGTTCGAGGCGGCCGGTGCCGCGCTCGAGGCGGCGCAGGCGGCGGAGACCGCGGCACGGGCGACGGTCGAGGCGGCCCGCGGCCGGCGCGGCGAGCTCGGCCGGGCCCTCGCGGCGGCGCGCGACGAGCAGGAGCGGGCATCGGCCCAGCGAGCCCGGCTGGCCGAGCGGCTCGAGGCGGCGCGCGCGCGGGCGGCCCGGGCGGCGGCGCTGCGGCTCGAGCGGGAGCGGCGGCGGACCGAGGCGGAGGCCGACCTCGCCGCCCTGGCTGCCGAGCAGGAGCGGCTCGAGCGGGAGCGCGCGGCCCTCCTGAGCGCGGCCGAGGCGGCGAGCGCCGAGGCGGCGAACCTCGAGACGGCGCTCGCCGGAGCGCGCGCCACACTCGCTGCGGCCGAGGCGGAGCAGACGGCCGCCGTGCGGGCGCGCGAGCGGGCGCTCGCCGAGCGGCTGGCGGCGGCCGGAGTCGAGCGGCTGCGCGAGGAGCGGGCGCGGCTCGCAGAGCGGCTGCGGGCGCTGGAGATCGCGCTCGCCGAGGCCGAACCCGAGGAGCCGGCGGCGGCCCGGGCCGCGCTCCAGGCCGCGGAAGCGGCGTTCGCCGAGGCCCGATCGCGCGAGGCCGCGGTGCGGGCGGCGGTCGAAGCGGCCGAGCGGCGGCTCGCCGGGGCGCGCGAGACACTCGCCCGGGCGAGCGAGCGGAAGCGGGCGCTGGACGCGACGCGGGCGGCGGCGGCGGCCGAGCGGGCGGCGCGCGAGGCGGTCCGGCGCGAACGGGCGGAGCGGCGGGCACTCCTGGAACGGAGCCTCGCGACGCTGCGACAGCGCCGTGCGGCGCTCGGCGCGCGGCGCGAAGAGCTCGCCCGGCTCGCCCGCGAGGCCGAGACGGCGGCGCGGACCGCTCCGGTCGAGGCGGCGGAGGCGGCCTCGGTCGAGGCGGCACGCGAGGCGGCGGCCCGAGCGGCCGCGCTCGAGGCGGCCGAAGCCGCGCTCGCCGCGGCGCGCTCGAACCTGCACACCGCCGAGACCGCGCTCGCCCGGCTCGAGGCGGAGCGGGCGGCCCTCGCCGAGCTCGTCGGCACGCCCGATCCCGGGGCGGTCGCCCGGGCGATCCGCGGGGCCGCCGGGCTCGAGGCGGCGCTCGCCGCGGCCCTCGGCGAGGAGGGCCTGGCCGGCACCGATCCCGCTGCCCCTCGCCACTGGCGCCGGCTCGCCGATCCGGGCCCCGCACCCGCGCTGCCCGAGGGGGTGGAGCCGCTCGCGGCTCGACTCGAGGCCCCGCCCGAGCTCGCCCGGCGCTTGGCGCTCGTGGGTCTGTGCGAGGCGGGCCTCGCCGAGCGGCTGCAGGCAAGGCTCGCCCCGGGTCAGCGCCTGGTGAGCCCCGAGGGCGGGCTCTGGCGGTGGGACGGCTACGTCCAGCGGCCGGAGGGCGACGCGGCGGCACCGCGGCTCGCCCGGCTGGCTCGGCTCGATGCGCTCGAGGCCGCGATCGCGACCGCAGCGGCCGAGCGCGAGGCGGCGGCGGCACGGCTCGCTTCGGCCGAGGAGGCGGCGAAGGCGGCCCGGGCGGCGGCCGAGACGGCGCGCCGGCGGGCGGCGGCACGGGCGGCCGAACGCGAGCGGCTGCACCGGGCACGGGCCGAGGCCGAGGCGGCGCTCGCTCGGGCGCGGGCGGAGGCCGAGCGGGTCGAGGCCGAATACGCGGCGGCCGAAGCCGAGACCGAGGCTCTCGCCGCCCGGCTCGAGGCGGCGGAGGATCCGATCGAACCGGCACCGACGTCGACTCCGGCCGAAAGCGAAGGGGATCCGGCCACGGTCGAGGCCGAGCTCGCCGCGGCGCGCCGGGCGCTCGGCGAGGCCGAGGCCGAGCTGCGGCGCGAGACGGAGCGGCTGGGCACCGCCCGGGGCGCGGCACGCGACGCCGGGGCGCGGCTCGAAGCGGCGCGGCGGGCAGCCGAAGCGGCCGAGCGGGCGGTCGCCGCGGCCCGGGCGGAGCGGGCCGCTCTCGCCCGCGAGACCGAGGGCGCACGGGTCCGGCTCGCCGAACTCGACGCCGAGCTCGCCCGGGCCGAACCCGAGCTCGCCCGGGCGGAGGAGGAGCTCGGGCGGGCCGAGGCGGGGCTCGCGAAGGCCGGCGAGCTCCGCGCCGCGGCGGCCGGCCGGCTGGCCGAGCTCGAGGCCCGCGCGGTGGCCCGCGAGGCCGAGGCGGCCGCGCGCGAGGCGGAGCGGCGGCGGCTCGCGGAGCGGCTCGCGGCTCTCGCCGAGCGGCGGCGCGAGCTCGAGGCCCGGCTCCTGCGGCTCGCCGCCGAGCCCGAGGAGGCCGAGGATCCGCGCTCGCTCGCGGCCCTCGAGGCGGAGGCGGCGAGCGCCGCGGTGGCGCTCGAGGTGGCGCAGCGGCGCTGCGAGGAGTCGGCACGGGCGCTCGAGGCGGCCGAGAGCGAGGTGGAGGCGGCCGAGACCGGGCTCGCGGCCACGGTCGAGCGGCTCGCGCTCGCGCGGGCCGAGGCGGCGGCCGCCCTGGAGCGGCTGGAGGCGGCGCGGGCCCGGGTGGTCGAGCGGCTGCGCCGGCCGCCCGAGGAGGTGGTGCCGGCCGAGGCCGGCCGCGACTTGGCTGGGCTCACCCCCGAGGAGCTCGAGCGCCGGCTCGCCCGGCTCGTGGCGGCGCGCGAGCGGCTGGGCGCGGTCAATCTGCGGGCCGAGCAGGAGGCCCGTGAGCTCGAGGGCGAGCTCGCGCGGATCCGCGCCGAGGAGGCCGAGATCCGCGCCGCCTGCGAGCGACTCGAACGGGCGATCGCCACCCTCGCGCGCGAGGCCCGCGAGCGGCTCGTGGCCGTGCTCGGCGCGGTCGAAGGCCATTTCCGGCGGCTCTTCGCCCGGCTCTTCGGCGGCGGCCGGGCGCAGCTGCGGCTGTCGGCGAGCGAGGATCCGCTCGCCGCCGGGCTCGAGCTCGAGGCCCAGCCACCGGGCAAGCGGCTGGCCCACGTCTCGCTGCTCTCGGGCGGCGAGAAGAGCCTCGCCGGGCTCGCACTCCTGATGGCTTTCTTCCTCGCCCGGCCGGCGCCCTTGTGCGTGCTCGACGAGGTCGACGCGCCGCTCGACGACGCCAATGTCGACCGCTTCACGGCACTGCTCGCGGAGACCGCGCGGGCGAGCGGCACCCGCTTCCTGGTCGTCACCCACCATCCGCTGACCATGGCGCGGATGGACCGGCTCTACGGGGTGACGATGGCCGAGCGCGGCGTCTCGAAGCTCGTGGCGGTCGAACTCGCCGAGGCGGTCGAGCTGCGCGCTACGGCATAGTGCCGCAAACGGGGACCCCGGCTTGACGGTCGCGCCGCGGGCTCCCTAGGTTCGCGTCGCCCGGCGCCGGCCGTGCCGCGGGTGGCGCGGACGCTCGGGCCGAGGACGGATGGCGGGGAAAGAGCGGCCGCCCGGGTTCGACGAGTTCGATGCCCGGCTTTCGAGGTTGCGTCGGCCCGGAGAGCGGGCCCGGGTCGAGGACGGCTCGGAGCGGCCGCGCTGGGGCGACGGCCTGCAGGTCGGGATCGAGCTCGTGGCCGGGCTCGCGGGCGGTCTCCTTCTGGGGTGGGCGCTCGACTCCTGGCTCGGCACCGCTCCCCTCCTCCTCGTCTCGGGTTTCGTGATGGGCGCCGCCGCCGGGATGCTCAACGCCTGGCGGTGGATGCGGCGCCTCGAGGCGCGGCTGCGGGAGAGCGGCCCGGCCGAGGCGCCGGGGCGCGGGAAGGAGCGAGGCTGAGGTGGCCGATCCGCTGCACCAGTTCCAGATCCAGAGGCTCGTGCCGATCCAGATCGGCGGGCTCGATCTGTCGTTCACGAACTCGGCGCTCTGGATGCTGATCGCGGTGGGCTGCGCCTACTGGCTCCTGATCGCCGGGACCCGCCAGCACGCCCTCGTTCCGGGCCGGCTGCAGTCGGTGGTCGAGCTCGCTTACGAGTTCGTGGCCGGGCTCGTGCGGGACAATGCCGGCAAGGAAGGCCTGCGCTACTTCCCGCTGGTCTTCACGCTCTTCCTGTTCATCTTGATGGGCAACATGCTCGGCATGCTGCCCCTGCCCTTCGGCTTCACCTTCACCTCGCACATCATCGTCACCTTCACGCTCGCGATGGGGGTGTTCATCGGCGTGACGGTGCTCGGCTTCGTCCTGCACGGGGCGCATTTCCTGACCTTCTTCGTGCCGCACGGCGCGCCCAAGGCGATGTTGCCGCTGCTCGTGCCGATCGAGGTGCTCTCCTATTGCGTGCGGCCGATCAGCCTCTCGGTGCGTCTGTTCTGCAACATGATGGCCGGCCACACGATGATGAAGGTGTTCGCCGGATTCATCGTCACGCTCTTCTCCTATTGGGCCGTGCCGGCGATCGCCCCGCTCGCGGTGACCGTGGCGCTCACGGGCTTCGAGTTCGCGGTGGCGTTCCTGCAGGCCTACATTTTCACCGTGCTCACCTGCATCTACCTGCACGACGCGATCCACATGCACTGAGGCCGCAGGTTCGCCAGGCCCTGGACGCGGCGCGCGGTAGCCAGGGGCGAGGACCGCCCGCTCAACCGGAGAGGAACCCATGGAGCTCGCTGCTGCCAAGATGATCGGCGCCGGCCTGGCGACGATCGCGCTGTTCGGTGTCGGTATCGGCATCGGCAACATCTTCTCGACCCTGATCGCCACGGTCGGCCGCAACCCGTCCGTCCAGCAGCGGGTCTTCCCCTTCGCGATCATCGGCTTCGCGCTGGTCGAAGCGGTCGCGCTGTTCGCGCTCCTGATCGCCTTCCTGATCCTGTTCACCTGAGCGCTCGGGCGGGGACGGGGCGGCCTCCGTCCCCGCCGGCTTCCGCGGAGGCCCGCCATGACGCGGCTCGCAACCCGCCTCGCCCGCCTCGCCCCGGTGCTCCTCGGCGCCGGCTTCCTGTCGGCCGGGCCGCTGCTCGCCGCCAGCGAGGGCGGCGGCGGTGGACTGCCGCAGCTCGACGCGACGACCTTCCCTAGCCAGATCTTCTGGCTGATCGTCTCGTTCTTCCTCCTCTATCGCCTGCTCAAGACCAAGGCGATCCCGCGCATCGCCGACATCCTCGAGACCCGCCAGGACCGGATCGGCGCCGACCTCGACCGCGCGGCGAAGCTGCGAGCGGATGCCGAGGCGGCGCTCAAGAAGCACGACGCCGTGATCGCCGAGGCCCAGGCCAAGGCACAGAAGCGGCTGCGCGAGGCGCAGGAGCGGGTGGCGGCCGAGCTCGCCCGCCACCAGGCGGAGCTCGACGCCGACGTCGCCCGCAGGCTCAAGGACGCCGAGCAGCGGATCGCCGCCGCCAAGAACGCTGCCCTCGGCGAGGTCGCGACGGTCGCGGCCGAGGTCGTCCAGGCGGCGGCCCGGCGGCTCGCCGGGCTCGAGATCGGTCCCGAGGAGGCGCGCGCCGCGGTCGCCCGGGTCGTGAGCGCGGGAGGACGCTGATGGAATATTTCTGGCTCACGGTCGCCCTGCTCATCCTGATCGTCCTGCTCCGCAAGCCCTTCAAGGAGCAGGTGCTGGGCGCGCTCGACGCGCGCGCCGAGCGGATCCGCCGCGAACTCGACGAGGCCCAGCGGCTGCACGAGGAGGCCAGGGCGTTGCTCGCCAAGTACCAGCGGCAGCTGCACGAGGGCGAGAGCCTCGCCCAGGAGATCCTCGAGCGGGTGGACGCCGAACAGCGCCGGCTCGAGGCCAAGATGCGCGAGGAGATGCGCGCCGCCACCGAGCGACGGACCCAGCAGGCGCTCGAACGGATCGCGCAGGAGGAGGCCCGTGCAGTCCAGGAGGTGCGCGCTCGCGCCGCCGATCTCGCCGCGCGGGCCACGCGCGAGCTCCTGGCCGAGCGCTTGCAGGGCGAGCTCGTCCAAGATCTGATGCGCAAGGCGGTGCGCGAGGTGCAGCAGCGGCTCGCCTGAGCCGGGCCCGCCGCGAGGGCGGGCGCAGCCGGGGCGGCGACCCGCGGGAACCCGCACGGAGGAGCGTGCGATGCGGCTTCGGGGCCTGGGCGCGATCGTGACGGGCGGCGGCTCGGGGCTGGGCGCGGCGACCGCCACCGCCCTCGCGGAAGCGGGGATGCGGGTGGCGGTCCTCGACCGCGAGGAGGAGCGAGCACGCGCGGTCGCCGAGCGGATCGGCGGGGTCGCCTTCGCCCTCGACGTGGCCGACGGTCCCGCCGCCGAGCGGCTGTTCCCCGCGATCTGCGAGGCGGCCGGTGGGCCGCGGCTCCTCGTCAACTGCGCCGGCATCGCCCCCGCCGGGCGGATCGTCGGTCGCGACGGTCCCCTGCCGCTTGCCGCCTTCGAGCAGGTGATCCGCGTCAACCTGCTCGGTACCTTCAACACGATGCGCCTCGTGGCGCACGCCATGGCCGCGCTCGAGCCGCTCGAGGAAGGCGAGCGCGGCCTGATCGTCAACACCGCCTCGGTCGCGGCCTTCGAGGGCCAGATCGGCCAGGCGGCCTACGCCGCCTCCAAGGGTGGGGTCGCCTCCTTGACCCTGCCGGCCGCGCGCGAACTCGCCTCCCGCGGAATCCGCGTCGTGGCTATCGCCCCGGGCCTGTTCGCGACACCGATGCTGCTCGGCATGCCGGAGCCGGTGCAGGCGAGCCTCGCCGCCTCGGTCCCCTTCCCGGCCCGCTTCGGCCGGCCCGAGGAATACGCTTCCCTGGTCCTCGAGATCGCCCGCAACCCGATGCTCAACGGCTGCGTGCTCCGGCTCGACGGGGCGCTGCGGATGGCGGCCCGCTGATGGCCGGCGCGGTCGAACGGCTCGCCGGGCTCGTCGCGCCGAGTGCGGAGGATCTGGCCGCGCTCGGCGCGCGGCTCCTGACCGAGCTGCCGGAAGAGGTGCGCGCACTCGTCGGCATGGTGCCGATCAAGGTCGAGGACTGGCCGGACGAGGATGCCCTCCTCGAAACCGAATGCGAGGATCCGCTCGATCTCACCGGCCTCTATCGGGCCGTGCCGATCGGTGAACGCCACGGGCAGGCGCTGCCGCCCGAAGAGCCGGAGATGATCTTCCTCTACCGACTGCCGATCCTGGTCGAATGGGCCGAGCGCGGCTGTCCCCTCGAGGAGGTGGTGATGGACGTGCTCACCCACGAGATCGCCCATCATCTCGGGATGGACGAGGCGGGAGCGCTTCGGGTCGAAGGCCGCCGCCCGACCGGCTGAGGGGCACCGATGCCGATCCCGGCGCTCGATCGACTCCTGCTCGCCGTGCGCGAGCTCGAGGCCACCCGCCGCTTCGATTGCGCCGGCCTCGGTTCGCGCCGGACGGAGTGCGGCGAGGGCCGATCGGCGCTCGCCTTCGGCCGGCAGAAGATCGATATGCACCCGGCCGGCCGCGAGATCGAGCCGAAAGCGGCTCGGCCGACCCCGGGCTCGGTTGATCTCTACTTCCGGGTCGACGAGCCGCCGGCGGCGATCGCCGGGCGGCTGGCGGCGCTCGGCCATCCGTCGATCTTCGGGCCCGTGCTCCGCACCGGCGGGGCGGCCCCGCTCGAAACGGTCCGTCTGCGCGATCCCGACTCCGACCCGGTCGAGCTCGCCCGCGGGGGGCTTACCGGTCTCTTTTCCTGAATTCGGATAGAAAGCCTTGACCGCTCGGCTTGCCGGGTGTAAGGCGGCGGCGTCGACCGCGCCGGTGCCCGCCCATGACGCTCCGTGCCTTCCGGCTGCCGCCGCTGAGCCTCGCCACGCTGCTCTTGCTGTTGGCCCTGGTCTCGACCCTGCCGCTCGCCGGGGCGCTGCTCTACAGCGCGCTCGAGATGCGCCGAGCGACGCGGGCCGCGGCCGCGAGCGGGCTCGCGACGACGCTCGTGCGGGCGGCCGACGAGCTGCGCGGGGCGCTCGCCAAGAGCCGCCAGCTCGTGACGTTCCTCGCGATCGATTCGGCCCTGGCGGAAGGCGGTCCGCTGGCCTGCACGGAGCGGCTCGGCCGGCTGTTCACCGAGCTGACGGGCTATTCCAACATCTACGTGCTCGACCGGCGCGGCGAGCTCGTCTGCTCGGCCCGGCCGGCGCCGCTGCGGCTGGATCTCGCCGACCGCGAGCGGCTCGCGGGCGCTCTCGACTGGGAGCGGCCGCGGATCGGCAGCCCGCTTCCCGGGCTCGTCCACGGCCGGCCGGTGGTGCCGGTGGCCGCCGCGCTGCGCGATACGGCCGGGACGGTGCACGGGGCGGTCGCCGCCACGGTCGATCTGACCGCGACCTTGGCCGAACTGCGGGCCCGCCACGGCTCGCCCGGCCTCGCCCTCGCCCTCTGGCGGGACGACGGCACGATCCTGGTCCGCGAGCCGGGCTCGCCGCTCGAGAGCCTGCTCGTGCGCTCGGGCGGCAATCTCTTCGCGGCGCTCAAGGAGGCGGCCGAGACCCGCAGGGCGTTCGAGGCACCCGACCTCGACGGCGAGCTGCGTACACACGTGGTCACCACGCTCGAGCTCGACGACCAGCGGCTCTGGCTCGCCCTCTCGCTCGCCACGGCACCGCTCTACGCCGAAGTCGACGACGTCTTCCGCCGCAGCATCGTCGGCGCCCTGCTCGTCACGATCTTCTGCATCCTGCTCGCCAAGCTGGTCTGTGCGACGGCCGTCGGCCGCCCGCTCGAGCGGATCCGGCGCGGCATCAAGGAGCTCGGCGAGGGCCGCGGGCCGGCCACGCTGGACGCCTGCCGCGGGGTCAAGGAGCTGCGCCTGCTCGTCCTCGAGGTCGAGGCGCTGGCCACACGGCCGGCCCGCTTCGAGGCCGGCTGTTGGCAAGGCGCGCCCGACGCGCCAGAACGGGCCGGGCGGCCGGAGCCGGCGGCGCCCGCGCGGGAGGCGGCACGGTGACGATCGGGATTCTCTGCGCCATTCCCCAGGAGCTCGCCCATCTGCGCGCCGCCCTCGAGCGGGCGACGAGCGAGGAGCTCGCCCATACCCGCTTCGACCGCGGCCGGCTCGACGGCCGCGAGGTCGTGCTCGTGGGCGCGGGGATCGGCAAGGTCAACACCGCTCTCGCCGCCACCCTCCTGGCCGACCGGTTCCGGGTGCGGCTCGTCGTGTTCAGCGGTGTGGCCGGCGGCCTCGACCCCGAGCTCTCGATCGGCGACGTGGTGATCGCCGACCGTACCGTCCAGCACGATGCTGGGGTGATCGAGGACGGCCGCCTGATCACCTATCAGGCGGGTCACGTTCCGTTCTTCAACCCGACCGACCGGCTCGGCTGGCCGGTCGAGCCGGATCTCCTCGCACGGGTGCGCGAGCGGCTCGACGGCTTCGCGCTGCCACCCCTCGAAGCGAGCGCGGGCGGGGCCGGCCGGCCGCCGCGGATCGTCTTCGGCACGATCCTTTCGGGCGACCAGTATCTCCACTGCGAGGCGACCCGCGATCGGTTGTTCCGCGAGCTCGGCGGGCGGGCAATCGAGATGGAGGGCGGAGCGCTCGGCCAGGTCTGCGAGGCCTTCGGTCTGCCCTGGCTCGACATCCGGGCGCTATCCGATCTCGCCGGCCGCGATTCGCGCTTCGACTTCGCGGCCTTCGTCGATGCCGTGGCGGCGAGCTCGGCCGCCATCCTGCGCCGGCTCCTGCCGGTGCTCTGACCGCTCCTCGAGGCCGCGGCCGGTGCCGTCGGGCCCTCAGGGCCAGCGGCGGAGCGTCCCCCAGGTCCAGATCCGCGACAGCTCGCTGTCCAAGAGGTCGATCCGCCGCTCGAGCCGGGCGATCCGCTCGTTGGTGTCCTGCAGGAGGAGGCAGAGGCGGAAGGCGTCGCTGCCTTCGACGAAGCCGCTCTCGAGGCAACTCGCCCGCTGCGCCTCGGCGAGCGCCTTCTGCTGCTCGGCCGCCGACTGGCAGCCGGCCAGAGCGAGCACGAAGGCGAGCAGGACGAGCCGGCTTGCGGTACCGGGGCTCAGGCGAAAGGTCCGGTCCATCGTATCACCCGATCGGCAGGCATCGCCCGATCGACGGCCGGGAGCTCGCCCGGTGCCGGGCTGCCGAGATAGAGGATGCCCAGGATTCGCTCGTGCGGGCCGAGGCCGAGGCCGCGGCGCACGCCCTCGCTGTAGGCCGGCCGACCGGTCGCCCATTTGCCGGCGAAGCCCAGCGCGTGGGCGGCCAGCAGCAGGTTCTGGACCGCGGCGGCGGCGGCCGCGAGCTGCTCGATCTCGGGGATCTTGGGGTGATGCGGATCGAGCGAGGCGACCGCCACCACGATCAGGGGCGCGCGCAACGGCGCTTCGCGCTGGCGGGCGAGCTCCGCCGGGTCGAGATCGGGTCGCTCGGCGGCGAGCGCCCGCGCGAAGAGCTCGCCCAGCTCCCGCCGCGCCTCGCCCTCGACGAGAAGGAAGCGCCAGGGCCTCAGCCGGCCGTGGTCGGGGGCGGCGGCCGCCGCCTCGAGCATGCGGGCGAGGGCCGCCGCGTCCGGTGCCGGCTCCCGCATGCGGGCCGGCGGTACGGTCCGCCGGCCGAGGATCGCCTCGAGCGCGTCCATCGTTCCTCCGCCACTGTCGTCAACCCGATCTTAACGATCGGTGGGCAGAGTGGGCCAGGGCGCCGGCGGGATGCCGGGTCGGCCCGAGGAGGAGTCGTGAGCGTGCTCGCCGAAGCGATGCCGCAGCGTCGGGCCTGTGGCCTCTCGCCTCTTGCTCCCGCGGCGCAGCAGCCGCATGCTGCGTCGCGAGAAGGAACCCTCCGGGCGTGGTCGCCCCCGGGAGCCGCATCGATGGAGCACGGCCTCTATCTCGAAGATCTGAAGCCCGGCATGAGCGCCGTGTTCGGCAAGACGATCACGGACGCCGACATCCTCATGTTCGCGGGCGTGTCGGGCGACACCAACCCGGTGCACCTCAACGAGGAGTTCGCGGGCGGGACGGTCTTCAAGGGACGGATCGCCCACGGGCTGTTGACCGCGAGCCTGATTTCGACCGCGATCGGCACCAAGCTGCCCGGGCCGGGTGCCGTCTACATCAGCCAGACCATGCGCTTCCTGGCACCGGTTCGCGCGGGCGAGACGGTCCGCGCGATCGTCACCGTCAAGAGCATCGACCTCGAGCGGCGGCGGGTGACGATGGACACGGTCTGCAAGGTCGGCGGCAAGGACGTGCTGACCGGCGAGGCGGTGATCATGGTGCCGCGCCGGCCGCAGCAGGAGCAGGCGGCGGCGGAGTGAGGCGGCGGCCGGCGGGCGTCCGCGCGCCGGCTTTACAGGCTTCCGCGCGCGTGGAAGAAGGCCGGCCATGCGCGTGGTCCGACGGTTCGCGGTGCTGCCGGCGGCGGCCCGTGGGGCCGTCCTCGCGATCGGCAATTTCGACGGGGTGCATCTCGGCCACCGGGCGGTCCTCGAGGCGGCCCGGCGGCGGGCCTCGGCGCTCGGCGCGCGCTGGGGCGTGCTCACCTTCGAGCCGCATCCGCGCGAGCTCCTGGCCCCCGAGAGCGCGCCGCTTCGCCTCGCGCCCTTCGCCCTCAAGGCCGAGCTGATCCGCGCGCTCGGAGCCGATCTCCTGATCGTGCTGCCCTTCGATCGAGCGCTCGCCGCGCTCACCCCCGAGCGCTTCGTCGAAGAGGTCCTCGTCGCGCGGATCGCTGCCCGGGCGGTCGTTACCGGTACGGATTTCCGCTTCGGCCACCGCCGAACGGGCGACGTCGCCACGCTAGAAGCGCTCGGCCGGCGGTTCGACGTCGCGGTCGAGGCGGTGGCGTCGGTCGAGATCGAGGGCGAGCGCTGCTCTTCGACCGCGATCCGGGCCCATCTCGAGGCCGGCCGCGTGGAGCGCGCCGCGCGCCTCCTCGGCCGACCGCACGAGGTGCGGGGGCTCGTGCGGGAGGGCGATCGGCGCGGCCGCACGCTCGGCTTCCCCACTGCCAATCTCGAGCCGCGGCCCGGCCGGGTCCAGCTCCCCGCCCCCGGCGTCTACGCCGTGACGGTGCGGATCGCGGGCGAGCCGGGCATGCCGGCGCATCCGGCCGTGGCCAATCTCGGTCGGCGCCCCACCTTCGAGGGTGTGGAACTGCGCCTCGAGGTCCATCTGCTCGACGGCGAGCACGCGCTCTACGGCCGGCGGCTCGCGGTCCGCTTCCTCGAGCGGTTGCGCGAGGAGCGGCGCTTCTCGGGCCCGGCCGAGCTCGCCCGGCAGATCGCGCTCGATTGCGCCGCCGCCCGCCGGCTGTTGGCGGCCGAGCCCCTCGCCCGCCGCAGCGTCGAGAGCCCCCTCGCCGAGAGCCCGATCCGATGAGCCGTGATCTGCGCGCCACCCTGTTCCTGCCGACGACCGACTTCCCGATGAAGGCGGATCTGCCGAAGCGCGAGCCGCAGCTGCTCGAGCGCTGGCAGAAGCTCGATCTGTGGGGCCGGATGCGCGCCCGGGCGGCGGGCCGACCGCTCTTCGTGCTGCACGACGGGCCGCCTTATGCCAACGGCCATCTCCACATGGGCACGGCCCTCAACAAGATCCTCAAAGACGTGATCAATCGCAGCCGGCAGATGCTCGGCTATGATGCCAATTACGTGCCGGGCTGGGACTGCCACGGCCTGCCGATCGAGTGGCAAGTCGAACAGGAATACCGCAAGAAGGGGCGCGACAAAGACGCCATCCCGATCGTCGACTTCCGCGCCGAGTGCCGCGCCTATGCCGAGCACTGGATCGGGGTGCAGAGCACGGAGTTCCAGCGGCTCGGCGTGGCGGGCGACTGGCGCAACCCCTACACCACCATGGCCTTCGCCTCCGAGGCCGGGATCTTCCGCGAGCTCGCCAAGTTCCTGCTCGAGGGCCGGCTCTATCGCGGCAAGAAGTCGGTGATGTGGTCGGTGGTCGAGAAGACGGCACTCGCCGAGGCAGAGGTCGAATATCACGACCACACCTCGACCACGATCTGGGTCCGCTTCCCCGTCGTGCGTAGCCCGCGGGCGATCCTCGAAGGTGTTTCGGTCGTCATCTGGACGACGACGCCCTGGACGATCCCGGGCAACCGTGCGGTGGCCTTCGGCCCCGGCATCGCCTATCGGGTGATCGAGGTCGGCACGGTGCGCGACGGCGCGCTCGCGCGGCCGGGCGAGCGGCTGTTGCTGGCCGCCGAGCGGCTCGCCGAGACGGCCGACCAGGCCGGCATCCTCACCTTCGCCACCCTCGAGGAGCTCGACGGGACGGCGCTCGAGGGCACCGTCTGCCGCCACCCGCTTTCCGGGCTCGCCGGCGCCTACGGCTTTCCCGTGCCGCTGCTCGCGGGCGGCTTCGTCACGACCGAGCAGGGCACGGGCCTCGTTCACATCGCCCCGAGCCACGGCGAGGACGATTTCGAGCTCGGCCGCCGGCACGGGCTCGAGGTGCCCGACACGGTCGCCGACGACGGCACCTACACCGCGGCCGCACCGGGCTTCGAGGGCATCCACGTCTTCAAGGCGGCCGAGCCCGTGATCGCGGCCCTGGTCGAGCGGGGGGCGCTCCTGGCCCGCGGCACGCTCGTCCACAGCTACCCGCATTCCTGGCGCTCGAAGGCACCCCTGATCTTCCGGGCGACCGATCAGTGGTTCATCCCGATGGACGGGCCGGACGGGCTGCGCGCCAAAGCGCTCGCGGCGATCGAAGCGACCCGCTTCGTCCCGGCCAAGGGCAAGAACCGGCTCAAGGGCATGATCGAGACCCGGCCCGATTGGTGCATCTCGCGCCAGCGCGCCTGGGGCGTGCCGATCGCGGTCTTCGTCTACAAGGAAACGGGCGAGCCCTTGCGCGATCCCGAGGTGTGCGAGCGGATCGCGCGCGCCTTCGAGGCCGAGGGGGCGGATGCCTGGTGGACCCGTGACCCGCAGGAGTTCCTCGGCAGCCGTTACCGCAAGGAAGAGTTCGAGAAGGTCGACGACATTCTGGACGTCTGGTTCGAGAGCGGCTCGACGCACGCCATCGTCCTCGAACGGCGGCCCGATCTCCGCTGGCCGGCCGATCTCTACCTCGAGGGCTCGGACCAGCACCGCGGCTGGTTCCATTCGAGCCTGCTCGAGAGTTGCGGGACCCGCGGACGCGCCCCGTACGACTGCGTGCTCACCCACGGCTTCGTGGTCGACGCCCGTGGCGAGAAGATGTCCAAGTCCAAGGGCAACGTCATTTCGCCCCTGGATCTGATGAAGACCCACGGGGCCGACATTCTCCGGCTCTGGGTCGTCTCGGCCGACTATTCCGAGGACGTCAGGATCGGCAAAGAGATCCTCGACGGTCTGGGCGAGAGCTATCGGCGGCTGCGCAACACGCTGCGCTATCTCCTCGCCAATCTGCACGGCTTCCGCCCCGAGGAGCGGCTCGAGGTGGCCGCCATGCCCGAGCTCGAGCGCTGGGTGCTGCACCGGCTCAAGGAGCTCGAAGCCCTGGTTCTCGAGTGCAACGAAAGCTTCGATTACGTGAAGCTCTATACGGCGATCCTCAATTTCTGTTCGGTCGACCTCTCGGCCCTCTATTTCGACGTGCGCAAGGACGCGCTCTATTGCGATGCGGCCGACAGTCCGCGGCGGCGGGCGGCCCGCACCGTGCTGGATCTCTTGTTCGATTGTCTCACCGCCTGGCTCGCTCCGGTGCTGGTCTTCACCGCCGAGGAGGCCTGGCTCGCCCGCAACCCGGGTGCCGAGGAGAGCGTGCATCTGCGGCAGTTCCCGCGCCTGCCGGAGGACTGGCGCGATCCCGGACTCGCGGCCCGGTGGGAGCGGGTGCGGGCGATCCGCCGGGTGATCACGGGTGCCCTCGAGATCGAGCGCAAGGAGAAGCGGATCGGCGCGAGCCTGCAGGCCGCCCCCGTTCTCTTCCTGCCGCGGGCGGAGGACCGGGCGGTGGTGGCGGGCGTGGATCTCGCCGAGCTCGCCATCACGAGCGGCCTCGAGGTGGTGGCCGAGCCACCGCCCGCGCACGCCTTCGGCCTCGAGGAGGTGCCCGATGTCGGGGTGGTGCCGAAGCTCGCGGAGGGGGCCAAATGCGTCCGCTGCTGGCAAGTGCTGCCCGAGGTCCGGGAATCGGCCGAGTCCTTGTGCCGGCGCTGCACGGCCGTGGTCGCCCGCTACGCGGTCTCCGCCCCTTGATCCGTCGGGGCGAGCTCCTCCTCTTCGCGGGCCTGCTCCTGCTCGATCAGGCGAGCAAAGAGGCCGTGCTCGCGGCTTTCGGTCAGGGCGGCGGGCTCGAGGTCGCCCCCTTCCTCGACCTCGTGCTCGTCTGGAACCCGGGGGTGAGCTTCGGCATGCTGGCGGGGCTCGGCGACGCTCGGCCGGGCCTGCTCGCGCTGGTCACGCTCGTGATCGCTGCGGCCCTCTTCGTGTGGCTCCTGCGCGAGGAGCGGCGGCTGCCGCGCATCGCGCTCGTGCTCGTGCTCGCCGGCGCCCTCGGCAACCTGATCGATCGGGTACGCTTCGGGGCGGTGGTGGACTTCCTCGACTTCCATTGGGCCGGCTACCATTGGCCGGCGTTCAACGTCGCCGACAGCGCGATCGTGATCGGCGCCGGGCTGTTGCTGCTCGACGGCCTGGTGCGGCGGCGTGCGCCGGCCTCGCAGGCGGGAGGAAAGCGTTGATGCCGCGGTCGCGGTCTTCGAGCGTCGCGGGCCTCGTTCTGGCGGCGCTCGCCCTGGCCGGGTGCCAGGGGACGGTGCAGGAGGCGTTCGGCCTGCGCAAGCGGGCGCCGGACGAGTTCCAGGTGGTGCGCGGCCAGCCGCTCGTGGTCCCGCCCGACCGCAGGCTGCGGCCGCCGCAGCCCGGGGCCGTGGGACCGGGTGAGGTCGATCCGGCGCGCGCCGCCCGTGAGACCCTGATCGGCCGGTCGGGCGCCGAGCGGCCGGTCGCGACCGGCGGTGCGAGCCCCGGCGAGGCGGCCCTTTTGCGCGCGGCCAAGGGCGAGGCGGATCCCGACATCCGCCGGCGGCTCGCCGAGGAAGACAGCCAGCTCGCTTTCGTGGACGAAGGCACCTTCCTCTTCATCCTCGACTGGCAACGGCACCGGGCGCAGGGTCAGCTGACCCGTGGCGAGCCGCTCGACCCGGCGGCCGAGGCGCGCCGGCTGCAGGAATCGGGCCGGGTGCAGACGGTCCGGCGGACCGGGGAGACGGGCGGATGAGCCCGGGAGGCGGGCGGATGAGCGACATCGGACTGATCCCGATCACGGGGGCCGTGCCGACCGCGATGTTCAACCCCACCACCTTCACGCTCGCCAACGGCATGCGGGTGGTTGTGGTGACCAACCGGCGCGCACCGGTCGTGGCCCACTATGTCTGGTACCGGGTCGGCTGCGCCGACAGCCCGGCCGGCAAGTCCGGCCTGCCGCACTTCCTCGAGCATCTCATGTTCAAGGGCACGCGGCGGGTGCCGCCCGGCGAGTTCTCGAAGATCGTGGCGCGCAACGGCGGCAACGACAACGCCTTCACGTCATACGACTACACCGCCTATTTCCAAATGATCGCCAAGGACCGGCTCGACCTCGTCATGGGGCTCGAGGCGGACCGAATGGCCGATCTCGATCTTTCGGACGAGCACGTCTATCCCGAGCGGGACGTCATCCTCGAGGAGCGCAAGCAGCGGGTCGACAACGAGCCGCAGGCGCTGTTGGCCGAGGCGATCCAGGCGGCGCAGTTCCTGCACCATCCCTACCGGCTGCCGATCATCGGCTGGCTTCACGAGATCGCGAGCTACACCCGCGAGGACGCGGTCGCCTTCTACGAGCGCTGGTATTCGCCGAGCAACGCGATCCTGATCGCCGTCGGCGACATCGACGCCGAGGAGCTGGCCCCGCTCGCCGAGCGGCACTACGGCGGGCTGCCGGCCCGGCCGGTACCGGAGCGCCGGCGGGTCCAGGAGCCGCCGCAATACGCCGCCCGCCGCATCGAGCTCGCCGACCCCAAGGTCCGCCAGCCCTCGCTCGTCCGCTCCTACCTCGCCCCCAACCAGCGGCCGGAGGACCATCGCGAGGCAGCGGCCCTCGAGGTGCTGTTCGAGCTCTTGGGCGAAGGTGCCACGAGCCGGCTCTACCGCTCGCTCGTGGTCGAGCAGGGCCTGGCGGCCGCGGCCGGCGCCGGCTACCAGCCCTGGAGCCTCGATCCGACCGCGGCGCGGATCTACGCGAGCCCGCGGCCGGGCGTTCCGCTCGAACGGCTCGAGCCGGCGTTGGACGCCGAGATCGCCGAACTGCTCGACGGCGGGGTCGGCGAGGACGAGCTCGAACGCTGCAAGCGGCGCATGATCGCGGAATCGATCTACGCCCGCGATTCTCTGGGCGGGGTGGCCCGCATCCTGGGCATGGCGCTCTGCACGGGCCTCGATCTCGATGCGGTCGAAGCCTGGCCGCAGCGAATCGCCGCGGTCGAGAAGGCCGAGGTCGAGGCGGCGGCCCGCGCGGTGCTGGTCCCGGCGCATTCGGTGACCGGGCGGCTCCTGCCGGTGGAGGCCTCGGGCGATGGCTGAGCGGGGCTCGGGGCCCGTGCGGGTCGAGGAGGTAGTGAGCCCGGGCGGGGTCCGCGCCTATCTCGCGAGCGAGCGGTCGGTGCCGTTCCTCTCGCTCGAGCTGAGCTTCCGAGCGGGTGCCGTGTTCGACCCGGCGGAGAAGGCCGGGCTGGCCCATCTCTGCGCCGGCCTGCTCGACGAGGGGGCGGGCCCGTACGACAGTCAGGCCTTCCAGCGCGAGCTCGAGGACAACGCGATCAAGCTCACCTGCGAAGCCGACCACGACGAGCTGCGCATCCGCCTCAAGACTCTCACCGCCACCCGCGAGCACGCCTTCGAGCTCCTGAGGCTTGCGCTCACCGAGCCGCGCTTCGATCCCGAGCCGATCGAGCGGATCCGTGGCCAGGTGCTGGCCGATCTGCGGAGGCGGGAGAGCGATCCGGGCTATGTCGCGGGTCGCGCCTGGTACGCCCGCGCCTTCGACGGCCACGGCTACGGCCGGCCGATCCGCGGCACGCCCGAGACGATCGCCCGGATCCGCCGCGAGGACCTGGTGGCGTTGGTGGCCGAGCGGCTCGCGCGGGAGGATCTGGCGATCGGGGTGGCGGGCGACGTCGGGGCGGAGGAGCTCGCGGGCCTGCTCGATCGGACCTTCGCCGGGCTGCCGGCGCGGGCCAACCGGCCGCCGGTCGAGCCCGTGACACCCGCCCTCGGCGACACGCTCGTCCTGCCCATGCCGATCCCGCAGAGCGTGGTGACCTTCGGTCGGCCGGGCGTGCGGCCGAGCGATCCCGACTACCACGCGGCGACGATCGCCAATTACGTGCTGGGCGGCGGCGGCTTCGCCTCGCGGCTCATGGAGGAGGTGCGGGAAAGGCGCGGCCTCGCCTATTCGGTCTACACCTATCTCGCCGACATGGCGCTCGCGCCGCTCTGGCTCGGCGGGGTGGCGACCAGCAACGAGCGGGTGGCGCAGTCGATCGAACTCGTCCGCGTCGAGGTCGCCAAGCTCGCCCGCGAGGCGCCCAGCGAGCGCGAGATCGCGGACGCCAAGACCTACCTCACGGGCTCCTTCCCGCTCCGGCTCTCGACCAACGACCAGCTCGCCCGAATGCTGCTCGGCATGATGGTGCACGGGCTCGGCCGCGACTATCTCGAGCGTCGCAACGGGCTCGTGTGGGCGGTGGGAAGGGAGGATCTCGAGCGGGTCTGCCGACGGCTCTACGCCGGCGAGCTGCTCGTCACCGTGGCCGGCCGGCCCGAGGGCCTGCCGGGCTGAGCCGCGCCTTGGCCTCGATCCGCCTCCTGCCCGAGGAGGTCGTCAACCGGATCGCCGCCGGCGAGGTGGTCGAGCGGCCGGCCTCGGTCGTCAAGGAACTGGTCGAGAACGCGCTCGACGCGGGTGCCCGGCGGATCGCCGTGACCCTTTCGGGCGGCGGCCGCGACCTCGTCCTGGTCGAGGACGACGGCTGCGGCATCCCGGCCGAGGAGCTGCCGCTCGCGGTCCGCCGGCACGCCACCTCCAAGCTCGCCGACGACCTGCTCGTGCGGATCACGACCCTCGGCTTCCGCGGCGAGGCGCTGCCCTCGATCGGCGCGGTGGCGCGTCTTTCGATCACGAGCCGGCCGGCCGGTGCCGAAAGCGCCTTCACGATCCTGGTCGAGGGCGAGCGGATAGAGGGGCCGCGCCCCGCGGCCGGGTCCTTCGGCACCCGGGTCGAGGTCCGCGACCTGTTCCGCCGCACCCCCGCCCGGCTCAAGTTCCTGCGCTCCGAGCGGGCCGAGCTGCAGGCCGCGCTCGAGACGGTGACGCGGCTGGCCCTCGCCCGTCCCGAGATCGGCTTCACCCTCGAGGCCGAGGGCCGACGGCTGCTCGACCTCGCCCCCGGGACGGGCGATCGGGCGGCGCGTGAGCGCGCCCGGGCGCTCGCGATCCTGGGCCGCGAGCTCGCGGGCGATCTCGTCGAGCTCGAGACCGAACGCGAGGGCATCCGGCTACGAGGCCTGCTCGGCCTGCCGACCGCCTCGCGGGCCGACGCTTCCGCCCAGCATCTCGTGGTGAACGGCCGGCCGGTGCAGGACCGGCTCCTCAAGGCCGCGCTCAAGGCGGCCTATGGCGATCTCTTGCCGGCGGGCCGCCACCCCGTGGCCACTCTCTTCCTCGAGCTGCCGCCCGAGCGGGTGGACGTGAACGTGCACCCGGCCAAGGCCGAGGTCCGCTTCGCCGAGCCCGGGACCGTGCGCGGGCTCGTGATCGGGGCGGTGCGGCGCTGCCTCGCCGAAGAGGGTCGGCGCACCGCCGGGCGCATCGCGACCGCGGCCATGGGCGCCTTCCGGAAGGAAGCGGCGTCGACCGGCCGTACACCCGTTCGGGCGCCGTCGCCCGGCCTCGCCGAGGCGGCCGCCGCCTTCCAGGCACCGTTCGCCCCCCTCCCCCCGGCCGCCCCGCCGGGCGCGGCGAGCGAGCCCGAGCCCGCGGCGGCCGAGGCCTTTCCGCTCGGCGCCGCCCGCGCCCAGCTCCTCGACAGCTACATCCTGGCGCAGACCCGCGACGGGCTCGTCATCGTCGACCAGCACGCGGCGCACGAGCGGATCGTCTTCGAGCGGCTCAAGGCCGGGCTCGAAGCGGGTGGGGTCGCCCGCCAGGTGCTCATGATGCCCGAGGTCGTCGAGCTCGGCCCGGGCGAGCGGGAGGCTCTGTTGGGGCGCACGGCCGAGCTCGTTCGCCTGGGGCTCCTGGTCGAGCCCTTCGGGCCCGGTGCGGTGCTGGTGCGCGAGGTGCCGGCGCTGCTCGGCGAGCGGCCGACGGCCGAGCTCGTGCGCGCGCTGGCCCGCGAGCTCGCCGAGCTCGGCTCGATCTGGACGCTCGAGGCGGCGGTCGGCCGGGTCGCGGCCACGATCGCCTGCCACGGCAGCGTGCGGGCGGGACGCCGGCTCACGCTCGCCGAAATGGACGCCTTGTTGCGGCGGATGGAGCGGACCCCGGGCTCCGGCCAGTGCAACCACGGGCGGCCGACCTGGATCGAGCTCAAACGAGCCGACATCGAGAAGCTGTTCTCCCGGCGCTGAGGGCGGGCCGGGGCGCGCCGGCCGTGGCGTCGCAGGCCCTGGCCGGACCCCCGGCGCGGCGTTATGTTCGCCGCTGCCGGCCGGGCCGGCGGGTGGCGAAGTGGAGTTGCCGATGACCTACGTGGTCACCGAGGCGTGCATCCGATGCAAGTACATGGACTGCGTCGAGGTGTGCCCCGTGGACTGCTTCTACGAGGGCGAGAACATGCTCGTCATCAACCCCGACGAGTGCATCGACTGCGGGGTTTGCGAGCCCGAATGCCCGGCCGAGGCGATCCTCCCGGACACCGAGGAGGAAGCGGAGAAGTGGCTCGAGCTCAACCGTAAGTTTTCGGCCGTCTGGCCGAACATAACCAGGAAGCGCGAGCCGCCACCCGACGCCGACCAGTACAAGGGGATGCCCGGCAAGTTCGAGCGGTTCTTCTCCGAGGCCCCGGGCAAAGGGGGGTAGTCGTCGGCCGCCGATGCCGGCCGGCCACCCTCCCTCTGGAAATGTCGCGCGTTTTGTGATAAATGCGACACGTCTTTGAGCGGGATGGCGGATCGCCGATCCCTTCTCTCGGTCGGGTGCCGAGGACGGGGCCTCGTGGAACGTCCACGAGGGCGGCGGTCGTGCGCTCGCGCCCACGGGGAGCGTGCGGTCGAAGCCGGCCACTGCCCCGGGCTGCGGAGCGATGCTGGGAGAACTTGCCTCATGGCCACCAAGAAGCTGACCTTCGCCGCCGGTGACTACATCGTCTACCCCTCGCACGGGGTGGGCCGTATCACCGGGATCGAGACGCAGGTCATCGCCGGGATGGAACTCGAGATGTACGTCGTCTCGTTCGAGAACGAGCGGCTCATCCTGCGGGTGCCGGTCGACAAGGCGCAGAAATCCGGCATGCGCAAGCTCTCCTCCCGCGAGAAGATCCAGTCGGCCATGGACGCCCTCAAAGTGCGCACCCGGCCGCGCCGCAACGTCATGTGGAGCCGTCGGGCGCAGGAGTACGAGGCCAAGATCAACTCGGGCGACCCGGTCGCGATCGCCGAAGTGGTACGCGAGCTGCACCGGGCCGAGGACGCCGAGCAGTCCTACAGCGAGCGGCAGATGTACCGGGCCGCCCTCGAGCGGTTGGCGCGCGAGGTGGCCGCGATCGAGAAGATCGACGAGGCCGAGGCGAGCCGCCGGCTCGAGAGCGTGCTTCTGAAGGCCGCCTGAGCCACCGTTCCCCCGCTTCCCTCTGCGCGCGGGCGGGGCCGATCGGTCCCGCCCGTTCGCGTTCGGGTCGGGCTCAGGTCGGCCGGGCGTGGTCGGGACGACGCTCGATCCGCGCCTCGATCGCGTCCCACACCTTGGCCGCGAGGTTGGTGCCCTCGAAGCGGTCGATCTCCTGGATGCCGGTCGGCGAGGTGACGTTGATCTCGGTCAGATAGCCACCGATCACGTCGATGCCGACGAGGAGGAGGCCGCGCGCCTCGAGCGTGGGGCCGATGATCTCGCAGATCTCGTGATCGCGGCGGGTGAGCACCGTGCGCTCGGCGCGGCCGCCCACGTGCAGGTTGGCGCGCGTCTCGTCGGGTGCGGGAACCCGGTTGACCGCGCCCGCGGCCTTGCCGTCGATCAGGATGATGCGCTTGTCGCCCTCCCGCACCGCCGGGATGTAGGCCTGTACCATCAAAGGCTCGTCGAGGAAGGTCTGGAACAGCTCGACGAGGCTGTTGAGGTTGGTGTCCTCGGGGCGAATGTGGAACACGCCCGCCCCGCCGTTGCCGTAGATCGGCTTGACGATCACGTGGCCGTGCTCGCGCCGGAAGGCGCGGATCTCCTCGATGTCGTAGGTGACGATGGTGGGCGGCATCAGCTCCTGGAACTGGGTGACGAAGAGCTTCTCGGGGGCGTTGCGCACCGAATGCGGGTCGTTGACCACGAGCGTGCGCGGATGCACGCGGTCGAGCAGATGGGTCGCCGAGATGTAGGCGAGGTTGAAGGGCGGATCCTGGCGCATCAGGACCACGTCCAGGGTCTCGAGGTCGATGGTTTCGGGCGCACCCAGGCTCGCGTGATCGCCCGGCACGCGCTGCACGCGCACGGGCTGCGCCCGGGCGACCACCCGCCCCTGCCGCCAGGTGAGGCGGCGCGGCAGATAATGGTAGAGCAGATGGCCGCGCCGCTGCGCCTCGAGCATGAGCGCGAAGGTCGTGTCCGTGTCGATGTTGATCGTTTCGATCGGATCCATCTGCACGGCGACGGCGAGCGACATCGATGTCTCCGGGAAGCGGGGGTGTCTGCGAGAAGCTGGATCGGTCGGGCCGACGGCACCGGCGATGCGCCGCCGCGGGCTCGGCCGGTGGCTGTCTGGCATCCGCCCTCGGGCTTGACAAGGCGGCCGGCCGCCCGCCTTGCTCGCGGCGATCGCGAGGGAGGCGCCCGGTGACGAGCTACGATCCGAACAACGTCTTCGCCCGCATCCTCCGGGGCGAGATCCCGGCCCGCAAGGTCTACGAGGACGAATGGGCCCTGGCCTTCCACGACATCCACCCGCAGGCCCCGGTGCACGTGCTCGTGATTCCCAAGGGGCCCTATCTGTCGATGGTCGATTTCTGTGCGCGGGCGAGCGATGCCGAGATCGCGGGCTTCTTCCGCGCGGTGGGCAAGACCGCCTCGCTCTTGGGCCTCGACGGCGACGGCTATCGCTTCCTCGCCAATTGCGGCGCCAACGCGCACCAAGAGGTGCCACATCTCCACGTCCACATCTTCGGCGGCCGACCGCTCGGCCGCATGCTGCCCAAGGCCGAGGGCTGAGGCTGGGCCGTGCCGATCTTCGACGTCTTCCTGCTCGAGGCGATCTTGAACGGCCTCCTGTTCGGCGGCGTCCTCGCGCTCCTGGCGCTCGGGCTCAATTTGATCTTCGGCGTCATCGACGTGGTTTGGATCTGTTATGCCGAGCTCGTGATGCTCGGCATGTACACGGTCTATTTCCTCTACGCTGTCTACGGGGTGCCGCTTCCCCTCGCCTTCCTGGCGGCGATCCTGCTCGTGGCCGGGCTCGGTGCCCTTCTCCACCAGCTCGTGATCCGACCCGTGCTCGCCTCCGAGCCGATCAACCAGCTCCTGGTGACGGGTGGGGTGCTCTTTTTCCTGCAGGCGGCGGCGACCGTGGCGTTCGGGATCGACTTCCGTAATCTCGGCCTGTCCTTGCCCTCGCTCGTGGTGGGCGAGATCTTCCTGCCCTGGTCGCGGATCCTCGCTGCCGGCACGGCGCTTCTCGCCATGCTCGGGGTCTGGCTCTTCCTGCGCCAGACCTTTCTCGGCACGGCGATCCGGGCGATCAGCCAGGATCGCCAGATCATGCCGCTCGTGGGCGCCGATCCGGGCCGGCTGTATCTGTTGACCTCGGCGATCGGCGGCGGGCTCGCCGGGCTCGGGGCCTGCCTGCTCGTACTCCAGTACGACGTGCACCCGGCGATCGGCCTCTCCTTCGGCCCGATCACCTTCATGATCTGTGTGATGGGCGGGCTCGGCAATCTGGTGGGCGGGTTCCTCGCCGCCTTCGTCTTCGCCCAGTTCATCTCGGTGGGCGGCTTCTTCTTCCACATCGAGTGGGGCTACGTCATGGCCTTCGTCTTCTTCGTGGCGGTCATGTTCGTGAAGCCCCAGGGTCTCTTCGCCGCGAGCGGGCGCTAGCTGCCTTGGACCTCCTGATCCCCGTGCTGATCGCCGCCGCCGTCGGCCTGTTGCCGGTCCTGGCGCCGATCGGCGACTATCATCTCCACCTCGTGATTTTGATGCTGGTCTGGGGCTTCGTCTACACCGCCTGGTCGGTGATGGGCCGCTTCGGCCTCGTGAGCCTCGGCCACGGCGCCTTCATGGGGATCGGGGCCTATGGGGTGACCCTGCTCTGGAACGAGGTCGGGCTCTCGCCCTGGCTCGGAGCACCGATCGCGATCGCCGGCGCCGCGCTCTTCGCGCTCCTGATAGGCTGGCCCTGCTTCCGCTTCCGGATCACCGGCCACTATTTCGCGCTCGTGACCCTCGCCGCGACCGAGATCGTCCGCCTGGTGATCGTGGCCTTGCGCGATCTGACGGGCGGCTCCTTGGGTCTCACGCCCAAGACGGCGCTCGCCGAGGGACCGGTGGCGCTCGCCGCCCTCCAGTTCGCGGCCAAGGAGGTGTGGCTCTACATCGCCCTCCTCGTCTGGCTCGCGGGTGTCCTCGTCTGGCGCGCGGTCGACCGCTCGATGCTGCGCTACGCCCTCGAGGCGGCCGGTCAGGACGAGGACGCGGCCGCCTCGATCGGCGTCGACGTCACCAGAGCGAAGCTCGCCGTGACCCTTCTGAGTGCGGTGCTGACGGCGATCGGCGGGGTCGTCTACGCCCAGTACCAGCTCTACGTGGCACCCGAGACGGTCTCGGGCATCGCGATCTCGCTCCAGATCGTCTTCGCGGTGATCGCGGGCGGCATGTTCGTCCAGCTCGGACCCACGGTCGGCGCGGTCTTCACGCTCGCGCTGACCGAGGCCCTTCGGGTGGCGATCGGGCACACGATCCCGAGCCTCGACGGGCTTGTCTACGGCCTCCTCCTGGTGCTGTTCATCGTCTACATGCCGAAGGGGATCCTGGGCCAGGTGCTGGCGCTCGCGGCCCGCCGGCGGCGCCCGGCGCCGGCTCCGGCACGGGCCTGAGCCGGCCGACCGAGCCGCCGCATCGGTCGCGATCCGGGCATTCTCCTCGCTCGGGCCCGAGCGGTCGAGCGCGAGGTCCGGCCGGTCCATGGCGAGGGTCCACGCGAACCGACGCGAACGTCCCCAGGACGGCTCGTCGAGGGATCGGCGACGGCCCGGCGACGGTCGGGTGACGGGTTCCCGAGCGTGGCACCGGCACCTCTTTCGAAGCGCAACTCCCGCTCCCACATCCTGAGCGCGGGCATCGGATGCCGCTTCGGGTCCGGTGCCGGATCGTCTGCTCGCACGAGGGACACACCATGGATTTCGACAAGTACACCGACCGCGCCAAGGGTTTCGTGCAGTCCGCGCAGGGCCTGGCACTGCGCGAGGGGCACCAGCGGCTCCTGCCCGAACATCTGTTGAAGGTCCTGCTCGACGACGAGGAGGGCCTCTGCGCCAACCTGATCGCCTCGGCCGGCGGTGATGCGCGTCCGGTGCGCGCCGGTGTCGAGGCGGCGCTCGAGAAGCTGCCCAAGGTCGAGGGCAGCGGGGCCGGCCAGCTCCACCTCACCCCCGAACTCGCCCGGGTGTTCGATACCGCCCAGAATGCCGCCAAGCAGGCGGGCGACGCGTTCGTCACGGTCGAGCGGCTCCTGCAGGCGCTCGCCATCGTGCCCTCCGAGGCCAAGAAGGCGCTCGAGGCGGGGCGGATCACCCCGCAGGGGCTCGAGAAGGCGATCCGGGCCCTGCGCAAGGGTCGCACGGCGCAGAGCCCCGGTGCGGAAGAAGGCTACGACGCCCTAAAGAAGTACACCCGCGACCTGACCGAGGCGGCCCGCGCCGGCAAGCTCGATCCGGTGATCGGCCGCGACGACGAGATCCGCCGGGTGATCCAGGTCCTCTCGCGGCGGACCAAGAACAATCCCGTGCTGATCGGCGAGCCGGGTGTCGGCAAGACCGCGATCGTCGAGGGGCTGGCGCAGCGGATCGTCGCCGGCGACGTGCCGGAGTCGCTCAAGGACCGGCGGCTGTTGGCGCTCGATCTCGGGGCGCTCGTGGCCGGGGCCAAGTATCGGGGCGAGTTCGAAGAGCGCCTCAAGGCGCTCTTGCAGGAGGTGCAGCACGCCGAGGGCGAGATCGTGCTCTTCATCGACGAGCTGCACACGCTCGTGGGCGCCGGCAAGGCCGAGGGGGCGATGGACGCCTCGAACATGCTCAAGCCCGCGCTCGCGCGCGGCGAGCTGCACTGCATCGGCGCCACCACGCTCGACGAGTACCGGAAGCACATCGAGAAGGACGCCGCCCTCGCGCGCCGGTTCCAGCCGGTGTTCGTGGGCCAGCCCACGGTCGAGGACACGGTCTCGATCCTGCGCGGGCTCAAGGAGAAGTACGAGCTGCACCACGGCGTGCGGATCACGGACGGGGCGATCGTAGCGGCCGCCACCCTTTCGCACCGCTACATCACCGACCGCTTCCTGCCGGACAAGGCGATCGACCTGATCGACGAGGCGGCTGCCAGGAAACGCATGGCGATCGACAGCAAGCCCGAGGAGCTCGACGAGCTCGACCGGCGGATCGTCCAGCTCAAGATCGAGAAGGCGGCACTCGCCAAGGAGAGCGACCCGGCCTCCAGGGACCGGCTCGCCAAGCTCGAGAAGGAGCTGGCCGGGCTCGAGGAGCGCTCGGCCGAGCTAACCCGGCGCTGGCAGGCCGAGAAGAGTGAGCTCGCCTCGGCGACCAGGATCAAGGAGGAGCTCGAGCGGCTGCGCCACGAGCTCGTCCAGGCCCAGCGGCGGGGCGATTTCGAGCGCGCCGGGCGGCTCGCCTATGCCGAGATCCCGGCCCTCGAGAAGCGGCTCGCCGAGGCCGAGGCGAGCGGCCGGCAGCGGCTCGTCCAGGAGGCGGTGAGCGAGGAGGACATCGCGCAAGTGGTCTCGCGCTGGACCGGCATCCCGGTCGACAAGATGCTCGAGGGCGAGCGGGAGAAGCTCCTCCACATGGAGGAGAAGCTGCGCTCTCGCGTGGTCGGCCAGGACGAGGCGGTCGCGGCGGTGGCCAACGCGGTGCGGCGGGCACGCGCCGGCCTGCAGGACCCGAACCGGCCGATCGGCAGCTTCCTGTTCCTGGGTCCCACCGGCGTCGGCAAGACGGAGCTGTGCAAGGCGCTCGCCTGGTTCCTGTTCGACGACGACCAGGCGATGCAGCGGATCGACATGTCGGAGTACATGGAGAAGCACAGCGTCGCCCGGCTGATCGGCGCGCCCCCGGGCTATGTCGGCTACGAGGAGGGTGGTGCGCTCACCGAGGCGGTCCGTCGTCGGCCCTACCAGGTCGTGCTGTTCGACGAGGTCGAGAAGGCGCACCCGGACGTCTTCAACGTGCTGCTGCAAGTGCTCGACGAGGGCCGGCTCACCGACGGGCAGGGACGCACGGTCGACTTCCGCAACACCATCATCGTGTTGACCTCGAACCTCGGGGCCGAGCATCTGGCGGCCCTGCCCGAGGGGGTCCCGGCCTCGGCCGCGCGCGAGGCGGTGATGGAGGTGGTGCGCCGGGCCTTCCGGCCGGAGTTCCTGAACCGGCTCGACGAGATCATCCTCTTCAACCGGCTCGGCCGAGCGCAGATGCAGGCGATCGTGCGGATCCAGCTCGATCGGCTGCGCGGCCTGCTCGCGCCGCGGCGAATCGCGCTCGAGCTCGACGAGGCGGCCGAGCGCTGGCTCGCCGAGGCGGGCTACGACCCGGTCTACGGGGCAAGGCCTCTGAAGCGGGTGATCCAGCGCCAGCTGCAGGATCCGCTCGCGGTCATGCTGCTCGAGGGGCGGATCAAGGACGGCGAGCGGGTCCGGGTGACCGCCGGGCCGGTCGGGCTCGTTTTCGAGACCCTGCCCGGAGCGGCGGCGGGCTGAGCCGCCCCGGCCGCGCACCCGGCCGTCGGTGACGGTCGGGCGCGCGGCCGGTGACGGTCCAGCGACGCGAAGGGACTTGCAAGCGGCGGAAGGCGTCGCTATATGCCCGCTCGTCGCGGCGGTGACCGCCGGGCCCGCCGAGCGGGTTGCGCGTCTCCGCGACAGGCTCTTTGGACATCGTGGTGAGTGGGTAGGGATGTGCGGGCGGCGGCCGTGGGAGCGGCCTTTGCCGTCTGGGCATCCGGCCGGGCGGGTTTCGCTTCGTTCGGGTCGGGGCGGTCGGTGGATCGGCGCGGTTCGGGCGGTGGC
>CALBAK010000086.1 GCA_937926445.1 uncultured Alphaproteobacteria bacterium
TCGGGCTCGGCGACGCGGCCGGAGCGGTGGCGGATTTCTCCGCGGCCCTTCGGGCTGCACCCGAGCGAGCCGATCTGCTCGCCGGACGCGCCCGGGCGCATCTGCGAGCGGGCGATGCGCGGGCCGCGGTCGCCGACCTCGAAACGGCTCTCGCGCGGGCACCGGAGGATCGCGACCTTCGGCTCGCCCTGGGTCGAGCGCTCTTGCGGGCCGGCGATCCGCAGCGAGCGCTCGCGATCTTCGATGCCGAGGTCGCGAGCGACCCGACCTCGTTCGAGGCCTTGCTCCGCCGCGGCCGGGCGCTCCTTGCCTCGGGGCAGGCCCGCCCTGCGCTCGCCGCGCTCGACCGTGCAGTCGCGATCGCTCCCGAGCGGGCCGATGGTTGGCACATGCGGGGGCTCGCACGGATGCGGCTCGAGGATTACGCGCGGGCGCAAGGCGACCTCTCCGAAGCGCTGCGTCGCGATCCGTCACGGCTCGACGCGCTCGCGACCCGCTGCATCGCCAGGCTGCGACGGGACGATCCCCGCGGCGCCCTCGCCGATCTCGACCGGGCGATCCGCGGCGGTGCGGCCGAGCCCTGGTTCTTCTACAACCGGGCGCGCGCCTACGAGCGGCTCGACCAGCCCGATCGCGCGGTCGCCGACCTGCACCGCGCCGTGGCCATCGATCCGAGCTTGGCGATCGCCCGGGACGCGCTCGAGCGGCTCGAACGGCAGCGTTCCCCACGAGGCTGAGCATGGCCGAGCCGACCCGTCGTACCCTGCTGATCGCCCCGGCGCTGGCCGTCCTGCCCGCCGCCGTCGGTCGGGCCGCAGCGCGCGAGGAGACGCTCGCGATCCTGACCCGCCGGGGCCCTGTGACCCTCACCGTGGAGCTCGCGCTGACACCCGAGCAGCACGCTCGCGGCCTGATGTTCCGCAGGGAGCTGCCGGAGCGGCACGGCATGCTGTTCGACTTCGGGGTCGAGCAAGAGGTGAGCTTCTGGATGCGGAACACGCTCGTCCCACTCGACATGCTCTTCATCGGCGCGGACGGGGTGATCCGCCACCTGCACGAGAACGCGAAACCGCTCTCCGAGGAAGCGATCCCTTCCCGCTACCCGGTGCGTGCGGTCCTCGAGATCCTCGGTGGCAGCGCGCGCCGGCTCGGCATCGCAGTCGGCGACCGGGTCGTCCACCGGATCTTCGGCGCCGGCTGAGCCGACGGTTCAACCGCGCACGAAGGGATTGCTGCGCCGCTCCTGGCCGATGGTCGTGCCGGGCCCGTGACCGCAGAGCACGGTGACGTCGTCGCCCAGGGGGTAGAGCTTGTCGCGGATCGCCGCAAGCAGCGCCTCGTGGTCGCCGTAAGGAAAGTCGGTTCGACCGATCGAGCCCCGGAACAACACGTCGCCCGCGACCAGGAGCCGCAGTTGGCGGTTGAAGAACGTGACGTGGCCTGGTGTGTGCCCGGGGCAGTGGAAGACGTCGAAGTCGTAGTCGGCGATCCGGACCTGCTCGCCTTCCTCGAGCCAGCGCTCGGGCGTGACGTTGCGGGCGCCGGCGACGCCGTACATCCGCCCCTGCTCCTCGAGCCCTTCGAGCAGGAAACGGTCGGCCTCGTTCGGTCCCTCGATCGGCACGGGGAGGGGTGCGGCTCCGAGCGGGGCGGTCGCGCACTCGAGGACCGTTTTGAGGCCGGCCGCACCGGCCGCGTGGTCGATATGGCCATGGGTGAGCAGGATCCGCTCGACCACGATCCCGCGCTCGGCGAGGAGCCCGGCGATCCGCTCGACCTCGCCACCCGGGTCGACGACCACGCCGCGGCGGCTGCGCTCGTCGTAGAGAATCGTGCAATTCTGCTGAAAGGGCGTCACCGGAACGATCGCAGCTTTGAGCCCCACCATCACCGGCCCCGTCGCAACCGGCGGCTCCCCGCCGTCCCATGCGCACGAGATAGGGGACCGCGGCGAACAGCGCCAGCGTCCCTCGGCTAGTGCTGGTCGTGGTTGGCGGAACGGGCTCGCTCGTTGGCCGCAACCGGCCACCGGTTCAGCCGCCAGAGCTCGGCGTTGAGGGCGGTCGCGAACGTCACCCAGGCGAGATAGGGTAGAAGAAGCATGCCCGCAGGCTCGGAGACCGGCCAGAAGAGGAGGATTTGGAAGAGGATCGAAAGCCAGAGCAACAGGATCCAGCAGAGTGCTCCGCCGATCGAACGAAGTCCGAAGAAGAGGAAGGACCAGCCCGCGTTCAAGGCCAGACTTGCGAGGTAGGCGAGGATCGGGAGGCCGAGCCCCGTTTTCCGCCACACGAGCCAGCCGGCGATCGCGTTCGCGAGGTAGAGGACCGACCAGACCGGCCCGAACAACCGGTCGGGAGGTTGCCAGGCCGGCTTGACGAGCCGCCGGTACCAATCGTCCGGGCGGAAGGTGGCACCCGACAGAGCAGCGAGCAGGTTGACGCCGACGAACAGGAGAAGGGCGAAGAACGCCGAAGGCTGCATCGCGAACCGCTCTCCTGCCATACCGCTTCCGTGGAAAAAGCCGGCATCCTCCGGGGAAAGGTAGCGCGCCGCGCGCTCCGGGACGATCTCGACGTCCGTGCCGGGCCGGTCCCAGAGCTTGATCCGACCGTTCTCGACGATCGGGGAGGGCGGATCGTCGACGATGTCGTACCACCAGGCCGGACCGCCCGCGGGATATTCGAAGCTGATAAAATCGGTAGGCAGCGTGGCACAGACCCGGACCAGCGCGGCCGGCACAGGAGCCCGTTGCCGGTGCCCAGCGGTGCCGCGAGCACGCCGCGAAACTGGGCGAACGCGGCGATCCCTACGAGCTCGGCGATGCCGCAGCAATCACAGCGATCGAGCCCGACGATCCCGGGGATCGGGCCCTACGGCACTGGCCGCCGTGCACTCGATCGACTCCTCGAAGTTCCGGCGGAAACAGGTCTCCTCGCCGGTGTGGATGGGTGACGAGGTGGAACGGGTGAGCTCGGCACAGACGTCGGCATCGACGTAGGGGACGCAGCCGCCCGTGAGCAGGTGCTCGAACAACGTCAAGTTCCGTGACGCCACGGCGCGCGCGAAGCGGATCGCGTCCGGCAGCGTCCAGCCCGGTCTGCACTCGAGCGCGACGCCCCCTCGTTACCGAGCTCGGGCTTCATGGCCTCGACGCAGCGGTCAGGTTCCACGTCCCGCGCTCGGTAAAGAGCACCCAATCGAAGGCGCCTCGGAACGGGCTCGGTTCCCGCTCGTCCATGAAGAAACCAGGGATTTTGTGCTTCATGGCCGAGTGAAAGGCGGTCCCTGTCTTTACGAAGTCGAGCCGTTCGGGGAGCGATTTCGTCGATGGGACCTCGGATGCACGCTCCTCCGGCGAGACGCCCTCGAACGGACGACGACGGGCGCCGTTGTCGACGCGCACCCGATTGCGAACCTTGCCGAGGAGGAGCCGGCACACGGGAACCCTCTGCGCCTTGCCGACCAGATCCCAGAGCGCTGTTTCGATGACGCTCACCGCATTGCCTTCTGGCTCGAAAGCGCCCCGCTTGCGGATCCGCAACGTGAACCGCTCGACGGCGCGCGGGTCTGTGCCGAGATGCGCGTCGCAAAATGTAGGATGTGCGGATCGACGTAGAGCCGGTAGTGCTCGACCTCGCCGTAGCTGCCGATTCCCCTAGCGGTTGTGATCCGCTCGATCGGGTTCTTGCCGATGACGGCGCATTCGAGGTCGATGATCTTTACGGTCGGGGTCGCTCCGCGAGGGCTCTGTCGGCTGAGAGGCTTCGCGGCCGCCCGGCTCGCGAGCAACGCCTCGTATTCGAGAGGAGCGGCCTCGCTGAGAGGGTAGGTAGCGAGGGAGATCGCCGCCTCCGGCCAGCCGCTCGCGCGAGAACCCCTCCCGTTCGTGACGCAGGCTCGCTTCGGCGACGACTCACTCGGCCGTAGGGTGGCGCAAACTGGGTCTCGAGCGAGCTCGCAAGCATCCCGAGCATCGGGAGACAGGCGAGTTGGGAGATCGCCACCGGGGACAGCGAGCCGCCGATCGTCCAGTCGTCCGGACCGATCCGTATCGACTTTGGCTTAACCCGAAGCTCCGTTCGTCGCCGCGGGTGCGGGCGTAGAAATACTCCATCGCCATCGTGCGCACGAAGAGGACGACCGAATAGGCGGGAGCGAGCCCGAAGCGGATTCGCTCCGAAGCCAGATTGCGTATCGCGATTTCCTAGATATCCGAAGCACCGGCTCCACTCGTCTTGACGAGGGAAATGGTGAAGGAAGCGAGTTTCGCCAAGAGCAGAAGCAGGACCGTGTCAACGACCACGCCCTCGAAATGAGCAGGGTCACATGGAAAAGGCGCTGGAGTACGGAGGCTGGCCTCGGCGAAGATGGCGGCATTCCAGATCAGCCCAGACCGGCCCCGGGGTCTCGTTGTTCATCGGGAGATCATGGGTCTTGCTCTCCCAAGTGACCGACTTCATGACACCACGCCAGAAATCGTCGGTCGAATTGCCGACCTCCTCGGCCGGGAGCGAAAAGAGCTGGTCTCCGGCGGCGAATTCGCCCCCAGAGGATCGGCAATCGGACCACCATGCGTGCGGCGTTGTCGAGCGCCGCGGGACGCAGCTCGTCGAGTATGTCAACGTTGCCGAAGCTCTGCGTCTCGACCACGCTCTCGAGGTAGTTCGTCTGAAAGGCGGCCCGGAAGGCGGCGTCGGTCTCGTGCTCGCTGTGCGGCTGGGCATTGGTCGGGCCGACCTATGCACAGATCAGCCGAACCTTGTAGTCGAGTGCAACGACCTCGGCGCGTTCGGCCGCGGTGTCGACCTCGCGACTGCCCGTCATCTCGGCGATATCGGCCGCTGTCGGGTCGGCGAAGTCACAAGCCGCCGCCTGCGCTTCGCCGAACCCGCCAGGCGAACCGGCGGCGAGCGTCGTCCCGGCCGCTCTCAGCGAAAGCCGCCCCCGATCGAACGAAATGGTTGGGATGCCCGCCAGCCGCTCCGTCGACGTTTCGCCTGTCCCGACCGCATGATCACGCGCCACTCGGCGGCAGCCGTTCCGGCGCGGCCGTGTCGAGCCCGAAGAAGCGGCCGAGACGGTACCGGATGCGACGTTGGCGTCCCCAACGGGACTCGAACCCGTGTTTCCACCTTGAAAGGGTGGTGTCCTGACCTCTAGACGATGGGGACCGCCTCTGCGGTGTAGGCACACGGCGGTCCGAAATCAAGAACGTCGCGGCACGGAGCGCCGCTCAGGCGGGAGCGGCGTCCTCGATCTCGAAGCTCGCACGGGCCTCGCCCCGCCAGCGCTCGAGCTTGATCCGGCCTGCCAGTCGCAAGGGCTCCCCGCGCCGCGAGAGGGCGCTCGCCAAGGCCCTTTCCGCGGCACGGAAGGCGATCCCGCGGACCCGCCCCGATGCCGTCCCGGCGATCACGCAGGCGAGATGACCGCGGCCGACCTCGCGGACCTCCACGATCCGAGCATCGGTGAGGCAGAAGCGCGGCTCGGAGTTGCCGGGGCCGAACGGCGCGAGCCGGTCGAGTGCTCGGGCGAGATCCGCCGTGACGCCGGCCACCGCGAGCGCGCCGTCGAGCTCGAGCGGTTCCGGGTCGCCGACCGCGACTGCGACGGCTCGCTCCGCTGCGAACGCCGCGAAATCGGCGAGGCGGTCGGCATGCGCCGTGATCCCTGCCGCCATGGCGTGACCGCCGCCTTCTCGAAGGAGGCCCTCGCGCTTGGCGGCGATGACGAGGGCACCGAGGTCGACGCCGGGCACCGAGCGGCCCGAGCCCCGAGCGATCCCGTCGCCGAGGCTGACCACGAACGCCGGCCGGCCGAAGCGCTCGGTGAGTCGGCTCGCGACGATGCCGAGGACGCCCGGATGCCAAGCCTCGCCCGCCGCGAGGAGGAGAGGCGCATCCTCGTCGAGCTGCGGCTGGACGGCTGCCTCCGCTGCCGCGGTGATGCTGCGCTCGAGCGTCTGGCGCCGACCATTGAGCTCGTGCAGCCGCGCCGCGAGCGCCGTCGCTTCGCCGGGCTCCTCGGCGAGCAGCAGTCGCGTGGCGAGCATCGGCTCCCCGAGCCGGCCTCCGGCGTTGAGCCGCGGCCCGAGCAGGAAGCTCAAATGCCAGCTCTGATCGATCGTCTCGATTCCGGCGACCTGGGCCAGTGCGGCGAGACCTGGTCGTGCACCACGGGCAGCAACCTTGAGCCCTTGGCGGACCAGCGCGCGATTGACGCTGTCGAGCGGAACCACGTCGCAGACGGTACCCAGTGCGACGAGGTCGAGGAGCTCCAGGAGGTCCGGTAAGGGCCGCGGGAAGCCACGGCGCCGAAGCTCCCGGGCCGTCGCCGCGAGCACGACGAAGGTGACGCCGACGGCCGCCAGGTGCGAGAGCGGGCCGAACTGGTCGGGACGGTTCGGGTTGACGATGCCATAAGCCGGCGGCAGCTGCTGCTCGGCGACGTGATGGTCGAGGACGATCACCTCCTGGCCCCGTGCTGCGGCGAAGGCCAGTGCCTCGAAGGCGGTCGTCCCGTTGTCGAGAGTCAGAACGAGCCGACAGCCCGAATCGGCGAGCCGCGAAAGGAGCTCCGCATTCGCTCCGTAGCCGTCGGCCAGACGGTCGGGGATCGCGATCTCGGGTACGATGCCGAAGGCGCTCAGCCAACGGGCGGCGAGCGCGGCGGAGGTGGCGCCGTCGACGTCGTAATCGCCGATGATTCCGATGCGCTCGCCCTCGACCACGGCATCGGCGAGCCGTGATGCGACGCGGTCGAGATCGGCGAGATGCGAGGGATCCGGTAACGTATCCCTGAGCCGAGGCTCGAGAAAGGCCGGCACGTCGGCGGGTTCCAGGCCTCGGCTCGCGAGGACCCGACCCAGGATCTCCGGCAGACCGTAACGCTGGGCGATCGTGGCGCCGAGCGCCGGGTCGGCCGGGCGCAGACGCCAGCTACGGCCCGAGACGGTGCCGTCGACGATCACCCCGGCCCCGCTCAACGCGCGAAATGCGGCACGACACCCGCCTTCAGTGTGATGTTGTGTTCTGCCTCGATGAGCCGGACAGTTCCGGTCTTGGAGCGCATGACGATCGATTGCGTGACGACCTTCTGGCCGATACGCTTCACGCCCTTGAGCATGGTCCCGTCGGTCACCCCGGTCGCGGCGAACATGACATCGCCCTTGGCGAGATCCTCGAGATCGTAGACGCGCTCGAGGTCGGTGATGCCCATCCGCCGAGCGCGTAGCCGCTCGTCGTCGTTGCGGTAGACGAGCCTCCCCTGGAACTGCCCGCCAATGCAACGCAGCGCGGCCGCCGCGAGCACGCCCTCGGGCGCACCGCCGATGCCCATGTAGATGTCGATGCCACTCTCCGGCCTCGCGGTCGCGATCACACCCGCGACGTCGCCGTCACTGATGAGGCGGATCCGCGCGCCGGCGGCGCGGACCGCGGCGATCAGCTCCTGGTGGCGCGGCCGATCGAGGATGAGGACGACGAGATCCTCGACTGCCACTCCCTTCGCTTCGGCGAGGCGAGCCAGGTTCCAGGCCGGGGGCTTGGTGATGTCGATGAGCTTCGGCGGCAGGCCACCGCCGACCGCGAGCTTGTCCATGTAGATGTCGGGGGCGTTGAGGAACCCACCGGCCGGTGCCATGGCGATGCAAGAGATCGCGTTCGACCCGCCCTTGGCGGTGATCGTGGTGCCCTCGAGCGGATCGAGGGCGATGTCGATCTTCGGTCCGCGACCCGTGCCGACCTTCTCGCCGATGTAGAGCATCGGCGCCTCGTCTCGCTCGCCCTCACCGATGACGACCGTCCCGTCGATGTCGAGCACGTTGAGAGCCCGCCGCATCGCATCGACCGCGGCCTGATCGGCCGCCTTTTCGTCGCCGCGACCCATCAGCCGGGCGCTCGCCAGTGCCGCCGCCTCGGTCACCCGTACGCTGTCGAGCGCAAGGTTCCGATCGCTCACCTGATAATCGTCCATGCTCCCCCCTCCCCACGCGGTTCGCGCGGGCATTCCTTTCGGCTCAGAGCCGCTCGATGCGGATCATCCTGGGCGGCTCCAGAACGGCCGCGAGCGATCCGATCCGGGCCAGTGCCGCCGTCATGGCGGCTTCCGTCGTCTCGTGCGAGGTCAACACGATCGGGACCGCCTGACCGGGGTTACGCGCCCGCTGGATCAGGGCCTCGATCGAGACCTCGTGGTCCCTGAGGACGGCCGCGATGTCGGCCAGCACGCCCGGCCGGTCTACGACCATGAGCCGGATATAGTAGCTGCCGCGATGCGCGCTCATCGGCGCCGGGCGGTGGTCGGCGAGCTCGGAGGCAGGCACACCGAACACGGGCAACCGCACGCCGCGCGCGATGTCGACCAAATCGGCCACGACCGCGGATGCCGTGGGTCCGGCACCGGCCCCGCGTCCCTCGTGGACCACCGGCCCAGCGTCCTCGCACTCCGCCACGATGCCATTGAAAACGCCCTCGACCTGGGCGATCGGAGCGTCCTTGGGGACCATGCAGGGATGCAGCCGCTGTTCGAGCCCGGCTTCGGTCATCCGCGCGACGCCCAAGAGCTTGATCCGGTAGCCGAGCTCCTCCGCGTAGGCGATGTCCATCGCGGTGACGTGGCGGATACCCTCGACGTGAATCGCATCGAAGCGCGGACGACCGCCGAAGGCGAGCGCTGCCAGCAGGGACAGCTTGTGAGCGGCGTCGATGCCGTCGACGTCGAAGCCCGGGTCGGCTTCGGCGTAGCCCAAGGCCTGCGCCTCGGCGAGGACGTCCGCGAAGTCCCGGCCCGTCTCGCGCATCACCGTGAGGATGTAGTTCGAGGTACCGTTGAGGATGCCATAGATCCGGCGGATCCGGTTGGCCGCGAGGCCCTCGCGCAGTGCCTTCACGATCGGGATGCCGCCCGCGACCGCGGCCTCGAAGGCGAGGGCGACGCCGCGCGATTCGGCAAGACGGGCGAGCTCGGCGCCGTGGTGGGCGAGCATCGCCTTGTTCGCCGTCACTAGGGGCCGGCCACCCGCGAGCGTCCGGCGGGCGAGCTCGAGAGCGATGCCGTCGGCTCCGCCGATTAGCTCGCAGACGACGTCCACCTCGGGGTCCTCAACCAGACCGCGCGCGTCCGGATGCCAGCGGAATCCATCGAGGACGACCGGGCGTGGCCGGGCGGGATCGCGCGCCGACACGGCGACGATCCGGATGGGACGGCCGGTTCGGCGGGCGAGGAGCTCTTGGTTGCGGCGCAGCAGGTCGATCACGCCGCAGCCGACCGTGCCGAGGCCGGCAATTCCGACGCGCAGCGGCTGGCCCACGGGTCAGGCCACCGCGAGGGCGGGGGCCTTGGCCCGCGCCGGTTGGCTCACACCGTGGCGGACCAGGACCGCTCGGATGGAGCGGACCGCTTGGCGCAGCCGGTGCTTGTTCTCGACCAGCGCCATCCGCACGTGGCCCTCGCCGTACTCTCCGAAGCCGATGCCGGGCGCCACGGCTACCTCAGCCTCCTCGAGCAACAGCTTGGCAAAGGCGAGCGATCCCATGGCCCGCATGGGCTCAGGAAGCGGCGCCCAGACGAACATCGAGGCGGTGGGTCGCGGCACCGGCCAACCGGCCTTGGCGAGGCCTTCGACCAGCACGTCCCGGCGCTCCCGATAGAGGTTGCGGAGCTGCTCGACGCAGTCCTGCGGGCCGTTCAGGGCGGCAGTCGCCGCGACTTGGATGGGGGTGAAGGCGCCATAGTCGAGATAGGACTTGATTCTGGAGAGCGCCCCGATCAACCGGCGGTTGCCGGCGGCGAAGCCGATCCGCCACCCCGGCATCGAATAGGTCTTAGAGAGCGAGCTAAACTCGACGGCCACGTCCTTCGCACCGTCGACCTCGAGGATCGAGGGCGGCGGCGGTCCCTCGAACCAGATCTCGGCGTAGGCGATGTCGGAAAGTATGAACATTTCGCGCTCGCGCGCGAAACGCACCGCCTCCTTGTAGAAATCGAGATCGCAAGTGAGTGCGGTCGGGTTCGAGGGGAAGTTCAGCACCATCACGGACGGTGCCGGAACCGTGTGCTCGTAGGCGTGGGCGAACTCGGCCACGAGATCGATACCCGGTCCGAAGGGAACGTGGCGGATCGCCGCTCCGGCGATCATGAAGCCGTAGGGGTGGATCGGATAGGACGGATTGGGGACGAGGATGGTGTCGCCCGGTGCGGTGATCGCCTGGGCGAGATTGGCGAGGCCCTCCTTCGATCCGAGCGTCACGCAAACCTCGGTCTCGGGGTCGAGCCGCACGCCGAAGCGGCGCTCGTAATAGCCCGCGAGCGCCCGACGCAGTCCGGGGATCCCGCGCGAGGTGGAGTAGCGGTGCGCCTTGGGGTCGCGTGCCGTCTCGATCAGCTTGTCGACGATGTGGCGTGGGGTCGGGGTGTCCGGGTTGCCCATGCCGAGGTCGATGATGTCGCGGCCGGCGGCACGCGCCGCGGCCTTCATCTGGTTCACCTCGGCGAACACGTAGGGCGGGAGGCGGCGGATGCGGTGGAACTCCGGCTCTCTCATCGCTCGCTCGCTGATCACGGGCACGGGCGCGACGGCCGCGGCGCGGTCGCTCCGTGCCGCATCTAGCGGAGCACGGCCGCCGCGTCGATTCCACCTGCGGGCTCAGTCGCCGGCGAGACGCTCGGTCGCGCTCTCGTCCAGGATCTCGCCGAGCTGGATCTCGACGAGCCGGAGGGGCTCGCTTCCGGCGTTCGCCAAACGATGCAGGACACCGCGACCGACCTTGACGGACTCCCCGGGCCCCAGCTCGAAAAACCGGTCACCCAGTCGCACCGAGGCCCGCCCGTTCACGACGAGCCAGTGCTCGTCACGACCGGCGTGCCGTTGGAGGGTGAGAGCCGCCCGAGGGTCGAGCTCGACCTCGCGGATCTTGAGCCCGGACCGCTGAAGCAGGGTGGTGAAGCCACCCCAGGGCCGCACCTCCCGGGCGTGGCAGACGGTCTCCCGGCGACCGGCTCCGGCCAGCGCCGCGACGAGCTGCTTCACCGCTTCGCCGTCGGTTCGGTCGGCAACAAGGATCGCATCGGCCGTCTCGACCACCGCGAGGCCGCTCACCCCGGCGAGGGCAACCAGACGGTGATCGGCTTTGACGAGATTGTCGCGGGAGCCCGAAAGCGCCACATCGCCGGTCACGACGTTGCCGTGCTCGTCCTTCCCCATGAGCTCCCAGAGCGCATGCCAGGAACCGACGTCCGACCAGCCCGGATCGCAGGGAACGACCGCCATCCGTGTGGAACGTTCCATCACCGCTTTGTCGATCGGCAAGGCGGGCAGGCGGGCGAAGAGAGCGGCGTCGACGACGCCCTCCGGGTTCGCCCGATAGCTCGCCTCGAGCGCTTCGAGCTCGCGAGCGAGTAGCGGCTCGAACCGGGCGAGCTCGTCGAGCAGCACGTCGGCGCGCATGACGAACATGCCGCTGTTCCAGTCGTGCCCGCCCGCCGCCAACATCGCTTCGGCTTCGGCACGAGGCGGCTTCTCGACGAAACGCCGGACGGCGAAGGCCCCCGGAGCCTCGAGCGGTTCGCCCCGTGCGATCCAGCCGAAGCCCGTTTCGGGGCGGGTCGGGGCGATACCGAAGGTGACGATCCGGCCGGCAACGGCGAGCGGAAGTGCCCTCTCGAGCGCGCCGATCAGCACCTCCGGCTCGCGAACGAGATGGTCGGAGGGGCAGACCCAGAGAATGGCGTCGCCCGAAATCCGGGCCGCCGCGTGGCGGGCGGCGAGTCCCACGGCCACGGCCGTGTTGCGCGGCTCCGGCTCCAGCAGGAGGTGACGCAAGAGGGCACCGTCGATCTGGGCGAGCTGGCGTCGGACGAGGACGGCCTGGCCGGCGGCCGCGATGGTGACCACCCGCTCGGCCGGCGCGACCCGGAGCACCCGACGAGCAGTCGCCTGAAGGAGGGATTCTTCGCCGACGAGCTCGACGAGATGTTTGGGGAACGCCGCGCGACTCACCGGCCAGAGGCGCGTACCCGAGCCACCGGCCAGAAGGACGGGGACGAGCGGGCCCCTCTCGGTTGCACTTTCCATCGCCGCTCTCTCCAAAAAGTTGCTCGTTCTGATCTCGAGATCGCGTCATAGTCGGGCCGTGACGGACCCGGCAAGCGGTCGACCGACCTCGCCTTGACCCGCCCGGCGGCGGTGCGACATGCGGAAGCGAACGCCGCTCGGGTCGCCACAGCCGGGGCGGCGCCGTGCGGGGAGAGGCAGCATGCTCGAAGCCAGCCGTTACGCCGAGGAGGGAATCTTCGCCATGGGCCTCGATCGCTGCGAGGCCAATCACGCACCCTTGACGCCGATCCTGTTCCTCGAGCGAACCGCGGATGTGCGTCCGGATGCACTCGCCGTCGTCCACGGCGGCTACCGGCTGGACTATCGGGGCCTGCGGGAACGCTGCCGGCGGCTCGCTTCCGCACTGGTCCGCCGCGGCGTACGACCGGGAAGAACGGTGGCGGTGATGGCACCGAACGTGCCGGCGCTGCTCGAGGCCCATTTCGGCATACCGATGGCCGGAGCCGTGCTCAACGCACTCAACACCCGACTCGATCCCGGCACGATCGCCTTCATTCTGGAGCACGGCGAGGCCGAAGTTCTGCTGACCGACACCGAGTATGCGTCGGTGATCAAGGAGGCGCTCGCCCGGTGCGCCCGCAAGCCCTTGGTCGTCGACATCGTCGATCCGGAGGGCCCCGGCGGCGAGCGACTCGGCGCCCTCGATTACGAGGCCCTGATCGCCGAGGGCGACCCGTCCTTCGCGCCACTCTTGCCGGCGGACGAGTGGCAGGCGATCGCTCTCAACTATACTTCCGGTACCACCGGCAACCCGAAGGGAGTCGTCTACCATCATCGTGGCGCGTACTTGAACGCGATCGGCAACGTCCTGGTGTGGAGTCTGCCGAAGGCGCCGGTCTATTTATGGACGCTGCCGATGTTCCACTGCAACGGCTGGTGCTTCCCCTGGACCGTCACGCTCCAGGCGGGTGTTCACGTCTGCCTGCGCAAGGTGAGCTCGGAGACCATCTTCCGGGCCTTCGCCGAGCACGGCGTCACCCATCTCTGCGGTGCCCCCATCGTAATGGGGATGATCGTGAACGCGCCGGACGAGGCGCGGCGGCCGTTTTCGCAGAAGGTACGAATGATGACTGCAGCGGCCGCACCGCCCGCCGCGATGCTCGAGCGGATGGCCGCACTCGGCATCGAGGTCACACACGTCTACGGGCTCACCGAAGTCTACGGGCCGGCCGTGGTCTGCGAGCCACAGCCAGCGTGGGACGCCCTGGATCCGCGGGGGCGCGCCGAGCGGCTCGCCCGCCAGGGCGTGCGCTATCCGGTGCTCGAAGAGCTCGACGTCCTCGACCCGGCCACGCTGCAGCCCGTGCCGCGGGACGGCACCACCCTCGGTGAGGTCATGTTCCGCGGCAACATCGTGATGCGCGGCTATCTCAAGAATCCGACGGCCACGCAGGAGGCCTTGGCCGGAGGCTGGTTCCACTCGGGGGATCTCGCGGTGATGCACCCGGACGGCTACCTCGAGATCAAGGACCGTTCGAAGGACATCATCATCACGGGCGGCGAGAACGTGTCGTCGATCGAGGTCGAGGGCGCCCTCTATCGGCATCCGGACGTGCTGGAAGCGGCTGTTGTGGCCAAGCCCGACGAGAAGTGGGGTGAGACAGTATGCGCTTTCGTGGCCCTCAAGGAGGGCTCCCGGACGACCGCGGAGGAGCTGATCGCGCACTGCCGCAACGAGATCGCGCACTACAAGGTGCCACGGACGATCGTCTTCGGGCCGCTGCCCAAGACCTCGACCGGCAAGATCCAAAAGTTCCTCTTGCGCGAGCGCGCGAAAAACCTGTGAGGCGCCGGCCCACGAGCGGTTCCCTGGGGCGTCAGGTGCTGCCGGGGGCGACGGCTCGAAGAGTGAGCAGGTTAGTGGCGATTGCCCGCCCCTCGGCGGCGGTGCCATCCCTCCCTGGATAACGACCGGCGCGGCGATACCAGTAGGCGGCGTTGCCGAGATCTCCCTCGATGCGGTGCAGCCAGGCGTGTACCCAGTCGCAGGCGGTATCGCCCTCGCAGCCCTGGACGATGGCGTGCGCCTCGTTCCAGTTTCCCTTGAGCCCGTGCCAGACCGCGAGCAGCGGTGGTTCGAGATCTGCGGGCGGGCTGTCCGCCGAGAGCGAAGCGAAAAAGGCCTCGGGATCGCGTGGCATGGGTCCTCCACCTCGGACCACCCTAGGCGCGGCGGGCGGCCGGGCCTAGCTATGCCGCGACAGTAGCGCCCGGGGGAGACGTCGCATGGATCGCCATCTCGAAGTCGGGGCCACGCTGCCGGTCGACGCGGGAGACGCGGCCCTGGTCGGCAGAGTATGGCTCCCGGATCAGGACGGCCCTGCGGTCGTCGCCGTCCGCGGCGATTCGCTCGTCGATCTCACGCCGATAGCACCGACCGTGAGCTTCCTCCTGGAGCGGTCCGACCGTCTCGAGATGGTGCGCGAGGCCCCGGCCGCCCGAGTGGGAGGGCTCGCCGAGATCCTCGCCAACTCGCGCTTCGATCGACGGTCTACGCAGTGCCCGTGGCT
>CALBAK010000087.1 GCA_937926445.1 uncultured Alphaproteobacteria bacterium
AGCTCTTCGCGCACGCCGGCAATCGCCACCTCTCGCTTTCCCACGGCTGCTGGACCGAGGAGCTCAACGAGCCGCGCTACAAGCTCGCCACCCACTTCGGCAAGCTTTCGATCGAGGCGGGGATGGCCTGCGGGCGACCCTGGAAGCGGCCGATCCTCCTCATGAAGCCGGGAGCGACCTTCGCGGCCGACGGGACCGGGCCGCACGGTGCCTGGCTCGAGGGGATCGTGCATTCCGAAGTGCCGAAGATCCTCGGCTACACCCCCGGCCACCACGCCTTCCACCTCACCGTCCCCTATACGGAGGCTCGCGATGCGGGGTGACGTCACCTGGCGCTTCACCGCCTGGCCCCTGACCCCGATCCACGTGGGCGACGGCTCGGTGCTCGCCGCCGAGGCCTGGCGCCTTTCCGGAGACGGTGCCTGGCTCGAGCGCTTCGACCCGGCGGCCGTGCTGCGCGCCGCCGACCCGAAGCGCCGCACCGATTATCTCCAGGCCCTCGACCGGGGCGATCTGCAGAACGCACAGCGGCTGTTGCGCGGGGCGGTGCGGCCCGAGCTCGTCCTCGAGCGGATCGCCGTGGGTGCGGCCGCCGCCGCGGCGCTCCGGCCGGTGATCGAGAACTGGTTGCGCCGGGGCGACGTGCGGCCCTTCGTGCGCACCGGAGCGCGGCCCTACCTGCCCGGCTCGAGCCTCAAGGGCGCGTTGCGCACGGCGCTCCTCTCGAGCCTCGTGCCGGAGAAGAAGGCCGCGATCGAAGCGGCCAAAGAAAGGCACCGCCGCAAGCCGAACGGACCGATCGCCTCGCGTGCCTCCAACGAGGTCCAGGCCCTCCTCCTCGCCCGTCCCGAGAGCGAGCGGGAGCTGCGCCAGATCGTCCCCGACCAGGACCCGTTCCGCTTCGTCGAGGTGGCGGACGTGCTCTTGCCCGAGGCCGCCACCCGGGTCGACCAAGTGATCAACTGGCGCCCCGGCCGGCAGATCAAGGACGGCAAGCAGCCGGCCGAGAAGATGCAGATGATCTTCGAGGTCACGGGCTCGGCCGCCCTCGGCGCGCGCCTTCCGCTCGCTTGCGAGATCCGCATCGAAGCGGGGCTCTCGCGCGAAGTCCGGCGGCTCGACCGCAGCGGCCGCAAGACCCCTTCCTTCCCCCTCGACGCCACGGCCCTCGCCCGCGCCGTCAACGCCTTCCACTGGAGGCTCTGGGACTACGAGCTCGAGCGCTTCTACGCGGGCGAGGCGGCGATCGAGAAGCCGCTGCGCCGGCTGATCCGGGTGAAGGCGCCGGACGGCAAGGAGCTCGGCCCGGCCGAACTGCGCGTGCGCGAGGACGTCCTCCTCCTGCGCGTCGGCCGCTTCGGCCAGTTCGAATCGAAGAGCCTCGAGGGCGTGCGCGAGGGTTGGAACGCCCAAGCGAAGCCGCCGCATCCCATGGCCCGGGGCAACACCCGCAACCTCGTGAAGCCCGGCGGCACCGAGCCGCTCCTGCCGCTCGGCTGGCTCCTGCTCCTGCCCGAGGGGTTCGAGCCGGTGGTCGCGCCCGCTTCGGTGGCGGCCGGAGCCCGGGAGAAAGCCCCCACCGGAGGTGCGAGCCCGGGGGCCGCGCCGGCTCGCCGCGCCTTCCTCGACGGCGAGCCGGTCACGGTGTTGCGCGGCGAGGGCTCCGAGGTCACCGTCCGCCTGCCCGACGGCGACATCGAGACCGTGGACGAATCCGAGCTCGAATGGAGGTGAGGCCGTGGCCGAAGTCGGACCGAAGGAGCCCGCGGCCTCCAAACCGAAGACGATCTTGATCTGCACCGTAGGCGGCTCGCGCAGCCCGATCCGCACGGCGATCCGCAGTCTCGCCCCCGGGCGCGTCGTTTTCCTGGTCTCGGCCGAGGGCGGCTCGGACGGCCGCGGCTCCGCACCCGAGGCCGAGGCGCTCGCCAGCGAACTCGGGCTGCCCGCCGGTTGCTTCGAGATCGAGTCGATCGCCGCCGACGATCCCGACGGAGCGGGTATTCGCTGCGCCGAGATCGTGCGTCGCGAGCGGCGGGCGGCGCCTTCGGCGCGGCTCGTCTGCGACTACACGGGCGGCACGAAGACGATGTCGGCAGCCCTGATGCTGGCCGCGATCGCCGAGCCGGAGGCTCGCATCGACCTCCAGTTCATGCGCGGCGAGCGCCGCGACCTCAACAGGATCGCGGAAGGGACCGAGCGGCCGGTCCGGCTCGGGGTCGATGCATTGTTGGCCGAGCGGGCGCTCGAGCGTGCCGACCGATTCTGGCGGAGCGGCGGCTACGCCGAGGCCGAAGCCGTCTTGCGGCCCTCTCACGACGACCTCGAAGCCGCGGAGCACGTTCCGCAAACGGTCCGCCGCAGGCTGGCGCGCGCGCTGCACGCCTCCGCGATGCTGGCGGCGTGGGACCGGTTCGAGCATCGTCGCGCCCTCGCTTTGCTCAACGACCACGGCCTCGGCCAGCGCTGGCCCGAGATCGCCCGCCTGCGCGAGCCGTTGCAGCGTCTGGCGCACGCCGACGCCGATCGGCGAATGCCGCTCCTCTTGCTCGACCTCTGGCAGAATGCCCGTCGGCGCGCGGCGCGCGGCCAGTACGACGACGCGGTGGCGCGCGCCTACCGCTTGTTGGAAGCGACCGTGCAATATCTGCACGCGCGGGAGACCGGTATCGACACGAGCGCGGTCGATCTGTCCCGTCTGCCCGAAGCGTCGCGCGCCAAGTGGGAAGCGGAGCTCGGTCCGAAGCGCCAGGCCGGCCTCGTCAAGGCCTGGGCACTGTTCCTCGAGCTCCGGCCGCAGCATCCGATCGCGCGCGCGCTCGCGACGCCGTTCCAGGGGCGCAAACCGCTCGACACGCTCCAGGCTTGGATCCGTGCCCGCAACGACTCTCTTCTGGCGCACGGCTTCGTCCCGGTCGGGGAAGATCGATGGCGCGAGGTGGAGGGTTGGATCGAGCGACATTGGTGTGCGACGATGTGGCCGGCGATCGGCGGCGGTCTGGATTTGCCCGCGTTTCCGACAAGCTTGTCGGGCTTGACGGACGGGCTATGATCTGTCTTCGGGATCGTGCGGCGCCACACGCGGAGGTAGAGTTGGAGCCAACTCTTTCGCCCGCTGTGGATTTTGTGATCGTGTATCGGAAGCCTTTGTGCCGCCTCGGTTTTTCGAGGGGGGTCTGTTCAGCTCTCTGCCCTGACGAAGAAGGGATTAAGACTCGAGGAGCGAGGCGCTCCTCGACGAGCTGGAGGTAGTTCAGCTCTCTGCCCTGACGAAGAAGGGATT
>CALBAK010000088.1 GCA_937926445.1 uncultured Alphaproteobacteria bacterium
CCGCACCGAGGGCATCCCGGGAGGTATCAGCGCCGGCGCCAATCTCGCCGCCGCGATCGAGGTCGGCCGGCGGCCGCAGATGCGCGACAAGCTGATCGTCGTGATCGTGCCCTCCTTCGCCGAGCGCTACATCACGACCGCCCTTTTCGAGGGGCTCTGAGCGGGCGCGCGGATCCGGTCCGGCGAGCGGGCCCGGTCGCCCGTGGCGGTCGGCGGGCAGCCCTGCGGCCTCGCGGGTAGGCCGTCGCTCGAGCGCCGCCTAGAGTGCCCGCCGAGCTCAGAGCGGGGAGGGTAGGATGGCCGAGACGGGGCGGATCGCGATCGTGACCGGGGCGGGTAGCGGGGTGGGCCGGGCGGCGGCGCTGGCGCTGGCGGCCGACGGCTGGACGGTGGCGTTGGCCGGCCGGCGCAAAGAGCAGCTCGAGGAGACCGCGGCGCTCGCTCGCGGCGGCTCCACCTTCCCGGTCCCGACCGACGTCACCGATCCCGCCTCGGTCGAGGCGCTGTTCGCCGAGGTGGTCCGTCGCCACGGCCGGGTCGATCTCCTGTTCAACAATGCCGGCGTCGGCGCACCGGCCGTGCCGCTCGAGGACCTGCCGATCGCCGAATGGAAGAAGGTGGTCGAGACCAACCTCGACGGCATGTTCTACTGCATCCAGCAGGCATTCAGGGTGATGAAGGCGCAGGATCCGCGTGGCGGGCGGATCATCAACAACGGCTCGATCTCGGCCCATGCGCCGCGGCCGAACTCGATCGCCTACACCGCGACCAAGCACAGCGTCTCGGGGCTCACCCGCTCGGCTTCGCTCGACGGCCGCAAATACGACATCGCGGTGGGCCAGATCGACATCGGCAACGCCTTTACGCCGATGGCCGCGCGCATGCGCGACGGCGTGCCCCAGGCCGACGGCTCGATCCGCCCCGAGCCCTTGATGCCGGTCGAACAGGTGGGCCGCGCGGTCGCCTTCATGGCGAGCATGCCGCTCGACTGCAACGTGCTCTTCATGACGATCATGGCGACCAAGATGCCGTTCGTGGGCCGCGGCTGAGCGGTCCGGAGGCTCCGGCACCCTGCTCTCTTACCGCCACGCCTTCCACGCCGGCGGGATCGCCGACCTCCTCAAGCACGCCCTCTACCTGGCCGTGCTGCGGCGGGCGACCGCCCGGCCGGGACCGCTCTTGGTCGCCGACCTCTTCGCCGGTGCCGGGGTGTACGATTTCGCCGCGGCCGAGGCGCGAAAGACGGGCGAGGCCGAGGCCGGCATCGGCCGGTTGCTGGCGGCGGCCGGTCCCTTGCCGGAACTCGTGGCTCCGCTCGTCGAGCGGGTGCGGGCGCTCGATCCCGGGGGCCGGCTCTATCCGGGGTCGCCCGAGCTCGCTCGGGCGATGCTACGGCCGTGCGACCGGCTCGTTCTGGTCGAGCGCCATCCGAGAGAACACGCCGCGCTGGTCGCCCGTTACGCCGGTCACTCCGGGGTCGAGGCCCGCTGCGAGGACGGCTACCGGCTGCTCGCCCGCACCCTGCCGCAGGCCGGCCGGGGGGCGGTCGTGCTGGTCGACCCCGCCTACGAGCTCGAGGGCGAGGAAACGCGGACGGTGGAAGCACTCGGCCGGGCGGTCGCTCGCCAGCCGGCGGCGGTCTATCTGCTCTGGTATCCGGTCCTCGAGCGGGCGCAGAGCGAGGCATTCCTCGGAGAGCTCGCCACTTGCGGGCTCGGTGGGGCGCTTCGGGTCGAGCTCGGGGCGCTGCCGGACGGCGCGGCCTGCTGCCTCACCGCATCGGGAATGGCCGTGCTCAACGCGCCGCGCGGGCTCGAGCGCTGGCTCGCGCGCGAGCTGCCGGCGCTCGCCGCGCTGCTCGGCGTGCGTGGGCCTCGCCTGGTCGCGCGATTGACGGGCCGACCGGCGGCCCGGCGGAGGCAGCCGCTCGCCCGTTCGCTCAGCGGTGCGCCGCGTTGAACTCGGCGAGGGCGGCCGAGCCCGGGCAGAGCTCGGCCTCGCCGAGCCGGTTCAACGGCGTGGCGACGGTGCCGAGCTCGGCGTGCAGATCGGTCGCATGCGGCTCGACATAGAGTAGGCCCGTGACGATCTCGCCCCGGGCCCGATGCTCGAAAAGATAGTCCATGGCGGCGACCCGGTCGGTCGGGTCGTAGTCGGCCTCCAGCTTGATCAGGCGGAGGATCGAGCCGTCGTGCTGCGGCACATCGATCACTTCGCCGGGCTCGTAGTCGGCGGTGATCGGCTTTTTCGGCAGGATCACGTCGAGCCGGTTCACCGCATCGTTGTGCTCGCGGACGAAGTCGAAGCTCTTGGTCGAGCCCTTGTGATTGTTGAAGGTCACGCAGGGGCTGATGACGTCGAGGAAGGCGGCCCCCTTGTGGCGCAGGGCACCTTTGATGAGCGGCACGAGCTGCGGCTTGTCGCCCGAGAAGCTCCGGCCGACATAGGTGGCGCCCAAGAGGAGGGCGAGGGCCACGAGGTCGATCGGGCTGTCGGTGTTGACCACGCCGCGCTTGCTCTTCGAACCCTTGTCGGCGGTCGCCGAGAACTGGCCCTTGGTCAGGCCGTACACGCCGTTGTTCTCGACGATGTAGACCATGTCGACACCGCGGCGGATGCAGTGGGCGAACTGGCCGAGGCCGATGCTCGCCGAATCGCCGTCCCCCGAAACGCCGAGATAGATCAGGTCGCGGTTGGCGAGATTGGCGCCCGTGAGCACCGAGGGCATCCGCCCGTGCACCGAATTGAAGCCGTGTGCGGTGCCGAGAAAGTAGGTCGGCGTCTTGCTCGAGCAGCCGATCCCGGAGAGCTTGGCGATCCGGTGCGGTTCGATGTCCAGCTCGAAGCAGGCCTGGATGATCGCGGCCGAGATCGAATCGTGGCCGCAGCCGGCGCAGAGCGTCGAGATCGCCCCCTCGTAGTCGCGATGCGTGAGCCCGATCGCGTTCTTGGGCAGGGCGGGATGGTGCAGCTTGGGCTTGGGCAGGTAGGTCACGACACGGCCTTCCGGAAGGGCACGACCTTGGCATCCGACAGCCGTTCGAGCACGGCGCGGATCAGGAAGCGCGCGGTCACCGGTGTCCCGTCGTAGTGCAGGACCGGCCAGAGCCGGGCGGGGTCGATGCCGCATTCGTTGACGAGCAGCTGGCGCAGCTGGCCGTCGCGGTTCTGCTCGACCACGAAGACCCGCTCGTGGGTGGCGACGAACTCCTCGACCGCGCGGGAGAAGGGGAAGGCGCGGACCCGCAGCGTGTCGAGATGCACACCCTCTTCGGCGAGCCGGGCGAGTGCCTCGCGCACCGAGGGCATGGAGGAGCCGAAAGCGATCAGGCCGAAGCGGGTGGGCTCGGCCGCCGGGACGAGCTCGGGCGCGGGGAGGAGCTTCTTGGCGGTCTCGAGCTTCTTGAGGAGCCGCTGCATGTTGTCGACATAGGCCGGCCCCTCCTCGGTGTAGCGGGCGTAGCGGTCGCGCGAGGTGCCGCGGGTGAAGAAGGCGCCGCGGGTGGGGTGGGTCCCGGGGTAGGTCCGATAGGGGATGCCGTCACCGTCGACATCGAGATAGCGGCCGAACTCGCGGCCGGCCTCGAGATCGGCGAAGGTCATGACCTTGCCGCGGTCGTAGCGGCGCGAATCGTCCCAAGCGAGCGGCCGGCAGAGCCACTCGTTCATACCGATGTCGAGGTCCATCATGACGAAGACCGGAGTCTGCAGCCGGTCGGCGAGGTCGAAGGCATCCGCCGCCATGGCGAAGCACTCGGCCGGGTCCTCGGGGAAGAGGAGGACGTGCTTGGTGTCGCCGTGGCTCGCATAGGCGCAGGCCAGGATGTCGGACTGCTGGGTGCGGGTGGGCATACCGGTCGACGGGCCGCCGCGCTGCACGTCGAACACCACGGCCGGGATCTCGGCGAAATAGGCGAGGCCCAGGAACTCCTGCATCAAAGAGATGCCGGGGCCGGACGTAGCGGTGAAGGCCCGCGCACCGTTCCAGGCGGCACCGATCACGATGCCGATGGCGGCGAGCTCGTCCTCGGCCTGGACGATGGCAAAGCGCTTCTTGCCGGTCTCGGGCTCGATCCGGTAGCGCTCGCACTGGCGCATGAAGGCCTCGGCGAGGCCGGTCGAGGGCGTGATCGGGTACCAGGCGCACACGGTGGCGCCGCCGTAGACGCAGCCGAGCGCGGCGGCGGCGTTGCCCTCGAGGAAGATCCGCTCGCCGACCGCATCGGCCCGGCGGACCTCGAGGCCGCAGGCGCCGGCGAGCTCGCGCCCGGCGTGCTCGAAGCCCAGATGCAGCGCCTCGACATTGGGTTCGATAAGCTTCTCCTTGCCCTTGAACTGCTCGCCCACGAGCCGCTCGAGCTCGGCCATGTCGATGCCGAGCAGACGGGCCAGCGCCCCCACATAGACGATGTTCTTCATAAGCTGGCGCTGGCGCGGATCGCTCCAGTGCTCGTTGCAGATCGTGGTGAGCGGCAGGCCGAGCCGGGTGATGTCGCGCCGGAAGCGGCTGTCCGGCAATTGCCGGGTGCTGTCGTAGAAGAGGTAGCCGCCGGGCTCGAGCTCGGCCTGGTCCTTCTCGAAGGTCTGCGGGTTCATCGTCACGGCGAGATCGACGCCGCCGCGCCGGCCGAGCCAGCCCGCCTCGCTCACCCGCACCTCGTACCAGGTCGGCAGGCCCTGGATGTTGGAGGGGAAGATGTTGCGCGTGGCGACCGGCACACCCATCCGCAGGATCGCCTTGGCGAACAGGCGGTTGGCGGAGGCCGAGCCGGAGCCGTTGACGTTCGCGAACTTGACGACGAAGTCGTTGACGGCGCGGATGGGGGCGGTCATCGGCAGCCCGCCCTGGCGGTCTCGAGCAGGAACTTCTGCATGTCCCAGGCTCCGGTCGGGCAGCGCTCGGCGCACAGCCCGCAATGCAGGCACACGTCCTCGTCCTTGACCATCACCCGGCCTGTTTTGAGCGGCGCCGAGACGTAGAGCGCCTGCTCGAGGTTGCGGGCCGGGGCGTTGAGCCGGCCCCTGAGCTCCGCCTCGGGTCCGTTCACCGTGAAGGTGATACAGTCCATCGGGCAGATGTCGACGCAGGCGTCGCACTCGATGCAGAGCTGGCGGGTGAAGACGGTCTGAACGTCGCAGTTGAGGCAGCGCTCGGCCTCGTGCCAGGCCTGTTCGGGATCGAAGCCGAGTTCGACCTCGGCCTCGAGCGAGGCTAGCGCCCGCGAGCGCGGCAGATGCGGCACCCGGCGCCGCGCCTCGAGCGACACCTCGTTCTCGTAGGCCCATTCGTGCAGGCCCATCTTCTGGCTCGTGCGGCGCACGGCGGGCGGCGGCCGCAGCCGCGGGTCGAGACCGCGGCAGACGAGGTCGATCGAGATCGCCGCCTCGTGCCCCTGCGCCACGGCGGTGATGATGTTCTTGGGGCCGAAAGCTGCATCGCCGCCGAAAAAGACCTTGGGATGGGTCGAGCGGAAGGTGAGGGGATCGACGACCGGCAGGCCGTGGCGGTCGAAGGCCACACCGACGTCGCGCTCGATCCAGGGGAAAGCGTTCTCCTGACCGATCGCCACCAGCACCACCTCGCAGGGGATCACGAAGTCGGGCTCGCCCGTCGGCACGAGCGCGCGCCGGCCCTGCGCGTCGCGTTCGGTCCGCACCCTTTGGAAGCGCACGCCGGTGAGTCGGCCGTTCTCGTGCAGGAACTCCCGGGGCACGAGATGGTCGAGGATCGGGATGTCCTCGTTGAGGGCGTCCTCCTTCTCCCAGGGGCTCGCCTTCATCTCGGCGAAGGCCGAGCGGACCGCGACCGTGACCTCGCGGCCGCCGAGCCGACGGGCGGTCCGGCAGCAGTCCATGGCGGTATTCCCGCCGCCGAGCACGACGACCCGTTCGGCGATGTGCTTGACGTGGCCGAAAGAGACGGCGGCGAGCCACTCGATGCCGATGTGGACGTGGGCCGCCGCCTCGCGCCGGCCGGGCACGTCGAGATCGCGGCCCTTGGGGGCCCCGGTGCCGACGAAAACCGCATCGAAGCCCTGGTCCAAGAGCGCCTTCAGGCTGTCGACCCGCTCGCCGAGGCGCAGCTCCGGCTCGAGGTCCAGGATGTAACCGACCTCCTCGTCGATCACCTCCTCGGGCAGCCGGAAGCGCGGGATCTGGGTGCGGATCATGCCGCCGGCCCGACGGTCCTGGTCGAACAGCACACAGTGATAGCCGAGCGGCAGGAGATCGCGCGCCACGGTGAGCGAGGCGGGCCCGGCGCCCACGAGCGCCACCTTGAAACCGTTCTTCTGGCGGGCCGGCCGCGGCAGCCGATCGCGAATGTCGTTTTTGTAGTCGGCGGCGACCCGCTTGAGCCGGCAGATCGCGACCGGCTCGCGCTCGACGCGCGAGCGGCGGCAGGCGGGCTCGCAGGGCCGGTCGCAGGTCCGGCCGAGAATCCCCGGGAACACGTTCGACCACCAATTGACCATGTAGGCGTCGGAATACCGCCCGGCGGCGATCAGCCGGATGTATTCGGGCACCGGCGTGTGCGCCGGACAGGCCCATTGGCAGTCGACCACCTTGTGGAAGTAGGTCGGATCCTCGATGTCGGTCGGCGGCATGCCGTCGGATGCGACGACGGTTCGCGCCGCGAGGTCGACGTCCCTGATCCCGCTCACCCTTGGCCCGTCCGAGCCGGCCGATTCCTCAATCTGACCGGGTACCCGATCGCCACACCTGCGACAAGTGAAACCGGCGCAGAAATGCCTCCCGAGCCGCCGAGCCGGCGAGCGGGTCGAGGACGGCTCTGCCGACAGCTGCGTGCAGACGTCGGCTTCAGGCGGTGGCAGCTCCGGCTGCCGCCTCTGGCCGCCAGCCGAGGCGGCGCAGCGCCGCTTCCATGTGCGGAGGCGGCGGGGCTTCCGCACGGATCGGCGGCTTGCCCTCGAAGAGCGGCAGAACGATCGCCCGGGCGTGCAGGTGCAGCGGCGGCAGCGGATCGGGCTGCCGCTCGCGGCCGTAGACCGAATCGCCCAGGACCGGGCAGCCGAGCGCTTCGCAATGGACCCGGATCTGGTGGGTGCGGCCGGTCAAGGGTCGGAGCTCGAGCCACGAGAGGCCCTCGGCGCTCGCCACGAGCCGCCACAGCGTCACGGCCGGCTGGCCCGCAGGGTCGACCTTCATCCACCAGCCGCGCAGCGCCGAGCGTTTGGCGAGCGGCAGCGCGATCCGACCCTCCGTGGCCTCGGGGCGGCCGAGCACGACCGCCCAGTAGGTCTTCTCGACGGCACCCGTGGCGAACAGCCGGCCGAGCCGGCGCAGGGCCGAGGGGTGCCGACCGAGCACGAGGCAGCCCGAGGTGTCGCGGTCGAGCCGGTGGGCTAGGGCGGGGCGGCGGGGATAGCCGAAGCGCAGCGCGTCGAGATAGTGCTCGAGGTTGGGGCCGCCCTTGGGGCCGGCATGCACGGGCAGACCCGCGGGCTTGTCGATCACGAGAACGAGCCCGTCGCGATAGAGGAGGCGGCGCTCGAGATCGAGCCCATCGGGTGCTGGGCCCGGCGGCGGGGCGGTCGATCGGCGAGCGGGTGCGAAGGGCTGGCGCAAGGGCGGACCTCGGGCGACCGTCGTAGCCGACGGCCATCCAGAGAAAGACCTCAAGCCACCAGCTTCAAGAGCACGACGCCGGCTGCGACCAGCGAGGCGGCCACCACCCGCCGCCGGCCGAAGGGCTCGTTCAGGTGCCGCGCACCGATCCAGGCGGCGAGCACGACCGAGGTCTCGCGCAGCGCCGAGACGAGCGCCATGGCGGTGGTGGCCATTGCCCAGACCACGAGCGCGTAGGCCGTGAAGGAGAGGAGACCCCCTACCAACGCGGGCAGGAGGCCCGGCGTGGCGAGACCAGCGAGCCGTCGCCGCTGCAGCCAGAGGACGACGAGGCCGAAAGGCAGCCCGTCGAGGGCGAAGAGCCAGACGATGTACCCCCAGGGCTCGCCCGCCGCGCGAACACCCCGACCGTCGCTCAGCGTATAGAGGGCGATCGCGACACCGCAGCCGAGCGCGTAGAGGAGGCTCCGCCGCTGGGCGGCGGCTACCCGTCCGAGGCCCACGAGCGTCAGGATGCCGAGCGAGACCACACCGACCGCCAGGAGCTCCGCGGGGCCGAGCCGTTCGCCGGCGACGAGGCCGCCCAGAAGCGCCACGAGCGGCGGTGCCACGCCGCGCGCAACCGGATAGACGAGGCTCGGATCACCCCGCAGATAGCCGAGGCAGAGAAGGGTGTCGTAGGCGATGTGGATGGCGACCGAGGTCAGGAGCCAGGGCCAGGCTTCGGCCGGTGGCGGCTCGACGAAGGGGAGGAGCGGCAGGCAGACGAGCGAGCCCGTCAGGATGACGACGGCGAGCCGGAAGAAGGGGGGTCGCCGCCCTGCTTGACGAGCGCGTTCCAGGCGGCGTGCAAGGCCGCGGCGCCGAGCACGACGGCGAAGACGAGCGGGCTCATGGCCGAGCCGCGCCAGCGGGGTGCCGGGGGCGGTCGACCGCCGGCGCGGCAGCCCGCGCGGCCCGCACCGGTCGGCCGGTGCGAGCGCGGTCGATCGTCGCCGAGGGCTGGGACGCTGGCCCGAGCGGTTGGCCGCTGGGGCCCCGATGTCCTATTTCGCCAACGACCCTGATCTCACCGGAGCGCCCGTCCATGTTCGTGGCGATGAATCGCTTCAAGATCCAGCCCGGCCGCGAGGCCGAGTTCGAGGAGGTCTGGCGGCAGCGCGAGAGCCACCTCGATCGCGTGCCCGGCTTCGTCTCCTTCCATCTCCTGCGCGGCCCGTCCAGTGCCGACCACACGCTCTACGCCTCGCACTCGGTATGGCAGTCGCGCGCCGCCTTCGAGGCCTGGACGCGCTCGGAGGCGTTCCGCTCCGCGCATCGCGGTGCCGGCGAGCACAAGGGGCTCTATCTCGGGCCGCCGCAACTCGAGACCTTCGAGGCGGTCGAGGGCGTACGCTGAGGTAGGCCGGGCGGTTCTCGGTGGCGGCAGGACTCGATGCAATTCATAGTGTAACGCGGGCCTCGCTCTCGAGAGCAGCTTCACGGTTCGCCTCGAGATCCGCCGCATCGGCACCTCGCTGGGTGTGATCCTGCCCGAGGAGGTCCTCGCCCGGATGAAGGTGGGCGAGGGGGAGCAGATCGTGCTCGCCGAGACCCCGGCCGGGTTCGCGATGACGCCCTACGATCCCGCGTTTATGGAGCAGATGGACGCCGCCGAGGAGATCATGCGGCAGCGTAGGCATCTCCTGCGCGCGCTCGCCGAGTGAGGGGGCCGCGCTGGCTGCGGCTCGAAGTCGTCCTCGCCGTCCGCCAGCAGCGGCTCGCCGGGCACGGCGGCGCGCCGGGCTGCGGGATCGGGCCCCGCTCGGATCGGCTCCGGCTCGCCCGCAGCAGAAGACGGCCCGTGGCGAGCCGGATCTCGCCGAGCTCGCGGCCGCCCGTGCCTTCGAGAACGCCCGGAACCACCCGTTCGTCGACGGCGACGGGCCGGTGGCGTTCGTGACCCTCGAGCTCTTCCTGCGGATGAACGGCCTCGAGCTCGTGGCCGCCGATCGGGCCTGCCTCGCCGTCGTGCTCCACCTCGCCGCGGGCGCGATCGAGGAGGAATGGCTCGCGGCGTGGCTGCGGGCCCGCACCCGACAGCGCGCCGCTCAGCCCTGACGCGCCAGACGCTCGGCCACCTCGAGGGCGGCGTAGGTGAGGATGCCGTCGGCGCCGGCCCGTTTGAACGCCAAGAGGCATTCCATCATGCAGGCCGGCCCGTCGAGCCAGCCGCGTTCGGCCGCGGCCTTCACCATCGCATACTCGCCGGAGACGTGATAGGCGAGCGTAGGGGCGCCGAACGCCTCCTTCACCCGAGCGATGACGTCGAGATAGGGCAGACCGGGCTTCACCATCACCATGTCGGCGCCTTCGGCGAGATCGAGCGCGACCTCCCGCAGGGCCTCGCTGAGGTTGGCCGGATCCATCTGGTAGGTCTTCTTGTCGGCCTTGCCGAGGGCGGAGGCGGAGCCGACCGCGTCGCGGAACGGGCCGTAGAAGGCCGAGGCGTATTTGGCCGCATAGGCCAGGATGATCGCCTGGCTGTGGCCGGCCGCATCGAGGGCCTTGCGGATCGCCCCCACCCGCCCGTCCATCATGTCGGAGGGCGCGATCACGTCGCAGCCGGCCTCGGCCTGGCAGAGAGCCTGGCGGACGAGCGCCTCGATCGTCTCGTCGTTGAGGATCACCCCGTCCCGCACGATCCCGTCCTGGCCGGTCGTGGTGTAGGGGTCGAGGGCCACGTCGCCCATGAGCCCCACCTCGGGCACCGCCCGCTTGAGCGTCCGGATCGCTCGACAGAGCAGGTTCTCGGGGTTCCAGGCCTCGCGCCCGTCGACCGTCTTGCGATCGGCGGGGGTGCAAGGGAAGAGCGCCACCATGGGAATGCCGAGCCGGGCGCAGCGCTCGACCTGCGGCACCAGAAGGTCGATCGAGAGCCGCTCGATCCCCGGCAGCGAGCCGACCGGCTCGCGCCGGCCGTGGCCGTCGAGCACGAAGAAGGGCTGGACGAGATCGGCCGGCCGCAGATGGTGCTCGGCGACCAGCGCGCGGGCCCAGCCGGCCCGACGCAACCGGCGCAAACGGGTGGCGGGGAAGGGCGGTTGGCTCGCCAGGTGCCGGGGCGTGCTCATGGGCGGCCTCGCTCGGTGACGACGGTGTGACGGCCGGTTCGGATTTCTCTAAGACTGCGTCCGGGTGCTGACAACCGAGCCGCGCGCGCGATCTTCGCTCGCGGTTGACCGGGTGGGCCGGGCCGGCTAGCCCGGCGCAAGTGGCACGGAGGACGCGGTGGCGATCGAGCTCGAGCCGAGCGAGGAGCAGCGGGCGATCGCCGAGCTCGCCCGCGACTTCGCCCGCGAGGAGCTGGCGCCGCGGGCCGAGGCTTGGGACCGCGACCACGTTTTTCCGGTCGAGACCCTGCGCAAAGCGGCCGCCCTCGGCCTCGCCGGTATCTACGTCGCCGAGGAGGTCGGTGGCGCTGGGCTCGGCCGGATCGAGGCGGCCCTCGTCTTCGAGGAGCTGGCGCGCGGCTGTCCCTCGACCGCGGCCTATCTCTCGATCCACAACATGGTCGCCTGGATGATCGACGCCCATGGCGACCTCGAGCAGCGGCGGGCCTTTCTGCCCGATCTCTGCAGTATGGCCCGCTTCGGTTCCTATTGTCTCACCGAGCCAGGGAGCGGTTCGGACGCTGCCTCGCTCCGGACGACCGCCCGGCGCGACGGTGACGACTACGTGCTCGACGGGGCCAAGGCCTTCATCAGCGGCGCCGGGGCGAGCGACGTCTACCTCGTGATGTGCCGCACGGGCGGGCCGGGACCTTCCGGGATCAGCGCGATTCTGGTCGAGAAGGGGACCAGGGGCCTCTCCTTCGGCAAGCAGGAGGAGAAGCTAGGCTGGCACAGCCAGCCGACCGCCGCGGTCGTCTTCGAGGGGTGCAAGGTGCCGGTCCGCAACCGGATCGGGGCGGAGGGAGAAGGGTTCAAGATCGCCATGCGAGGGCTCGACGGCGGCCGGATCAACATCGCCGCCTGCTCGCTCGGGGCCGCCGCCGAGTGCCTCGACCGGGCGATCGCCTACACCCGGGAGCGGCGCCAGTTCGGCCGGGCGATCGCCGAGTTCCAGCACACCCAGTTCACCCTCGCCGACATGGCGAGCGAGCTCGAAGCGGCCCGCCTCATGGTCTGGCGGGCGGCCCGCAAGCTCGACACGAGTGCCCCGGACGCCACCGTCGCCGCCGCCATGGCGAAGCGGCTCGCCACCGATCTGGGTTTCGCCATCGTCGATCGAGCGCTCCAGCTGCACGGCGGCTACGGCTACATCCGCGACTACGGCATCGAGCGCTATCTCCGCGACTGCCGGGTCCATCGGATCCTCGAAGGGACCAACGAGATCATGCGGCTGATCATCGCCCGTCGCCTGTTGGCAGAGGCACCGTGAGCGAGCGCGCGCCGATCCGTTTCCTGCGCGAGGGCCGTATCGGGGTCGTCATCCTCGATCGGCAGGAGGCCCTGAACGCGCTCACCCGCGCCATGGTGCGCGAGCTCTCGGATCATCTGCGGCGCTGGAGAGACGATCCCGAGGTCGAGGCGGTGCTGGTCAAGGCCGCACCCGGTCGGGCCTTCTGCGCGGGGGGCGACGTCCGTGCGGTGGTAGAGACGGTGCGTCGGGAAGGGGTCGCGGCGGCACTCCCCTTCTTCCGCGACGAGTACCGAATGAACTGGCGGATCGCCCGCTTCCCCAAGCCCTATGTCGCGCTGTTGAACGGTGTGACCATGGGCGGCGGCTGCGGCATCTCGATCCACGGCACGCACCGGATCGCGAGCGAACACACGCTCCTCGCCATGCCCGAGACGGGGATCGGCTTCTTCCCCGACATCGGCGCCACCTGGTTCCTCGGCCACTGCCCGGCCGGGGTGGGAATGTATCTCGGGCTCACGGGCGCCCGGCTCGGGGCGGCGGATGCGCTCACCGCAGGACTCGCGACCCACTACGTGCCGGCGGCGCGCCTGCTCGAGCTCGAGGCGCGGCTCGTGGCGGCGGGCGCGGGGGAGGTCGCCTCGGTCCTCGGAGCGGGCCTGCGCGAGCTGGGCTCCGAGCCGCCTGGGCCCGGCACGCTCGCCGCCCGCCTGCCGATGATCCGGGCGATCTTCACGGCCGAGAGCTTCGTCGAGCTCCTGGCCCGCCTCGAGGCCGAACCCACGGGCTTCGGGCGCGAGCAGCTCGGAACCATACGCGAGAAGTCGCCGCTCGCGGTCCGCCTCGCCTTCGCCCAGCTGCGGCGCGGCGAGGACCTTTCCCTCGAGGAGTGCCTGCGGCTGGAATATCGGATGGTCCGGCACGTTCTCGAATCGGGCGAGTTCGCCGAGGGCGTTCGGGCACTCCTGATCGACAAGGACAAGGCGCCGCGCTGGCGGCACCGGGCGCTCGAGGCGGTCGACGAGGCCGAGGTCGAGCGCTTCTTCGCGCCGATCCCGGAGGGCGATCTCGTCTTCGACTGGGAGGGGATCTGAAGGCACGGCATCGGGGAGGAGGGGATGGCCCGGATCGGCTTCCTGGGGCTCGGCAACATGGGCGGTCCCATGGCCGCCAACCTGATCAAGGCGGGCCACGATGTGGCGGGCTTCGATCCCGTGCCGGCGGCGCGTGAGCGGCTCGCCGTGGCCGGTGGCCGGGTCGCGGGCTCGATCGCCGAGGCGGTGCGGGACGCCGAGGTCGTGCTCTCGATGCTGCCCGAAGGACGCCACGTCCGGGCCGCCTATCTCGAGGCGGGCGGGGTGCTCGAGGTCGCCGCTCCCGGGACGCTCCTGATCGATTGTTCGACGATCGACGTCGAGACCGCGCGCGCGGTGGCGGCGGCCGCTGCCGCCAGGGGTCTCGCGATGCTCGACGCCCCGGTCTCGGGCGGGGTCGGCGGGGCCACGGCCGGGACGCTCACCTTCATGGTGGGCGGCGAGGCCGAGGCCTTCGAGCGCGCCCGGCCGATCCTCGAGGCCATGGGCAAGGCGGTGATCCATGCCGGCCCCTCGGGCAACGGCCAGGCCGCCAAGATCTGCAACAACATGATGCTCGGCATCCAGATGATCTCGGTCTGCGAGGCCATGGCGCTCGCCGAGAAGCTCGGGCTCGCGCATCAGACCCTGTTCGAGATCAGCTCGAAGAGCTCGGGTCAGTGCTGGTCCCTGACGAGCTATTGCCCGGTGCCCGGACCGGTGCCCTCCTCGCCCGCCAATCGCGGCTACGCAGCCGGTTTCACGGTGGCGATGATGCGCAAGGACCTGAAGCTCGCCCAGGAGGCGGCGCAGGCGGTGGGAGCGCGCACGCCGCTCGGTGCTGAAGCGTATCAGCTCTACAACCTGTTCGCTTCCGAAGAGACACGGGGACTGGATTTTTCCGCAATCATGACGATGATCGGAGGAAAGGCTGACTAAACGTACGCGCTAGGACGGCCGCGGCCCCGCCCGGCCCGCCGCCTCGCCGAGGGCGACCCGTGAAAGAGCATTACGTCCAGACCACGAGGCTCATCGAGCGCCTCCACCGCCGTTTCCTCGACGTGATCAAGGCGGAGCTCGACCGGCTCGGTATCGAGGACATCAACAACGTCCAGACGTTGATCCTTTTCAACATCAATGTCGACCAGTTGACCGTGGGCGAGCTCACCGCACGCGGCTACTATCTGGGCTCGAACGTCTCCTACAACGTCAAGAAGCTCGTCGAGAACGGCTATTTGTTACAGGAGCGCTCGGCGCACGATCGGCGGATGACCCGGGTCAAACTTTCCCAGAAAGGACTCGAGCTCACCGCCAAGATCGACGAGCTCTACGCCCGCAACGCGGCGCAGATCGAGGGAAAGATCGCCACCGCCGAAGAACTCAAGCAGATCAATCGAACGCTCCAGAGCCTCGAGCGCTACTGGAGCAACCTCGTGAGCTTCTCGCCGTAGGCGAACGAAAGGGCCGGCCTGTCGACCGCTCGCAGCGGGTTCACGCCTCCTCCGAGCCGCCCTTCGTGGCGGCGCGGACCAGCTGCTCGAGCTGGCGCTGCATCGCCTCGAGCCGGTGCTCGAGCTCCTTCACCTGATCGCCCAGATCCTTGCGCGGTGTGGAGGAGGGGTCGGTCGACTCCGGCGGCGCGGGCGGCGGCTCGTCCGTGCCGCCGGCATTCGAGAACGGTCCGAACATCGAAGCGGCGCGCTGGAACATGGCGAGGTTCTGCCGCGCCATGTCCTCGAGCCGACCGAAGGGGAAGAACCGCCCGAAGGTCTGCTCCATGTACGCCCGGATCTGGTCCTGGTGGCGGGCGAAGTTTTCCATGCTCATTTCGAGGTAGCGCGGCAGGAAGGCGTGCAGCTGATCGTCGTAGAAGCCGATGAGCTGCCGCAGGAAGCCGATGGGCAGCAGGTTTCTGCCCTTGGCGTCCTCCTCGAGTATGATCTGGGTCAGGACCGAGCGGGTGATGTCGTCGCCCGTCTTCGCGTCGTAGACGACGAAGTCCTGACCGGCGCGCACCATTTGGGCGAGCTCGTCGAGGGTGACGTAGGAGCTGGTCGCGGTGTTGTAGAGCCGCCGGTTGGCGTACTTCTTGACGACAGCGACGGACTTGCCGCCCTCTTCCTCGCCCGGACGCGCCTTGGCCATGCGATTCCTCCGCGCCGGCGGCTCAGGCCGCCGCCTCCTCCGCGAGCTCCTCGGCCTCGCCCTCGCCGGGTGCCGGCGGCGGCAGCTTGCCCGCCTGGATGTCGGCCTCCTCGAGCGAGCGGGCGACGTTGACCGTGACCGTCACCTCGACCTCGGGGTGGAGGGCCACCGTGACGGTGTGCAGACCGAGCGTCTTGATCGGATGGTCGAGCCGGATCTGCTGGCGGTCGAGCTTCACGCCCGCTTGGGTGAAGGCCTCGGCGATGTCGCGGGCGCTCACCGAGCCGTAGAGCTGGCCGCTTTCGCTCGCCTGCCGCAGCACGGTGACGCTCTGCCCGTCGACCTTGACCGCGATCGCCTGGGCTTCTTGCTTTCGCTCGAGGTTGCGGGCCTCGAGCTCGACCCGCCGCTTGGCGAACTCGGCCAGGGTCCGTTCCGTGGCCCTGAGCGCCTTGCCCTTGGGGATCAGGAAGTTGCGGGCGTAGCCGTCCTTGACTTTCACCACGTCGCCCATCTGACCGAGCTTGGGCACGCGTTCGAGAAGGATGATCTGCATCGTCGAAGTCCTCCGATCAGGCGAGCCGGCGCCGCAGGCCGACGAGCTCCTCGACGAGGCCGAGGGCGGCGACGACCGGAACGAGCGGCCAGCTGAACAGCAGCAAGAGGAGATAAAGGACGACAAGGGGCGCACGGCCGAGCCGCCGTCGGGCGACGAAGGCGTGCACCACCGCGAGCCCGGCGAGGAACAGGAGCGCCCCGCCGAGGAGTGCCACTACGGTGGCGGCGAACGCCGGCCCGTCGGGAAAGAGCCGGGCGACCGCGATCGCGAAGAGCACCGCCGGAACGACCCAGCCCGGGAGGGCGAGCTCGGCGAGGGCCGGGCTCGGCCGCAGCGCGCGGCCGGAGCGGGCGAGGAGGGCCTGGGCGATGGCCGCGTTGGTCCAGATCATGAGTAGCCAGGAGAGCGCCACGATCCCCGGGATCCAGGGTAGCCAACCGACCAGCAAGGTCTCGAGCGCCGCCATCGTGGCCGGCCCGCCGAGCCCGCTCGCCAGATGAAGCGCGAAGAGGCGGACCAGCGTCTCGACGCCGATACCCGCGGTCTCGAGCCAGAGGATCGCTGCGATTGCGACGGCCCCGACATAGAGAGCCGTCTCCGACACGAGCCGGCCGAGCGGGTACCATTCCAGCCGCGTCCCCTCGTCCCGGTGGAGCAGGGCGCGATGGCTCACGAGCAGCGCCGGTGCGAGCTGGACGATCAGGAGCACGGCCGCCGCGACGAGGCCCGAAGCGAGCAGCGTCGTGGCGAGCGCGCCGGCCGAAGCGAACGCCGCCGAGAGCGGACCCAGGCCCAGGCCGCAGAGAAGGATCGGCAGCTGGACGAGGTAGCTCGCGACCGGCAGGAGCCCGCCGCCCCGGATCGTCGACAGGAAGAGGAGACCGCTGGCGATCCCGGCCAGCGCCGTGATCGCCACGGCCCGCCCGTTCATGCTCCTGGGCCTCGCTCCTCTCAGCGCGCCACGAAGGGCAGGAGTGCCAACTCGCGCGCCCGCTTGATGGCGAGCGCGAGCGCCCGCTGCTCCTTGGCGGTCACCGCGGTGATCCGCCGCGGCACGATCTTACCGCGCTCGGAGATGAAGCGTTGCAGGAGCTTGACGTCCTTGTAGTCGATTTTCGGGGCGTCGGCGTGGGCGAAGGGGCTCGCCTTGCGCCGCCGGAAGAAGGGGCGCCGGATCGTGATGTTGGGCGGCTCCACTGGCCGCCGCCGCTCGCCACGGACCTCGCCGCCCTCGATCTCCTCGCTCATCCTCGCTCTCTCCCGGCCTCAGACCCGTTCCTCGCGCACCTCGCGGTCGCGGCGCGGCTCGTCCCGCTCGCCCTTGGGCTCGCGCTCGCCGCGGAACTCGCGATCCCGACGCGAGCGCTCGTCGCGGCTCGCCTTGGCGAGCATCACGGGCGAGGGCCCGTCGTCGAGTTTGTCCACCCGCACGGTCAGATAGCGCAGGACGTCCTCGTTGATCCGTTCGGTCCGCTCGAGCTCGGTGATCGCCGCCGCTGGCGCGTCGATGTTGAAGTGGAGATAGTGACCCTTGCGGTTCTTCTTGACCCGGTAGGCCAGGTTCCGCAGGCCCCAATACTCGGTCTTGGTCACCTTGCCGCCCTGCTCGGCGACGAGCTGGGCGATGGTCTCGCCGAGCGTCTGGGCCTGCTGGGAGGTGAGGTCCGGACGCGCGATCAGAGTGTGCTCGTAGAAGGGCATGAACACTCCCGATGGTCTCGAAAACGCACGAACGGAGCGCCGACCCTGTCGCCGCTCCGTCCGATCGGAGCACCGCGCCTCGAGGCCGTGGCAGGTCGTCCCGCCCCACGCGGTGGCCGGGACACTATACAGCCCGCGATCCGCCGCGCAAGGCTCGGACCGCGGGTGTGACCGTCGCGTGCTTGACAGGCGCGGGCCGGGGCTTATGAGCCGGCCGGGCGCCGTTTCCCTTTGGAATCCTTCCGTGACCCGACCCGCCGCCGTGTTCCCGGGCCAGGGCTCGCAGACCGCGGGCATGGGCCGGGCCCTCGCCGACGCCTCGGCGGCCGCCCGCGCCGTCTTCGAGGAGGTCGATGCGGCGCTCGGCGAGCGACTCTCGAGGGTGATCTTCGAGGGGCCGCAAGAGACCCTCACGCTGACCGAGAACGCCCAACCGGCCCTGCTCGCGACCTCGATCGCCGCCGTCCGCGCCCTCGAGGAGCGGCTCGGCCGGCCGCTCGCGGGACTGCTGCACTGCGTCGCCGGCCATTCGCTCGGCGAGTACAGTGCCCTGGTCGCAGCCGGCGCGCTCGGGCTCGCCGATGCCGCCCGGCTCCTCCGCCTGCGGGGTGCGGCGATGCAGCGCGCCACCCCGCCGGGCACCGGCGCCATGGCGGCGATCCTGGGCCTCGAGGCGGCGGTGGTGGTCACCATCGCCGCGGAGGCGGCGCAGGGCGATGTCTGCCAGCTGGCCAACGACAATGCCGATGGCCAGGCGGTCGTGAGCGGCCACGTCGCGGCGGTCGAGCGGGCGGTCGCACTCGCCAAGGCGCAAGGCGCCAAGCGGGCGGTGATGCTCCAGGTGTCCGCCCCCTTCCACTGCGCGCTCATGGCCCCGGCCGCCGAGGAGCTCGCCCCGGCTCTGGCCAGCACGCGCTTCGCCGAGCCCGCGGTGTCGCTCGTCGCGAATGTGACGGCCGAACCGGTACGCGACCCGGCGCTCCTGCCGGAGCTGCTCGTGCGACAGGTTACCGGTCGGGTGCGCTGGCGCGAGAGCATGGCGACGATGGCGCGGATGGGGGTCGACCTCGTGCTCGAGCTCGGCGCCGGCAAGGTGCTCTCGGGCCTCGCCAAACGTGGCGTGCCCGGAGCCCGGGTCCTGGCGGTGGGCGAACCCTCCGACCTCGACGCCGCGGCCGCGGCGCTCGGCGGTTGAGCCCGCCCGTGTTCGACCTCTCCGGCAAGACGGCTCTCGTCACCGGCGCCTCGGGCGGAATCGGCGGGGCGGTGGCGCGCACGCTCCACAGGGCGGGCGCGCGGGTCGTGCTCGCCGGCCGCCGGCGCGAGGCGCTCGATGCGCTCGCGGGCGAGCTCGGCGAGCGGGCGATCGTGGCGGTCGGCGATCTCGCCGAACCGGGTGCGGCGGACGCGCTCGTCGCGGTCGCCGAGCAGGCGGGCGGGCTCGACATCCTGGTCAACAATGCCGGTGTCACCCGCGACCAGCTCGCGGTCCGGATGAAGGACGAAGACTGGCAGACCGTGATCGACACCGATCTCGGGGCCTGCTTCCGGCTCGCTCGGGCGGCGCTCAAGGGTATGATGCGCCGACGCTTCGGGCGGATCGTCAACATCGGCTCGATCGTGGGTGCCACGGGCAATCCGGGCCAAGCCAATTACGCCGCCGCCAAGGCCGGCCTCGTGGGGCTCACCAAGGCGCTCGCCGCCGAGGTCGCGAGCCGCGGCATCACGGTCAATTGCGTCGCACCGGGGTTCGTCGTGACGGCGATGACCGATGCGCTCGGGGAGAAGCAACGGGCGGCGCTGATCGCGCGGATCCCGATCGGCCGGCTCGGCGAGCCGGCTGACGTCGCCGCCGCGGTCCTCTATCTGGCCTCGAACGAGGCCGGCTGGGTGACCGGCCAGACCCTGCACGTCAACGGCGGGATGGCGATGATCTGAGCGGCGGGCCCGGGCGGCGGCCGGCCGCGCGCTGGCCAAGGCCTCCCGCCTCGTGTACAAGGCCGGCCGATCCGAGCGGCCCGGCCCGAGAGCCAAGAGCGGAAGCGCTTCCACGGAGAGCCACTCATGAGCGACAACATCGCCGATCGCGTGAAGAAGATCGTGGTCGAGCATCTGGGGGTCGACGAATCGAAGGTCGTCGAGACCGCGAAATTCGTCGACGACCTCGGCGCCGACAGCCTCGACACGGTCGAGCTCGTGATGGCCTTCGAGGAGGAGTTCGGGGTCGAGATCCCGGACGACGCGGCGGAGAAGATCCAGACCGTCAAGGACGCGATCACCTACATCCAGGAACACAGCGCCTGAGCGGCGGCGAACGGCGCGAGGAGCGGCAGGCCGTGCTGCGCAGGGTGGTGGTCACCGGCCTCGGTCTCGTGACGCCCTTGGGCTGCGGGGTCGAGACGAGCTGGCGACGGCTCGTCGCCGGCGAGAGCGGCATCCGCCGGATCGAGCAGTTCGACACCTCGGACCTGCCGGCCAAGATCGCCGGACTCGTGCCCACGGGCGATGGCCCTGGTGCTTTCCGGGCCACCGACTTCGTCGAGCCCAAGGATCTGCGCAAGAACGATCTCTTCATCGTCTACGGCATCGCCGCCGCCGAGGAGGCACTCGCCGATTCGGGCTGGGAACCGAGGAGCGAGGAGGAGCGCGAGCGGGCGGGTGTGCTGATCGGCTCCGGGATCGGCGGTCTCAAGACGATCGCCGAGACCGCGGTCGAGCTCGCGAACAAGGGCCCGCGTCGCGTGAGCCCGTTCTTCATTCCGGCCTGCCTCATCAACCTGGTCTCCGGCCAGGTCTCGATCCGCTTCGGCCTCAAGGGCCCGAACCATTCGGTGGTCACCGCCTGCTCGACCGGCGCGCATGCGATCGGCGACGCCGCTCGGCTGATCGCGCTCGGCGATGCGGACCTCATGGTCGCGGGCGGGGCGGAAGCAGCGGTCTGCCGGCTCGGCATCGCGGGCTTCGCCGCCGCCCGGGCGCTCTCGACCCGCTTCAACGAGACACCGGAGAAGGCCTCACGGCCCTGGGACCGCGACCGCGACGGATTCGTGATGGCGGAGGGCGCCGGTGTCGTCGTGCTCGAGGAGCTCGAGCACGCGCGCCGGCGGGGCGCCCGGATCTACGCCGAGATCCGAGGCTACGGCCTTTCCGGTGACGCGCACCACGTCACCGCTCCGGCGCCGGACGGCGACGGCGGTTACCGCTCGATGCGAGCGGCGCTCGAGAACGCCCGCCTGCGGCCGGAGGACATCGACTACATCAACGCCCACGGCACGAGCACGCCTCTGGGCGACGAGATCGAGCTCGGGGCCGTGCGGCGGCTGTTCGGCGAGGCCGCGACCCGGCTCTCGATGTCCTCGACCAAATCCGCGATCGGCCATCTTCTGGGGGCCGCCGGGAGTGTCGAGGCGATCTTCTCGATCCTCGCCGTGCACCGCGGTGTGGTGCCGCCGACCTTGAACCTCGACAATCCCTGCGAGGGCGCGGAGGGGATGGACCTGGTGCCGCACCGCGCCAAGGAGCGACCGGTTCGGGCGGCCCTCTCCAACAGCTTCGGCTTCGGCGGTACCAACGCGAGCCTGATCGTCGCCAGGCCCGATCTCGGCTGAGGTGGAGGTGCAGCTCGCGGCTCGCCTCGCGACCGCGCTCCTCGGGCTCGTGCTCCTGAGCGGGCTCGCGGCCTTTCTCGGGCTGCGGGCCCTCGAGCGCTGGCTGGACGCCCCGGGCCCGCTCGCCGAGGAGCGGGTCGTTCAGATCCCGCGCGGCGGACTCGATGCGATCGTGCGCACGCTCGAAGAGGCGGGGGCGGTCGAACCGGGGTGGGCGCTCGCGCTCGCAGCTTGGCTCTCGGGCAGGGACCGCACCCTAAAGGCCGGCGAATACCGGATCGCCGCGCGGGCGAGCCCGCGGGCGATCCTCGAGCTTCTCGAGAGCGGTCGGGTGGTCCTGCACCGGATCACGGTACCCGAGGGGCTCACGACCGCCGAGATCCACGAGCTGCTGGCCGCCGCGGAGGTGCTCGACGGCCCCTTGCCGCCGCCGGGGCCGGAAGGGACGCTCTTGCCCGAGACTTGGTTCGTCCCGCGCGGCGAGCCCAGGGCCCGGCTGCTCGAGCGGATGCGGGAGGCTATGCGGACGACGCTCGCCGAACTCTGGGCGAACCGGGCCCCGGGCCTTCCCTACACCGACCCGGTCGAGGCGGTCGTGCTCGCCTCGCTCGTCGAGCGCGAGACGCCCTTGAAGGCGGAGCAGCCGCTCGTCGCCGCGGTTTTCGTCAACCGGCTCAAGCGCGGTATGCGGCTGCAGAGCGATCCGACCGTCGTCTTCGCGCTTGCCGGCGGCCGCAACCGGCTCGACCGGCCGCTCACCCGCAAGGACCTCGAGGTCGACCATCCCTTCAACACCTACCGGATCGACGGCCTGCCGCCCGCACCGATCGCCAATCCCGGCCGCTCGGCCCTGGCCGCGGCGCTCGCCCCGGCGGCGGTCGACTATCTCTACTTCGTGGCCGACGGTACGGGCGGCCACGCCTTCGCCCGCACGCTCGACGAGCACAATCGCAACGTCGCCCGCTGGCGCCGCATGCGCGAGGATGCGGCGCGGTCGGCGGAGTGAGCGGGTCGACGGGCGCGGCCTTCGGTCGCGCCTTGGTAGAAGGCGCCGCGGGCGCTACAACGCCGCGGCGCAGCGCCCGGAGCCCCGCCTCGATGCTCGATCCCGCCGGCTCATCGCGCGCCCGAAGGCGCGGCCTCATGCTGGTCCTCTCCTCGCCCTCGGGGGCAGGCAAGACCTCGATCTCGCGCCGGGTCCTCGAGCTCGAGCCCGAGGTGACCATGTCGGTCTCGGTCACCACTCGGCCCCGGCGCCCCGGCGAGCGCGAGGGGATCGACTATCATTTCGTCGACGAGGCGCGCTTCCGTGCGATGGTCGAGGCGGGCGAGCTGCTCGAACACGCGCTCGTCTACGGCCACCATTACGGCACACCGCGGGCGGCCGTGGAGGCGGCACTCGCCCAGGGGCGCGACGTGCTGTTCGACATCGACTGGCAGGGGGCCCAGCAGCTGCGCGAACGGGCGGCCGACGACGTGGTCGGCGTCTTCATCCTGGCGCCTTCGCTCGAGGTCCTCGCCGAGCGGCTGCGCAGCCGCGCCCAGGACAGCGAGGAGGTGGTCCGCTACCGGCTCGCCCGGGTCGCCTCCGACGTCACCCACTGGGCCGAGTACGAATACGTAATCATCAACGAAGAGCTCGAGGCGAGCGTCGCCGCGGTCCGCGCGATCCTCGCGGCCGAGCGGCTCAAGCGCCGCCGCCAGCCCTATCTCTCGGAGTTCGTCCAGCGGTTCCGCGTCGAGCCGGCCGCTGCTTCGGGCGGCGGCTGAGTCCGCACCGCGCGGGCGAGCGCGAGGAAGGTCTCGGGCGCCAGCCTCTCGGCCCGCACGGTCGGCTGGATGCCGAGCGCGGCCAGAAGCGCCTCGGGCGCCGGCCGGAGCGGCTTCAGGCTCTGCCGCAGCATCTTGCGGCGCTGGCCGAAGGCGGCGGCCGTCACCCGTTCGACCGCGGCGAGTTCGGCTCCGCTCGGGCGGTCGGGCCGCGGCACGAGCCGCACCAGGCTCGAGGCCACCTTGGGGGGCGGGAAGAAGACCCCGGGCGGCAGATCGAAGAGCCGCTCCACCCGGCAGACCAGCTGCGCCGACACCGACAGCCGCCCGTAGGCCGCCCCGCCCGGCGGTGCCACGAGCCGCAGTGCCACCTCCTTCTGGAACAAGAGCACGAGACGCTCGAACAGCTCGGCCCGGTGCAGCCAGCCGAGCAGGAGCTCGGTTCCGATGTTGTACGGCAGATTGGCGACCACGACGAGCGCACCCGGCGGGGCGAGGCCCGAGGGATCGAAGGCGAGCGCGTCGGCCTCGACGAGCCGGAGCCGGCCCGCCGCGGCTCTCACGAGATCGGCGAGCGCGGCCACACAGCGCGGATCGCGCTCGACCGCCACTACCTCGGCGGCACCGGCCGAAAGCAGCGCGCGGGTGAGCCCGCCCGGGCCCGGTCCCACCTCGAGCACGGTGCGGCCCGGAAGCGGGCCCGCGGCGGCCGCGATCCGGGCGAGGATAGCGGGATCGAGCAGGAAGTGCTGGCCCAACCGCTTGTCGGGCTCGAGGCCGGCCCCCCGGATGGTCTCGCGCAGAGGCGGCAGACGGGCGAGCGCGTCTTCGATCCCCGCCGCCTCGACCACAGCTCGGGGCTCGGCCGCCGATCCGGGTTCAGCCGCGGATGTCGATGAAGGCCCGCCGGCGCAGCTCGCGCAGACGCCGGTCGGCGAGCCTCTGGAGCTGCTCGGCCTCGAGGCGGCGGCGCACCTCGGCCTCGCGCGCCGCCGGATCGACCGGTGTGCCAGCGCGCCGGTCGCGCACCAGGACGATCTGCACGCCCTGCGGGCTGCGCACGGGTGGAGCGACCCGGCCCGTGTCAACGCCGTCGAGGGCGGTCCTGAGCTCGGGCCGCAACGCGCCGAGCCGGACCCAACCGAGATCGCCGCCCTCGGCGGCCGTGGGGGCGGCGGAGATCTGCCGGGCGAGGGCGGCGAAATCGGTATCGGCCCGGATCGACTGGACGATCCCCTCGGCCTCCGCCAGCACCTCGGCCTCCTGCTCGCGGGAATAGACCGGCAGGAGGATCTCGCTCAAAAGGACCTCCTCCTCGGCCCCCTGGAGGGCCGCCATGGCCTGCTCGAGCTGCTCGCGGCCGACCGTGACACGCGGCCGGAGCTCGCGCTCGACGAGCTTGCCCCAGGCGATCTGGGCGGCGATCTGCTGGCGGAAGGTGGCGGGATCGACGCCGAGCCCGCGCAGCGTCCGGGCGAGGCCCTCGGGATCGAGCCGGTTGCGCTCGGCCACGCTCGCGAAGGCCCGGTCGATCTCGGCCTCGCTCGCGGAAAGGCGCAGCCGACGAGCCTCCTGCAACTGCAGCCGCTCGTCGATCAGGCCGCGCAACACCTGCGGGGCGAGCCGGCGCTGGGTCTCGGCGGTGTCCGGCAACCCCGTCGAGACGATCGACAGCCGCACCCGCTCGGCCACGTCCCGGCTCGTGATCGGCTCGTCGTTGACGATCGCGACGATCCGACTGGCCTCGCTCTGACCGCGGGCGCTCCGCCCGGCGAGCCCCGCAGCGGCGAAGCCCAGAAGGAGCCCGCGTCGATCGCATCGCCCGAAGACCAAGGCTCTCTCCCCCCTCACTCCTCGGCCGGAGCCGCGCTCGCCGGCCCGCCCAGATTGGTGAGGCTCAAGCGGATCTTGAAGCTGGTCTCGTCCTCCAGATCGCCGGTCTCGGTGAAGCGCTGTTCGAGCCCGGCCACCAGGACGAAGCAGGAGTGCGTATAGAGCAGACCGAACAGGTTGGACACGGTCCGCCCCTCGTTGAGATCGCGCCGGGTGCGGGCGGCGACCGCCAGACGGTCGAACAGCTGCAGCCGCACCCCGGCTCGGAGCTCCTCGCGCGAGCGCGGAGCGAGCCCGGTGGGCTCGTCGGAGAGCCTGAGCCAGCCCAGGTCGAAGCGCAGCCGCGGCGGTCCGAAGCTCGCGAAGAGGTCGCTCCTTCGCAGCTCGAAGTCCTGCCGATCGACCCGGAACCGATAGGACAGATCGAGAAGCTCGCTCGGCCGCAGGTCGAGCCGGCCGACATAGTCCGAGAAGTTCTTGTTGACCCCCGAGTCGGCGGGCACCGCATCGTTGCGACGGACTTGGAAGCTCTGGCCGAACAGGCCGCTCACTTCGATCCCGTCGGCCCCGCGCGAATCGAACCGCAGCCCGTAGGCGAGCCGGGTCCCGCCGTCGACCCGGTCGAGCCCGGTGAAGCGCGACGGCTCGAACAGGTTGGTCTCGTCGAACTCGAAGACCTGGCTGTCCTCGTTCGGAATGTCGTCGTCGTCCCCGCTGTCCGGGCTCACCTTGAGAGCCGCGGCCGGCTCGAGCACGTGCGTCCAGCTCTCCGTGCTGCCGACGAGCGGCCAGCTCCAGTCGAGGAGCGCCCGCGGCACGAACCGCGCCTCGGTCCGCACGCCGCCCTCGCTGCCGAAGCTCGCGGGATCGCCCTCGTAAGCATAAGCGTCCACCCGCCCGTCGAGCCGCAGCCGCCAGAGGTCGCCGATCGGCCCGACCCGGGGCAGCTCGAAGCCGAGCGCGGTCGAGACCCGTCGGGTGTCGAGCCCGTCGGTCCGGGTCAGCGCGACGAGGCTCGAATCGACCGTCCAGATCCCGCCACCCGGCCGCGGCGTGCTCTCGAGCTTGGCCTGCGCCCAGGGCAGCACCACCGGGATCGTGCCCTGCCGGTCGTCCTCTCGCAGCCCCTGGAAGGCCCAGGCCGAGAGCCCGAAATGGTCGCGGCCCACGACCTTCTCGACATAGACCCGGTTCTCGAGCACGTCCTCCGAGCCGAAGCCGTAGCGCTTGCGGTAGGTGTTGTCGGACGCGAGCGCGAGGTCGAACCCCGCCGCCCAGCGCTCGGCCGGCCGATAGCGCCCGCGTGCCTCGACGTGGCCGCGCAATTCCTTGCCCTCGGGCTTTCGGCCTTCGCGCGCGTAGGCGTCGGCGTAAGTGAGGCTGCCGCTCGCCCGGCTCTCGCCGATCGGCCCGAGTTCGCGATACTCGCCGCCGAGGACCACGCCCTGGCGGCTCGTGAAGATCGGCGCGAAGGTCACGTCGCGGTCCGGTCCCAGGACCCAGTGATAGGGAAGTTCGAGGGTGAGCCCGAGGCTCGAGCTCGAGCCCGCGGTCGGCACGAGGAAGCCCGAGCGCCGTTCGACCGTGGGGTCGGGATGGCGGAACCAGGGCGTCCAGAGAACCGGCACGCCCGCCACCTCGAGCCGCGCGTCCTCGTAGGTGACGTCCCGCGTCGTCCGGTCGTGGCTCACCCGACGCGCGCGGATCTGCCAGGCGGGCGGGCTCTTCCCGTGGGCGCAGAGCGGACAGGGGCTGTAGACCGCGTCCTCGAGCACCGTGCGCTCGCCCGCTTCGCGCGTGCCGCGTCGCCCCGCGATCCGCGCCCCGCCCCGCAACAGCGCCCGGAACCGCTCGACAACCCCGGTCGCCAGATCGCCCGAGACCTCGACGCTGTCACCGAAGAAGGCGTCCCCCCCGGGCTCGATCAGCACGACCTCGCCGCGCGCCCGAACCTTGCCGTCGCGCTCGCTCCAGCTCAGCTCGCGCGCCAACAGCCGGCGTCGGCCCTGCGACAGCTCGACGTCGCCGCGCGCCGTCACCGTCCCCGTCTGCGGGTCGTACGTGATTTCCTCGGCGGTCACGAGCACGGGCTCGCGCTCTGCCTCGGCGGCCGCGGCAGCCCCGCCCGCAACGGCGGCGAGAGCGCCCGGGAGCAGGGCGAGGAGGGCGGCGATCACGGGGCCTGCAGGGCGGCGCGGCCGGGGCGCGGAGGCGGAGGCAGGCATCGGGCGGGCAGGTCTCCCGGCGCGGGATCCGTCGCCTTCTAGCGACGCGCGTCCGGCCCGTCCACGCGGCCCACCCGGCTCCTTCCGGCGGTCGATCCCGGCGGTTGACAAGGGCCGGCCGCGGCCGACAGGTGAAGGTCGGTCGCGCGAGCCCTGGAGTCCCGCATGCGTGTCGAGATCACCGCCGCCCCCCTGCCCGAGACGGGCGTGCTCGTCGTGCCGGTCGGCCGCGAGGGCGCACTCTCGAGCGTCGCGCAGGCGCTCGACGCCCGCTCGGGCGGCCTCCTGCGTCGGGCCCTTTTGGCCGGCGGCGGTCCGCCCAAGCACGGCCAGCTGGTCGAGCTCCTCTTGCCCGCGGGCCTGCCTCACGAGCGGCTGCTGCTCCTGGCGCTCGGCAAGCCCGAGGGTACCCGCCGGCTCGACCTCGAGGAGGCGGGCGGTGCCCTCGCCGCTCGCCTGCTCGCCTCGAGGATCGGCCGCGTCCACCTGGCGTCGACGGCCGGCCTCGACCTGCCCGAGACGCCGGCCGCCACCGCCCTCGCGCTCGCGACCGGGTGCCGGCTGCGCGCCTGGCGCTTCACCAAATACCAACACGAGCGGCCGGACGAACCGCAGGGCCGGATCGAGGAGCTCGTCCTCCACCTCGAGGAGGAGGCGGCGGGCGTGGCCTCGGCCGCCTGGCCGGCAGAAGCGGCGCGGATCGCGGGTGTGCTCGAGGCGCGCGAGCTCGTGAGCGAGCCCGCCAACGTCCTCTACCCCGAGAGCTTCGCCCAGGCCTGCAAGCGCCTGGAGCGCTTCGGCGTCGCGGTCGAGATCCTCGACCGGGAGCGGCTCGAGGCGCTCGGCATGCGAGCCCTTCTGGCCGTCGCCCAGGGCAGCGTCCGACCGCCCTTCGTGGTCGTGATGCGTTGGCGCGGTGCCGAGCGGCCGAAGCCCCTGGCGCTCGTCGGTAAAGGGGTCTGCTTCGACACCGGCGGCATTTCGATCAAGCCCGCCCAGGGCATGGAGGAGATGAAGTTCGACATGGCCGGCGCCGCGGCGGTCGTCGGCACGCTCCACGCGCTCGCCGCGCGCAAGGCCCCGGCCGACGTCGTGGGGGTCGTGGGCCTGGTCGAGAACATGCCCTCGGGCACCGCGCAGCGGCCGGGCGACGTCGTCCGCGCCCTCTCCGGCAAGACGATCGAGGTAGTCAACACCGACGCCGAGGGTCGCCTCGTGCTGGCCGACTGCTGCTGGTACACTCAGGAACGGTTCCGGCCCGAGGCGATGATCGACCTCGCGACGCTGACGGGCGCCTGCATCGTCGCCCTGGGTCACGAGCGCGCCGGGCTCTTCGCGAGCGACGATGCGCTCGCCGAGCGGCTCTTGGCGGCCGGCGAGGCGACCGGCGAGCTCCTCTGGCGGCTACCGCTCGGCAAGGCCTACGAACAGCACATCCGCTCCGAGATCGCCGACCTCAAGAACGTCGGCCGGGCGCGCGAGGCCGGCGCCACCGCCGGCGCCGTTTTCGTCCAACAGTTCACGAACGGTGTGCCCTGGGCCCATCTCGACATCGCCGGCACCGCCTGGACGAGCCGCGACCTGCCGCTCTGCGCCAAGGGCGCCACCGGCTTCGGCGTCCGCCTGCTCGACCGCTTCGTCGCGGTGCACCACGAGGCGGGTGGGCCCGGCGGGTGAGCGAGATCGCCTTCTACCACCTGACCCGCGGCAGCCTCGAGCAGGTCCTGCCGCGGCTGCTCGAGAAGGTGCTGGAGAGCGGCCTGCGTGCGGTCGTGCGCTGTCCGTCCGCCGAGCGGCTCGACGCGCTCGATCGGGCCTTGTGGACCTTCGCGCCCGACTCCTTCCTGCCGCACGGCTCGGCGGCCGACGGCTTCGCCGACCGGCAACCGATCTGGCTCACGACCGGCGAGGACCGGCCCAACGGCGCGGAGGTGCTGGTGCTCGTGGAGGACGCGCCGGAAGGCGGGCTCGAGGCCTATGCGCGGGTGCTCGTGCCGTTCGACGGTCGCGATCCGGTGGCGGTCGAGCGGGCGCGGGCACGCTGGCGGGCCTGGCGGGCGGCGGGCCGTCGGCTGGTCTATTGGCAGCAGGACGAGGCGGGCCGGTGGGTGAGGGCGCGGGAGGGTTGAGAAGGCTTGCGCGAGGGCGGAAGAGGCTTAGAATCGGCAGGCGAGGGTCTCGCGGGAGGGTTGTATGCGAGCCAACTTTCTCGCCCCCTGTGGATTTTGCGATCGTGTATCGGAACCCTTTGTGCTGCCTCGGTTTTCCGAGGGGGGTCCCTTCAGCACTCTGCCCTGACGAAGAAGGGATTAAGACCGTCCACTCGGATAAGCAACTTGCCGTCATAGGCTTCAGCACTCTGCCCTGACGAAGAAGGGATTAAGACTCCGTGGCGATGTGCATTTCTCTCTCCGCTCCAGGCTTCAGCACTCTGCCCTGACGAAGAAGGGATTAAGACGCACGCAAGTTCAAAATTGCGAGGGTCAGCCGGTCCTTCAGCACTCTGCCCTGACGAAGAAGGGATTAAGACCAGAAGCCGGCCGACCAGACCACCCGCCGAGACGGCGGCTTCAGCACTCTGCCCTGACGAAGAAGGGATTAAGACCGCCCTAACCAAAGCGGCCGTCCGGGGCGAGCCCTCGCTTCAGCACTCTGCCCTGACGAAGAAGGGATTAAGACCGAAGCG
>CALBAK010000089.1 GCA_937926445.1 uncultured Alphaproteobacteria bacterium
CATTCTGGAGAACGCCCATGCCGCGTCTCGCCGCCGCCGTCGTCCGAGCCGCGACGCCGGACCGGCCGCTCGACGAGGCGGCGGTCGTCGCCAAGGCGGTGGCGCGCGCCGCCGACCGGCTCGGCCTCGCCAACCGCGAGCTCGCCGGCATCCTAGGGCTCTCCGAAGCCAGCGTCTCGCGCCTGCGCCGCGGCGCCTTCGCGCCCGCGCGCGACAGCAAGGCCTTCGAGCTCGCGGTCCTGTTCGTGCGCCTGTTCCGCGCCCTCGATGCCGTGGTGGGCGGCGACGAGGCGGTGGCGCGCGCCTGGCTCCGCAGCCCCAACACCGCGCTCGAGGCCGTGCCGCTCGAGCGGATGGCCCGCATCACCGGGCTGCTCGATGTCCTGGCCTACCTGGACAGCCGCCGCGCTCTCCTCTGAGGCCCGCGCCTTCGCGGGCGAGGGCTGGCGGCTCGTGGAGGCGCAGCACCACGTGGCGACCATGAAGCTCGTCGACACGGCCGCCGAGCAGGCGATCCTCGAACAGGCGATCGAGGCCACCAAGCCCCTGGTCCCGCAGCCCTGCCGGCACCTGCACTATCTGTTGGCAGCCCCCTTCCGCTACCGCCCGGCGCCAGTGGGCTCGCGGTTCCGGAAACCCGGCGACCCGCGCGGCGTCCTCTACGCCGCCCGCGCCGAGACCACGGCAGTCGCCGAGATCGCCTTCTGGCGCCTCCTCTTCTTCGCCGAATCGCCGGACACCCCCTGGCCCGGGGCGCCGTTGCAGCTCACCGCCTTCGCGCTCGCGCTCGCGACCGGGCGCAGCCTCGCGCTGGCCGAGCCGCCGCTCGACCGCTACCTCGCCTTCTGGACCGACCCGGTCGACTACGGCCCCACGCAGGATCTGGCCGAAGCGGCGCGCGCCGCGGCCATCGCGCTCCTGCGCTACCCCTCGGTGCGCGATCCTGCGGGCGGGGAGAACCTCGCCGTGCTCGACTGCGCGGCTTTCGCCCGAGCCGAACCCGGCGAGCTTCGGACCTGGCATCTGCTGCTCGATCCGAACGGCGCCCGGGCGGTGCGCGAGATGCCGAAGGAGCGGCTCGGCTTCGACCGCACCACCTTCGCCCGCGATCCGCGGATCGCCACCATGCGCTGGGAGCGGCCGCCGCCGAAGCCGCAGGGGATACGGCCCCGAGCCTGACGGCCTCGCCCCGCACGAGCCGGCCCCGGCGACCTCGGGGATCCACAGCGACTCTGCTCGCGCAGCCGGTCGGGGCCGACGGCCGGCGTTGACACATTGGCCTTCGAACATAAAATAGGATTAAAGACCACAAAGCGGCCGGGTAATAAAAATGTCTTCCTCCACCAGCGAACCGCGTCGCCCGGCTTCCGCCGCGCGCGCCGAAGCCTCCCGCCGCAACGGCGCCCGCTCCCGCGGGCCGGTCACGGCCGCGGGCAAGGCGCGCGCGTCGAGGAACGCGCTCCGCCACGGGCTCACCGCCTCCGTCCACCTCGTCACCCGCGGCGAGGATCCCGAGGCCCTGACCGCGCTCCGTGAGGGCCTGCGCGAGGAACTCGGCGCCCGCGGCCTGCTCGCCTCCTGCCTCGCCGACCGGCTCGCTGTCGCGATCTGGAAGCTGGCCCGCGCCGACCGGCTCGAGGCCACCCTCGCCACGATCGAGCCGCGTTGCCCGACCGGCCGGCTCTTTCCCGAACCCGGGCTGCCCCGCCTGCTCTCGCGACTCCCAGAACTCTCCCTCCTGCTGCGCTACCAGGCCCAGTTCGGCCGCGAGCTGCAGCGCCTCTTGCGCCTGCTGAACGATCCCGCCTTCGCTCCTCTGCTCGACGCAGCGGCCGAGCCCGATCCCACCGATCCGGCCGAGGCGGAGGACGCGGCGAGTGCACCGAGCGGGTCGGGCGAGGTCGCATGGCCCGAAGCGGCGGCCGAATGCACCCCGTTCGGAGCCTCGGCCGATCCGACGCCCGACGCCACGCCGGCGACCGAGGCTCCTGATCCGGCCAGTGGCTCGGCGCGCGGACCGGCCGTCGTCGACGCGTCGGCCCCACTCGCCGCTCCCCTGCCGCCCGACGCGCAGCCCCCGACCGAGCGGTCCGCCGGCCCGACCGCGACCCTGCCGAACGGGCGGGCGGATGCGCCCCTCGGGCCCCGAACCGTCGCCGACCGGCTGCTCCTTCGCGGCGATCTCGCGGGTTTCCTCCGCCTGCAGCGCGACCTCGACCGGTCGCCCGCCGCGTTACGCGAGCTCTTCGCATGCGGCCCGGGCTCCGCTTCCGGATCGCTCCCGCCGGTGGCCGCGGCTGGGGCGACCGGCCCGGTCGGCGCGCCCGCAGCGAGCCGAGCGTGCCCGCCCCAAAGCGCAGCCGACTCCGCGTTCGCCGAACGGCTTCGAAACGAACCCGAGCCCACCTTCGCCCCGCCCGCCTCGTCCCCTGCCTCCTTTACCTCGTTCTCGACTTTCGACCCCTCTTCCGTCGTGGTCGGGCCCCGACCCGACCATCCAGCGTCGTCCTCGGGCGAAGACCCGAGGACCCAGGAGACCCGGATGGCTGGCTCTGCGGCCGACCACGAGGACGGACGCTACGGCCGGGCCGACCCGCCCGGGCCGCCGGTTGCCCTTCCGGCCCGTCGGCCCTAGAGGCGGGGGCGAGGAGGCTCGGGAGATCCCGCCATGGCCGCCGACATCCGCGCCGATTTCACGAAGCTCGTCGGCAACACTCCGCTCGTCCGCCTCAAGAAGGCCTCGACCGCCACGGGCTGCGAAATCCTCGCCAAGTGCGAGTTCTTGAACCCTGGCGGTAGTGTGAAAGACCGGGCGGCGCTCGCCATCGTCGAGGACGCCGAGCGCAAGGGGCTCTTGCGGCCCGGTGGCGTCATCGTCGAAGGCACTGCCGGCAACACGGGCATCGGCCTGGCACTCGTGGGCAATGTGCGTGGTTATCGCACGGTGATCGTGATGCCCGAGACGCAGAGCCAGGAAAAGAAGGACATGCTCCGGCTCCTCGGTGCCGACCTTCGCCTCGTGCCGGCCGTACCCTACAAGGACCCCAACAATTACGTGAAGGTCGCGGGTCGGCTCGCCGAAGAGCTCGCCAAAACCGAACCCAACGGGGCGATCTGGGCCAACCAGTTCGACAACGTCGCCAACCGCGACGGCCATTACCGCACGACCGGGCCGGAGATCTGGGAGCAGACCGGCGGCCGGATCGACGCCTTCACCTGTGCCGTGGGCACGGGCGGCACGCTCGCCGGTGTCGCGATGTTCCTCAAGGAGCGCAAGCCCTCGATCCGGATCGTCTGTGCCGATCCGATGGGGGCCGCGCTCTATTCCTGGTACAAGCGCGGGGTGCTCGAGGCCACGGGCAGCTCGATCACGGAAGGCATCGGCCAGGGCCGGATCACGAGGAATCTCGAGGGTGCCCCGATCGACGATGCGGTCCAGATCCCGGACGAGGAGGCGCTGCCGATCGTCTTCGATCTGGTCAAGGAGGAAGGGCTCGTCGTGGGCGGCTCCTCCGGTGTCAACGTGGCGGGTGCGATCCGGGTGGCGAAGGAACTCGGCCCCGGGCACACGGTCGTGACGATCTTGTGCGATTGGGGCACGCGCTATCAGAGCCGGCTGTTCAACCCGGCCTTCCTGCGCGAGAAAGGCCTGCCGGTGCCCGCCTGGCTCGCCTGATCCGCCCCGCGCGACCGTTTTCCGAGACCGATCCGGAGCCCCGAATGAGCGCCCTCGTCTCCACCGACTGGCTCGCCGAGCGCCTGACCGCACCCGACGTCCGGGTGGTGGACGCCACCTGGGTCATGCCCGATTCGGGCAGGAACGCGCGCGCCGAGTACGAAGCCGCGCACATCCCGGGCGCGGTCTATTTCGACATCGACGAGATCTGCGACGAGACGAGCCCCTATCCGCACATGGTGCCGTCCGCTGCCAAGTTCAGCGCGAAAGTCAGAAAGCTCGGGCTCGGCGACGGCGTGACGGTCGTCGTCTACGACTCGAACCGGTTCTGCGCCTCGGCCCGGGTCTGGTGGATGTTCCGCCTGTTCGGCCACGAGGCGGTCGTCGTGCTCGACGGCGGCATGGAGCGCTGGAAGGCCGAGGGCCGGCCGCTCGAAGACCTGCCGGCGCGGCCGCGCGAGCGGCATCTGACCGCCCGACAGAACAATCTCCTGCTGCGCGAACTCGACCAGATGCGCGCCAACCTCGCGAGCCGGCGCGAGCAGGTGGTCGACACCCGCTCGGCCGGCCGCTTCCGCGGCGAACTCCCGGAGCCGCGGCCGGGCCTGCGCTCGGGCCACATCCCGGGCAGCCTCAACGTGCCTTATGCCGATCTGATCGCCGCCGACGGAAGGCTCAAGCCGCCCGCCGAGCTCAGGCCCCTTTTCGTGCGCGCCGGGGTCGACCTCGCCCGCCCGATCACCTGCACCTGCGGCTCGGGCGTGTCGGCGGCGGTGGCGGCCCTCGCTCTCTTCGAGCTCGGCCGTTCGGACGTGGCGGTCTACGACGGTTCCTGGAGCGAATGGGGTGCCCAGCCCGATACCCCGGTCGAGCGCTGAGTGTGCTGCCGCACGCTGCCGCGCCGACCCGCTCGACGGCCGGGCTCGATCAGCTCGCCGGCTCGATCAGCGGCACGTGAGGTGCGGCCGTGCGCGGCAAGAGGCCCCCAAGGCGCGGATCCTCGAAGACTTCGACCGCCAGCTTGTAGGGCCGGAAGCCCGAGCGGAGGTAGAAAGCGAGGGCTCCGGGATGATCGAAGTGGCAGGTGTGTACCCAGATACGTCGCACATCCGGGCGGAAGGCGCGCTCGAGCGCGCGGGCCATGAGCCAGCGTCCGGCACCGGTCCCGATCGCTTCCGGCACCAGGCCGAAGAAGGCGAGCTCGCATTCCCCGAAGCTGCGGAAGTCGAGCTCGAGGATGCCGATCGGCTCGCCCGATCGCTCGGGCAGCCAGACCTCGAGGCCCGGATCGTGCAGGACCGCGGCGAGCGCCGCCTCGTCGAGCAGGAGCCGCGAGCACCAGAGCCAGGACTCGCCGATCCGCCGATAGAGCGCGCGATAGGCCGCGGGATCGGGTCGCTTCCAGAAGCGCAGCGCGAGGTCCGGTCGGTCGGGGACCGGCCGCGCGGGCGGCGGCGCCCGCACCTCGAGATAGGTCACGAGCGTGGCGAGCCGCCCGGGCGGCAGGTCGAAATAGCCGAGCCCGTCGAGCACCGGCCGGCTCAAGCCCGTACCTCGAGGACGAGGCCGTCGTGGGCCGGCAGCACACCCGCGGGCAGCCGCTCGCACCAATCGGCGTAGGAGAGCTCGTGGTTCATGTGGGTGAGGACGGCGCGCTTCGGACCGACCCGCTCGATCCAGGAGAGGGTGAGGGCGAGATGAGCGTGACTGGGGTGCGGCCTTTCGCGCAGACAGTCGACGATCCAGCACTCGACCCCACGCAGGGTGTCGAAAGCCGAAGCGTCGAGCCCGTCGGTGTCGGTCGCATAGGCGAAGCGGCCGATGCGGAAACCCCAGCTCTCGCCACGGCCGTGGCGCTGGCGGAAGGGCCGGATCTCGACCCCGGCGACCTCGAAGGGACCGTCGAAGGCGTGCGGCTCGAGTTCGGGGCGCCAATAGCCGAACTCGCTGCGGCCGCCCTCGAAGACGTACGGAAAGCGGGCGCGGATCCGCTCGAAGACGGTCGCATGGGCGAAGGTCGGGATCGCCCGCATGACGATGTTGTTGATCGCCCGCAGATCGTCGATGCCGTGGAGATGGTCGGCGTGGGCGTGGGTGTAGAGCAGCGCGTCGATCGCCGAGATACGAGCATCGAGGCATTGCTGACGCAGGTCGGGACCGGTGTCGACCAGGATGCGCACGCCCGCGACCTCGACCAGGATCGAGCAGCGCCGGCGCTTGTCGCGCGGGTCCGACGAACGGCAGACCCGGCAGTCGCAGCCGATCTGCGGGACGCCCGAGGAGGTGCCGCAGCCCAGGACCGTGACCTTCATGCGGCCCGCGCCAAGGGCCGCGCCTTCGTGCAGAGGGCGAAGAAGGCGGCCGTGGTGACCCGCTCGACCTCGGCCACGGCCACGGCCTTGAGCTTCGCCATGACTTCGGCGGTGTGCACGGTGAAGGCGGGTTCGTTGATCTTGCCGCGGTGCGGGACAGGGGCGAGGTAGGGTGCGTCCGTCTCGAGCAGGCAGCGCTCGAGCGGCACGTCCTTCACGATCGCCCGGATCTCCTCGGAGCGCTTGAAAGTGAGGATGCCGCCGATGCCGAGATGGAGACCTAGCGCGAGGGCCCGCTCGGCGAGCCGCCGCGAGGAGCTGAAGCAGTGGATCACGCCGGAAAACGGCCCCTTCGCCATTTCCTCCTCGAGGATGGCGATCGTCGCCTCGTCGGCGTCGCGGGTGTGGACGACGAGCGGCAGGCCGGTGATCCGACAGGCCTCGATATGCGTGCGGAAGCTGCGTGCCTGGGCGTCGCGCGGGGCGCGGTCGTAGTAGAAGTCGAGCCCGGTCTCGCCGATCGCCACGACCTTGGGGTGCCGGGCCGCCTCGATCAGCGGGCCCGGGTCCGAGAGCCCCTCCTCGCCGGCGTGGTGCGGGTGGATGCCTACTGCCGCCCAGACCTCTGGCCAGCGTTCGGCGATCGCGATCGCCCGCCCCCAGCCCTCGCGCGTGGTGCCGATCGTGAGCATGGCGCCGATGCCGGCTGCACGGGCCAGCTCGATCACCTCGGCCTCGCGCTCGGCGAGACCCGGATGGTCGAGGTGGCAGTGACTGTCGACGATCACGGCGCGGCCTCGGCGATTCGCGGGAAGACGCCCTGGGGCCGCGGCAGGGGCGTGCCGGGGACGAGATGCGCCCCCTCGGGACCGAGGCTCGCGAACCGGCGGGCGGGCTCGCTCACGGCGAGCTGGTCGAGGATGCGCGAGGAGGCCGCCGGCATGAAGGGCAGCGTGGCAGTGGCAACGTGGCGGATCGTCTCGCAGGCTGTCCACAACACCGCCTCGAGCCGGACCGGGTCGTGCTTGGCGAGCGCCCAGGGGGCCTGGGCGTCGACGTAGCGATTGGCGCGGCCTACGACCTCGAAAATCGCTTCGAGGGCCTTGTGCGGGGCGATCTCGTCCATGGCCGCTCGAAGCGCCGGTACGATGCCGTGGGCGGCGGCCAGGAGCTCGTCGTCCTCGGGGGCGAGCGTTCCGGGATCGGGTACCCTCCCCTCGCAATTGCGCTGGACGAGCGTCAGCACCCGCTGGACGAGGTTGCCGTAGTCGTTGGCGAGATCGTGGTTGGCGCGCTTGAGCATGGCGGCGCGCGAGAAGTCGCCGTCGTTGCCGAAGGGCACCTCGCGCATCAGGAAATACCGGACCTGGTCGAGGCCGTAGCGTTCGACGAGCTCGAACGGGTCGATCACGTTGCCGAGCGACTTCGAGATCTTCTGGCCCTCGTTGGTCCACCAGCCGTGGGCGAAAACGCGCCGGGGTGGGGGCAGGCCTGCACTCATGAGGAAGGCGGGCCAATAGACCGCGTGGAAGCGGACGATGTCCTTGCCCACCACGTGCACATCGGCCGGCCAGAAGGTCGCGAAGAGCTCGCCTTCGGTGTCGGGGTAGCCGAGCGCGCTCAAGTAATTGGTGAGCGCGTCGAGCCAGACGTACATCACGTGCGCCGGATCGCCCGGCACGGGGATGCCCCAGCGGAAGCTCGTGCGGGAGACCGACAGGTCCTGGAGCCCGCCCTTGACGAAACTGACCACCTCGTTCCTGCGCGAGGCCGGCATGACGGTCTGCGGGTGACTCTCGTAATAGGCCAGAAGCCGATCCTGCCAGGCCGAGAGGCGGAAGAAGTAGGAGGGTTCCTCGACCCATTCGACCGGCGCACCCGTCGGGGCCTTGCCGTCGACGAGCTCGCTCTCGGCGTAGAAGGCCTCGTCGCGCACCGAATACCAGCCGGCATAGGTGCCGAGATAGATGTCGCCGGCTTCGACGAGCTTCTGCCAGAGTGCGGTGACCGCCCGCTTGTGCCGCTCCTCGGTCGTGCGGATGAAATCGTCCGGGCTCGTGCCCATGACCTCGACCATCCGCCGGAAGCGCTGCGAGACCTCGTCGGTGAAGGCCTGCGGATCCTTGCCGGCGTCGCGAGCCGCCTTCTCCACCTTTTGGCCGTGTTCGTCGGTTCCGGTCAAAAACCGCACGCGGCGCCCGTCGAGCCGCATGAAGCGGGCCAGCACGTCGCAGGCGAGCGTGGTGTAGGCGTGCCCGATGTGCGGGCTGTCGTTGACGTAGTAGATCGGCGAGGTGACGTAGAACGCGTCCCGCGCGGCCATCGGCCTCACTCCGCTCCGGATCGGCTCGCGGCGGCCGGCTCACCCGTGCCGCCCAGGCTCCGGACGAGCGGCAGGAGCGCCTGAACGGGATCGAGGTTCGAGGCCTCGATCGAAGCGGCGAGCGCGGCGAGCTTGTCCCACAGGCTCCGGCAGCGATCAAGGCCGAGCGCCCGAGCACGCCGGGCGAGGAGCTCGGCCTCGCCGGGAACGAGCTCGACCGGGCTCGGCCGGCCCGCGGCGGTCCGCGCGCAGCGATGGAGGAAGGTGGCGAGCAGATCGACGGCCGCCTCTAGCCCCTCCGCTCGTGCCCGTTCGACGAGTCGATCGACTGCGGAAAGCGCCGCCTCGAGCCTGCCGCCTGCCCGCTCGAGCTCGGCCAGGAGGCCGGCATAGGCCTCGAGCCAGCCGCTGCGCTCGGCCGCGAGCGCCCGGCCGGGCAGGCCCCGCGCGAGCTCGACCAGACGGCCCCGCCGCTCGGCGGGAAGTTCGGGAGCGAGCGCCTCGAGCGCGCGGGCGAGCTCGCCCTGCGGCAGCGGACGGAGGGCGAGGCGGGCGCAGCGCGAGGCGATGGTGGCGGGCAGCAGCCCCGGCCGCTGTGCCACGATCAGGAAGAGGAGGCCCGCCGGCGGCTCCTCGAGGAGCTTCAGAAGGGCGTTCTCGCCCTCAGAGTTGAGAGCGTCCTCGGCGTCCTCGATCAGGCAGACCCGGCGGTGGCCCGCGAACCCCGTCTGCTGGAGGCCGCGCAGTGCCTCGCGCACCAGCTCGGCCTCGAGTTCCGCCCGCCGGCCGCGGACCAGCCCCGTGTGGCGCGGGGCGAGCCGGACGAGGTCGGGGTGGGCGCCCGAGGCCACCTGGCGGAAGAGTGGCCGGCTCGGATCGTCGGCGGCCGGATCCTCGGGATCACCCTGGAGCCAGCGGCGGGCGAGGCGGAAGGCGAGCGTGGCCTTACCCACCCCGCGCGGGCCCGTGAGCAGCCACGCGTGCGGTGGCCGGCCCGCCCGCCAGGCACGGGCGAAGGCGGCCTCGGCCCCGGCGTGGCCGAAGAGCCGCGGGTTGGCAGAGGGCTCGGGGGCGTGGCTCACGGATCGAGCCCAAGGCGGGCGACGAGCAAGGCCTCGATCTCGGCCGCCACGGCCTCGACCGGGCGGTCGGCGTCGACGAGCACGATGCGCCGGGGCTCGGCCGCGGCCAGCGTACGGAACCCTTCGCGGACGCGCTCGTGGAACGCCCGCCCCTTGCGCTCGAAGCGGCTGGCTCCGCCAATGTCTTGGCGGCGGGCGAGGCCCGTTTCGACCGGAACGTCGAGGACGAGGGTGAGGTCGGGAAGGCGGAAGCCCAGGAGCTCGCCCTGCAACCGATCGACGAGCGCGAGCCCGAGCCCGCCCGCGAGGCCCTGATAGACCCGGGTCGAATCGAGGTAGCGGTCGCAGAGCACCCAGCTGCCGGCGGCGAGTGCTGGCTCGATCACCCGGGCGAGATGCTCGGCCCGGGCGGCGGCCACGAGGAGGAGCTCGGTGGTGGCGGTCCAGCGCTCGGCCGCGCCTTCGAGGAGCAGGCGGCGGATCGCCTCGGCGCCCTCTGTGCCGCCCGGCTCGCGCGTCACGCGCACGCGCAGCCCGCGGGCCTCGAGGGCGACCGCCGCACGGGCGATCTGGGTGGATTTGCCGGCCCCCTCGCCGCCTTCGAAGGTGACGAAGCGGCCGGGCCCGGTGGTGCTCAAGGAGCTCAGGCCCCGCCCAGCACGAGATAGCCGAGCGCACCCGTGAGCCGGCCCACGAGCCCGGCCCGCTCGACCGCCCTGCCGGCCAAGAGCGGCACGGTGAGGGGCAGCCGGCCGGGTACGGCGATTTCGAGCCGCCCGATCTCTTGGCCCTGGGCGATCGGTGCCGGGAGCGGAGCCTCGTAGCGGGCGACGACCTTGAGATCCTTGCGGGCCTCGCGCCTGATGGTGATCCCGACGAGCTCCTTGGGCACGGCCGGCACGGTGGCGGCGGCGCCGAGCCAGACCGGCACCTCGACGACGGTCTCGCCGGCCGCGAACAGCTTGTATTCCTGGAACTCGCGGAAGCCGTATTCGAGCAGGAGCTCGGCCTCGGTGCGGCGCTGGCGCAGGGTCTCGAGGCCGGCGAGCACGGCGATGATCCGCCGCCCGTCCCGCTCGGCCGAGACCACGAGCCCGTAGCCCGCCTCCTCGGTGTAACCGGTCTTGACGCCGTCCACCCCGGGCACGCCCGCCTGGAGAAGCGGGTTGCGGTTGGGCTGGCGGATCTTGGCGTACTCGAACTCCTTCTCGCCGTAATATCGGTAGAATCGCGGATGCTCGCGGATGATCCGGCTCGCGAGAGTGGCGAGATCCCGCACGCTCATGAGGTGCTCGGGGTCGGGCAGGCCGGTGGCGTTCTTGAAGCGGCTGTTGGCGAGGCCGATCTCCTGGGCGCGGCGGTTCATCCGCTCTGCGAAGGCCGATTCGCTGCCGGCGAGCGCCTCGGCGAACACCACGCAGGCATCGTTGCCGGACTGGACGATCATGCCGCGCAAGAGGTCCTCCACGCGGACCCGCTCGCCGACCTTGACGAACATCTTCGACCCACCGGTCCGCCAAGCGCGCTCTGAGACCGGCAAGGTGTCGTCGAGCTTGAGCCGGCCGGCCTCGATCTCCTCGAACACGAGGAGCGCGGTCATGAGCTTGCTCATCGAGGCCGGCGGCACCGGCAGGTCCGCGTTCTTGGCGAACAGCTCCTGACCGGTCCGGTGATCGATCACGATCGCCGCTCTCGCCGCGGTCTCGAAGGCCGTGGCAGCACCGGCCGGGGCGAAGAGGGCGAGGAGGAGGAGGAACCGCGAGAAGGAGCGGGCGAAGCGACGCATCGACGATCTCCGGGGCCGGTCGGGGCTCAGCAGCTGGAGCTCTGGCCGGAGCCGGCGGGCAGCACGACGACATCGGGAAACCCGAGCCTGCGGGCGCGCTCGGCGAGAGCCAGGGCCTCGAGCCGGTCCTCGGCCGGACCGAGACGGACGCGCATCGCCGCCCGACCGTTCACCAGGACCGGCTCGGTCCGCGCCGGCTCGAGGGCGGCGAGCGTGCGGACCGCAGCCCGCCAGCGGACCTCCTCGGTGAAAGTGCCGACTTGGACCCAGTGCGACCCGAGCGGGCAGCGCGCGGCCCCGGGCTCCGGGGCGAAGCTCGCGAGCCGCACCGCCCCGGCGGCAGAGAACTCGCGGCGCGCGGTCGGCCAAGCGGTCGCCCGCTCGGGTGCAGCGGCCGCGCGGGGCGCCGGTGACGCGGTCGGCTGTGCGCGGGCGAGGGTGATCGGCCCGGGCTGCGAGGGCACGGGCTCGGGACGGGCGGGTTCGGCGCGGGCGAGGCGGACGGTCGGCTCGGGCGGGGTGCCGCGAGCCTCGTCGAGCGCGAGGAACTGCACGCGGACGCGCGCGAGACCGCGATCGGCGAAGCCGAGCTCTTTGGCCGCCGCTTGCGAGAGATCGATCAGCCGATCGCCCACGAAGGGGCCGCGGTCGTTGACGCGGAGCTCGATCGAGCGGCCGTTCTCGAGGTTGGTGACGCGGACCCGGCTCGGCAGCGGCAGGGTGGGGTGCGCGGCACTGATCCGGTCCTTGTCGAAGATTTCGCCGTTGGCGGTGGGCTTGCCGTGGAAATCGTCGCCGTACCAAGATGCGATGCCGACCCGATCGTAGTTCGGGTCGTATTCGGGCACGTAGAGTCGGCCGTTGATCCGGTAGGGCGCACCGAGCTTGTAGACGCCGACGGTCGGTCCACCGCCGCCCTCGGGTGTCGTCGGCGGCCGGGTCGAACAGGCCGCGGCGAGCATCAGGAGACAGAGGGTGGCGGCTCGGGCAAGCCGCATGCCGGTCTCTCCTCCGATCCGGCCGGCGGAACGCTCAGGCACCGGCCTCCGCCAGCTCGTCGCCGAGCAGTCCTACCGAAAGCGCGAAATAAGTCGAGCGGTTCCAAACCATGAGCGTGCGGAAGTTGCGGTAGACGAGGAAGGCCGGACCCGCATCGCCGTCCATGCGCAAAAGCGAGGCCTCGATCGAAGCGATCGGCAGCGGTCGACCGTCGAGCGTGCGCAACCCGCGCCGGTGCCAGGCGGCGAGGTCCTCCCGTCGCTCGAGGCCGAAGAGGGCCGGGTCGAGGCCCGCCGGCACCAGCACCGGGCGACCCCAGCGCTCGCCGGCATTCCAGCCGGCCCGGGCGAGATAGTGGCTCATGGAGGCGAAAACGTCGGGCAGGCTCGCCCAGATGTCGCGCCGGCCGTCGCCGTCGAAGTCGACCGCGTAGGCGAGATAGGTCGTGGGCATGAACTGGCATTGACCCATGGCCCCCGCCCAGGAGCCCAGGAGCCGGTCGGGATGGCGGTCGCCGCGCTCGAGGATCTCGAGGGCGGCCAGGAGCTCGCGGCGGAAGAGCTCGGCCCGCCTTCCCTCGAAGGCGAGCGTGGCGAGCGCGTCGATCACCCGGTAGCTCCCCGTGGAGGTCCCGTAGCTCGATTCGATCCCCCAGAGCGCCACGAGCACCGCCGGCGGCACGCCGAAGCGGGCCCGGACCCGCTCGAGCAGCGGCCGATGTTCGGTCACGAGCTCCCGGCCGCGGCGGATCCTGGCCTCGCTCACCACCCTGGTGCGGTATTCGGCGAAGCTGAGCCGCCGCTCGGGCTGACGGCGGTCGGCCTCGATCACCGACTCGAGCGGGCGGACGCCGCGGAAGGCCCGCTCGAGGGTGGCAGCCGAGATCCCGCGGGCGCGAGCCTCGGCGCGGAGCTCGGCGAGCCAGACCTCGAAGGAGACGACGTCGCGGCCGTTCGCCGGCCCGGCGGCGAGGAGGTCGGCACAGCCGACCCCGAGGAGCCCGAGAAACCTGCGTCTGGAACGGCACGGCAAAGGCCAGCTCCCTTCGCGCATCGGTCCGATCGGCCGCTAGTCTAGGCGGCCGCGGCCGATCCCGGAACCGCGACGGAACGTGGCCCTCAATAGATCGTGGTGAGGTAACGGGTTCCGGAGCTCGAGCCCTCGACGACGACGCGGGCGGCGAAGGTGCCAGCGGTCCCGGCCGTGGCACCGGGCACGGCCGAGCCGGTCCTCGCCCGCACGCCGCTCTCGCACGGGACGATCTCGGTCCCGAGGCCCGAGGGGGCGAGGACGCGGCAGCTCTCGACCACCTCGACGGTGACGGCGAGCGAGCCCGTGCCGGTTTCGGCTGCGGTCGGGCCGACAGAGGCCGTGCCGGCGAGGGCGAAGAGGACGCAGAGCGTGTGCCGGCGGTGGTCGGTCGCGGTTTCGGGCATGGCGTTTCCTCCGCGCGGCGGCGCGTGGCCGCCGCGTCCGGGCCACATCCTAGCGCGGAGCCGGCGGGGATGTGTGAAACGCCGGCAACCATGCCTCGAACGGCGGTGGTCTACCGTGGGTTATGCACGGTCGAGCAGACGAGAGGCAAAAAGAAAGCCGGGGCTCGCGCCCCGGCCAGTGGTAGGGAGGAAACGCCTCAAGTCGGGTGTCACAGGGGAAACCCATGAACACGCCACCTATATGCTACAGGTTGAAAAAGCGCGCAAGAGAAAAACGCTTACGGGTGTACGTTTTTGTCGAACTATCGCGTTCAACTTTAAGAGCCGTTTAATAAAATTTTAGAGAACTCGTGGATCGCTCCCGGGACCGAGGTGAACGGTCGACGGAAAGAGACGGAGAATCAACCTTTTGGCGAACCGGTGCCACGTCTCGCCCGAGCCGGTCAGCCGGGCGGCGGCGGACGCAGACTCAGGAGATCGCTCTCCACCAGGAGCTTGATGACGAAGGTGGCGAGCAGCGCGAGCACGGTGGTGACGGCGAACTTGAGCAACAGGCGCGGCTTGGCCGGGGCGGAGGGCACGGTGCCGGGTGGCGGTGCATCCGACGGTTGAGCACCCCAGGGCAGGACCATGAAGAGGATCAGCCACCAGGCGACGGAGAAGGTGACGATGCCCTGGTAGAGGGTCATAACCAGGTGCGCTCAGGCCTGCTCCAGCTCGACGAGCGTACCGCAGAAATCCTTCGGGTGGAGAAACAGAACGGGCTTGCCGTGGGCACCGATCTTGGGTTCGCCGTCGCCCAACACCCGCGCCCCTTTCGCCCGCAGCCGGTCGCGCGCCGCCAGGATGTCCTCGACCTCGAAGCAGAGATGGTGGATGCCACCCGCGGGGTTGCGTTCGAGGAAGGCGGCGATCGGCGACCGCTCGCCGAGCACGCCCAAAAGCTCGACCTTGGTGTTCGGCAGCTCGACGAAGACCGTGCGCACCCCGTGCTCGGGTTGATCGACGATCTCGGAGACGCGGCCGCCGAGCGCGTCGCGGTAGAGGGTGCGGGCGGCCTCGAGGTCGGGCACGGCGATGGCGACGTGGTTGAGCCTGCCGATCATCGGGTGGGTGCTCCTTCTTCCGCGTCCTCGAGCCTGGCGAGCGTCTCGGCATCCAGCCGCGTGATCTGGACCTGGACGAGCGGGCGGCGGTCGCGCGGCAGCTCGAGCCCCTGGCGGACCGCTACCCGGACCGCCTCCTCGACCTCGGCATCGTCGAGCACCGCCTCGTCGTCGAGCGCCTCGACCGCCTCGCCGATCGCCGTCTCGACTTCCCCGCGCAGCTTCTCGAGCCGGGCCGGCTCGATCACACCGGGTGCCGAGAGGCGCGGAGTCGCGAGCAGGCTGCCCTGCTCGTCGAGCACGAGGCTCACGCTCACGACCCCGTTGCCGGCCAGCCGGCGGCGGGTGCGGAACAGCTCGTCGGCCACGTCGACCAGGTTGCCGCCGTCGACCGCCAGACGCCCCACCGGCACCTTTCCCACGACCGCGGCCGGCCCCGGGGCGAGCCGGACCAGGTCGCCGTCGCCCACGAGCAGCGCCTGTTCGACCCCGAGCTTCTTGGCGAGCCGAACGTGCGCCTGGAGATGGCGTGCCTCGCCGTGCACCGGCACGACGATCTCGGGACGGATCCAGCGGTACATCTGCTCGAGCTCGTCGCGGCAGGGATGGCCCGAGACGTGGACGAAATGGTCCTCCTCGGTGATCACCTCCACCCCCTGAGCGACGAGCTGGTTGTGGAGGTCGAAGAGCACCCGCTCGTTGCCGGGGATGATCTTGGCCGAAAAGATCACCGTGTCGCCGGGCTCGAGACGAAGGCGCGGATGGCCGCCGGCGGCGATCCGCTGCAATGCACTCCTGGCCTCGCCCTGGCTACCGGTCACCAGCGCCACGACCCGATGGCGCGGCAGCTCCTGGAGCTCGCGTTCGTCGCCGAGCGGCGGCAGGTCCTGTAGATAGCCGACCTCGCGGGCCGCCTCGAGCATCCGCCGCATCGAGCGACCGATGACGAAGGGCCGCCTGCCGGCCGCCACACCTGCGAGGATCGCGGTCTCCATGCGCACGATGTTGGAGGCGAAGGTGGTGAGCACGATCCGGTTGGGCTGCGCTGCGACCAGCTGCATGAGGCTGTCGCGGACCTCGGCCTCGGAGCCCGAGGACCCGGCCGAGAGCACGTTCGTGCTGTCGCCGATCATCGCGAGGATCCGGCCCTGGCCGGCCTCTTCGAGGCCTTCCCGGTCGGTGGTCGGTCCCAACAGCGGTGCGGGATCGAGCTTCCAGTCGCCGGTGTGGAGGAGCCGGCCGGCCGGGGTCGCGATCAAGAGTGCATTGGCCTCGGGGATCGAATGCGTGACGTGCAGGAAGCGGCAGCGGAACGGACCGATCGAGAAGTCGCGTCGCGGCTCGACCTCGCGGATCGCCTCGCCGGCCGAGACGCCGGCATCGAGCAGTTTGCGGCGGAGCACGGCGGCGGCGAAGCGGGTGCACCAGATCGGGCAACCGAGACGCGGCCACAAATAGGGCACGGCCCCCAGATGGTCCTCGTGAGCATGGGTGAGGACGAGGCCCGCGAGCTTGTCCTTCTCGGCCTCGAGGAAGCGGGGGTCGGGCAGCACGATGTCGGCGCCGGGCAGCCGGTCGTCGGCGAAGCCGATGCCGAGATCGACCAGGAGCCAGCGCTCGCCGTAACCGTAGAGATAGGCGTTCATGCCGATCTCGCCGACCCCGCCCAGGGCGACGAAGCGGAGCTCCTCGGCCATCAGCGGCGCTCCGCTTTGCCGGCGCGCACCCGCTCGCGGTTGCGCTCGTAGATCTCGAGCAGGCCCGCCATGGTGAGGTCGCGGTCGAGATGGTCGAAGAGGCCGGCGCGTTTGTAGAAGAGCGGGGCGAGCCCGCCCGTGGCGATCACGGTCATGGGCCCGCCGTGCTCCTCGACGATGCGCCGCACGAGCCCCTCGATGAGGCCGACATAGCCCCAGAAAATGCCCGACTGCATGGCCTGGATCGTCGAGCGGCCGATCACCCGCTCGGGCGGCTCGATCGCGATCCGCGGCAGCTTGGCAGCGGCGCGGGCGAGCGCGTCGATCGACAGATTGATGCCCGGGGCGATGGCCCCACCGCGATAGGTGCCCTCCCGGTCGACCACGTCGAACGTGGTGGCGGTGCCGAAATCGACGATCACGAGCGGCGGGTCGTAGCGGGCGAGTGCCGCCACCGCGTTCACCACCCGGTCGGCGCCGACTTCGGTCGGGTTCTCGAGGTCGATACGAATCGGATAGTCGAGATCCTCGCCCACCACGAACGCCTCGCAGGCGAAGAAGTCGCGGCTCATGCGCCGCAGCGGCAGGACCGCGGGCGGCACCACCGAGGCAATCACCACCGCCCCGACCTCGTCCGGTCCGAAGCCCTCGAGCCCCATGAGCTGGATCAGAAGCGCAGCGTATTCCTCGCTGGTCCGCTCGCGGTTGGTCGAGAGGCGCCATTGCCCGACCTGCTCGCGCTCGCGGTAGAGTGCGAAGACCGTGTTGGTGTTGCCGACGTCGATCGCGAGCAGCATGGTCGAGAGCTCCGCCCCGGCGGCGGCCGGGCGCGTCCTCATAGCCGGCCGGCGCCTCGGCTTGAAGACTCCGCTGCAATTGCGAAGGCCGCCTCGACCCCCTCCGCTCCCGCGCCGGGCGGCGGATCGAGAAACAGCTCTCCCGTGCCGAACCGCTCGAGGCACCCCGTCGGGCTCTCGAGCAGGATCGAGCCGTCACGGCCGAGATCGGCGAGCCGGCCTTCGTGGGCCGCCCCACCGACCACGAGCCGGACCGGCTCGCCGATCCCCACGGCCCGGGCGAGCCAGGCCTCGCGCAGAGCCGCGAAGCCACCCTCGCGCCAGCGGGCGTAGCGGGCTTCGAGCGGGCCGCAGAGCACTTCGAGGAAGGCCTCGATGCCGGGTGCTGGCTCTTCGAGGCCGGTAAGCGAGGTCGCGGGCCGGTCCAGATCCACGGGATGGTGCGCGAGGTTGACACCGATGCCGAGGATCAGGGCATCGCAACGTCCGTCCGCGCCGCCGATCGCCTCCGGCAGGATGCCGGCGAGCTTGGCGCGGCCCACGAGCACGTCGTTCGGCCATTTGACCCGGGGTCGAAGGCGGCCCGCGGTGAGCGCTTCGATCGCCTCGGCCACGGCGAGTGCCGCCACGAGCGAGAGGGTGGCGCATTCGGCGAGCGGGCGGTCCGGTCGGAGCAGGAGCGAGCCGTGGAAATTGCCGCGCGGCGACCGCCAGCTCCGCCCCAGCCGGCCGCGCCCGGCGGTCTGCTCCTCGGCCAGGATCCACAAGCCCTCCGGCTCGCCGAGCTCGGCGGCCGTGCGGGCGCGATCGTTGGTGCTCGGGAGAGAGGCGTGCCGCTCGAGGCGGAAGCGGAGGACGGGCGCGCCCGTCATCGCCCGGGCACGGCCACGGCCGAAGACGCCAGGCTCGAGGCCGCACCGGCCGCGGCCTCGAAAAGCGGTCCGGGGAGGACCACGAAGCCCAGGATCGCGATCGCCGAAAGCGCGGTCACGAGGCGAAGGCCGGTTGCGGTCGGCACGTCGAAGGGCTCGCCCGGGGGATCGAAATAGACGAGCTTGACGATCCGCAAATAATAATAGGCGCCGACCACGCTCGCGAGCAGCCCCAGAACCGCGAGCCAGGTGAGCTCGGCCCGGACCGCGGCCAGGAAGACGAAATATTTGCCGAAGAAGCCGGCGAGCGGCGGGATGCCGGCGAGCGAGAACATGAAGATCGCGAGGCCGGCGGCCATGAGCGGGTGGCGGGTGGAGAGCCCGGCGAGCTCCTCGATCCGCTCGACATACGTACCCTGCCGGCGCATCGCGAGGATGCAGCCGAAGGTGCCGAGCGTCATGGCGAGATAGATGGCCATGTAGACGAGGGCCGCCTCGACCCCCTCACGCGTTCCCGCCGCCACGCCGACGAGCGCGAAGCCGATATTGGCGATGCCCGAATAAGCCATGAGCCGCTTGATGTTGCTCTGGACGAGGCCGGCCAGCGAGCCGAGCAGCATGGACGCGAGTGCCACCAACGCCACGACCTGCTGCCATTGCGCGGCCCAATCGGCCATCGGCCCCATGAGGAGGCGGAGCGTGAGGCCGACCGCCGCGACCTTGGGCGCGGCGGCGAGGAAGGCAGTGACCGAGGTGGGCGCGCCCTCGTACACGTCGGGCGTCCACATGTGGAAGGGCACCGCGGCGAGCTTGAAGGCGAGGCCCGCGATCACGAAGACGAGGCCCACGACGGCGCCGGTCGGCACCCCACCCGCACTACCCGGCCCGAAGCCTTCGGCGAGCGTGGCGAAGGCGAGCGTGCCCGTGAAGCCGTAGACCAGCGAGCAGCCGTAAAGCAGCATGCCCGAGGCCAGCGCGCCGAGCACGAAATATTTGAGGCCGGCCTCGGTCGAGCGGAGCTGGTCGCGCTGGAAGGCGGCCATGACGTAGAGCGGGAGGCTCTGCAGCTCGAGGGCCATGTAGAGGCCGAGGAGCGAGTCGGCACGCACCATGAGGCTCATGCCGAGCCCGGCGAAGAGGGCGAGGAGCGGCAGCTCGAAACGGTCGATCCGCTCGTCCTCCTGGTAGGTATCGGCCAAGAGGATGCTCGCGGCGGCGCCGACCAGGACGAGGACCTCGAGGAAGGCGGCCATGGCGTCGAAACGGAAATGGCCGCCGAGCAGGGTCCGCGGCGTGCGGTCCAGCACGCCCGCGATCGCCGCGGCGACGAGGAGAGTGAGGACCGCGAGCGGGGCCACGACCCGGCTGGCCCCGTCCCGTTCGCGGAGCGCTCCGACGACGAGGAGCACGAGGCCGGAGGCGAGCAGGAAGAGCTGGGGCAGGAGCGGCACGAGGTCGGGGAGCGGGCTCGAGGGCATGGGGCCGCCTCAACGGAGCTGGAGGGCGAGCCGGCCGGGGCCGGTGGCACCGATCTCCGCCAGCACCCGGTCGACCGAGGCGGCCATGGGATCGGTGAAGAAGGAGGGGTAGATCCCCATGAGGAGGACGAGGAGGACGAGCGGCGCGAAGGCCAGCACCTCGTTGGCTCGCAGGTCCTTGATGCCGGCGAGCGCGCTCTTCTCGAGGGCGCCGAAGACGACCCGGCGATAGAGCCAGAGCATGTAGGCGGCGCCGAGCACCATGCCGGTGGCGGCCAGGAGCGCCACCAAGGAGCCCGAGGCCGGGATCGCCGGGCTCTCGGGCGTGATCGCGAAGATGCCGACGATCACCAGGATCTCGCCCACGAAGCCCGAGGTGCCGGGCAGGCCCACCGAAGCCAGCATGAAGAGCATGAAAAGGGTGGCATAGACCGGCATCCGTTCGGCGAGGCCGCCATAGGCGGCGATCTCGCGCGAATGGATCCGGTCGTAAACGACCCCAACGACCATGAAGAGGGCCGCGCTCACGAGGCCGTGGCTCAACATCTGGACGATCGCGCCGGTGAGGCCGAGCGCGTTGGCGGTGAAGCAGCCGATCGTGACGATGCCCATGTGGGCGACCGAGCTGTAGGCGATCAGCTTCTTCATGTCGGTCTGCACGAGCGCAACGAGCGAGGTGTAGACGATCGCCACGATCGAGAGGGCGAAGACGAGCGGAGCGAAGAAGGCCGAGGCCTCGGGCAGCATGGGCAGGGAAAAGCGAAGGAAGCCGTAGCCACCGAGCTTCAAGAGCACACCCGCGAGCAGGACCGAGCCGGCGGTCGGCGCCTCGACATGGGCGTCGGGCAGCCAGGTGTGCAAGGGCCACATCGGCACTTTCACGGCGAAGGAGGCGAAGAGCGCGAGCCAGAGCCAGGTCTGCATCGCCACCGGGAAGTCGTGCCGGGTGAGCTCGGGGATCGAGGTGGTGCCGGCCTCGCGGACCATGACGACGATCGCCACGAGGAAGAGCACGGAGCCCGCGAGGGTGTAGAGGAAGAACTTGAAGGCCGAGTAGATCCGCCGCGGCCCGCCCCAGATCCCGATGATCAGATACATCGGAATCAGGATGCCCTCAAAGAAAATATAGAAGAGGACGATATCGAGGGCGCAGAACGTCCCGACCATGAGGGTGTCCATGATCAGGAAGGTGATCATGTACTCCTTGACGCGCTGCTCGACCGAGAACCAGGAGCCGACGACGACGACAACCGTGAGGAGGGTGGAGAGGAGGACGAGCCAGAGCGAGATGCCGTCCACGCCCATGTGGTAGCGGATGCCGAGCGGCTCGAGCCAGCTCGCCTGCTCGACGAGCTGATAGCCGCCCTGGACCGGGTCGAAATTGGCCCAGATCATGAGCGAGAGGACGAAGGTCGCGAGCGCCGTCCAGAGCGCCACCGCACGCGCGTTCTGGGCGACGATCGCCTCCTCGCCGCGGACGAACAGGATGAAGGCGACGCCCACGAGCGGCAGGAAGGTCGTGAGAGAGAGAAGCGGCCAGTCGCTCATCGGCTCAGCCTCCGAGCAGGAACAGGTAGAGACCGACGAGCAGCACCACGCCGATCAGCATGGCAAAGGCGTAATGGTAGAGATAGCCGGTCTGCAGCTGGACCGTGCGCGCACCACCGGCGAGCGCCGTGCGCGCCACCCCGTCCGGCCCGAAGCGATCGATGATACCGACATCGCCACCCTGCCAGAAGATCCTGCCGAGAGCGAGCGCCGGGCGGACGAAGAGACGGTCGTAGAGCTCGTCGAAATACCATTTGTTGAAGAGGAAGGTGTGCAGGGGCCGCAGGGCCGCGACGGTCCGCTCGGGCAGATCGGGACTCTTCACGTAGAAGAGCCAGGAGAGGCCGAGGCCCGTGGCCATGGCGAGGGTGGGGGCGAGCTTCACGAGGAAAGGCACCTCGTGCATCGCGTGCAGCACGTGATTGTCGGGCCCCGTGAGGATCGCCCCGCCCCACCAGGCACCCTCGGCGTCGAGCATGCCCTTGCCGAGCCAGCCCGCGAAGAGTGCCCCGAGCGCCAGCACCCCGAGCGGCACGGTCATGACGGGCGGGCTCTCGTGGACGTGCTCCATCACATGGTGGTCGGCCCGCGGCTCACCGTAGAAGGTCATGAACATCAGCCTTCCCGAGTAGAAGGCGGTCAGGACGGCAGCCAGAAGGCCGAGCCAGAAGGCGTAGAGGTGGAAGGCGTTGTGCGAGGCCCAAGCTGCCTCGAGGATGGCGTCCTTCGAGAAGAAGCCGGCGGTACCCGGGAAGCCCACGAGCGCGAGCGTGCCGATCCACATCATCGCCCAGGTGATCTTGATCTTGTCGGCGAGCCCGCCCATCCGCCGCATGTCCTGCTCGTCGGACATGGCGTGGATCACCGAACCGGCCCCCAAGAACAGAAGTGCTTTGAAGAAAGCGTGCGTCATCAGATGGAAGATGCCGGCGGCATACGCCCCGACGCCGCAGGCGAAGAACATGTAGCCGAGCTGCGAGCAGGTCGAATAAGCGATCACCCGTTTGATGTCGAACTGGGTGAGACCGACCGTGGCGGCGAAGAAGGCGGTCGAAGCGCCCACGACCGTGACGACCGCGAGTGCCGTGGGCGCGAGCTCGTAGACCGGCGAGAAACGGGCGACGAGGAAGACCCCGGCCGTGACCATGGTGGCCGCGTGGATGAGCGCCGAGACCGGGGTCGGGCCCTCCATCGCATCCGGCAGCCAGGTGTGCAGGCCGAGCTGGGCGGATTTGCCCATGGCACCGACGAAGAGCAGGAGCGCCACAAGGGTGAGCGCGTCCGCCGTGATGCCGAACACGGTGACGGTCTTGCCGGCGTGGGCGCCCGCCTCGGTGAAGATCACGTCGTATTGGATGCTGTCGAAGAGCAGGAAGCAGAGGGCCACGCCCAGGGCCAGGCCGAAATCGCCCACCCGGTTGACGATGAAGGCCTTGATCGCGGCCGCACAGGCCGAGGGCCGGGTGTACCAGAAGCCGATCAGGAGGTAGGAGGCGACGCCTACGCCCTCCCAGCCGAAATAGAGCTGCAGGAGATTGTCGCTCGTCACCAGCATCAACATCATGAAGGTGAAGAGCGAGAGATAGCTCATGAAGCGCGGCACACTCGGATCGTGCGCCATGTAACCGATCGAATAGATATGGATGAAACAGGAGACGAAGCTCACCACGAACATCATGACCGTGGAGAGCGTGTCGACGCGGAGCGCCCAGTCGACCTCCAGGCCGCCGACATCGACCCAGCGCAGCACGGGCACCTTGAAGGCCGGATCACCCAGGTAGAGAAAGAGACCGATCACCGAGCAGGTCGCCGAGACGACCATGAGGCCACAGGTGACGAGCTGGGCGCCGCGGTCGCCGAGCCGGCGGCCGAACAGGCCGGCCAAGAGCGCACCGAGCGCAGGGCTGAAGACCAGGATCAGATGCAGCACGACGCCTCAGCCCCGCATCAGGTTGATGTCCTCGACCTCGATACTGCCGCGGTTGCGGAAGTAGACGACGACGATGGCGAGCCCGATAGCCGCCTCCGCCGCCGCCACGGTCAAGACGAACATGGCGAACACCTGGCCCGCGAGATCGCCGAGCGCCACGCTGAACGCTACGAAGTTGATGTTGACGGCCAGGAGGATCAGCTCGATCGACATCAAGATGACGATTACGTTCTTACGGTTCAAGAAGATCCCGAACACGCCGATCGTGAAGAGCGTGGCGGCCAGCGTCGAATAGTGGCCGAGCGGGATCGCGCCCATCACACCCCCTTGCCCGGCTCGACCCGCTCGAGGACCAGGGTCTCGGCGGGCCTGCGGTGGACCTGGCGGGCGATGTCCTGGCGCTTGACGCCGACCCGCTCGCGCAACGTGAGCGCGATCGCGCCGATGATGGCGACCAGGAGCACGACGCCCGCGATCTGGAAGACGAGGAAATGCTCGGTGTAGAGCAATCGGCCGAGTGCTCGAGTGTTGTCCATGCCCTCGAGCGTGGAAGCACCCGCCGCGACCGGCTCGCGGAGCGCCCAGCTGCCGCCGACCAGGATGAGCTCGGCCAACAGCACGAGCCCGACCAGCGCTCCAACCGGCAAATAGTTTATGAAGCCCTCGCGCAGACGCACGAAGTTGATATCCAACATCATCACCACGAACATGAATAGCACTGCCACCGCACCCACGTAGACGACGACGAGCACCATCGCCAGGAACTCGGCGCCGATCAGGACGAACAGGCCGGCCGCATTGAAGAAGCAGAGGATCAAGAACAGTACCGAGTGGACCGGGTTGCGGGCACCAATCACCATGACCGCGGAGCCCACGGCCACGAGGGCGAGCAGCCAGAAGACGAAAAGCTCGACGGTCAAGGCCTCCTCCCCCGGCTCAGCGGTACGGCGCGTCGCGCTCGAGGTTGGCGGCGATCTCGCGCTCCCAGCGCTCGCCGTTCGCGAGGAGCTTCTCCTTGGTGTAGAAGAGTTCGGCCCGGGTCTCGGCGGCGAAGGCGTCGTTCGGGCCCTCGACGATCGCATCGACCGGGCAGGCTTCCTCGCAGAAGCCGCAATAGATGCATTTGGTCATATCGATGTCGTAGCGGGTCGTGCGCCGGCTGCCGTCGGCCCGGGGCTCGCTCTCGATCGTGATGGCCTGGGCGGGGCAGATCGCCTCGCAGAGCTTGCAGGCGATGCAGCGCTCCTCGCCGTTGGGATAGCGGCGCAGCGCGTGCTCGCCACGGAAGCGGGGCGAGAGCGGGCCGCGCTCGTAGGGATAGTTGAGGGTGACCTTGCGCTTGAACATGTAGCGGAAGGTCATGGCGAAGCCCTTGACGAGCTCCTGCCAGAGGACCGTCCGTGCCACCCGGTCGAGCGTCGCCATTTCCTTCCTCCTCAGCCGGCCCCGCCCTGTGCCAGGTCGAAGGCCAGCACGACCCCGGCGGTGAGCACCACCCAGCCGAGCGAGAGCGGCAACAACACCTTCCACCCCAAGCGCATGAGCTGGTCGTAGCGGTAGCGCGGCAGGGTCGCCCGCGCCCAGATGAACACGAACAGCACGAGGCAGATCTTGAGGATCAGCCAGAGCGGCCCCGGGATCCAGGTGAGGGGCCAGATCGGAAGCGGTGGCAGCCAGCCGCCCAGGAAGAGCACGCTCGCGATCGCGCTCATGAGGATCATGTTGGCGTATTCGCCCAGGAAGAAGAGGGCGAAGGTCATCGAGCTGTACTCGACGTTGTAGCCCGTGACCAGCGAGGCCTCATCTTCCGGCAGATCGAACGGATGCCGGTTGGTCTCGGCCAGGATCGCGACCAGGAAGATCAAGAACATGGGGAAGTGCCAGAAGACGTACCAGCCCTGCTCGGCCTGGGCGCGAACGATCGCCGACAGGTTCAAGGAGCCGGCGCTGATCAGAACGGAGATGATGATCAGCCCGATCGCGATCTCGTACGAGACCATCTGGGCCGAGGAGCGGAGCGCACCGAGAAAGGCGTAGCGCGAGTTCGAGGCCCACCCGGCCATGATGATGCCGTAGACGCCGAGCGAGCTCACCGCGAAGAGATAGAGCACCCCCACATTGATGTCCGCCAAGACGATGCCGTTACCGAACGGGATCACGGCCCAGCCGATCAACGCCAGGATGAAGGTGATCATGGGCGCCAGGACGAAGACGACCTTGTTGGCGCCGGTCGGGATGACCGTTTCCTTGAGAAACAGCTTGAGGCCATCGGCGAGGGGTTGGAGGAGACCGTAGGGGCCGACGGTCATCGGTCCCTGGCGCAGCTGCATGGCCGCGATGATCTTCCGCTCCGCGTAGGTGAGGTAGGCCACCGCGAGCAAGAGCGGCACGACGACGAGCAGGATCTGGAAGACCAGGACGGTCACCGGCCAGATCGTGGTGCTGAAAGCGTCAACCATGGGTACCGGTCGCCGCTCGGTCGCGCGCGGCCGCGAGCGCGCTGCATTCGGCCATCACCGCGGAAGCACGGCTGATCGGGCAGGTCCGCCAATAGTCGCGGACCGGCGAGACGAAGGGTGCGGGATCGACCGGCCCGGGCCGGCCGAAACTTCCCCATTCCGCCCGCCGGATCCGGTCCGGCTCGGCAAGCTGCGGGGCGAGTTCGGCCATCCGCTCGCGTACACGGGCGAGCGTATCGAGCGGCACGAGCGCACCCATGGCCTCGGAGAGCGCGCGCAGGATCCGCCAGTCCTCCTTGGCTTCGCCGGGCGGGAAGACGGCGAGCCGGCCGCGCTGCGGCCGCCCCTCGAGATTGACCCAGGTGGCGTTCTTCTCGGTATAGGCCGCGCCCGGCAGGATCACGCTCGCGATCGGCGCGGTCCGATCGCCGTGGGTACCGAGATAGACGACGAAAGCCTTCTCGAGCCGCTTGGGGTCGATCTCGTCGACCCCGATCGCGAAGACGAGCTCGATCTCCCCCCGCTCGATGCCGTCGAGAATGCCGGCCAGATCGCGGCCGCCCCGACCCGGCACGAGGCCGAGCTCGAGACCGCCGACCCGGGCGGCCGCGGTGTGCAGGAGGTTGAAGCCGTTCCAGCCCTCGCGCACGAGCCGGGCGTTCTCGGCCAGGCGATGGGCGAGGGCCAGCACCGCCGCACCGTCCGGCCGGGCGATCGCCCCCGTGCCCAGGATCAGCATGGGCCGCTCGACCGAGGCCAGCCGCTCGGCGAAGGAGTGGCGGCCGTTCGCGAGCTCTTCGAGGGTCGCGGGTCCCGCACCCAGGTCCTGGACCGGGTAGGTGAGGTCGAAGAGTGCACCGATCCGCGCCACGACGAAGCCGCCCCGCCGCCAGCGCTTGCGGATGCGGGCGTTGACGAGCGGCGCTTCCCAGCGCGGATTGGTGCCGACCAGGAGGCAGAGGTCGGCCTGCTCGATGCCGGCGATCGTGGTGTTGAAGAGATACTGCGCGCGTGGCGTGGTCTCGAGCGGCGCACCGTCCTGCCGGCAGTCGAGATGCGGCGTGCCGAGCCGGGCGGCGAGCTCCTTGACGAGCACCATGGTCTCGCAATCGGCCTGATCGCCCACGAGGAAGGCGATCCGATCGGCTGCGAGGCCGCGGGCGCGCTCGGCCACCGCGGCGAGTGCCGTCTTCCAGTCGACCGGCTCGAGCTTCCCGTCGCGGCGGACCATGGGCACGTCGAGCCGCCGCTTCTTGAGACCGTCGTAGGCGAAGCGGCTCTTGTCGGCGAGCCACTCCTCGTTAACGTCCTCGTGGAGCCGCGGCAGGATCCGCATGACCTCGTTGCCGCGACTGTCGATCCGGATCGAAGAGCCGACCGCGTCCAAGACGTCGATCGATTCGGTCTTTTTGAGCTCCCAGGTACGAGCCCGGTACTCGTAGGGCTTGGAGTTGAGGGCACCGACCGGACAGAGGTCGATGATGTTGCCCTGAAGTTCCGAGCTCAAGGCCGCCTCGACCCAGGTCGTGATCTCCATGTGCTCGCCGCGGTGGACGGCGCCGAGCTCCTCCACGCCCGCGATCTCGTTCAAGAACCGGATACAGCGCGTGCAGTGGATGCAGCGCGTCATGTGCGTGGAGATCAGAGGCCCGAGATATTTGTCGGCGACCGGCCGCTTGTTCTCCTTGAAGCGGCTCTTGTCCGGGCCGTAGAAGAGCGTGAGGTCCTGGAGGTCGCACTCGCCACCCTGATCGCAGATCGGGCAATCGAGCGGGTGGTTGATCAACAGGAGCTCGAGCACACCTTTCCTGGCCTTGTGTACGGTCGGGCTGTTGGTGTGGACCACCATGCCGTCGGCCGCCGGCAAGGCACAGGAGGCCTGCGGCTTCGGCATCTTCTCGACTTCGACCAGGCACATCCGGCAATTGCCGGCGATGTTGAGGCGCGGGTGGAAGCAGAAGACCGGGATCTCGCGGCCCGCCGCCTCGCAGGCCTGCAGCACGGTCGAGCCCGGCGGGACCTCGACGAGCTGCCCGTCGATCGTGAGCTTGGGCATACCCGCCTCCTCAGGCCGCCTGCCGGGCGAGGAGCTTGCGGTCGCGGATGCGCCGCTCGAGCTCGCCGCGGAAATGCCGAATGAGGCCCTGGACCGGCCAGGCCGCGGCGTCGCCGAGGGCGCAGATCGTGTGGCCCTCGATCTCCTTGGTGACGTCGAGCAGCTGGTCGATCTCGGCGAGCTCCGCCTCGCCCTCGGCCATCCGCTCCATCATCCGCCAGAGCCAACCGGTGCCCTCGCGGCAGGGCGTACACTGACCACAGGATTCGTGCATGTAGAAGCGCGACAGCCGGGCGATCGCCTTCACGATGTCGGTCGAGCGGTCCATGACGATCACGCCGGCCGTACCGAGCCCCGACTGGACTTCGCGCAAGGAATCGAAGTCCATTCTGACCGTGTCGCAGATCTCCTTGGGGATGAGCGGCACGGAGCTGCCGCCCGGGATGACGGCCAAGAGATTGTCCCAACCGCCCCGGACCCCGCCCGCGTGCTTCTCGAGCAGGGTCTTCAGGGGGATGCCCATCTCCTCTTCGACCGTGCACGGCCGGTTCACGTGGCCCGAGATGCAGAAGATCTTGGTACCCGTGTTGTTGGGCCGGCCGAGACCTGCGAACCAGGCGGCGCCGCGGCGGAAGATCGTGGGTGCCACCGCGATCGTCTCGACATTGTTGACCGTTGTCGGCCGGCCGTAGAGGCCGACCGCGGCCGGGAAGGGAGGCTTGAGGCGCGGCTGGCCCTTCTTGCCCTCGAGGCTCTCGAGGAGCCCCGTCTCCTCGCCGCAAATGTAGGCGCCGGCGCCGCGGTGCAGGTAGAGCTCGAAATCGTAGCCCGAGCCGCAGGCGTTCTTGCCGAGGAGCCCGGCCGCGTAGGCCTCGTCGATCGCCGCCTGGAGGATCTTCGCCTCCTGCACGAACTCGCCGCGGATGTAGATGTAGCCCGCGGTGCAGCCCATCGCCGCCCCGGCCAGAAGGCAGCCCTCGATCAGCTTGTGCGGCTCGTTGCGGATGATTTCCCGGTCCTTGCAGGTGCCGGGCTCGGATTCGTCGGCGTTGACTACGAGATAGACGGGCCCGTCGGCCTGCTTGGGCATGAAGGACCATTTGAGGCCGGTCGGGAAGCCGGCGCCGCCCCGACCGCGGAGCCCCGAAACCTTCATCTCGTTGACGAGCCAATCGCGGCCCTTGAGAATGATGTCCTTGGTGCCGTCCCAGTCGCCGCGCCGGCGGGCGGCCTCGAGGTTCCAGGGCCGCTCGCCGTAGAGATTGGTGAAGATCCGGTCGCGATCGTGCAGCATCACTCGCCCACTTCGAACAGGGTGGTCTTGCCGCCCGCCGGCATCGAGCCCTTGCGACCCGATTGCGGCCCCGGCTTCGGTCGCTCCCCCCGCACGACGGCCTCGAGCACCGCTCTGGCGGTCTCGTACGTGAGATCTTCGTAGAAATGGTCGTCGATCCACAGCACCGGCGCGTTGGCGCAAGCGCCCAGGCATTCGAACTCGCGCAAGAAGAAGCGGCCGTCGGGCGAGCTCTGGCCGGGCTCGCAGCCCAGCACTTCGCGAGCCGCCCGGAGCACCGCGTCCGAGCCGCACAGCCAGCAGGGGGTGGTGGTGCACACCCGCACCTGCACGCGCCCCACGGGCTCGATGTTGAACATGTCGTAGAAAGTGGCGACCTCGTAGACCCGAATCCGGGCCATGCCGAGAAAGTCCGCCACATAGTCGAGCGCCGCCTTGGGCAACCAGCCGCCGTGCTGGGCCTGGGCGAGGTGGAGGAGCGGTAGCACGGCGCTCGCCTGCCGGCCCGCGGGGTAGCGAGCGAGAATCCGCTTCGCCTCCTCGAGGTTCTCGGCCGTGAAGGCGAAAGTCGCGACATCCGGCGCCATGGCACCGTAGGGCTGCTTCGGCCCGAGCGAAGGCCCGCTCATCGGTCGATCTCCCCGAAAACGATGTCGAGCGAGCCGATGATCGCCACCACGTCGGCGAGCTGATGGCCCTTGCTCATGAAGTCGAGGGCCTGGAGGTGAACGTAGCCGGGTGAGCGGATCTTGCAGCGATAGGGCCGGTTGGTGCCGTCCGAGACCAAATAGACCCCGAACTCGCCCTTGCCGCTTTCGACCGCGGCGTAGACCTCGCCCTCCGGCACCCGCACGCCCTCGGTGTAGAGCTTGAAGTGGTGGATCAGCGCCTCCATCGAGCTCTTCATGAGGGCTCGGGGCGGCGGGGTGATCTTCTGGTCCTGGACGCGGACCGGCCCTTCCGGCATCTGCGCGAGGCACTGGCGCATGATCTTCAACGATTCGCGGATCTCGGCCATCCGCACGAGATAGCGATCGTAACAGTCGCCGTTCTTACCGACCGGGATCAGGAAATCCATCCGGTCGTAGACCTCGTACGGTTGCGCTTTGCGGAGATCCCAAGGGATTCCCGAGGCGCGCAGCATCGGCCCGCTGAAGCCCCAGTCGAGCGCGTCCTTGGCCTCGACCTTGCCGATGTCGACCGTCCGCTGCTTGAAGATGCGGTTCTCGGTCAAGAGTTCGTCCATGTCGTCGAGCTTGGGAACGAACTGGTCGATCCAGGCAGCGATCCGCTCCTCGAGGCCGTCCGGCAGGTCGCGCGCCACACCGCCGAAGCGGTAGTAATTGGCGTGCATGCGCGCGCCCGAGACCGCCTCGTAGAAGCCCATGAGCTTCTCGCGCTCCTCGAACATCCAAAGGAGCGGTGTCATGGCGCCCACGTCCAGCGCCATCGTCGTCACGTTGAGGAGATGGTTGAGGATGCGGGTGATCTCGTCGAACAGCACACGGATGTACTGGGCGCGGATGGGCACCTCGCAGCCCAGGAGCCGCTCGACCGCGAGCACGTAGGCGTGCTCTTGGCAGAGCATCGAGCAATAGTCGAGACGGTCGAAATAGGGGATGTTCTGCAGGTAGGGGCGGTACTCGATCAGCTTCTCGGTGCCGCGGTGCAACAGGCCGATGTGCGGGTCGGCCCGCTCCACCACCTCGCCGTCCATCTCGAGAACGAGGCGGAGCACGCCGTGCGCGGCGGGGTGCTGCGGGCCGAAATTGATCGCGAAGGTCTCGAGCCTGGTCTCGGCCATGGCCGATCGTCATCCTCCTCGAGAGCGCCCCCGGCGGGCTGCATCGGCCGGCAGCGGCCCTACCGCAAGCCGCTCCGCACGCGGCGACGCGCCGCAGCCGCTCAGCGTGTCGCCTTCTCGTCGCCCGGCAGCACGCCGCCTCCGCCCTCCCAGGGGCTCAGGAAGTCGAAAGTGCGGAAGTCCTGGCGGAGCTTGACCGGCTCGTAGACCACCCGCTTCTGCTCGTCGTCGTAGCGCAGCTCGACATGGCCAGTCAGCGGAAAGTCCTTGCGCAAGGGATGGCCCTCGAAGCCGTAGTCGGTCAGGATCCGGCGCAGGTCGGGATGGTCGGCGAAGTAGATGCCGTACATGTCCCAGGCCTCGCGCTCGAACCAGCCAGCGGTGGAAAACAGCTCGACGACCGAGGGCACCGGGGTGCTCTCGTCGGTTTCCACCTTGACGCGGATGCGCTGGTTGTTCTTGAGCGAGAGCAGGTGATAGACGACCTCGAAGCGCCGCTCGCGCTCCGGGTAATCCACGCCGCAGAGATCGACCAGCTCCTTGAAGAGCATGTTCGGATCGTCGCGCAAGAAGGCGAGCACCCGGCGGATCGCGGCGGCCGGCACGGTGATCGTGAGCTCGCCGCGAGCGATCCGGGCGGCGAGCAGATGGTCGCCCAAGACCGGCTCGATCAGGCTCAAGAGGTCCCTGAGCGCGGCTTCGCGCTCGGTCAGGCTCTCGACCGGCATCCGCCCTCCCCTCAGCGCAGGATCGTCGCCGTGCGACGGATCTTCCGCTGCAGCAGGAAAATTCCGTAGACCAGGGCCTCGGCCGTCGGCGGACAGCCGGGCACGTAGACGTCGACCGGGACGATGCGGTCGCAGCCGCGCACCACCGAGTAGCTGTAGTGGTAATAGCCACCACCGTTGGCGCAGGATCCCATCGAGATGACGTAGCGGGGCTCGGCCATCTGGTCGTAGACCTTGCGCAGCGCGGGCGCCATCTTGTTGCAGAGCGTGCCGGCCACGATCATCACGTCCGACTGGCGGGGACTGGGTCGGAAGACGAGGCCGAAGCGGTCGAGATCGTAGCGCGAGGCCGCCGCGTGCATCATCTCGACGGCACAGCAGGCGAGGCCGAAGGTCATGGGCCAGAGCGAGCCCGAGCGGGCCCAGCCCACGAGCTCGTCGAGCTTGGCGACGAGGAAGCCCTTGTCGCGGACCTCGGCCTCGACGCCTTCGAAGAAGGGATCGATGCGTGGCCGGGCGGCGAGGGCGGCGTCGGTGCTCATGCTCACTCCCACTCGAGGGCACCCTTCTGCCATTCGTAGATGAAACCGACGGTCAAGACGGCAAGGAAGAGCACCATCGACCAGAAGCCGAACGGGCCGATGTCGCCCAGCGCCACCGCCCAGGGGAACAGGAAGGCCACCTCGAGGTCGAAGATGATGAAGAGGATGGCGACCAGGTAGAAGCGCACGTCGAAGCGCTGGCGGGCGTCGCCGAAAGGCGCGAAACCGCACTCGTAGGCCGAGAGCTTCTCGCGGTCGGGATGCTGGGGTGCGACCAGGAGCGAGGCCAGCACGATCACCACCGCCAGGCCCACCGCGATCCCGAGGAAGACCAGGATCGGCAGGTACTCGGCCAGATAGCCGTTCATCCGCTCTCGCCCTCGTTGGCGCCCTCGCGCTCGTCGGCCACCGCCCGGATCGGCGCGGCGCGGACCTTAGGCTTGTGCGGCGCGAAAGCCAAGCCGTGCGGGCCGCGACCGAAAGCAGCGTAGGCAAGCGGCGTTGGCAGGGGTCTCGACCGCGGGATGGCGAGGACGACGGGACTTGAACCCGCGACCTCCGGCGTGACAGGCCGGCGCTCTGACCAGCTGAGCTACGTCCCCCTGCGGTCCGGCGGCATGTAGGCGGCGATCCGCTACCTGTCAATCGCACGCCTTGGCGCCGCCGCGTCGCCCGGCTAGTTCCCTGCCGGTGTCCCGCCGAAGCCTCGACCTCGCCCTGCTCCTCCCGAGCCTCCTGGTCTCGCTCCTTCTCTTCGAGGGAGCCGCTCGCCTGCTCGGGCTTTCCTGGCCCGTCTTCTATCGACCCGATGCGGTGCTGGACGAAGTCCCGATCCCGCGTGCCGAGGGCTGGGACCGATCGGAAAACCCGGTCTACGTGCGCTTCAACGCCTTCGGCATGCACGATCGCCCGCGTCGGATCGAGCGCCCCCGAACGCTTTCCGCATCGCCCTGCTCGGCGACTCCTACGTGGAAGGGAAACGAGTACCCCTCGAAGCCACGGTCGGCGCTGTCCTCGAGCAGGAACTCGCGCGTTGTCCCGCATTCGCGGGTCGCATCGTCGAGTTGTTGAACTTCGGCGTGGCCGGATAAGGGACGACGCAAGAACTCTTGATGTTCGAAGAGCGGGCGCGCCTGTTCTCTTCCGACCTCGTCGTCCTCGCGTTCTTTTTGGGAAACGACGTGCGCAACAACAGCATCGAACTGCAGGGCCCCGCCAAACCGCATTTCGTCGAACGCGACGGGGAGCTCGTCCTCGACCGCTCGTTCGCCCGTGGATTCGGCAACGCGGTGCGCACGAGCGCACTCGGGCGCGCTTTCTGCGAGCTCGCCCCGATCTGCGTTCGGTTCAGCTCCTCCTCGCGGCCGCCCGCGCGCAGCGAGAGCGGCAGGTGGCGACGCGTCGCGCCGAGGAAGAGCGGACCGCAGCCGTGCGGGCTCGGACTCCCGGCTTCGAGCCCGGCCTCGACCACCGGATCTACCTCGAGCCGCCGCCTCCCGTTTGACAGCGTGCGTGGACGGTTACCGAACGGATCCTCGCGCGCCTGGCCACGCGCGTGCACGAAAGCGGCGCCGATTTCCTGCTCGCGAGCTCCGGTGCAGGTATCGAGGTGCATCCCTAACCGGCCGTGCGCGCCGCCTTCGCCACCGCCCTGGGAGTCCGCGATCTCGATGCGGCCGCCCGCCGCCTCGCGGCCTTCGCCGCGCGGGAGGCGGTCGACCATCTCGCGCCGACGCCCCTGTTGTGCGCCCACGCCGAAGGGACCGGTCGCCGTGTCCACGGTTTTCTGGGCGCGACACCGTGTGGCGGGCACTGGAACGAGGAAGGTCACAGGGTGGCCGGTCCCGCCATCGCCGCCCATATCTGCGGGCGTACCGAAGCTCGGGCTCGGCTTGCCGGACCTCGCCCGAACAGCTAGGGCGTGCGGGTCACACGGGCGTAGCTCAGGGGTAGAGCGCGACGCTTACACCGTCGATGTCGGGGGTTCGAATCCCTCCGCCCGTACCAGTCCCGGCGCCGGTGCCCGCCAGCCGCGCGAGCTCCTGCCCGAGCCGGCGCCGCAAGGGTGCGAGCGGTCCGTCCAGGCGCACCGGCTCGCCGTCGCCGAGCCGGGTCAGGATCGCCGCACCGTGCGCCGGGTCGAGTTCGGCCTCGAGGAGCGGGCCGAGCGCCAGCGACCGACCTTCCAGCCGGCGCAGCCGGCCGATCGGCTCGGCCGGCGGCCCCCAGCCCGAGAGCGCCGCCTCGGCGAGCCCGGGAAGCCGCGGCCGCGTGCGGAACAGGGCCACGAGCCGGCCGGCGGTCCCCGGCTGGTGCTCCCAGAGCGCGCCCCACACCCCGGGCGCGCGCAACTCCTCTACCATCTGGGCGAAGGCTCGGGCCGCCGATGCGGTCGGCACGAGCCGGAGCTCTCCCTCGCCCTCCACGGCTGCCGGCAGCATCCGAGCCGGCACGATCCACGGCACGCTCATCGAGCGCCTCCCGTCCCGAGGTCGTTCCCCGGGCCCTTCCCTGGCGTTCCACAGCGAAAAGCTCTCGACAGCTTTTCTATTTAGGGTTTAAGAGCCCGAGTGGGCAACAGCGAAGGCCGTGCTGCGGGCGCGAAAGGCTCGACGCCTCGCCGGCGCTGCGCGGCTCGGCTAGCCTGCTGGCCGGCCGAAGCCCGTGACGACCGGAGCTCCCGAGCGAGCCGTGCCCTCGACCCGCCGCGACCCGCGCCGCATCACGCCCGTGCACACGGCCGTGCCTGGCCGGTTACGGGTCAAAGTCGCGGGCCTCAAGGGCTGCGCCCACACGGCCCGCGCGCTCGAGCGCGGGGCCGCGGCCCACGAGCGGATCGCGCGCGTCCGTGCCAACCCGGTGACCGGTTCGCTGCTGATCGAGCATCATCGAAACCTCGATCTCGGCGCGCTTCTCAGCTGGCTCGAGGGGCTGCTCGATCGGCTGCCGCAGCTGCTCGCGGCGGCCGCCGACGCGCCTCCGGCACGAGCCGCACCGGTGTCCGCCGACCCGCCCGCGGGCCCGGCCTGGCACACGCTCTCGGCCGAAGAGTGCGCGGCCCGCCTCGGCACCGATCCCGAGCGTGGCCTCGCCGGCGCCGAAGCGCGCGCCCGGCTCGCCCGCGACGGCCCCAACAGCCTGCCGGCGGCACGCACCCGCTCCGAGCTCGCCATCCTGGCCGATCAGCTCGTCTCCCTGCCGGTCGGCCTCTTGGCGGTCTCCGCCGCGGTCTCACTGGTGACCGGCGGGCTCGCCGATGCGGTCGTGATCCTGGGCGTGGTCGGCCTCAACGCCACGATCGGCTGGTACACCGAGAGCCGCGCCGAGCGGATCATCGCCAGCCTCGAGACGAGCGAACCGCGGCCCGCCGCCGTCCTCCGCGACGGCATGGCCCGGCAGGTCCCGGCCGAAGAGATCGTCCGCGGCGATCTGTTGCTGCTCGAGCCCGGCGAGCGGATCGCAGCCGACGCCCGGCTCGTGGCCGAGGACGGGCTCACGGTCGACGAGAGTACGCTCACCGGCGAGAGCCTGCCCGTGCGGAAGCGGGTCGCGGCCTCGCGCGATCCGATGGTGCCGATCGGCGACCGCACCTGCCTCGTCTATCGCGGCAGCGTGGTCACCGGCGGCTCCGGCCGAGCGATCGTGGTCGCCACGGGTGCGCAGAGCGAGGCCGGCCGGATCCAGGCCCTCCTCGGCAGCGTCGCTCCACCACCCACACCGCTGCAGCAGCGCCTCGACGATCTCGGCCGCCGGCTCGTGCTCCTGAGTGCCGGTGTGTGCATCGGGATCTTCGGCATGGGCCTGCTGCGCGGCCTGGGGCTTCTGCCGATGCTCTCGACCGCGGTCTCGCTCGCGGTGGCGGCTCTGCCCGAGGGCCTGCCGGCAGTGGCCACCACCACCCTGGCACTCGGGATCGGCCGGATGCGCGAGAAGGGTGTCCTCGTGCGTAAGCTCGCCGCGATCGAGACTCTGGGCTCGGTCCAGGTGCTCTGCTTCGACAAGACCGGGACCTTGACCCAGAACCGCATGGCGGTGGGCGCGGTCGGTCTGGGCTGTGGCCCGGCCTATCGGCGCGGCAACGACGTCGACTCCCTGTTGGGGCCCGCCGGGGCACGATCACCTGCCGCGGCCGATCTCTTGGCGGTAGCGGCCCTCTGCAGCGAGGTCGAGCTCGACGGCGACGGGCCCGAAGCCGCCCTCGACGGCTCGCCGACCGAGACGGCCCTCGTCCGCCTGGCCCTCGAGGCCGGGCTCGACGTCCACGGCCTGCGGCACGCCCGCCCGCTCCTCCGGCTCGTGCCGCGGAGCGAGGAGCGGCCCTGGATGGCGAGCGTCCACGCGCTGCCGGGCGACCGCCGACTGATCGCCGTCAAGGGCAGCCCGGCCGCCGTCCTCGAGCGCTGTGCCTTGGTCCAGGAGCGGGACGGGCTCGTGCCGCTCGACGCCGACCGCCGGCGGCGGGCGCTCGCCATGAACGAATCGATGGCGACCGAGGGCCTGCGCGTCCTGGGCTTCGCGATCGCCGAACGGTCGACCGGCGAGCCCGCCGCGATCGAGGGTCTCGTCTGGCTCGGCCTCGTGGGGCTCGCCGACCCGATCCGGCCGGGCATGAAGGAGCTGATCCGCACCTTCCACGAAGCCGGCATTCGCACCGTGATGATCACGGGCGATCAGAGTGCCACGGCCTATGCGATCGCGCGCGAACTCGCGCTCGCCGGCGAGGACGAGATCGAGATCCTCGACAGCACCCGGCTCGACCGGCTCGAGCCCGCCATGCTCGAGGCGCTCGCCCCGAGTGTGCACGTCTTCGCGCGGGTGAGCCCATCGCACAAGCTCGCGATCGTCCGGGCCCTGCAGCGCAGGGGCCTCGTGGTCGCGATGACCGGCGACGGGGTCAACGACGGGCCGGCCTTGAAAGCCGCGGATGTCGGGGTGGCGATGGGCAAGGGCGGCACCGAGGTGGCGCGCGAGATCGCCGACGTCGTACTCGCCGACGACGAGCTCGCGACCATGGCGACCGCCGTCGCCGAGGGCCGCACCATCTACGCCGACATCAAGAAGGCGGTGCGCTATCTCTTGTCGACCAACCTCTCCGAAATCGCGGTCACCGCGGCGGGCGTGGCGGTCGGGGCGGGTGCGATCGTGAACCCGATCCAACTCTTGTGGCTCAACCTCGTCTCCGACGTCCTGCCGGCTCTGGCGCTGGCCCTCGAGCCCGCCGAGCCCGATGTCCTCGAGCGGCCGCCGCGCGATCCGCGCACGCCCTTCACCACCGGCCGCGAGCTCGCCCGCTTCAGCCGCGAAGGCGTGGTCATCAGCGCCGGAGCACTCGCCGCCTGGGGCGCGGCCCGCGCGCTCCATGGGCCGGCCTCGCCGATCGCCGGCACGGTCGCCTTCCACACCGTCACGACCGCCCAGCTCCTGCACGCGCTCGCCTGCCGCAGCGACCGCCGCAGCGTGCTGCCCGGCGGCCCGCCGCTCGCCCGCAACCGGTGGCTCGAGATCGCCCTGCCGGCGAGCGGTGCCCTCCAGCTCGCCACCCTGGTCGTGCCACCCCTGCGCAACCTCCTGGGCCTGGCCCCGCTCGGCCCGCTCGAGCTCGCCCTCGTGGCGGGCGGCAGCGTCGCGCCGCTCCTCCTGAACGACGCCCTCAAGCCCGCGAGCACGTCATCGGACGGGAGTCCGCCGTCATGATGCAGGACTTCGTCTTCACCTCCGAATCGGTCACCGCCGGCCATCCCGACAAGCTGTGCGATCGGATCAGCGACGCGATCGTCGACCGCTTCCTCGCGCTGGACCCGTTCGCCCGCGTCGAGGCCGAATGCGCGGTGGCGACCGGCACGCTCTTCCTCGCCTGCCGCTTCGCCTCGGCCGTACGGCTCGACTTGCCGAGCATCGCACGCGAGACGATCGCGCAAGCGGGCTATACGGGCGGTGCGTTCGACGCCGCGTCCTGCTCGATCCTCACGAGCCTCGCCGAGAGCACGACCGCGGCCCGGCTCGAGCTCGACGAGACGGAGCTCGACGATGCCGGGATCGAGGCGATCCCGGCCACCCATCAGGTGACCGCCTTCGGCTTCGCCTGCCGGCAGACCCCCGAGCTCATGCCGCTGCCTATCGTCCTCGCCCACAGGCTCGCCCGAGGTCTCGAGCGGGCGCGGGCCGAACTGCCCTGGCTGATGCCCGACGGCAAGGTCCAGGTCGCGGTCGAATATCGCGCGCGGCGGCCTTTCCGCATATACGCCCTCGCCCTGACCGCGGCCCTCGACCCCGACCGGCGACCCGCTACGGGCGAGCTCGACGAGGCTCTGCGGGCGGGGGTGATCGAGCCCTGCCTCGCCGAGGTCGAGCCGCGACCGGATCCGGCCACCCGCATCCTGGTCAATCCGGGCGGTCCGTTCCTGGTCGGCGGTCCGGCCCGGCATGCCGGGCTGACCGGCCGCAAGACCGCCATCGACACCTATGGGGAGTATGCCCGCCACAGCGGCGCGGCTCTCTCGGGCAAGGATCCGGCGCGGATCGACCGGATCGGCGCCTATGCCGCGCGCTGGGCCGCCAAGAACGTGGTCGCAACCGGGCTCGCCGAGAGCTGCGAAGTCCAGCTCTCCTGGACGATCGGCCTCGCTCGGCCGGTGAGCCTCGCGGTCGAGACCTTCGGCACCGGCAGGATCGGCGAAGAAGCGATTGCACAGCGGCTCGAGCGGGTGTTCGATTTCCGCCCCGCGGCGATCGTCCGCGCCTTCGACCTGCGCCGTCTGAGCGTCCGGAACCCGGGCGGCTTCTTCGCGAGGCTCGCCGCCTACGGCCAGGTCGGCCGCACCGACCTCGACCTGCCCTGGGAGCGGCTCGATCGGGTCGAGGCGCTGGCCACGGGCTGAGGGGCTCAGCCGGTCCCCCCTGCTTCGTCCGACGCAGAGGCGGCGGGCGCCGCGGGTGACGTCTCGGCGGCCGGCTCGGCTTCGGCCGCCGGCTTGCGCCGACGCACCGGCGCCTTGCGGACCGGCTCGGCCGGCTTTTGCTCGGCTTTCGCCACCCGCCTTGCCCGGCGGACCGGCTTCTCGACCGGCGCTCTGGGCTCAGCCGGCGGCGCCGCCTCGGCCGGCGTCGGTCGCCGCAGCACGAGCTCGCTCACCGAGCGGATCACGCCGGTGAGGGTGCCCAACAGGTCCTTGACCGCGCCCGCCGCGGCCCCGCCGATCCCGCCCACCGCCTCGAGCCCGGCCGCGGCGGCGGCCCGGGCGATCTCGGCCGTCCGGCTACCGGCTACCGCGGCGGCATCGAGCGCGCCGTCGATCGCCCGCCGCGCCACCGTGGCGACGTCGGTGCCGGTCCGCTGCGCCGCCTCGATCGCCGCGCGTACAACCGTCGCCGCCGCGCCGGCGACGTCGCCGCCGACGTCGGCCACGCCCAGGACCGCGCCCTTGGCCGCGGCGCGCGCCGTGATCAGCAGCCCGCCCGCTTCCTCGGCCGCGGCCATGGCCGCGCGCGCCGCGTCGCGGGCGATGCCGAGCGCCTCGGCCGCGGCCCGCCCGGTGGCCCTCGCCCCCTCCCGGACCCGCGTCCGGACGAGCTCGGCGATCTCCTCTTCGCTCCTGGCGACCTTCTCGAGCTCGCCCGCGACCGCCGTCTCGAGCGCGGCGTCGCTCGCCGGCGCCTCGCCGGCGCCCGCCACCGGCTCGTTCGCGTCCTGCATCGGTTTTCCCCTTTCCCGACCGTCTCCGCTCAAAATAAGCAGCGGCCGGGACGGGCAGAAGACACGTCGCCTCGGTAATCAGCGGCCACCGCGGGCGAGGCTCGAGGCGTACCACAACAAGCTCACCGCCGGCCCGGCGAGCTGGCCGCGGAGCGCCTGCACCCCGGCCAGGAGGAGGAGCGCCAGGAGTGCGGCGCCCTTGAGGTCGAGCTCGCCCGCGGTCGCTCGTCGCAACCCCGCATCCACCCGCTCGGCGCGCTCGGACAGACGAAGGGCGAGCGGGATTTCGCATGGCTGCGGATTCGCGACGCAGATCAAGCCGCGGGCGGCGAGCTCGCCCAGGAGCCGCTCGAGCGGGCCATCGTGACGGATCAGGAGGCTGCCGGTGAGCGGGTTCGCGTCGACCGCCCGGATGCTTTCCACGAGCGCGAGCTCGACCGCCACTGCATCGAACCAATCGCGCTCGCCCCGCCTGCCGTCGATCTTGAGCCGCACCCGACCCGGTAGCCGGTGGACGAGCCGCGCCGGCTCCGGTTCAGCCATCCGCCGCGTCCTCGCCGGCCGCCGATGCCGCCGCGGCCGCAGCAGCGCCGCCGGCGGCGGTCTCCCGGGCGAGCTCGGCGCGTGCTTCCGCGAGCATGTCCTCGGCCACCTCCGCGAGCTCGGCCACGGTCTCGCGGGTCGTCTCGTAGGCGAGGATCGCCCCCTTGATCGCCGCCTTGGCGATCGGCCGACCGACCCGCGCGATGGTCGGTAACAGCACCGGCGCGAGTGCCAGGGTCGCCACGCCCACGAGCAGGGCCGTAGCGACCACGTCGCCGCGTCCGTTGAGCGATCCGAACGCCATGTCGGTTCCCCTCGAATGCCGATCGGGGTTGCGCACCACGACCCGGCGGCGCGATGGAATGCCACGCCCGGCGGCGGGGCCGCAAGCGCGTGCGGGCGGCTTATGATGGCGTCGCGGCGCGCGACCGGCGCGACTTCGCAGCGGAGGAGACGCGGATCATGGCGCTCAGCGAGCAGGCCCCCCAGGAAAGCGCCCGAATCGTCATCGAAACGTCACAGGGGCGCCACGAATTCGTCTTCGAGCAGGCGGAAGTGAGCACGGTGACCTCGGCCCAAGTCGTCGTCCTCCTGAGCAATGCCAAGGGCGAACGGGCTCGCGCCGTGCTGCCCAAGGCGATGCTACGGAAGGTCGCGAGCCTGAAGCTGCTCTGGTGATCGTCCCGGTTCCGATCGCGCCTCGCCCGGCCTCGCCACCGGTCGCCTCGCTGCCGGCCGAGGCGCTGGCCGAGCTCGAGCGCGCTTGGCTCGCGCTCGAGCGGCCCAGCTTCGCCGCGCAGCTGTCGAGCATCCTGGGAACACCGCTCGAGCAGATCTTGCGGCTCTTGCCGGCCGACTGGTCGAACCGCCTGCGCGGGGCGGCCGAGGCGGCGGTGGTGCGGGCCTACGACCTGGCGGCCGCGACGCTCGACGGGGGCGGACCCACGGGCCACAGGCTCGCTGCCGCGGCCAGCGGCGCGCTCGGCGGTTTCTTCGGCCTGCCCGCCCTCCTCCTCGAGCTGCCCACCACGACGATCCTGATGATGCGGGCGATCGCCGACGTGGCGCGGTCCAAGGGCGAGGATCCGGCGAGCCCCAGGACGCGGCTCGCTTGTGTCAAAGTGTTCGCCCTCGGCGGCCGGACCCGGGCCGACGATTACGCCGAGCTCGGCTATTACGAGCTGCGGCTCGGGCTCGCCTGGCAGTTCACGCGCGTGCCCGCCCTCGAGGCCGGGGCCGCGCCGGCCTTGCCGCAGCCGATCGGGCTGTTGCGGGCGATCGGCGCCCGGTTCGGAGTGGTCGTCACCGACAAGGCCGCGGCGCAGGCCGTGCCGGTCTTGGGGGCGATCGCCGGTGCGGCGGTCAACGCCCTCTTCATGGACCACTTCCTGAGCGTGGCGGACGGCCATTTCACGGTCCGCCGGCTCGAGCGGACCTTCGGCCGGGCGACGGTCGAGGCCGCCTATCGGGCGATCGGCGCACGCCTCGGCAACCCGCGGCCCTTCAAGCAAACACCACGACGGAGGCGAAATAGACCAAAAGCGTGAGCAGATCCTGCACCACGGTCGCGACCGGCCCGCTGCCGTAGGCCGGATCGAGGCCGAGTCGGCTCAAGATCCAGGGGAACAGCAGGCCGATGCCCGAAGCCGTGGCACCGGCCGCGAACAACGCCACCGCGACCGCGGCGGCCAATCCCGCGCTCGCGCCGAGCCACAAGGCGGCGGGGAGCACGGCGAGCCCCAAGAGTGCGCCGAGTATCGCCCCGGTGGCGAGCTCGCCCCACAGCAGGCGCCCGAGCGGCGCGTGCTCGAGCGAAAGGCCGCGCACCGTCACGGCCTCGCTCTGGGTGCCGATCGCATCGGCGAGATAGACGATCGAGGGCACGAAGAACGCGATCGCGACCTCCGCCTGCAGCCGCGCTTCGAAGCCGGCCATCACGCCGGCGGCGAGGATGCTGCCGGCGAAGCCCACGAGGAGCCAGGGCAGTCGGTTGCGGACACGGCGGGCGGGTGGCAGGGCGAGCGCCCCGAGGGCGTGGTTGGCCGACCCCACGATGCCGGTGAACCGGCGCAGATCTTCTTCGTGCTCGCGTAACAACACGTCGACCAGGGCCGTGGGTGGCACCACGCCGAGAAAGCGCCGCTCCGGGTCGACCACCGGGACCGCCGCCAGGCGGTGCTGGTGCGCCACGATCGCCACCCGCTCCTGGTCGGTCTCGGCGTCGACGGTCGGCGGCGGCGGGCGCATGAGGGCGCTCAGAGTCGCATCGCGCGCCGCGGCGAGCAGCTCTCCGGTCGGCACCACACCGAGGAGCCGGCCCGCGTCGTCGACGACCCATACGGGGTCGACGAGCGCGTGACGGCCGGTCGAGAGCCGGGCCACGAGCTCCGCCACCGGCTCCCCTTCGGCGCCGATCGGCACGCGGGTCTCGAGGTGCGCCCGCGCGGTCTCGGCGATCGGGGGCGAACGCTCGTCCATGGTCCCGCTCCTCCTTCCGGCCCACTTCCGGCCCGCGCTCCACCGGCCGGCGATCCACCCGCCGCGCCCGGGCGATCGTTCCGCCCCTTCGCAGCGCACCATGGCAGCGGCGTGACGGGCGTGCTATCGCCCGCGCCGTCGCGCCACCGCATCGGGGGATACCCGTGCCCTCTGTCGAGCTACCCGGGGTCGCGATCCGCGGCCCGATGCTGCCCGGCTTCGAGCGTGTGCTGACGTCCGAGGCGCTGGCCTTCGTCGTCGACCTCGAACGGCGCTTCGGTGGCGAGCGGCGACGGCTGCTCGCCGCTCGGGCCGCCCGACAGGCGCGCCTCGATGCCGGCGAGCTGCCCGACTTCCTGCCCGACACCGCGCACATCCGTGCGGCCGATTGGAAAGTCTGGCCGGTCCCCGCCGACCTGCAGGATCGGCGGGTCGAGATCACGGGTCCAGTCGACCGCAAGATGGTGATCAACGCGCTCAACTCGGGCGCCTCCTGCTACATGGCGGACTTCGAGGACGCGACCACGCCGAGTTGGGCCAACCAGGTCTCGGGCCAACTCAACCTGATGGACGCCGTCCGTCGCACGATAAGCTTCGACGATCCGCAGACCGGCAAGGCCTACCGCCTCGCCGAGAAGACCGCCGTGCTGCTCGTCCGGCCGCGCGGCTGGCACCTGCCCGAAGCGCACCTCCTGGTCGACGGCGAGCCGATGTCGGGTGCCTTGTTCGACTTCGGCCTCTTCTTCTTCCACAATGCGCGAGAACTCGTGGCGCGCGGCAGCGGCCCCTATTTCTATCTGCCCAAACTCGAGAGCCACCTCGAAGCGCGGCTGTGGAACACCGTGTTCCACCACGCCCAGAGCCGGCTCGGTCTGCCGGTCGGCACGATCAAGGCCACGGTGCTGATCGAGACGATCCTCGCCACCTTCGAGCTCGACGAGATCTTGTGGGAGCTGCGCGAGCACTGCGCCGGGCTCAACTGCGGCCGCTGGGACTATATTTTCAGCTACATCAAGAAGCTCCGTGCGCATCCCGATCGGGTCCTCCCCGACCGCGCCCAGGTCACGATGACCGTGCCCTTCATGCGCGCCTATTCGCGGCTCGTGATCAAGACCTGCCACCGGCGTGGCGCACACGCGATGGGCGGCATGGCGGCGCAGATCCCGATCCGCCACGACCCGGCCAAGAACGAGGCGGCGCTCGCCCGGGTGCGCGCCGACAAGGAGCGCGAGGCGACCGACGGCCACGACGGCACCTGGGTGGCGCATCCGGGTCTCGTGCCCGTGGCCAAGGAAGTCTTCGACCGGCTGATGCCCGGCCCCAACCAGGTGAACAGCGACAAGCAGCGCGACTTCGCCACGACCGCCGCGGAGCTGCTGGCCCCGCCGCCCGGGACCGTCACGGAGGCGGGGCTCCGGACCAACTGCTCGGTGGCGATCGGTTACATCGAGGCGTGGCTGCGGGGCATCGGCTGTGTGCCCTTGAACGACCTGATGGAAGACGCTGCCACCGCCGAAATCAGTCGTGCCCAGCTCTGGCAGTGGCGTCGCCACGGCGCCCGTCTCGAGGACGGTCGCCTCGTCGACACGGCGCTGATCCGCCGCATCGTCCAAGAAGAGCTCGAGCGGATCCGGCGCGAGCTCGGCGCCGACCGGTTCGCCTCCGGTCGCTACACCGATGCCGCGCGGCTCCTCCTCGAGCTCGTCGAGCGCGACCCGTTCGAGGAGTTCCTCACCCTGCCGGCATACGAACGGATCTTGGCCGAGGAGCGAGGCTGAGCGCGGGGGCGATCGTCGGCCGGCCACCCCTGGACGCGGCGGGCGCCGCGGACGATCTCTGAGCCGGCCGCCGGACGACGGCGGTCGCAGAGGAGCGTCGGATATGTTCGCTCGCGGCCTCGGCCTCGCCGCGGCAGCTCTCGCGGTACTGGGCGGCGCCGGTGCAGGCGCCGAGCCGCCCGCCTGGACGGTCGATCCGGCGAACAGCCGGCTCGCCTTCACCGCGCTTCAGGGGGCGCAGGTGATCGAGGGCAGCTTCGCCCGCTGGACGGCCGCCATCCGCTTCGACCCCGCCGATCTCGCGGACTCGGTCGTGGAAGTCGCGGTCGACCCGACGAGCGTCGTCACGGGCGATCCCAACCGCGACAAGCAGGCGCAGGCAGCGGAGTTCTTCGACAGCACGCGGCACCGCGAGGCGCGGTATCGTACGCTCGCTTTCGAGGCGAAGGGCGACGGGCTCTACGAGGTCGTCGCCGAACTGTCGCTCAAGGGCGTCACACGTCCGATCCGCCATCCCGCACGTATCAACGTTGCGGACGGGCGAGCGGTGGCCTCGGGCGAGGTGGTGCTGCGCCGGCGCGATTTCGGCTTCGGATCGGGTGTGTTCGACAGTGAGCAGATCCTCGGTCCCGAGATCCGGGTCCGCTTCCTGGTCCAGGCGAGCCGGCCGTGAGCTGGCGCAGCGGCCCGAACGGTTGGGGCCGAGCGATCCGGCTCCTGCACTGGGCCACGGCGCTGCTGGTGCTCGGTCAGTGGCTGCTCGGCCGCACCATGACGAGCCTGGGCCCCGAGGCGCTGGCAGAGAAATTCGTCCTCTACCAGCGGCACAAATCGCTCGGTATGCTGATCCTACTGCTCACCATCCTGCGGCTCGGCTGGCGGCTCGTCGACCGAGCCCGGCCCGAGCATCCGCCGAGCGTGCCGGGCTGGCAACGGTGGGCCGCGTCCACGAGCCACGCGCTCCTCTACCTGCTGCTGCTCGCGATGCCGGTGACGGGCTTCCTCGCGGCCGCCGCCTCGCCGCTCGGCATCCCGACGGTGCTCTTCGGGTTTCTTCCGGTGCCGCACCCGATCGGCCCGGACCCGGCCCTCGAGGCGCTGCTGCTGCGGGCCCATCGGCTGCAGGGCTGGGCGCTCGCGGGTCTCTCTGCACTGCACGTAGCGGCGGCCCTCAAGCACCATTGGGTCGACCGGGATCCGGTGTTGCGGCGGATGGTGCGGGGTGGCTGACACCGGTTTCCGGGACGATTTCGTGGTCACAGGGCCCGTGCTAGAGGCGTCGATGGGTTGCAGAGAATTCACGTCCGCCGGGCAGCGCGGGACAGCCAGCGGACCGGCAGGGAAGAAAGCGGGAAGCGCCATGAGCCAGCCGTCCCGTCGGGGCGTCGTATGAACGCGGTCCAGCGAGCTTCCCGGGCCCGGGTGGTCGCGGCCGAACGGGTGCTGTCCGGCGGCGGCTCCTGTCTTCTGCACGGCGAAGCCGGGGCGATCCTGGTCCGTGCTGTCGAGCCGCTCGACGAGGCCGCACTCGCCGACTGGCTCGCCGAGAATGCGCGCTGCACGCTCCTGATCACCGGAACGCGCGCCCAGGCGCTCGGTCTCGCCGTGCCTGCGGCGAGCTGCGCCGCGCTCGAGCTCGGCCGGCCGATCGCCGCGGCCGCGCTGCTCGCCTTGGTCGGCCCCGGTCTGCCGGTCGACGGCGGACGGGGACTGCCCGAGGGCTGCACGCTGCGGCTCGGCAACCGCATCGAAGAGGCTGCGGTGGACCTCGCCAAGCGGGCCGGGCTCATGCCGGCGGTGCTCGCGCGGCCCGTGGGTCCCGAGGCGCGCGGGGACGTCAGCGTCGAGGCCGAGGCGATCCTCGCCCGCTCGCGCGACGATCTCGCCACGCTGCGCCCCGTGGTCGAGGCGCGGCTGCCGATCGCCGCCACCGAGCGGGGCCGGCTCGTCCTGTTCCGCTCGGCTTCGGGGGCGGTCGAACATCTGGCCTTCCTCGTGGGCGACCCGGCGGGCGTTCCCGCCCCGCTCGTGCGGCTGCACTCCGAATGTTTCACGGGCGACGTGTTCGGCTCGCTGCGCTGCGACTGCGGCGAGCAACTCGATGCGGCGCTCGCCCAGATGGCCGAGGAGGGGGCCGGCGTGCTCGTCTATCTGCGCCAGGAAGGGCGCGGTATCGGCCTCCTCAACAAGCTGCGGGCCTACCGGCTGCAGGACCAGGGCCTCGATACGGTCGATGCCAACACGCATCTGGGCTTCCTGCCCGACGAGCGCGACTATGCCTTCGCCGCCGCCATGTTGCGAATGCTCGGCATCGAGCGGCTGCGGTTGATCACCAACAATCCGGAAAAGCTCCACGCGCTCGCCCGACACGGTGTGAGCGTCGTCGAGCGCGTGCCTTCGAGCGTGCCCGCCAACCAGCACAATCTCTTCTACCTCGAGACCAAGGCCCGCCGCAGCGGCCATCTCTTGCGGGCGCTGGGCTCCGGCATGGGCGGGGTTCCCGTCGGCCGCGGCAGAGGCTGAGGAGATCCGCCATGGCGCCCGTTCGCCCGCTCCACCTCCTGGCCGCCTCGGGAATTCTCCTGCTCGCGGGGGTCGAGCCGGTTTCGGCCGAGCCGCGCCGCTACCGGATCGACCCCGAGCATTTCGCGATCGGCTTCGAAGCGACCCACATCGGCTATTCGAGCGTTCTCGGTCAGTTCTTGAAGGCCGAGGGGCATTTCGTGTTCGACGAGACCACCCGCACTCTCCACGAGGTCGAGATCCGGGTCGACGCACGGAGCGTCTTCACCAATCACGAGGCTCGTGACGGCCATCTGCGGTCGGCCGACTTCCTGGACGCAGAGGCGCATCCGGCGATCGTCTTCCGGATGACCCGGGCGATCCCGAAGAGCGAGACCACGGGCGTGGTCGAAGGCGATCTCACCTTCCGCGGCAAGACGCTGCCGCTCTCGGTCGAGGTGACGCTCAACAAGATCGGCAAGTATCCCTGGGGCGAGAACTGGGTCGTGGGTGTGAGTGCTCGGACGACCGTTCAACGCTCCCTCTGGGGCAGCACTTACGCGGTCGACAACGGCTGGGTTGCCGACTTCGTCCCGATCCGCGTCGAGCTCGAGGCGATCCGCGAGTGAACGGCGCGTCGGCCCCGATCGCCGCGGTTCGAACCAGAAGCGGCGAGGCGCGCTTCGCGCGGGCCTGGGAGCGGCTCCTCGCCTGCGCGCACGAGGGCGCCGATCCGGCCGAGCTGCCGCTCGACGGGCTGGGGCCAGACCAGCAGCGGCTGTTGGCCGCCTATCGCGAGCTTCTCGCTCCCTCCCCGGACGGGATCCGGGTGGTGGCGCATCTGGGGCAGAGCCTCGACGGCCGGATCGCGACCGAGCCCGGCCATTCGAGTCACGTCACCGGCGAGGCCGATTTCGTCCACATGCACCGGCTGCGGGCGCTCTCGGACGCCGTGCTCGTGGGTGCAGGAACCGTCGCGCACGACGATCCGCGGCTCACCGTCCGGCTCGTGCCCGGGCCGAGCCCCTTGCGCGTGATCCTCGATCCCGATCGCCGGCTCGGCCCCGACTACCGGGTGTTCCGGGAGCGGCCGCCGCCCACGCTCCTGCTCTGCCGCGCCGACCGGCAGGATGCCGCGCGGCTCGGCGAGGCCGAGATCCTGGGACTGCCGGTCGAGGACGGGACGGTGCAGCCGCGGCGCGTGCTCGATGCGCTGCGCGCGCGGGGCGTCCGGCGGCTCTTCGTCGAGGGCGGTGGGGTGACCGTCTCCCGCTTCCTCGCCGCCGGTTGTCTCGACCTCCTCCATCTCTGCGTCGCCCCGGTCATCATCGGCTCGGGCCGCGACGCGCTCTGCCTGCCGGCGATCGCGCGGATGGACCAGGCGATCCGCCTCGCCCCCGAGGTCCTGCCGCTCGGCGGCGACTGGCTGTTCCTCTGCCGCCTGAGGCGCGCGCCCCTGGCCCCGCGGCAGACGCAGGAGGTCGCGATGGCCCACGCGGCAACCGCAGCGGCCGGTCGCGATCAGCTGCAGCCGCTCCTGGCGCCATGAGGCGACGGCGCTCGCCCGCTCGGGGGCGATCGCGGCTGCGGCCGCGGCCCAGCCTTCGACGAGCGCCGCCTGGAAGGCCCGATCTTCGGGCCCGGCCGTCCAGTCGGAGCGCTCGAGCCGCGGCCGGTCGCCCGCAGCGTCGAGCGACCTCGCCAGGGCGAAGGCCGCCTCGGGCCCGAGCGCCGGGCCGAATCCCTTGTCGGTCCGCTGGTGGCGGTTGACGAGGTCGATCACCGCACCGTCGAGCGGGTGCGGCGGCTCGAGGACGACCCGGCCGTCGTAGGTGAGCACGGCGAGGAGTGCGAGGTCGCGCTCGAGCACGATCCGCACGAGCCGGTCGAGCCACGCGGCCGACACGAGATCGAGAAGTGCCGAGCAGGTGACGAGATCGACCGGTTCCGCGAGCGCCGCTTCGAGCTCCGCCACGAGATCGGCCCGGCGATAGGCCGCCGCGATCCTGTCGCCACGGGGAAGTCGGGGCTCGCCCGCCGCGATCAGAGCGGGGTCGAGCTCGACGAGGGTCCAACACTGGGCACCGGGCAGACGTGGGGCGAGGTGGCGCAGATTGGCCCCCGTGCCGGCGCCGAGATCGACGATGCGGAGAGGCTCTCCCCGGCCTTCGGCCCAGCGAGCGAGCTCTTCCTCGAGCACACGAGCCCGCGCGACCCCGTCGAAGGGAGCGCGCAGCGCGAGCCAATCGGCGGAGAAGCCGCTCACGGGTCCAAGGCGGCGCGCAGGAAGGCTTCGGCGCGCTCGGCCTGGCGGGGCCAGCTCGGCAGCCCGGCCCGGGCCGCGATCGCACCCGCCCGCAGCCGGGCGCGCGAGCCCGGATCACCGATCGCCCGGGCGAGGGCTTTGGCGAGGGCGGCTTCGTCTTCGGGCGGCACGAGGAGGGCGGCCTCGGCCGGCAGCCAGTCGGCGACCGCCCCGCCGGCCGCGGCCAGGATCGGCAAACCGCGGGCGAGGGCTTCGGCGAGCGCCATGCCGTAGCCCTCGTAGCCCGAGGCCGAAACGAACAGATCGGCCCGGTCGAAGGCGGCCTCGAGCGCTTCGCCGGCGAGCTCGCCCGAGAGCACGACCCGATCGTGAAGGCCCGTCTCGGCGATGGCAGCGCGCAGTGCGGCCGCCGCCTCGGCCGAACGGTCCAGGGCCCCCACGATCTCGAGCCGCCAGGGAAGCGCGCGAAGCCCGCCGAGCAGCCGCACGAGCCGGTCGAGGCGCTTTCTCGGGATCACCGAGCCCACCGCCAGGAGCCGCACTCCCGGTCCGCTGGAGCCCCGGGCGAGCGGCGCGGGGTCGGTCCCGGGCTCGATCACCCCGATCCGCTCCGGGGCGACCCCGAACTCGGTCGCGAGCGTTCGTGCCGTCGTGGTCGAGGTGCAGAGGATCCGCCGCGGCCAGCGCAGCGCCGCCCGCTCGCTCTCGACGAGTCGGGCCGCGGTCGCCGGATCGAGCCCCTGCTCGTAGGCCAAGGGGTGGTGGACGAGCCCCAGGAGCCGCAGCCGGCGGCTCTCGCGCTCGGCCGCCTCGGGAAGTACACCCAGGGCGAGCCCGTCCACGAGGAGGAGCGTGCCGTCGGGCAGCGCCGCGAAGGCGGCCTCGCTCGCCGCCCGCACGGCGGCGTCCGGAAAGGGGAAGCCGTCCGGCAGCCTCAGCCAATCGACCCGCCAGCCGCGCCCGCGCAGCCCCTCGGCGAGCCTGCGATCGTAGATGGTGCCGCCCGTGCGCAGCTCCGGATCGCAGGGCACGGCCAGGACGAGGCAGCGATCCGCCGGCGCGGGTCGCGTCAAGGCAACGGGCCCTCGAAGGCCGCCCAGGCCACGTCGCTCTCGGCGAGCTCGACCTCGAGGCTCACGAGCCCTCCGGCGTGCGGCCCGAGCCGGCCCTCGCGGATCGCGGCGCGGATCGTCTCCCATATCCAGCGCGCGAGGTACTCCGTCGTGGTGTTGACGCCCGCGAATTCGGGCATCTCGTCGAGATTGCGGAAGGCGATCGCCCGCAGGGTCTCGGCCAGGACCTCGTGGGCTCGGCCGATGTCGACGACGATGCCGTCCGGGTCGAGCTCGGGCCTGCGGAACTCGACGTCGACGAGGTAAGTGGCACCGTGCAGCCGCTGCGCCGGCCCGAACACCTCGCCTCGAAAACTGTGGGCGATCATCACCCGATCGCGGACCCGGACCTTGTACACGCTCCCTCCTTCTCAGCCGCCGTCGCTCCGGCGGTAGTCGATACGGATGCAGCCGCGGCGCGGTTCGCGCAGGAGCTCGGGCAGCCGCGCGGGCGCGGCCTCGAACGGCACGAGCTCGTCGAGCAGTGCCTCGAATGCCGGGTCGGCCAACAGCTCGAGCGCCTTGGCGAGCCGGCGCCGATGCGGCCAGCGCGGCCGCATCGCGGCGGCCACCGCGCCCACCTGGGAGGAGACGAGCCGCAGGCGCCGGCTGTGGAACGCCCCGCCGAGCGGCACCGCGGCCGATGCCGCCCCGTACCAGGAGAGGACGAGCACGCAGGCCTCCTCGCCCACGGCCTCGAGCGCAACCGCGAGCGCCTCGGGCCTTCCCGTGGCCTCGATCGCGACATCCTGCTCGCCCGGCGCCGCCTCGGGAAGGGCGAAGGCGCAGCCCAGTGCCGAGGCCGTGGCGGCAGCCGCCGGATCGCGATCGACGAGAGTGACCTCCGCTCCGGGCAGCCGGGCCGCGAGCCGAGCAGCGCAGGCGCCGACCACGCCGGCCCCGAGCACGAGGATCCGCATGCCCGGCAGAGCCGGCGCGTCCCAGAGCGCGTTCAGAGCCGTCTCGAGATTGGCGGCGAGCACCGCGCGCTCGACCGGTACGCCCTCGGGGACCGGCAGGACCGATTCGGCCGGGACCACGAAGCCGCTCTGATGCGGATGCAGGCAGAAGACGGTGCGGCCCAGGAGCTCGCTCGGGCCCGCTTCGACCACGCCCACGGCGCAATAGCCGTACTTGACGGGGAACGGGAAGGCGCCCGCCTGATGCGGGCAGCGCATCCGCGCCCGCTCGGAGGCCGGCACGCGACCCGCGGCCACGAGCGCCTCGGTGCCGCGGCTGACGCCCGAGAGGAGGGTGCGCACGCGCACCTCGCCCGGCCCCGGCTCGCGGAGGCTCTCCTCGAGGAGGGCGGCGGCGAAGGGGCGCGTCCACCAGAGCGCGCGGGCGGTGCGGGCGGCGGGATCGGTTGCGGCCATGCGGGCGGCGGCTAGCATGCGTGCGAGGGCGACGCCAGGGGAGCGGAGCCTCGGATGGCACGACCGGTGCGACCGCCTGGGGGAACACCGGCCGCGCGATTGCTGGACCGGGCGCGGATCGCCTACCGCGCGCACGTCTACACCTTCCTCCGCGAGGATGGCACAATCGCCCGGGCCCTGGGTGTGGAGCCGGCCCGCCTGCTCAAATGCTTGATCGTGCGCACGCGCGAGGGGAGCCTCGCGTCGGTGCTCCTGGCCGCCGACCGCACGCTCGACCTCGAGGCGGCGGCACGGGCGCTCGGGACCAAGCGGGTCGCGCTCGCCCCACTGGCCGAGGCCGAGCGGGCGACCGGCTACGTCAAGGGCGGCATCGGCCCGTTCGGTCAGCGCCGCGCTCTACCTCTCCTGATCGACCGCGCCGCCCTCGCGCATGCGACAGTGCTCGTCAACGGCGGCCGCCGCGGCCTCCAGCTCGAGCTTTCGCCGACCGACCTCCTCGCCATCACCGCCGCCCGGGTGGCCGATCTCGGCCGCTGAGCCGGTGCTTGCCGCTCGCGCCTCGCTCCGATAGCGTCCGGGCCGAGGATCGGGCGGCGAGGAGTGTCGACCCCCGACGCACAGACGAGGGAGGCTTTCCGGATGGTGGCGAGACGGATCGCGATCGGCGCGGTCGTGGTGGCGGCGCTCGCATGGGGCGCGCCCGCGCGGGCGGCGATCGAACTCAAGATCAACGGGCTGCACGCGCCCGATCACGCGCTCTCCATGACCCACGACTTCTTCGCCGAGCGCGTCGAGCAGCTGACCAAGGGCGAGATCCGGCTCGACGTCCACCACGCTCGCGGTCTCGGTGATGCGGTCGAATCGGTGCAGTCGATCCGCAACGGCACGATCGCCTTCTTCACGGTCTCTTCCGCGAACCTCTCGCAGGTCGACCCGCGGATGGACATGTTCTCGTTGCCGTTTCTCTTCAAGAACGCGAAGCACTATTGGTGGTATCTGACATCCGATCGGGCACGCGAGTTCGTGAAGCCCCTCGAAGAAAAAGGCATCGTCGTGCTCGGCTTCATGGACAGCGGGGCCAGGAGCTTCTTCGCCAAAGAAGAAATCACTGATCCGACCAAGCTCGCCGGCAAGAAGATCCGCACCATGGCGAGCCCGGTCCAGATCGCCATGATGGAAGCCTTCGGCGGCACCGGCGTGCCCGTCGCCTGGGGCGAACTCTACAACGCGCTGCAGACGGGCGTCGTCGACGGTGCGGAGAACAATCCGCCCTCGGTCCGCTCGATGAAATTCTACGAGGTGACCAAGGTTCTGGTGCTCAACGAGCACGCGCGAATCCCCGACATCCTGATCGCGTCCAAGCGGGTGATGGATCGCCTGAAGCCGGAACATCGGGCGGCCATCTTCCAGGCCGGCCGCGAGGCCGAGGCCTATATGCGCGGCGCCTGGGCAGCCGACGAGAAGGCCTCTTTGGCGTTCCTCAAGAGCCTGCCCGACTTCAAGGTGATCGAGAACGTCGACAAGAAGCCCTTCCTCGAGAAGGTCTCCGCACTGCTCGACCGCGAGGCCAAACGGCTGGGTGTCGAGCAGGAGGTGAAGTACCTCCTGGAGACGCAGAAGAATTTCTGAAGCCTGAGCTCCGGCCGGAGCCGCCCACCGAACCCGGCCAATCCGCTAGCGTGCGCAGCTTCAACCGCTTCTGCGATCTCGTCGGGCTCGTGGCGCGCGCCTGGACCCTGCTCCTGGCGACCGCACTTTTCGCCGTGGTGATCGCCACCGTCGTCTTGCGCGGGACGATCGGCAAGGTGCCCTCCTGGTCGGAAGAGGTCCCGCGCTACCTCCTGATCTGGGTCGGATTCCTGGCCGCCGCTTGCGGTGTCGACCTCAAGGAACACATCGCCCTCGAGCTTTTGATCGAGAAGGCGAAGGGCCGGCTCGCTACGTCGTTGGCTTCGCTCGTCGATCTCGCGATCTTGGCCTTCGGCGTCGTCATGCTGGTCCACGGGGTCGGCTTCGTCCGGGAATTCGGCGCGGATTTCATGGAATCCATCCCCTATCGCAACGTCTGGTACTACAGCGCCCTGCCGATCGCGGGGGGCCTGATCGTCCTCTTCGCGCTGCGCGACCTCCTCAATCTCTGGTTCGCCCCGGCGTTGCGTACCCGCCGCCTCGAGCTCGTCACGACCCCCGATTGATCGACGATGATCGTCCTCCTGCTCGTGGGATCGTTCGTCGTGTTGATGCTCCTGGGCGTCCCGATCGCCTTCGCGATCGGGCTCGCAGCGGCCCTCGCGAGCCTGGGTTACGCCTGGCTCGGCAATCCGTTCGTCATCGACGAGGTCACCCTCGTCCAGAAGATGCTCTTCGGCATCAACAGCTTCCCGCTCCTGGCCGTGATCTTCTTCGTCTTCACGGGTGCCGTGATGGCGCACGGCGGCGTCGCCAAGCGCCTGGTCGCCATGGCGGAGGTGCTGGTCGGCCGCTTCCCGGGCGGCCTCGCCCAGATCAACGTCCTTTCCTCGATGTTCTTCGGCGGGGTCTCGGGCTCGGCCGTAGCGGACGTTTCGAGCATCGGCCGAATGATGATCGGCGCCATGGTGGCCGACGGCTATTCCAAACCCTTCGCGACCGCCATCACGCTCGCTTCGGCCGTGATGGGGCCGATCATCCCGCCCTCGATCGCGATGATCCTCTTCGCGTATCTGGCCGGCAACGTCTCCGTGGGCGGCCTGCTGTTGGGCGGGGTCGTACCCGGGATTCTGATCGGCCTCGGGCTGTTGGCCGCGGCTTATGTCCACGGCCGGCTCTACCACCCGACCCGCACCCCCGCCCTGCCGCGCGGCGAGAAGCTGCGGCGGATCGGCTCCGGGCTCGCGGGGCTCTTCACCCTGGTCATCATCCTGGGCGGCATCACCTTCGGCTTCACGACCGCGACCGAGGCCGGTGCGATCGCCGCCCTTTACGCCCTCTTCCTCACGATCGTCGTCTATCGCGAGATCTCCTGGCGCGATCTGCCGCGGATCATGTGGGAGACCTGCCTCACCACCTCGGTCGTCCTCTTCTTGATCGCCACCACCTCCGTCTTCAGCTTCATCCTCGCTTACGAGAAGGTCCCCATCTGGATCGCCGAGAACTTCCTCGCCCTCGCCCAGGACCGCTGGCTGCTGCTCGTCCTCCTCAACCTGCTGCTGCTCGTCACCGGCATGGTCGTCGACATGACGCCGGCCTTGATCATGATCGTGCCGATCATTCTGCCATTGGCCCAGAAGCTCGGGATCGACCTCGTGCATCTGGGCGTGATCATGGTCGTCAACCTCGCCTTCGGGCTCGTCACCCCTCCCGTCGGCACCTCGCTCTTCGTCGGCTGCCGGATCGCGGGCCTGCCGATCACCGCCGTGATCCGGCCGATGGCGCCCTTGCTCGCGATCATGGTCGCAACACTTTTTCTCGTGACCTTCGTCCCCGAGCTCGTGCTCTGGCTGCCGCGCCGGTTCGGCTTCGTGAGCTGAGCCCCGCCCCGCCGGGTCCGAGCCGCCGAGACGGACCCCGGCCATGCCCGCCCCCTCCTGCTCGCCTCGCTCCTTGCCCTCCTCGCGGCCGCGCTGCCCGCAGCCGCATCGGCCGACGGCCTGCCTCGACCGTTCCGCTGCGGCGAGCGGACGATCGAGGTCACCCTGACCGAGGGCGGCCTCCCGCTGCTCGCCGGCTTCGAGCGCGTGCCGCTCGTCGCGGTCCCCGCGGCCTCGGGCGAGCGCTACGAGAAGCCGGGCGATCCCGGGACCTGGTTCGATGGCAAGGGCGCGGGCGGTCGTGAGCCTCGCCGGTGAGACCTTGCCCGATCGTTCGGCCGAGCCGTTTCGCGCCCGCGGCAACGAGCCCTTCTGGTCGCTCCGGCTCGGCGAGGACGAGCTCCGCCTCGAGCGGCTCGGGCAGGCGCCGCGCATCGTGGCGCCGCCGCCCGCTGCCCGAATCGAGGCCGGCGTGCACGCGTTCGAGGCGGCGCTCGACGGCAGGGCGCTCCGGCTGCGGATCGAGCCCACCCCCTGCACCGACACGATGACGGGCATGCCGCATCCGGCGACCGTGCGCCTCGAGCTCGGTGGCGAGCGCCCCGTGGGCTGCGGCGGCGATCCGGGCTCGCTCCTGCGCGCCGCAGCTCGCACCGAGAACGCGCTCGACGGCGCGTCACTGCCGGCGCAACGGCCGCTCGAGCTCCATTTCGGCACCGACGGCCGCGTCCCGGGCCAGGCCCCCTGCAACCGGATCGTGGGTTCCTATCGGCTCTCGGGCGAGGAGCTGCGGCTCGGCCCGGTCGCGAGCACGATGATGGCCTCCGAGGAGCCGATGATGGCGGCCGAGCGGCGCAATGTCGAGTCGCGCGAGGCGGTCCGCCGGTTCGAGCTCGCGCCCGCGGGTGAGCTCGTCTTGGTCGCCGAGGGCGGGGCCCGGATCGCCCTCGTCCCCCGACGCTCGCTGCCGGCCGGGGACGCTTGGCATTTTCGCTGCCAGGGGTATGTTAGCGAAGGTTGATCGAGATCTATCTACCAAGATTTGAAAAGGACCGCGCGATGCAGGCGACGCTGACCCTCGTCCTCTGTCTCTTGGCCGCCCCCGACCAGTGCGAGGTTCGCCAGAAGCGCGTCGATGCGCAGGCCTGCTTCTATGGCGGGGCGAACACGATCGCGGCCGAGACCCCGGCCGGTTTCCGCACCGTCCACGCCCGCTGCGACCCGGATCACAAGGGAAGTCTCGCCCCGGCCGAGGCCGGCCGTCGGACTGGCTGAGTTTTTTCCTCGGCGGTGGGTCCCGCCGCCGCCCGCCCGCCTTCCTCTCGGGACCGGCGCGTCCGTGTCGAAGCGGCAGGGTGCCGATTCTTTCCGTTAGTGGCCTCGCCGTCGGGTTCGGGCGTCGTGACGAGGCGGGGAGTCTCCCCTTTCTCTTTCTCCGGCCGAGACCGAAGCCAAGGGTCGCACCACGGGAGCTGCGAGGCGCACGACGCTGTGTCTCGATCCCTTCCCTGTCAGGGCAGAGTGCTGAACTCGAGTCGTCCAAGCGGATCAAGCTGGGCGACGACGTCTTAATCCCTTCTTCGTCAGGGCAGAGTGCTGAAGCAATTGTCCAACGGACAATCGTTCGGACGGCGAAGATCTTAATCCCTTCTTCGTCAGGGCAGAGTGCTGAAGGTCGTAAGCCCCGGCGCAATCTCTCAGGTGGTGGCAGGGTCTTAATCCCTTCTTCGTCAGGGCAGAGTGCTGAAGTCTTGGCGGCGGCTGATTTGTCTCTCCTCCCGGTCGTCTTAATCCCTTCTTCGTCAGGGCAGAGTGCTGAAGCAATTGTCCAACGGACAATCGTTCGGACGGCGAAGATCTT
>CALBAK010000090.1 GCA_937926445.1 uncultured Alphaproteobacteria bacterium
GCGGACCGTCGAGCGGCTCGCCCACGGGCCCCAGGACGGCGAGGCTCGTCGAGCGGAACTCGCGCCGCCAGGAAACCAACACGACCCAGACCACGGCGGCGATCAGGAGCAACGGGTGGAGGAACCAAGCGAGCCCGGCAAGCCCGAAATAATAGGCCCGCATCGCCTTGTTGAAATGGTCGGCGGCACGGGTCGCCATCCGCGCGGCCCGCTCGACCAGGCGGCCGGCGGCGTCGGTTTCGGCCTCGGCGGGCGGCGGTGCCGCACCGATCAGAATCGCTACGTAATTGAACTGCCGCAGCGTCCATGTAAACTTGAAGAAGGCGTAGACGAAGACGAGGATCAACAGCAACACTTTGCCGTCGAACACCCGAGGGGCGCTCGGTGCCGCGAGCGGCAGATCGGCCAGGATGGCGAGCGCCTGGTCGCGCGCTCCGAGAACGGCGGCGAGACCGCCGATCAGGATGATCGACGAGCTCGCGAAGAAAGCGATGTTCTGCACCAACACCTGGACCACCTGGAGGTCGGTGATGCGGTTGTCGCGGGCGAGCATCCGCCGCATCCAGGCGAGCCTGTACTCGTGCATGCGGGCCATCAGGCTCGGCCGGCCGGGCCCGTCGGCCCAGCGGGCGTAGCCGACCCAGGCCAAGAGGAAGACGAGCGGCGCCAGGGCGTCGAGGAAGGGTACGCCGAGCCGGCTCTCGACGAACTCGATCATCCGGCCCTCTCCTTGCAGGGGCTCCGGCCGATCGCTACCTCTGCCCGGCCATGAGCACGAGTCCCCGTCCGGTCGTCGGTGTCACGCTCGACAGCGAGCCGCCGGGTGGCTATTCGAAGCAGCCCTGGTACGCGCTGCGCGAGAACTATTGCGACGTCCTCGCCGAGCTCGGCGCCGCACCGGTGGCGTTGCCGCACGAGCCCGAGCTCGTCGAAGATTACCTCGCGCTGATCGACGGACTCGTGATCACGGGCGGCGCCTTCGATATCGACCCCGCGCTCTACGGTGTGGGCGAGCGACACGCCACCGTGCGTCTCAAGGAGCGGCGCACCCGCTTCGAATGGGCGATCACCGAACGCGCGCTCGAGGCCGACCTCCCGGTCCTCGGTATCTGCGGCGGCCAGCAGCTCCTGAACGTCGTTCTCGGCGGCCGGCTGATCCAGCACATCCCGGATGCAGTGCCTGGGGCACTCGCCCACGAGCAGCCCAATCCGCGGACCGAACCCGGCCACGAGGTGCACGTGGTGCCCGGTACGCTCCTGCACCGGCTCACGGGTACAGAGCGGTTGCTCGTGAACAGCGCGCACCACCAGGCGGCCGAGACGGTCGGGCCCGGGATCGTGGTGAGCGGTCGGGCCCCCGACGATGTGATCGAGGCGATCGAGGACCCGCGCCGGCGCTTCTGCCTGGGTGTGCAGTGGCACCCGGAATACCGGATCGGGCCCGGCGACGGGGCGATCTTCGAGGGCCTGATCGCCGCCTGCCGGGCGCGGCGGGAAACCCGATGAGCGGACCCTCGGCCGAGCCGTCGCAGCGAGCGCAGCGCCGGAGGCGACGGTCCGGGCCCGCGCCGGTGCCGGCTGCCGGGGGCGCGAAGCCCGAGGGAGCCGAGCGGCTCGCCAAGCGGATCGCCCGCGCCGGGCTCTGCTCGCGGCGCGAGGCCGAGGCCTGGATCCGCGCCGGTCGCGTGGCAGTCGACGGGCGGACGGTCGAGAGTCCGGCACTCGACGTGACGCCGGCGCAGCTCGTGACCGTCGACGGCCGGCCGCTACCGGAGCCCGAGCCCACCCGCCTCTACCGCTGGCACAAGCCGCGCGGCGTCCTCGTGACCGCCAAGGACCCCGAGGGCCGGCCGACCTATCTGGAGCGGCTACCGCCGGGCCTGCCCCGGCTCGTCCCGGTCGGTCGGCTCGACCTCAATTCCGAGGGCCTTCTGCTGCTCACCAACGACGGCGAGCTCAAGCGGCACCTCGAGCTGCCGGCCACCGGATGGACCCGGCGCTATCGGGTGCGCGCCTTCGGAAAGGTCGAGGAGTCCGCACTCGCGGCACTCGCCCGCGGCACGACCGTCGACGGCGTCGCCTACGGTCCGATCGACGCCCGGCTCGACAAAGTGCAAGGCGCCAATGTGTGGCTCACGGTGAGCCTCGAGGAAGGCAAGAACCGCGAGGTCCGCCGGGTGCTCGAATCGCTCGGCCTCAAGGTGGGTCGGTTGATCCGGGTCGCCTACGGCCCCTTCCAGCTTGGCGGACTGCCGCGCGGAGCGATCGAGGAGGTGCCGCGCAAGGTGCTCAAGGAGCAGCTGGGTGCGGCCCTCGCCCCGGCGCCGCGGCGACGAGCGGCCGCGCCGGCCGGCGAGAAGGAGGCTGGCCGTTGAGGATCATCGCCGGACGCCACCGCGGGCGACGGCTCCAGGCCCCACCCGGGCTCGCCACCCGGCCGACCTCGGATCGGGCGCGCGAAGCCCTTCTGGGCATCCTCGAGCACGGCACACCGCCGCTCGCCGGCTGTCGCTTCCTCGATCTGTTCGCGGGCACGGGCGCGGTCGGCCTCGAGGCCGCTTCGCGCGGTGCCGAGGCCGTGCTCCTGGTCGAGAACGATCCGGCGGCGGTCGTCGCCATCCGCAAGAACATCGAGCATCTGGGCGAGGCCGGGCGGGTCCGCCTGCTGGTCGCCGATGCGAGTCGGCTCGGCCCGGCGCGCGAGCCCTTCGACATCGTCTTCCTCGATCCGCCCTGGCGCAGCGGGCTCGCCCGACCGGCACTCGAGGCGTTGCTCACGGGTGGCTGGATCGCCCGCGAGGGCCGGTTAGTGGTCGAGCTCGCTGCGGCAGAGCCCTTCGAGCCGCCCGAGGGCCTCGCGGTCGAGCGGGAGCGTCGCTACGGCCGCACCCGCTTCCTGTTCCTGCGACCGGTCGCGACCTCGCCGCCACGGCAGGCGCGTCGGCGCCGGGCGCGAGCGGTCGCCGAGGGCGGGCCGCCGGTCTGACCCCTTGCCGGTGCGGATCGGGCGGCGCATCTGCGGCTGCGGTTCGAGGAGCAAGGGGCAGTGCTGACCCGCGAGCGTATCCGCTCGGGCTGGATCCAGGAGCTCGTCCGGGCGCAGGGCTTACCGGGCGTGCTCGACGAGGCCGAGCTCGCTGCTTCGCGGGCCGCCTGCCTCGCCCGGCGGCCGCCCGGCGCCGATGTTTGGGTGTTCGGTTACGGCTCCTTGATCTGGAACCCCTGCTTCCACTTCGTCGAACGCCGGGTGGTGACGGTCCCAGGCTGGCACCGCCGCTTCTGCCTCTGGACCAGCATCGGGCGCGGCAGCCCGGAGCGGCCGGGCCTCATGCTCGGGCTCGAGCCGGGCGGCTCCTGCCGCGGGGTGGCCTTCCGGATCGCCGATGCCGACGTCGAAAGCGAACTCGACATCGTCTGGCGGCGCGAGATGGTGACCGCCGCCTATCGGCCGACCTGGGTCATCGCGCACGGCGCGGCCGAGACCGTGCGGGCGATCGCCTTCACCATCAACCGTGACCATCCGCGCTACGCCGGCCGCCTCGAGGAGGAGCGGATCGTCGAGGCTCTGGCCACCGCCCGCGGTCCGGTCGGTGCCTGCTGCGATTATCTCTTCAACACGGTGGCGCATCTCGAGGCACTGGGCGTGCCGGACCGGCGGCTGCGGCAGCTCTGCCGCCGGGTGCGGGAGCGACAGGCACGCGAGGTTTTCGCCCCCACGCCGATGCCCGCGCAAGAGATCCTCCAGGGTTGACGACCGGTTAACGCGGCATCGTACGACGATGCCGTTAAATCTCTCTTAACCAAGCGATCTCCCGACCCTCCGGGAATACCGGCGGCGACACGTAACGCCGTCGCGGCCCGCCCTCCGCACGGCAGAGCCGGGAAGAGAGACCTTGAGCAGGATCACGTTCGCGCGCAGCTTCGACCGTCTGCTCGATCCGAACGAGCCGCCCAGCACGCAGGCTTGGATGCGCGAGTTCGGCACGGCGAACTTCGCATGGAGCGTTCGTCCGTTCAGCGGTGTCGACGTACCCAGGGTAAAAGCCTCGCTCAAAGGTACGCCGGGCACCAAGACGCTCGACGTCTCGGTCGCCGACAAGGGTTTCGGCAAGGTCGGCGCGCTGGCGCTGAACGCCGACGACGCGCTGATGTCCGAGGTTTCGCGGATCAACGTCAAAAACTTCGCCGACGTGCGGATCGACCTCGGCAATGGCATCTTCGAGGGACCGTCGACCGGCGAAGTCACGGTGCGGCTCACCAACTTCGTCCGCGGCAGCATCGACGCGACCGACATGGACGGCCCGCTGCGCTTGCATCTCGATCTCCTCAACAACAAGGCGACCAGCCCGAACCTGTTCACGGCCAACCTCACCGAGTTCGACGATTGGGTCGAGGTCGGAACGGGCTGGCTCGGCACCGGGAAAAAGGCGATCCCGGCCTACAACGGCCGTGACACCGAGATCCGGATCGATCTCGGCAGCGGCAACGACACCTATCTCTCGAACGTCGCCTTCGCGTCCAAGGACACGATCGTCGGCGGCTTCGGCAACGACAAGATCAACGGCGGTGCCGGCGACGACCTGATCTTCGGCGATCAGGACGAGCGCGGCTTCGCCTCGACCCTCGACGTCAAGCTCGAGATCCGCTTCGAATCCGAGAGTGCCGCGTTCCAGAACATCTTCGGTTATTATGATCGGACCACCGGCGAGGCACGGATACTCCTCGCCAACACCGATCTCGACAGCGACCCGAACGTGGTCCGGTTCTCGGCCGCGCTGAACCTCACACCCGAGCAGTACCGCAACCTCGAGTTCTTTTTGGTCCCCAACGGATACGCCGAGAACGCATGGCTCGCGGAAGGCGATCCGACCCAGCTCGAGCTCCGACTGGTCCGGGAGGGTGGCGGCTGGCTCTTGAAGGAGCTCGACACCGGCCGGCCGCTCTACGGCTTCGAGGGGGTCGACGTCCTGACCACGGAACCCGGCAAGAACCCGAACGGCTGGCGCACCGGGCACCTGGTCGATCGGACCGGCGCGGCGCGCGAGTTCCGTCTCGCCTTCGAGGACTATCCGGGCTCGTCGAGCGACTTCGACGACGCCGTCTTTTCGATCAAGGCCCGCGCCGAAGGCGGGCTCCCCGGCAACGATATCCTCAACGGCGGCGCCGGCGACGATCATCTTTGGGGTGGCAAGGACACCGGTCGCTACGCGCTCAAATATCTGATCGACGGAGACTTCGACCTGTTCGGCGAGACCTATGCGGCGGCCGACGCCTTCGCCACGGCCGAGCTCAACGAGTTCGGCAACATCGTGGTGAGCATCGGCGGTGCCCTGCAGTGCCTCGCCCTGCTCCAGCTCGCCGACGGTACCGAGGCCCTCATGCTCATCCAGCTCACGGGCGACATCTACGCCCGGGCGGAGGTGACGATCACCAACGACTTTTTGGTGGAGACGTTCGGTGAGGTGCACAGCGCGTTCAGCGTCGAGGTTCTGCCCCTCGACGGCCTCGAGGGCCCACTCGCCCTCTTCAACGAGGTCGAGCTGATCGGCGGCGACATCCTCCTCGGCGGTTCGGGCCGCGACACCTTCTGGTTCAACGACGGCGACGGTGTCGACGTGATCGTCGATTTCGAACGCGGCGTCGACATGCTCAAGCTCGAGCGCGGCGAGCCCATTCGCCAGACCGTGGTCACGGACGCGCATTTCGGGCGCGGTCTGCTGATCGAGCACGGTGGGGACGGCGACGCGGTCTTCCTCATGAACGTCGTATCGCCCCTCACGCTGGTCAGCTCGGGCAGCGGCTACGACAGCTACACCTGAGCCCTTCCGGAGGCGGGCCAGCGGCGATCCGACGGGCCCGCCACCCGCTCGCCGCGCGGCCCGACCCGGCTGCCGGCGGGTCCCACCTCGGGCCGGAGGCGCCGCTTCCGCCGAGCCAAAGGGAGACGATCGTGAAGCTCCGTGCCTTCCTCCTCGCCAGCACGCTCCTGACCACGGCCGGCCTCGCCCGGGCCGAGCCGGTCCGGCTGGACGATCCGACACTCGGCGCGGTCCGGGCGGCCGCGCTGCGCCGCGTCTCCGTCTCGACCCGCAGCGAGTCGAACGCCTTCGCCGCGGGGCCGGTGGCGATCGCCACCACCCGGGCCGATCACGGCGCGCAGAGCGACGGGCGCACGGCGCGGTGGCGCGCCACCACCTCGAGCCGCGCGGCCGCGGCCCTGGTGCCGCGCTGAGACCGCAACACCGAGGAGAAAGGCGAAACCCGCTATCGCCTCTCCGTGGCTACACCATGGGGCGTACTCCCAGCGAGCCCTTGCAGCACCCGCGCTCCTCACCCACGATGCCAGCGTGAAGGAGGCGGTCCGGCGGGGGCGCGCGGGCGTTCCCGTTGCCGGCGGGAGGAAACCATGGCGCGTGGGGGGATACGGCTGGCCGGGTTGCCCGTGTTGGCGTTGGCGGCGCTGTTGGCGGGCGAGATCGCCCGGGCCGAAGAGCCCCTGCGGCTCGACGATGCGGCGCTCGACACCATCACCGCGGGGACAGCGAACGCCCTGAAGACCTCCGGGATCGTGACGCAGGTGGTCTTGCCGGGTCCCGGCAAAGGGCTCGCGGATCTGGCGCGTCAGCTCGCCCCACGAAAACCGATCCTCCTCCCGCCGACCGGCTCGAGCGGTCAAGGCAAGCGTACGGTGAGCCGCTCCGGCAAAAAGACCTTCAAAGCCGAGCGGGTCACCAAGGGGTATCGCGAGACCCTCGTGGTGAGCGGGTCCGCGGGGGGATGATCGCCGAAAGGTCCTACGTCCTCCGGTGATCGAACCGAAGGGCGGGTAGCCGTCGATGAGCGCTCGGATTACGGTTCGCGACGCGGCGGCCCGCGGGCCGTAGCGAGCGAGCGGATATCGGAGGAACGCACGATGAAATTCAGTAGGGTCGCGCTCGGTGTGGCCGTCGCCCTTTCTTTGGGTAGCGCTGTCCAGGCCGAAGAGATGAGGCTGTCGGAACAGCAGCTCGATCGCGTAACGGCCGCGGGTCCGATCGGAAATGCCATTCGCGCCGCCTTCGCGGGATTGGCGCTCGACGAGCTCCAGAACGGCTTCTCGGGTGGACCCCGTAGTGCAGCCAGTAGCGGAATCAACGTACTCAAAGAGTATGTCCTCCTCGAGATCATGATCCGACAAAAAGGTTACTGATCGTTTTTTGGCAGCGACAACTCGTCGATGGACGGCCGCCGGTATCACGCGCGGCCGTTCTCTTTTTCGACCCAATTGCGCCACATGGTCCGCAAAAGTTCCTCGAGTTCACGCGCGATCCGTGCGCCGTCGCAGAGCGCCGAGGCGCGCATGCGCTCGCGCTGCAGGAGGCGCAGGGCCGCGAGCCGGCCCGGCGAGGCGGCGAGACCGGCCGCGATCCGCACATAACCGTCCTCGTCCTCCGCGATCCAGCCGGGCTCGCCGAGCTGCCGCAGGAAGGCCTCGCCCTGCCGCTCCATCGGATGGGACCCGGTGAGCGTGACCAGCGGGCAGCCCATCCAGAGCGCCTCGACGCTCGTCATGCCGCCGCCATAGGGGAACGGGTCGAGGGCGATGTCGACCGCGCCATATTCGGCGAGCATGTCCGCGTGGCTCGACTGGCCGCGAAACTCGAGCCGGTCGGGCCCGATCCCGTGCTCGGCGAAGGCGGCACGGAAACGTTCGACTGCGGAGGCGTGGTCGAAGGCGCCCCACTTCAACAAGAGGCGCGAGCCGGGGACGGCGTGCAGCACCCGGCTCCAGAGCGCGACGACTCGGGGACCCACTTTTACCGTGTTGTTGAAGCTGCCGAAGGTCACCCGCCCGGTCGCGAGCGCGGGTGGGAGCTTGACCGCGGGGGCGTAGTCGGGCGGCGCGAAACAAAGTCTACCCGAGGGGAAGCGCAGCACCCGCTCGACATAGAGCCCCTCCTCTTCGGGCCGAACCATGCTCTCGTCGGCCAACAGGTAGTCGATGGCCTCGAGCCCGGTGGTGAACGGGTAGCCGAGCCAGCTCGCCTGCACCGGCGCGGGCTTCAACGCGAACATCGTGAGCCGGTTCTTGGCGGTGTGACCGGAAAGGTCGATCAGCACGTCGATCCGCTCTCGCCGAACGAGGCCAGCGAGCGCCCGATCGTCGAGCGGAGCCACGTCGTGCCAGACATCCACCGTGGCACGAACCCGGGCGGTCCAGGAATCCGGCTTCTCGCGCGTCGAAAAAACCACCGTCGGGTAGCGCTCGCGGTCGAGAGCCTCGAGAACGGGGAGCACCATCATGCCCACCGGGTGCCGTCCGAGATCGGGCGAGACGAGGCCGATCCGCAGCGGTCGGTCCGGATCCCGCTCGTTGGGCCAGCTCCTCCAGCGCCCGGCTGGCCGACCGTGCCGCTCCCCCCAGGCGCGATGCTCGGCAGCCAGCTCCTCGAGGTCGACGAGGCCTCCGAACAATAGACAAAGGAGATAATCGCTGTGCGAGACGGCGTCCCAGGGCGCGAGCGCCAGTCCTCGGCGAAAGGCCTCGGCCGCCCGGCGGCTGTCGCCGAGCTTCATGTAGGCGCGGCCGAGCCTCATCGGTGGCTCGGGATGATCGGGTCGGAGCTCGCAGGCCCGCCGGTAGGCGGCGATCGCCTCGCCCATCCGTTTGAGGTGGGAGAGTGCGATCGCCTGCTCGAGGACGATCTCGTGATCGTTCGGATCCAGGGCCGCGGCCCGGTCGAGAACCGGCAGCGCATCCGCGGGCCTTCCGGCGCGGATCAATGCCACGGCGAATGCCAGGAGACGAGCCGGATCGTCCGGTTCCTCCGCCGCCAGCCGCTCGAGCTCGTCGATCGCCCGTCTTTGCTCGTCCGTACCGAGGTCGGCCAGCGCGAGCCCGTGCTCGATCCTAGCCCCCTCGTGGGTCGGATCGAGCGCGAGGGCCCTTTCGAGCGACGCGACCGCCTCGGCGGGACGGTCGAGACGGCGCAGGAGCTCGCCCCGCGCCACCAAGAGATCGACCACATCGGGGTGGATCGAGAGCGCCTCTTCGGCCCGAGCGAGGGCTTCGGCAAGCCGTTCGAGGCCGGTCAGGATCCGCAGGAGATGGACTCGCGCCGGCAACAAGGACGGGTCGGCGGCGACGGCCGCTTCGAGATGCGGCAGCGCGGCCGCGGCACCTTCGAGCGCCTCGGCCGCGAGGCCGAGGGCGAGATGCGCCCCGGCGAGGCCCGGGTCGCGCTCGAGTGCAGCGCGAGCGGCTTCCGCCGCTTCCGGCCAGCGCCGCAGATCGGCGAGGATGCCGGCCCGGTTCGCGTGCAGCAGTGCCAGGTCGGGGGCAAGGGCGAGGGCCGCCTCGACGCCTTCGAGGGCGGGCTCGAGGCGAGCCATCCGGTGCAAGAGTACGGAGCGGTTCACCTGTGCGAGGAGATATTTCGGATCGAGGAGGACTGCCGTCTCCCAGGCGGCAAGCGCTTCCTCGAGGAGCCCCTGCCGCTCGAGGCAGGTGGCGCGCACCGCGTGCGCATCCGGGGCATCGGGCCGGCGCCGTAGTGCCGCCTCGGCGAGTACCCGCGCCTCCTCGACAGCGCCAGCCTGCAGCCGTCCAATAGCCGCATCGAGCGTTTCGCGGATCGACGGGGTCATGCGCCGCCTCCCCGGGTTCCGAAGGATCGCGGGCCACTCACCCGCCGAGCCGGCCCGGACCGTTTTGCCTGTGCCAGGATGGACAAAAAAGAAAGAGCCCCCTTTCGGGGGCTCCAGGGGCCGGCCGCCGGGCAGAACCTGCGGCCACTCGAACCTTCGCTGTCCCGCCTCAGGGCGTGACGAGCGTGCCGGCGACGCCGATCACGAGACCGGCGCTCTGGCAGTTCGTGCAGGACGACGCGTTCTTGACGATCGACTTCCGAGCCGACACCGACCGCTTGGCCGAGATGGTCGTGCTCGCGCTGTTGGTCGTGACACTGTCCTCGGTCGAGGCGCTGCCGCTCGAAACCTGGCTCGACACCAGGCCCGTCGCCGAATCGGCGCCGACCGCAGTGGCGGTCAGGAAGGCCGCCAGCGCCAGCGTGACACCCGCCGTCACATTGTCCATCTGATCGGCGGTGAGCCGGCTCGGCTCCGCCGCCGAAACGGTCGAAGCCAGCGCCAAGCCGGCCGCCGTCGCGAGAAGCGTACCCTTGAGCATCCTCGTTTCCTCCTCGTTCCCGTGTCTCAAGGTCGGTTGGACGCCCCAACGGCTTCCTTATACACCGACCTGCGAGAACCTCCGACCCGCCGAGCCCGACGCACGACACTCGTCCTCGAACCGGACACCGGCGCATCCCGAACGACCGAGCACGGGCGGAGCCGGCCGCCGTTTTTCGCTCGGTTCGCACCCCTCCGCAGGGGACGCGGGTCGCGAACGCAGCACTCGCGCGTTGCAGATTCCACGCCCCGGCGGAGACTGAGCCAATTCAAGGCAACTCGAGCGTGCCGGCGACGCCGATCACGAGACCGGCGCTCTGGCAGTTCGTGCAGGACGACGCGTTCTTGACGATCGACTTCCGAGCCGACACCGACCGCTTGGCCGAGATGGTCGTGCCCGCGGTGTTGGTCGTGGCACTGTCCTCGGTCGAGGCGCTGCCGCTCGAAACCTGGCTCGACACAAGATCCGTCGCCGTATCGGCGCCGACCGCAGTGGCGGTCAGGAAGGCCGCGAGCGCCAGCGAGAGACCCGCCGTCACATTGTCCATCTGATCGGCGGTGAGCCGGCTCGGCTCCGCCGCCGAAACGGTCGAAGCCAGCGCCAAGCCGGCCGCCGTCGCGAGAAGCGTACCCTTGAGCATCCTCGTTTCCTCCTTCGGACTTTCTCGACTACCTAGAAAGACCACTCTCCCTCGACCGAAAGCCGATCGCGCTATTCGGCAATCCGGCCGCACCGGAGTTCTCGGTCAGTTCAGCACCACGCCCGATCCCACCGCAAGGGTCGCCGCGGCGGTGCCGCCGCGTGCCTGTGCTTTCGAGGAACCTTTGTAGCTGGCGTTGGCCGACCTCCGGAAGCTGGGTGCGCCGCTCGAAGGCAAGGTCGCCTGCTCCACGTACACGGCATTGCCCTCGCCCTCGATGGCCGAGGAGCCGCCGATCCCGCTGAACGCGGTCGTGCCGGCACCGAAGAAATAGGCGAACCCGCCGACGCCGGCCGTCACGGCGTCCAGCTGCGGACCGGCGAGCCTGACAGGCTCGTCGGCTGCAGCCGCCACCGTCCAGACCGTGAAGGCGAGCGCTACCCCGTGCATCAAAAGCCGCTGAGCTCTCATCGTGTTCTCTCCGTACTGCCGGTCGGCCGCTGCGGCTCGGGAACATGAGCTCGTCTCGGTCTCGTCCGAAAACCCGCCCTTCGCCTGACAGTTGCTACCGGCCATCCATCGTCGCCCCTCGGTCGGACTTCCCCTTCCCGCCTACTTCGGGCAAGAACCTACTCCGAAAGAGGTAGGACCGCCCATCGCGGGTTCGCTTTCTCGGCTCAGAAACCGATGGTGGTGGTGGTTGCGACTGATACGCTCGAAGCAGCGTTCGGTGCGACCACGTTGACTTTCACCTGGCTCCGGAATTTTCCGGCGTTACCGAAACCGTCGCTGGCCGCATTCGTGGTCGCCTTGGCGCCGGTTCCGAAACCGGTGGCTTCGGCGACCACGGTGCTCGTCGAGCTCGTGCCGTAAGCCGTGGTCGACGAAAAGGTTGTCCCGCGCACGACCGCGATGGCGAGGTCACTCCCTTCTGCGAAGGCCTCACCTGCCGCCCAAGACGTCGCCGTGCCCGCTACGATGCCATCGAGCTCCGCTGCGCCCAACACGAGTGGATGATCGTCGGCGCGAACGATCGCGGTCCCCAACAAGAGCAACCCCAACGCGCCCAACCAGCCCCGCACGACCATCGTATCTCTCCTCACCGTCCCGGCCGGCGCTTGCTTCGGACCCGCCGTCCCCCTCGCGCACGGAACCGTCGTGAACGACCGGTATCGTTCCCACCGACCGAAAGCGTCCCGCGCCTTTTTCAGTTAAGTGACACGTCGCGCGCCGAAGCAACCGCGCAAAAGGTGGATATCCCAGAGGGGGGCCCGTTCCCCGCGGCGCGACCTCTTCGGGCGGTCGAGCCGCCCGCGCCGCCGGCGCGGCGGTTGACACCCGTCCCTTCGCCTCTAGCATCCCTCAGCACCAGGACGGACGGAAGTCGGACGACCGCGATGAACGACAGCCCGTCGGCGCGCCGCCGGATGGTCGCCCGAGCGGCCGCGGTCGGCAGTCTCCTTCTTTTCGCCGCGACCGCGGCCGCTGCCACCGAGCGGCCGTCGGTTCGCTCGCTGCTCGAGATCCGCCGGGACAAAGTGGTGGTCCAGGCGTGGGACCTGAGCTGTGGGGCCGCTGCCCTCGCCACCATCCTCAATCACCAGCACGGCGATCCGGTGAGCGAACGCGAGATCGCGCTCGGGCTCATCAATCGGAAGGAGTACATCGAGAATCCCGAACTCGTGCAGATCCGTCAGGGATTCTCGCTGCTCGACCTCAAGCGCTTCGTGGATGCCCGCGGCTACGAGGGTATCGGCTACGGCCGGCTCACGCTCGCCGACCTCGAGGCCAAGGCGCCGATCATGGTGCCGATCGAGGCCAAGGGATACAATCACTTCGTGGTTTTCCGCGGGCGGCTCGGCAACCGCGTGCTGCTGGCGGACCCGGCCTTCGGCAACACGACGATGACGGTCGGAGCATTCGAGCGGGCCTGGCTCGAATATCCCGACATCGGCAAAGTCGGTTTCGTCGTCGTCCGCCGGGACGGGCCGACAGGGCCCGGCGCGCTCGCCGCCCGACCCGAGGATTTCGTGTTCCTGCGCTGAACGCGGCCCGCACCGGCCGAACGGGGGAGGACGAGGCGTGCTGGAGCCATGGTCGAGCTTGACCCGAGGATTGCTCGCGACGAGCGCCGTCCTGCTCGTCCTGACGCCGCCATCGGGCCCGGCGGACGCCGAGGAGGCGGCAACGTCGGCGGCCGAGCTGCAACGCCAGCTGCGCCAGCGCGACCAGGCGATCGCCGTGCTGCGGCGTCGGCTCGACGCGCTCGAGAAGCGGCTCGCCGAGACCGAGAAGCTCGCCAAGGGCGCCGTGCAGGCCGGTGAGGCGATACCGCCCGTGGTGACACCGGCACCGACGCCGGCCGCAACGGCGCGACCGCCCGCTCCGCCGGTCGCCGAGCGGCCGGCGGCGCCCGGTCAATTCGCGGTCGACCCGCTGGCCGCCGAGCGCGCCCTGGAACGCGTCCTCGTGGCGACCGGTGCCCTGTTGCTGGAGCCCGGCCAGCTCGAGGTCGAACCGAGCTTGACCTGGCAACGGACCGAGCGCGACGGGCCGATATTTTTCCTCGGCGCCGGCGGCGTAGTGACGGGTGTCGGCTCCCAGAAGGTGCGGCGGGACCTCTACCAGGCCGAGCTCGGCTTGCGTTTCGGCCTGCCCTGGGACAGTCAGCTCGAGTTCTCTGTCCCCTACAACTATGTCGACCAGGACGTCGTGAGCGAGCAGGGCCTCTTTCCGGTCGACCAGCGCTCGGCGAGCGGGAAAGCGCTCGGCGACATCAGCATAGGCGTCGCGAAAACTCTCTTGCGCGAAGAGGGCTGGGTCCCGGACCTCATCGGTCGGTTGACCTGGGACACCTCGACGGGCGAACGCGAGGACGGCGGCGTGGCGCTGCCCGGCGGCTTCGACGACATCCAGGTCCAGCTCGTCGCGCTGAAACGCAACGATCCGCTCGTGTTCGTGCTGGGGGGAAGCTATCAGTACAGTTTCGAGAAGCGTGACGTGAAACCGGGCCAACAGCTGGGTCTCAATTTCGGGACGATCCTGGCCACCAGCCCTTCGAGTTCGCTGCGTGCGATCTTCGAGACGACCTGGGGCGACGAGACCGAACTCGACGGCGACAGGCTCGACGGCTCGGATTTCGTTTCGGCGAGCCTCAATCTCGGCGCCTCGATCGTGCTCGCGCCCCGGCTGTTGTTCGATTTGCAGGGTACGATCGGCCTCACCGACGAAGCACCGGACTTCGCCGTCAAGGTGTCGCTGCCGATCCGCTTCGACACCCCGTTGTTCTGACAGGTCCGGAGAGCGCCGCGGTCGTCGGAGCGACGACCGCGGCGCTGTCGTCAGTTCGGCGCCCCGAGAAGCTCGCGCATCTTGAGCGCTACTTCGGTTCGGTTAGAGGCACCGAGTTTGCGCATGATCTGCCGCACGTGGACCTTGACCGTGCTCTCGCACATGCAGAGCCGTTGGGCGATGACCTTGTTCGGCCGACCTTGCCCGAGCAACGTAAGCACTTCTCGCTGGCGCGGGGTGAGATTGTCGAGCCACGAGCGGGTCGTGGATGCCGCGGCGGATACCGGAGCTCGCGGTGAACCAACGGTTTCGGTCGCGAGCAGGAGCCCGGGCGGCGCGTAGGACCCGCCGGCGAGTACGAGCGCGAGCACCTGGCGGGCGATGTTCGGTTCCATGCTGGTCGGCAGATAGCCGCGCACGCCGACCCGTAGCGCTGCCGCCATGCTCTCGGGATCTTCGCGGTCGGAGAGCAGCACGATCGGAATCTCGTCGCCGAGATGGCTGCGCAACCACCGCACATCCTCGGCCACCGCCGGATCGGCGACCGAGAAGCTCCCGACGCTCAGGATCACGAGCGCGATCCGCTGGCCTCGATCGTCGACCAGAGAAGCCAGCTCGGCAGCGCTCGCGAGCGCCACGACACGGCCCCCGAGGGCCCAGCTCTCGAGGCTGGCCGTCAGCCAGGCACGCCGCAATCGTTGCCGATCGACGAGAACGTAGCAGGACGTCACCGGCTCCGTACGCCTGTCCAACGGGGAGGATGGATCGATCGCCCGCAACACCCCACCGCTCCACGCAGTGATCGGCTCTCCCGTGCGCGTGCAGCTCTGGTCACTGCTCGTATCGAGCGCCAAGATCTTGCTCACGACGTTCCCCCCGCTACACAACAAATGATTGATTAGTGAAACGCTGAATTCACCCTTCCGGCAAGATCGTGGTCTCCGTATTCTTTCTGGCGTTCCCTTCCTCAGTCGTCACCCATTTCCAGGGAGCGGATCATGGCCGCCCGAGATTGCGTTAACAAGTGATTACCCGAACGAGCGATCCCGGGAAACCCGAAGTGCGGCACCGCTGTCGCAGGGTATGCACCACACGCGCGCCGAACGGCCGGCCGGCTCGCTCACCCCGCCAGACGGTCGGCGAAGCGGGGATAGGCGTCGGCCAGCGCTCGGGCGACCGGGCCACGAATCAGCGCCCGGGTCGTCGCGTCGGGCTCCGCCGTCCGTTCGATCGGCCAATCGGCCGCGAAGGCGAACCCGGTAGCGGCCCGCACCCCGTCGAGGCTCTCCCCGGGATGCAGGCGAAGCAGCCGGAAGCGCCCCCTCTCGAACCGAAACAGGCAGCGGCCGGTCAAAAGGAAGGCCGGGCCGCCCGAGCGGTGGACCCTCGGCGGGCTGGTACCGGGCGCGCTCACGAAGTCGACCCGCTCGACCAGGGTCGTGGGCGTGTGCTCCTCGCGGAACAGGATCAGCCGCGGGATCAGGTAGGCGAGGTAGGGTGCTCCGAAGCAGCCCTGGAAGCGCCGCTCGAGCCGTGGCCAACGGCCGCCCACACCCAAAAGGTTCACGTTCCCGGCCCCGTCGATCTGGGCGCCGGAGAGGAAGAAGGCGTCGATCCGACCCTGGGCGGCGCAGTCGAACAGTTCCTTGCCGCCGTCGGTGAAGGTGTTGTGGGCCGCGCTGCCCAACAGGCTCACGGTGAGCCCCGGATCGCGCAGTCGCGCGAGCAGCGCACCCGCGGCCGGTAGCGGGGAGGCGGCGCCGACCGCGACGTGCCTACAGCCCGCCAACAGCTCGGCGATCGCAGCGATCAGGAGCTCGCGCCGGTCGCCCGAGGTGCTCATACGGCGAGCCAGTCCTCGAGCCAACGGGCGAGCCCGGCCTCGCTCGCCGCGGCGGCGACGTAGCTCTCGAGGGCCGCGAGGTCGGCCGGCTCGCCCCACAGCGCGGTCGGTCGGGCCCCACCCGGCACGTGAGCGATCGCATCCAAGTACAGCGCCGGGATCGTGCCCGGCGCCGCGAGCGGATCGGCGAGGAGCGAGCCCTCCTGCACGCGCTCGACCGAGACGAGCGTCGCGCGGGCGGCGTGCGCCATGAGCATGAGTTCGCGCCGCACCCCGATCCAGACATCGCCCTCGCGGTCGGCGAGCGGTGCGTGGATCAGCGCCAGGTCCGGGCGGATGGCCGGGACCAGCAGGATCGGATCGTGCGGCGGGAAGGGATTGTCGATCACCTGCCAATCCGGTCGGGCTTCGAGGAGGTCGCTGCCCAGGATCCCCCGCACCGGCAGGAACGGCAGGCCCTTCTCGGCCGCCTGGAGCGCGCTGTGGATCGCCGGGCAGCTGCTCTCGCGGATCGCCACCCGGCCGGCCCGCCGGGCCCGCTCGAAAGCCGGCGCGACACCGAACTCACCGAGCCCGATCGCCGCCGTCTCGACTTCGACGACGCAACCGGCGGCCACCAGGAGCTCGGCCGGTAGCCCGAGCTGGGGCACCCCCAAAAGGCGTAGGCCGCGCGCCCGGCGCCGGATCAGCTCCTTGACCACCGCGATCGGCGCCCCGGCATAGTCGGGCGCCAGCGCGATCAGCGCACCATCCGGTATGCGCGCGGCCAAGGCCGCGGCGTCGGGAAGGCGCTCGGGCCTCAAGGGCCGCTCGCCCCGCGCGCCCCGGCTCCGCGCTGCCCGCCCCTACATGACGGCGCCGATCTGCCAGGGTACGAACTCGTGGTCGCCCACCCCCAAGGCCTCGGACTTCGACCGCTCGCCCGAAGCAACCCGAAGCAGCAGGTCGAAGATCCGCCGGCCCGCTTGTTCGATCGTCTCCTCGCCGTCGACGATGGTGCCGCAGTTGAGGTCCATGTCGTCGATCATACGCTCGTACATGGGCGTGTTGGTCGCGATCTTGATCGACGGCACCGGCTTGAAGCCGAAACAGGAGCCGCGGCCGGTGGTGAAGGCGATCAGATTGGCGCCCGCGGCGACCTGGCCGGTCGCCGAGCAGGGATCGTAGCCCGGGCTGTCCATGAAGACGAACCCCTTGGTTTCGATCCGCTCGGCATAGTGGTAGACGCCGGTGAGATTGGTCGTACCGCCTTTGGCCGCCGCGCCGAGCGACTTCTCGAGAATCGTCGTGAGCCCACCCGCCTTGTTGCCAGGCGAGGGATTGTTGTTCATCTCGCCGCCGTTGCTCGCGGTGTAGTGCTCCCACCAGCGGATCCGCTCGATCAGCCGTTCGCCGACCTTGCGGCTGACCGCCCGTCGGGTGAGCAGATGCTCCGCGCCGTAGATCTCGGGTGTCTCCGAAAGGATCGCCGTGCCGCCGTGGCGAATCAGAATGTCGGCGGCGTGGCCGAGGGCCGGGTTGGCGCTGATCCCGGAATAGCCGTCGGAGCCGCCGCACTGCAACGCCAAGACGAGCTCGCTCGCGGAAACGGGCTGCCGGCGCGCCCGGTCCGCGTCCGGTAGCATCTCGGCCAGAGCGGCCGTGGCACGGGCCACCGTCTTGGCCGTACCGCCGCTCTCCTGCATGGTCATCGTCTGGAACCGGGGACCGGGTTTCAGGCCGTAGGCCTCCAACAGGAAGTCGATCTGGTTGACCTCGCAGCCGAGGCCGATCAAAAGCACGCCCGCGAAGTTCGGATGCCGGGCGAAGCCCCAGAGCGTGCGCTGCAAGGTGGCGAAGCCCTCGCCCCGATCGGCCATGCCGCAGCCGGTCGCGTGGGTGATCGCCACCACCCCGTCGACGTTCGGGTAGCGAGCGAGCAGATCGCGCGGGAAGCGCTCGGCCACGAGTTTGCAGACCGTGGCCGAGCAGTTCACGGTCGAGAGCACGCCGAGATAGTTGCGCGTGCCGACCTTGCCGTTCTCGCGCACGAAGCCGAGGAAGCTCGCCCGCTCGGCCTCGGGCACGTAGACCGTGGGCCTGACCTCGCTGCCGATCGCGTAGTCGCGGGCGAACTCGTGCAGCCCGCAATTGTGGACGTGAACGTGCTCGCCCGGGCCGATCGGCCGGCTCGCGAAGCCGATGATCTGGCCGTACTTGCGGATCGGCTCGCCTTCGGCGATCGGCCGGGTGGCGACCTTGTGGCCGGCCGGGACGCGGCCCTGGACGCGCACACCCTCGCCGGGCAGCTCGGTGCCGGCCAAGAGATCGAGCCGGGCGACCACGACATTGTCGGCGGGATCGAGGCGAATGGTGAGCGGTGCCCCCGGCATGGCGTTCTCCCCTGTGCGGCCCTCTTGCGTGATCCTAGCCGAGGGGCCCGGCGCCGTCAGCGACGGTGCCCCAGGCCTCAGGCGGCCCGTCGGCGCGGTGCCCGCCGGGGGCCCTCGTTCGGGTCGAACAGGGCCGAGAGCTGGCCGAGCAGCGCCCCGCCCAGTTGCTCGGGGTCGGAGATCGTGAGGGCGCGGCGATAGTAGCGCGTGACGTCGTGGCCGATCCCGATGGCGAGCAAATCGACCTCGCCGCGGGCCTCGACCCAGGCGATCACCTCGCGCAAGTGCCGCTCGAGGTAGTTACCGGGGTTGGCCGAGAGCGTGCTGTCGTCGACCGGGGCGCCGTCGGAGATGACCATGAGGATGCGCCGCTGCTCGGGACGTTGCACGAGTCGGCCGTGCGCCCAGAGGATCGCCTCGCCGTCGATGTTCTCCTTCAAGAGCCCCTCGCGCAGCATGAGGCCGAGATTGATCCGGGCCCGCCGCCAGGGGGAGTCCGCCGACTTGTAGACGATGTGCCGCAGATCGTTGAGCCGGCCCGGGTTCTGCGGCTTGCCGGCCCTGAGCCACGCCTCGCGCGACTGGCCGCCCTTCCAGGCCCGGGTGGTGAAGCCCAGGATCTCGACCTTGACGCCGCAGCGCTCCAGGGTGCGGGCCAGAATGTCGGCGCTCATTGCGGCCACGGCGATCGGCCGGCCCCGCATCGAGCCGGAGTTGTCGATCAGGAGGCAGACCACGGTGTCGCGGAAGTCGGTCTCCTTCTCCTGCTTGTAGGAGAGCGCCACGGTCGGATTGACGATCACCCGCGAGAGCCGAGCGGCATCGAGGATGCCCTCGTCGAGGTCGAACTCCCAGGATCGCTGCTGCTGCGCCATCAACTTGCGCTGCAGGCGATTGGCCATCCGGGCGATCATGCCCTCGAAGCGGGCGAGCGACTGGTCGAGCTGGGCTCGCAACCGGGCGAGCTCGGCCTGGCCGCACAGCTCCTCGACGCCTACCACCTCGTCGAAGGCGGTCGTGAACACCCGATAGGCCGGGGTCGGCAGGCCCTGCGGCCAGTTCGGCCGGTGCGGCCGGGCAGCCTCGCCCTCGCGCTCCTCGTCGCCCCGCTCGCGCGCCGCCTCGGCAGCGGCCTCCGCTCTCTCGGCCGCCTCCTCACCCGGCTCGCCTTCCCGCTCGGCCAGCGTCTGCTCTGAGCCGGCCTCCTCGCCTGTCTCGGACGCGCTCTGCCCGGGCCCGCCCTCGGGCTGGCCCTCGCCGGGCTGCGGCTGCGACTCGGGCTCCTCCGCAACCTCGCCCTCTTCGCCCTCCTCGATCGCCTCTTCGCTCAGCCCCAGATGGCAGAGCATCTCGCGCACGCGGCGGGCGAAGGTCTCCTGATCGGGGAGGCTGTCCTCGAGCGCCGGCAGTTCGGCCGCCACCTTGCCGTCGAGCCAGTCCCGCCAGCGCGCCAGGAGCTCCTTCTGCCCCTCGGCCAGCTCGATGCCCAGCAGCCGCTCGCGAGCGTAGAGGTCGACGATGTCGGCCATCGTGGTATCGACCCCGCGGCCCTCGCCGCGCGCCGCGCCGAGCCGGGCCCGATGGGCGACGGCGAGGTTGCGGCGCACGCCCAGGAAGTGCTCCGAGCCCACCGCCTCGATCCGGATCTGCTCGAGCCGATCGAAGAGCATCGCCGCGAGCTCGCTCGAGGGGGCGAAGCGGCGGTGGATCGCCGGATCGTGCAGCCGTTCGCGCAGCGCGGCGCCATCGGCCTCGCCGCGGATCCGGGCGAGCTCGCCCGGATCGAGGTCGACCCGAAGCGGCGGCAGTCGGACCGTCCGACCGACCGGTCGAACGCCGGGCGGCGTGGCGTTGGTGCGGAAGACGACCTCGAGGTCGGATTTGCCGGCGAGTGCCCGCACGGTGGCGGCGAGCGCCCGCTCGCGCCGCTCGACATCGGTCGGTGGAAGGTCGGAAGCGCTCACGCCGCGACCAGGTCGCCCGCCGGCGCCTCGCTCAGCTCGCTGCCGAAGCAGCGCTGGTAATATTCGGCGATGATGTGGCGCTCGGCCTCGTCGCACTTGTTGAGGAAGGTGACGCGGAAGGCGAACGGCACTGAGCCGAAGATCCGTGCGTTCTCCGCCCAGGTGATCACCGTCCGCGGCGACATCACGGTCGAAATGTCTCCCGCCATGAATCCGTGCCGGGTGAGGCCGGCGAGTGCGATCATGGCGTGCAGCGTGCGGCGCCCCTCGGGGGTGTCGTAGTCGGGGCACTTGGCCAGTACGATCCGCATCTCGTCGTCGTGCGGCAGATAGTTGAGCTGGGTGACGATGCTCCAGCGGTCCATCTGCCCCTGATTGATCTGTTGCGTGCCGTGGTAGAGGCCGGAGGTGTCGCCGAGCCCGACCGTGTTGGTCGTGGCGAACAGCCGGAAGGAGGGGTGCGGGCGGATCACCCGGTTCTGGTCGAGGAGCGTCATCCTCCCCTGCGCCTCCAAGACCCGCTGGATCACGAACATGACATCCGGCCGGCCGGCGTCGTACTCGTCGAACACGAGCGCCACCGGCCGCTGCAGTGCCCAGGGCAAGATCCCTTCGCGGTATTCGGTGACCTGCTTGCCCTCGCGAAGCACGATCGCGTCCTTGCCGATCAGGTCGATCCGGCTGATGTGGCTGTCGAGGTTGACGCGCACGCAGGGCCAGTTGAGCCGGGCCGCGACCTGCTCGATGTGGGTCGACTTGCCGGTGCCGTGATAGCCTTGGATCATGACCCGCCGGTTGTGGGCGAAACCGGCCAAGATGGCGAGCGTGGTCGCCCGGTCGAACTGGTAGGTCGGATCGATGTCCGGCACGTATTCGGTCCGGCGAGAGAAGGCGCCGATCTCGAGTTCGGAGGCGATCCCGAAGGTGGCGGCGACCGACACCCGCACGTCCGGACGCTCGGGAAGGAGAGTCAGGAGGTCGTCCATCGTCCCGCCCGTCGCCGCTTCCTGCACCGTCACGCCTGCACCCCTCTGCACGACCGAGACGCGCTTATGCCGCGCCAACGCCGGCGCCGGCAAGAGCGTTGCCGGCGCCCCGGCTCGTCGCCGCTGATCCCGGCCGGTTCACGGGTCCGCAGGGCCCTCGGGCGAGAGCCTCGAAGATGGCCCCGTTCGGGGTGCCACCGACCCGACGGGCCGCGCTTCCGCCAGGAAAGCAGGGCGCTCGCCTCTCCACCGACCCCGCGCATCGCTTCACCCCGAACCCGGGCTGCCCTGCTCGTACCCCTTGCGGGCCTCCTCCGCCGATCGACGGGGCGCGACGACCACCCGGCGCCGCGTGGGTCGATACCCTCCTGCCGTGCGGAGACCGGCACCGCTCCCACCGGGCCTCCGGTCCACCACATCGCAGGAAACCTTCCTCGCCTGTTCGGTCGACGAATTTCGGCGCAAGTCCAGGGCCTTCGGCCCGCGACAAGCGAGGAGACCTTCCTCGCCCCGGCCCCATCCGTCTCCTGGAGCGCCCCCGACGCTCGCCGGCGAACCCGGCGGGCACCGACCACCTTTGGGCCATCCGCCGGTCCGATGGAAGGCCGGTGCGAGCCGATGCCGGGTCGACCTCCGGCACCTCGCGGGCCGCGACCGCAGCGCCGGACGGCTGGCGGTACCGACCGATCTCCACCGATGTCCACCCGTCACCCTCTCTCTTCTGTCCATCCAGCGGCGCGACCGAGCGCCGCACGCCCGTCGGCTCCGCAACCGGCGCCGGCAACGCCGCGCACCATGCCGCCCCCCGGTGACGCCACCCGCCCGGCTCCCGGGCGGGCCGCTTCGATCGGCACGGGGCGAGCGCAGCCCCACCCCTGACGTCGCCGGGCCACCGGGCGCACATGCCGCGCCGAGCCGGGTGCGCCGGCAGGGCGAGCCCCGCGGCCGACCCCACGCGGCATGGCTGCGAAAACGCCGACCACCCCCGTTCCGGCGGCCCCGCCTCGCCGGGGCGGAGCCGCCAGGCCCGACGCCCCCGACAGCCCTCGTCGTCGCGAACGGGCCCGGCCGAAGCCGGGGAGCACCACACCCGCTGCCACTGCCACGAGCGTCCCGCTCGACCCAACGCGGCTCCTCCGCCTCACCACCCCGGCAGGACGCTCCCTCGAGGAGTGGTACGCGCGCAGGCCCCCGCGCGGCGCCGCGATCCCGTGGCACATCTGGTCGTTCGCCGCCGTCCGAGGCGCGGTTGGGCCGCTCGGGCGGAGAATGCCGCGTCCGGCGGCACGGCGCGACCACCGCCGTGCTACCCGAGCCACCGGAGCCGGGGCCGCGCCCGGCCGATGATCGGGGTCCCGCGGCCACCCCTCGAGCGGCACGGCCGACCCGTCGTGCCGATCCACCCCACTGCCGGCCCGGACCGAGCGCCGCCCCGCGCGAGCAACGCTTCGAGGAGGGACGACCGAAGGGCGCTCCTCTTCCCTCCGCACAGCGGTCGCCGGCTCCGCTGCCACAGCCCGGGGTCGCGCTCCCAAGCATCGGCTCGCCCCGGCTCTTCGCTCAGGCGTGCAGCCGTTTCTCGAGCAGGTAGCGATAGGCCTCGATGATCTCGCGCAACCGCGCCTCGGCCGCCCGGTCGCCGCCGTGCAGGTCGGGATGGTGGCGCTTGACCAGAAGCTTGAACCGGGCCTTGAGCTCGGCGAGCGTGAAGCCGGTCTCGAGCCCGAGCCGCCGCATCATGGTGAGCGAGCGCGGCTCGGGTGACGGCCGAGCCGTAGCCGCCCGCGCACCCAGGATGGCGAGCGGGTCGAGGAAGGCGGCCTCGGCGAACCGCCCTCCGGGTGCCACGCCGAATCGCCAGCTCGGACGGTGCCAAGTGACGTCGGCCCGCCGGTGCCGGTCGATCTCGTCCGGGGTCATGCCGGCGAAATAGTCCCAGCGCCGATTGTGCTCGCGCACATGCTCGAGGCACAGCCAGCGGTAGGTCCGCAGCTCCTCGCGCGACCGCGGCGCCCGGTACAGCCCCTCCGCTGCGCATCCCGGCCACTCGCAGCGGCGCGGCGGCGGCCGCTGCCGCTCGGCCCAGGGCCGGGCGAGGTGGGCGTCGATCGAGGCGTCACGGGAAGGGTCGCTCATGAACCGATCATGGCCCGCACGGCCGGGCCCGGCAAGGCACGGTGCGCCCCCTCGCGACGGCACCGCCGGCCCGGCTCGGCGCCGCCCCTCAGCTCTCCTGCTCCGGCTCCGAAGCGGCGAGCGCCCGGGCGAGATTGCAGATCGCGTCCTGGTACTTGCGGTTCGGCATCGCCACGAAGTTGCGCGCGAGCTCCAACAGCATCCGCTGCTGTGGCGTCGGCTTGAAACGCTGCTCGCCCTCGAGGCCCTCGAAGAAGTAGCTCACGTCCACGCCGAGCGCTCGAGCGATGGTGTAGAGGCGGCCCGCGGCGATGCGGTTGATACCCTTCTCGTACTTGTGCGCCTGCTGATAGGTGACGCCGATGAGCTCGGCCATCTGCTGTTGGGTGAGGCCCAGCATGATGCGGCGCTCGCGCATGCGCGCACCGACGTGGCGGTCGATGTCCTGGGCCCGCGAACGGCCCGGCCCGCTGCGGGATGCCACCTTGAGGTTCGAGGCAACCATGATCGTCTCCCAACCGGCTCCACCTGCGGACGACGGCGCCGCGGCGAGTTCGCCGGGCACACGCCGGATGCGGCCGGGAGCTTCCGGCCGCGCTCTACCTCGAGGTTAGGCGCCGGGTGGTTGAAACTTCGTTAAGCGAGAACTTACCTGGTCGCGTACAACCTGGGGGTCAATCCCGCCCCCTGCTATATCCGGGTGCGCCGATTCGGCCGGCACCGGACAGAGGAGGATCGAGGATGAGCGTGCGCGACGAGATCGAGCGCCGGTTGCGCGAGGGGCTGGCCCCCGAGAAGCTCGCGATCGTCGACGAATCGGCCCGCCACGCCGGCCACGCAGGTGCCCGCCCCGAGGGCGAGACGCATTTTCGGGTGACGGTGGTGAGCGCCGCCTTCGCAGGGCTCTCCCGGCTCGAGCGTCAGCGCCTCGTGCACCGCCTCTTGGCCGACCTGTTGCGCGAGCGGGTGCACGCGCTCGCGCTGGTCTGCCGCGCCCCCGGCGAGACTCGGGCGTGAGCAGCGTCCTCCCGATTCAACCACAGGGCGGGCGCCAGCCGGCGCGGGCGATCGCCTCCGAGATCAGCTCGTGCGCCCGCTCGGGCTCGGCCCAGCCCCGGACCTTCACCCACTTGTTGGGTTCGAGATCCTTGTAGTGCTCGAAGAAGTGGGCGATCCGGGCGAGGTCGATCTCCGGGATGTCGCGGTACGTCCGGGTGTTCTTGTGGATCTGGGTGATCTTGTCGATCGGCACGGCCAGGACCTTCTCGTCCGGCCCGGCCTCGTCCTCCATCTCGAGCACGCCGATCGGCCGGGCACGCAGGATCGCGCCCGGGATCACGGGCATCCGCCCGACCACCATGACGTCGATCGGGTCGCCGTCGCCCGCCAGGGTGTTCGGGATGAACCCGTAATTACACGGATAAAACATGGTCGTGTAGAGATAACGATCGACGAAGATGAAGCCGCTTTCCTTGTCGTATTCGTACTTGATGGGGTCGGAACGCAGCGGGACCTCGATCAGGACGTTGATCTCGAAGGGGGGATTGCGGCCGGGGGCGAGCTTGGCGATGTCCATGGTCGGCTCCGATCGGCGGGCGGATTTCAGGGCCAGGCGACGAGCGGCGGCAGCGACATCAAGATCGCGTCGGGATTGCCGCCGGTCTCGAGCCCGAAGCGGGTGCCGCGGTCGTAGAGCAGGTTGAACTCGACGTAACGGCCGCGGCGGACGAGCTGATGGGCCCGTTCCTGCTCGGTCCAGGGCCGATCCATGTGACGGCGGACGATCTGCGGGTAGACCTCGAGAAAGGCTTCACCTACCGCCCGCGTGAACGCGAAGTGGCGTTCGAAGTCGCCTTCGAGATAGTCGTAGAAAATACCGCCCACGCCCCGCGGCTCACCCCGGTGCGGTATGAAGAAATACTCGTCGGCCCAAGCCTTGAAGCGGGCGTAGGCGTCGGGCGCGTACGAGGCGCAGGCGGCCTCGAGGCGAGCGTGGAAGCGGGCCGTGTCCTCGGGGTCGGGAACGATCGGGTTGAGGTCGGCGCCGCCGCCGAACCAGCTCCGGGTCGTGCGGATGTGACGGGTGTTCATGTGCGCCGGCGGCACGTGTGGCGACCAGAGATGGGCGACGAGCGAGATCCCGGAGGCCCAGAAACGCGGATCCGCCTCGGCCCCCGGGATCTGCGCGGCGAAGCGCGGCTCGAAGGTTCCCCAAACCGTCGAGACGTTGACGCCCACCTTCTCGAAGACCCGGCCGCGCATGATCGCCATGACACCGCCGCCACCGCCCGGCCGTTGCCAGGCCGTCCGCTCGAAGCGCCCGGGTGGTCGCCCCTGGGCGAAGGGGCTCCGGCACGCCTCCTCGATCGCCTCGAAGGCGGCGCAGATTCGGTCTCTCAGGCTCTCGAACCAGGCCCGTGCCCGCGCCTGTTCGGGTCCCTCCGGGTATGGCTCGCTCATCCCCGCCCCTCGTCCGCCGCGGCCGGCGCCAGCGCATCGAGCGCGCCCGTCCGGCGCAGCGCTTCACCCAGTACGATCGCACCGGCAACGACCAGGTTCAACGCGCGCCGTGCCGGGGCCATCGGCACCCGCACCGCGAGCCCCGCCCGCGCCTCGAGCCACGCCGGTATCCCCCGTCGCTCGTTGCCGACCAAGAGAAGATCGCCCGGCCGATAGTCGGCCCGGTGGTAGGGGAGGCTCGCCTTCGCGCTCAAAAGCACGATCCGCCGGCCGTGCGCCAGGGACCAGTGGCAGAAGGTCTCCGCGTCGAGGTGGAAACGCGGCTCGAGATGGGCGCCGTAGTCGAGCGCCGCCTCGCGGATCCGCCGGTCGCCGACCGGGAACCCCAAGGGCCCGATCACGTGCAGCGGTACGCCCAGGCAGGCGCAGAGCCGGATCGCAGCACCCAGATTGTGTGGCCGCTCGGTCTCGAACAGTGCGAGGCCCACCGGCTCACCTGGCCCCGCGCTGCCGAAATGGTCGTTGCGACCTTCGGTCGCTTGCCGCACCCTCGCACCGTCCCTAGCTTCCGCGCCGCAGCTCCGGGAAACCTGCGCCCGGCAGCTTCGTGCTATCCGAGGAGCCCGTCGATGGCCGATGCGACCAGCACTGTCCAGCACGGCGAGGGCGGCACCCGTCGCGACTTCCTGGAGCTCGTGACCTGGTCGACGGTCGCGGTCGGTGCCGCAGCCCTCGCCTGGCCGCTGATCCACCAGATGAACCCATCGGCCGACGTGCTGGCGCTGGCCTCGACCGAGGTCGATCTCTCCAAGGTGCCGGAGGGCTCGTCGATCAAGGTCGTCTGGCGCGGCAAGCCGGTCTTCGTCCGTCACCGCACTGCCGCCGAGATCGAGGCGGCCGAGAAGGTGGACCTCGCCACACTCCGCGATCCGCAGCCGGACAGCGCCCGGGTCAAGCGGCCCGAATGGCTGATCCTCGTGGGCGTGTGCACCCATCTCGGCTGCATCCCGCTCGGCACCGCGCCGAGCGAGCCGCGCGGCGATTTCGGCGGCTGGTTCTGCCCCTGCCACGGCTCGCACTTCGACACCGCCGGGCGGATCCGCAAGGGCCCCGCTCCCGCCAACCTCGTGGTGCCACCCTACACCTTCTTGTCGGACAGCGTCGTCCGTATCGGCTGATCGCGCCGCCGCCCGCGCCGGGCGGTCGGCCAGCATCGGAACAGGCCATGGCCAGAGAAGCCCCTCCCCTGGTCCTCCAGAGCCCGACCCTGCGCTGGATCGAGCACCGGCTGCCGATCATCGGCTTCGGCTACCAGCACCTCGTCGCCTACCAGACCCCGCGTAACCTCAATTATTGGTGGAATTTCGGCTCGCTCGCCGGGATCTGCCTGATGCTGCAGATCGTCACCGGCATCGTGCTGGCGATGCACTACACGCCACACGTCGCGCACGCCTTCGACAGCGTCGAGCACATCATGCGCGACGTGAACTGGGGCTGGTTCCTCCGTTACGCCCATGCCAACGGCGCCTCGATGTTCTTCATCGTGGTCTACATCCACATCTTTCGTGGCCTGTACTACGGCTCGTACAAGGCGCCGCGCGAGCTCCTTTGGATGCTCGGCGTCGTGATCCTGCTGCTCATGATGGCGACCGCCTTCATGGGCTACGTCCTGCCCTGGGGCCAGATGAGCTTCTGGGGAGCCACGGTCATAACCAACCTCTTCTCGGCGATCCCGCTCTTCGGCGAATCGATCGTAACCTGGCTCTGGGGCGGCTTCACGGTCGACAACCCGACCCTCAACCGCTTCTTCTCGCTCCACTATCTTTTGCCCTTCGTCATCGTGGCCGTGGTCTTCCTCCATCTCGTGGCACTCCACACCCACGGTTCGAACAATCCGGTAGGCATCGATCTCGGTAAGAAGGACAAGATTCCATTCCATCCCTACTACACGGTCAAAGACATGTTCGGCCTCGCCGTTTTCATGATCGTGTTCGCTGCCTTCGTCTTCTTCGCGCCGAACGTGCTCGGGCATCCGGACAACTACATCCCGGCCAATCCGCTCGTCACGCCGCCGCACATCGTGCCGGAGTGGTACTTCCTCCCCTTCTACGCCATCCTGCGCGCCATCACGTTCGACATTTTGTGGATCATCCCGGCGAAGCTCGGCGGCGTAATCGCCATGTTCGCTTCGATCGGCGTACTGTTCCTGCTGCCGTGGCTCGACACCTCGCGGGTGCGGAGCGCGCGTTACCGGCCGATCTACCGGATATTCTTCTGGCTGCTCGTGATCGACTGCTTCGTCTTGGGTTACGTGGGTTCGCAGCCGCCCGAGGGCTGGCTGCCGACCATCGGCCTCGTCGCCACGCTCTGGTATTTCGCGCATTTCCTGATCGTCTTGCCGATCCTCGGCAAGCTCGAACGGCCTTTGCCGGTGCCGGAGAGCTTGAGCAGCCCCGTGCTCGGCCGCGGCATGGCCGCCGCTCCCGCGGAGTGACGCACATGCCCGCCTCCCGCCTCGGTCTCCTCGTCCTGGGCCTCGCTCTCGCGGTAGTCCCGTTCCCCGCCCGGGCCGCGGTCGAGGCCGAACCGCCGGTCCGCGAGAGCTGGCCGCATCAGGGCATCTTCGGCACGTTCGACCGGGCCGCGCTGCAGCGTGGCTTCCAGGTCTACAAGGAGGTCTGCTCGGCCTGCCACGGCACGAAATACCTCGCCTTTCGCAACCTCACCGCCCTCGGTTACACCGAGGACGAGGTCAAGGCGATCGCCGCCGAATACACCGTGATGGACGGGCCCAACGACCAGGGCGAGATGTTCGAGCGGCCGGCTCGTCCCTCCGACCGCAAGCCATCACCTTACCCCAACGAGCAGGCGGCGCGCGCCGCCAACAATGGCGCCTATCCGCCGGACCTCTCGCTCATCGTCAAGGCCCGGGCGGGCGGCGAGAACTACATCTACAGCCTGTTGATCGGTTACGAGGAGCCACCGGCGGGTGTCACGGTGCCGGACGGCATGCATTACAACAAATATTTCCCCGGGCATTTCATCGGCATGCCGCCGATTCTTCAGCCCGACGGTGTGACCTACGCCGACGGCACGAAGGCAACCGTCGCCCAGCAGGCGCGCGACGTCACCCAGTTCCTCGCCTGGCTCGCCGAGCCCCGGCTCGAGGACAGGAAGCGCACCGGCATCAAGGCGATGCTCTTCCTGATCGTGCTCACGGGCCTGCTCTACGCTTACAAGCGGCGCGTGTGGGCGGACGTGCACTGATCGCTTCCTCGGTTCTCGTTCCTCCCTCCTCGGACGGAACGGGCCGGACTTCGCGGGTCCGGCCCGTTCTCTTTGCGGCGGGTCCGACCGCACGTAGCCGGCGGCACGCCGTTCAGCGCGCGAAACCGCGAAAGACGTGGTCGGGGGCGCTGGTGTTGTGCCGTGAAGGCACGATGCGGCCGGCCCAGAGCTCAAGGGCTCGCGCCTCGCGGAACATCGGCAGAGGGGCCTCCTCGAAATGGCCGGCGGCGACCCGCCAGGCGAGGCGCGCGACATCGGCATTGTGCTCGGTCACGTACATCGAGCGCAGCGCCGCGAACGGGCGCCCGTTCCCGACCGGCCGATCGAAGGCGACCTCGAGCGCGATCCGTTCCTGGTCGAGCTGCACGAGCCGCAGCGTCCCCCGCCCGCCGCGGACGAAGTCGAACGAGAACGTCTTCGTCTCGGGATCGAAGGCCATGGCGGCGATGTCGACGATCGGCCGGCCGTCGGTCTCGACCGGTCCCACGAGAAACGAACTGCCGTAGGCCGACCAGCGCAGATGTGCGGGTGGTAGCGGCCGAGCGCGCCAATAACCGTCGCCCGGATAGACGACGAGGATCTCCTCCGCGCGCTCCTGGAAGCGGGTCCAGAGCTGAAGCACGTGGAAGCCGTCGTGCACCGTCTCGCCGACGCGGAAGGGTACGAGCGTCGGCCGCCAGAACTTCGCGAAGACGTATCCGATCAACTGCCACTCGACCGTTTCGTAGATCGTCTTGCGCGCGGGGTGGAAGCTGTAGACCGGAGCGCTCGACACCACCTGCTCGCAGTTGGCGAGATCGGGCAGCCAGCGATCGACGTTCAAGGTCCCGATATAGGCCGGATGAATGGCCTCGACGGTGAACCGGCGAACCTCGTCGGAAAAGAGCTCGAGGGTGACGTTGTCCTTCTCCGCACAGGCCGTGGGCTCGCTGCGATTGAGGATGCGCACGAGCGGCCCGTCGCCCGCCCCTCCGCTGCCGGCGCCTGCGGAGCCGGCCGCGAGCGTCCCGATCCCGCCGACCAGGAGCCGCCGCCGATCGAGCCTCATGCCGCCTCCGATCCCACGAGCCGGGCGTAGACGTCGCCCGAGTTGGCGGCATGGGGCAACGCCGCGATGAACTCCGCCATCTCGGGCGCCTCGACCCAACGCCCGAGCTCGAGCTTCTGGCTCTCGCCCAGCGCCAGATCGAAACGGTAGGGCCCCAAGGCGGCGAGCCGTTCGAGGCAGCGCCGCGCCACGTCGCGGGCGATGGTCGTGAACTCGAAGGAAAGGGCCAGCAGCGGATGCGACAGGCCCTCGAGAACCTTGTCCTCGAATCCCTCCACGTCGATCTTCACGAAAGCGGGTTCGCCGTAGCGGGCGATCAGCTGGTCGAGCGTCGTGACCTCGACCTCGAGTTCGCGATCCCAGACCTGTCCCTCCCATCCCTGCGCTCCCTCGGCCGAGCGGACGAAGGCCTCGGAGGCGCTCGAGACGGTAGGGTTGCGAACATTGACCTTGAGGGTGATCCGGCCCGGCCGAGCCCCTGCCGCCACGGGCAGGATCTTGACCATCGGATCGTGGCCGCGGAGCAGGCGAATGACCCGGGCGGGGGCCGGCTGTGGCTCCAGCGCGACCACCCGCGCCCCGAGCCGGCGGAACGATGCGACCCGGTCGCCGACATGGGCGCCGATGTCGAAAACGAGATCGCCCGGCTTCACGAAGCGCCGATAGAGCGCGTCCATGGCCCGGTGATGCGCCCGGTCGAGATGGTAGATCCTGACCGAGCGCCAGATCGCCCCGAGCCCGACCAGCCGCTCGCGGAGGCGGCCGATCATCGGCCCGGATCCCCGGCTGCGAGGGCACGGATCTCGGGCGGCGGGTCGATATCCTCCGGGATGGCGCAGAGCCCGAGCCGCGCCGCCCGCTCGCCGATCCGCGGATCGGCGGTGAGCACCGCGAACGGGATCGCCACGAGAAAGCCCAGAAGGAGCGGCGCTCCCCAGAGCAGCACGGCCGGTGCGTGCCAGAGGAGGAGCCCGCAGACCACGAGCCCGAAGAGGAGCTGCGGCCAGAGGCCGGCTGCGGCCGTGGCCCAGGAAAGGGCGTGCGCGTCGCGCGCCTGGCCGCTCCAGGTGGCCGAGCGGCCGAAGAGGAGACCGATCATGAAGAGCGTGATGCGGAACGTCGTAGCCGCCCCCAACAGGAAGGAGAAGACGAGCTCGACCAGGGCACCGAGCGCGAACCGCAGACGGCCGCCGTAGCGCCGCGCCGCCCCCGCCGTCAGGAGAACGTCGAGAAAGCCCGCGAGCTTGGGAGCGAGGTACATCAGGAGAAAGAGAAGGTAGAGGGCTATCCCGAGGCCAACGGGGAAACTTCCCGCGGGGTCGCTGTCGAAGGGCTCGAGGGCCACGAGGGCGATCAGGAGCGTCCAGGCCGGCACGCCGATGAACATGAGAACGGCCCAGACGAGCTGGAACCGGCTCGTCGGCAACAGGCCGGGCATCCCGAGCAGCTTCAAGTATTGGAGGTTGCCCTGGCACCAGCGGACGTCGCGCCTCGAGAATTCGAGAAGCGTGGGTGGGTTCTCTTCCCAGGACCCCTCCTCGACCGGCAGCACGCGCACTTCGTAGCCGGCCCGCCGCATCAAAGCCGCTTCGACCTGATCGTGTGACATGACGTGCCCGCCCAGGGGCGGCTTGCCGGGCAGCATCGGCAGATCGCAATGCTCGACGAAGGGCCGGATGCGGACCATCGCATTGTGACCCCAAAAGGGCCCGCAATCGCCCACCCACCAGGCCTGGCCCATCGTGTAGGTCCGCATGCCCGCGCGCATGCCGAACTGGAAGATGCGGGCGAAGAGGCTCGAGGACGGCATGCCGACGACGAGGCTCTGGAGGATGCCGAGCCGCGGATGGGCCTGCATCATGCGGGCGAGCCGTACGATCGTGCGGCCGCTCATGAGGCTGTCGGCATCGAGCGGCAGCATGAGCTCGTAGGCCCGTCCCCAGCGGGCGCAGAAGTCGCGCAGGTTACCGGCTTTGAAGCCGGTGTTGCGCGCGCGCCGGCGGTAGACGATGCGCTCGGGGGCATGGCTTTCCGCCCGCCATCGCGCCACCTCCGCTTCCTCGAGGGCGGCGATCGCGGGATCGGAGGTGTCGGAAAGCACGAAGAAGTCGAAAGCGCGGCCTTCGCCCGTGGCCTCGAGGCTCGCCTCGATCACCCGCAGCCGCCGGAACGCGCGGGCCGGGTCCTCGTTCCGGAGGAACATCAAGATCGCACAGCGAAGGCGAAGCGGCTCCTCCCACTCGCCGGCCGCGGTGAACGGGGCGACGCGGGAAAGACCGTCACGCACGAGGTGCAGGAGCCAGAAACCGATGACGGCGTTCCAGAAGCCGAGCACGCTCCAGGGCAGGCCCACGAGAAAGCAGAGGAAGATTCCGAGATCGACCGCACTCCACCCGCCGGCGCCCAGGACCTCGGCCGCTAGCCAGGCCGTCCCGGCACAGGCCAGAAGGTTGAGGGCGAGCACGGCGAGACGCCGGCGGCGGAGCGCGGCGAGGCTGTCGAGCCCGGCGGGCGTCCGATCGCTCGAGAGACCCGGCTCGGCGAGCCCGAGATCCTGCTGCGCGACGCTCATGCGGGGAAGTGTCCGGTGGGGTCGAGCGGCCGCGGAGATAGCGCGCCGATCCGCAGCCGGCCAGGGCGCCGGTGCCTCAGCCCGTGCGGCCGAAGAGCATCCGCTGCATCACCCCGTCGCGGCGGAGGAGGGCGTGGTACAGAGCCCCCGCGACGTGCAGGATCACGAGCCCGGCCAGCGTCTGTGAGAAGAGCCCGTGCGCGCCCAACAGGATCTCGGAGAGTGGGCGGTCGACGGGGAGGATCGGCGGCAGTTCGAACAGGCCCCAGACGATGATCGGGGCGCCGAAGGCCGAGGTGCCGGCCCAGCCCAGGATCGGGACGACGAAGAAAAGAACGTAGAGCAGATGGTGAACCGCCACCGAGAGCGTACGCTGCCAGGGAGCCAATGCGGGATGCGGCGGAGGGACACCGAGAGTGCGACGCGACACGATCCGCAGGATCGCGAGTGCCAGGACGGTGACGCCGATCGAGCGGTGGGTGTGGTAGAGCGTGTCCTGCAAGGGCCCGGGTTCGAGATCGCCCATCCGCCAGCCGATCGGGATGGTCGCGAGGATCAGCCCCGCCATGGTCCAGTGAAGGACGATGATCACCGCCGGGTATCGATCGACCGCTGCTCCCACGCTCGCCGTCGCCAAGGCCGTCCCTCCCCTACCCGCTTCGCGGAAAATCTGGTGCCCGCCGGCCGTTCTTGACAGCCCCCGCCGCAGCCGGCTCCTCGCCTCCGTGCGCCCCGAGGAGCCCACCGATCGACCGCCCCGCCCCGCTCCGCGACCGGATCTTCGCTCTGGCCGCTCTGGTGGCGGGCTGGCTGCTCTACGCCCGGCCTTGGCTTTCGGCCGAGGTCACCGTTCCCTGGGACGCCAAATCCCAGTTCTGGCCGCATTTTCGTTTTCTCGCCCGCGCCCTCGCGACCGGCGACAGCCCGTTCTGGATGCCCGAGCTCTTCGCCGGGCTCGCCCATGTCGCCGACCCGCAATCCTTCCTCTTCCAGCCCTATTTCCTGCTGTGGGCCTTCCTCGTCCCCGAGCCGAGTTTTCGGACGTTCGACGCCGCGATCCTCGGCCTGCCGCTTCTGGGCGGGGCGGGCGTGCTCGCCTGGTCGCTCGCCCGCGGTCTGCATCCGCTCGCCGCCCTCCTCGCCGGGCTCTGCTTTCTCTCCGGCGGCTCGGTCGCCTGGCGGCTGCAGCACGTGGGCCAGCTCCACTCGCTCGCGGTGCTGCCCTGGCTCCTCTTCGCGCTCGACCGCACGCTCGCGCGCGGCGCGTGGAAACCGGGCGTGGTGTCGGGCGTTCTGGCCGCGATGCTGCTCGCAGGGCGCGACCAGGTGGCGCTCCTGGGCGTCTATCTGGCGGCGGGCTTCGTTCTCTGGCGCTGGTTCGAGGGGCCGAACCGGCTCGCCGCGGTCCGCCGCTCGCTCGGCCCACTCGCCCTCGCCGCGATCCCGGCCGTGGTGCTCGCGGCCCCGCCGCTCGTCCTCACCGCGCTCGAGGCCGCCCGCTCGAGCCGGCCCTCGATCGATCTCGAGGAAGCGGGACGCGGCTCGCTCCACCCGGCCCTCCTCCTCACGCTCGCGACCCCGCACCTCTTCGGCTCGGGCGGGCCCATGGCCGACTTCTGGGGACCGCCCTCCTTCGCCTGGCCGGACACGGGCCTCTTCGTCGCTCAGAACATGGGCGTGCTCTACATGGGCGCCCCGGCCCTTCTCCTGCTCGCCGCAGCCGCGCCCGGGCTCGCTCGGACCGCGCACGGACCGTTCCTCCTCGTCGCCACGGCCCTCGTGCTGCTCTACGCGCTCGGCTGGTACACGCCGCTCTTCGCTCTCGCCTGGAAGCTCCTGCCCGGGGCGAGCCTCTACCGAAGGCCGGCCGATGCGACCTTCCTTTTGGCTCTGCTGCTGGCCCTCCTGGTCGGCCGCGGGCTCGACCGATTGCTGCGCGAGCCCCCGCCCCGGGCGGTGCCGCTGGCTGCAGCCGTGGCACTCGGGGGTCTCGTCGCGGCCGTGCTCCTGGCACTCTCCCGCCACCGGCTCGAGCAAGCGGGCCCCGCGCTGGTCGAGGCTGCGGTCTGGCTCGCGCTCGCGGGCGGGCTTCTGGTCGTGATCCTGCGGGCGCCCGCCGCCCGGCGGCGGCTGTTGGCGGGCGGGCTCGTGCTGCTCGCGGGCCTCGATCTCGCCCGCAACAACGGCCCGAACGGGGCGACGGGCCTGCCGGTCTCGGGCGAGGTCGACTGGTCGGTCCTCGACCCCGCGGCGCCCGAGCCGACGCTCGACCTCTTGGCCCGGCTCGCGAGCGCGCTCCCGGCCGAAGCGGCACGCCGCATCGAGCTCGTGGGCCTGGGTTATGCTTGGCCCAATGCGCCTTCGGTGCGCGGGCTCGAGCACACGCTCGGGCACAACCCGGTACGCCCTTCCCGCTACGTGGCGGCCGTGGGGGCGGAGGACACGATCGCCGTGCCCGAGCAGCGCCGCTTCACCCCCGCCTTTCCCTCCTGGCGCTCGCCGCTCGCCGAGCATCTGGGGCTGCGCTGGATCGCCACGCCTTTGCCGATCGAGCGCCTCGACCCGGGGCTCGCGACCGGCTCCTTCCCGTTGCTGGCCCGCACGCCGACCGCCTTCGTCTACGAGAACCCGCTCGTCCTGCCGCGCGTCTTGTTCGCGACCGCGTGGGCCCCGCTCGATGCGCGGGCCGTCCTCGAGCAAGGCAGCTGGCCAGCGGCCGACCGGCGAACCACCGTTCTGCTCGAAGTCCCGCCGCCCCTCGCACCACCGCCCGAGGCGCGGCCGGGTCGGGTGCGGATCCTCGCCGAAGACAACATCGAGCTCCTCGTCGAGGTGGAGTCGCCGGACGGCGGCTTCCTCGTGCTCCACGACGCTTGGCATCCGTGGTGGCGAGCCGAGCGGAACGGGGAGCCCGTGCCGATCCTGCGCGCGAACCTGCTGTTCCGCGCCGTGCACCTCCCGGCTGGCCGGCACGAGGTCCGTTTCCGCTTCCGCCCGTTCCGGGGCGCGATCGAGGAGCTCTTCGGGACGCGCTGACCGGCTTCTCGGGACAGGCGCCGTGCGCCCGCCTTTGCTCCCGTGGCGGGCTCGGCCACGACAGGGGAGTTGGATACCGGAAGGCCGGCTCGGGGGCCGACCATGACGGCAGGGTCCGCAGCTGGGTGGCAAGCTCCGGGGCCGATCAAGACAGAGAGGAGGGGTCGGCCGGCAGGTCAGCCGCAGCGGCTCACGAGGGTGCGGCCCAGCACCAGGAGGTCCATCTCGGTGCGCAGGAAGCAGTCGAGGGCTTCCTCGGGGCGACAGACGATCGGCTCGTTCTCGTTGAAGCTCGTGTTCAAGAGGATCGGCACGCCCGTCTTGCGCTCGAAGGCGGCGATCAGCTCGTAGTAGCGGCCGTTGGCCTCGCGGGTGACGGTCTGCAGCCGGCCCGAGCCGTCGACATGAGTGGTGGCCGGCACCTGCGCGCGGCGCTCGGAGCGGACCTGGAAGACCTGCATCATGAACGGAACGTCGTCTTCCTCTTCGAACCAGTCGGCCACCCGCTCGCGCAGGATCGCCGGGGCGAAGGGCCGGAAGCTCTCGCGCCTTTTGATCTTGAGGTTCAACACCTCCTTCATGTCGGCCCGCCGAGGGTCGGCCAGGATCGAACGGTTGCCGAGGGCCCGCGGCCCCCACTCCATGCGCCCCTGGAACCAGCCCACGACCGCTCCCTCGGCGATCGCCGCCGCCACCCGCTCGACCAGATCGCGGTCGTCGGTCGCGGCCTCGATCCGGCAGCCCCGTCCCTCGATCGCCGCCCGGTGGCCCTCTACGAAGCGGGCGAGCGCCTCGTCGCTCCAGCCCGGCCCCCAGGAGGCGCGGTCCATCACGAAGCCGCGCGGATGGCCGAGAAGCCGGTGCCAGACGAGGAAGGCGGCGCCGATCGCGCCACCCGCGTCGCCGGCCGCGGCCGGCAGATAGAGTTCGCGGAAGCGGGTGCGGCGATAGATCTTGCCGTTGGCGACCGAGTTCATGGCGCAACCGCCGGCGAGGCACAGCTTCTCCTGCCCCGTGTCCCGCTGGACGACATCGAGCAGATGGAACAGCGCCCGCTCGTACATCGCCTGGGCCGAGGCCGCGATGTCGGCGTGGCGTTCGGTCAGCGGCACGTCCTTGGCGCGCGCGGGCCCCAGAAGCTCCTCGAGGGCCGGGGTGAAGATCCTCCCGACCTCGGGGTACCCACCCTGCCAGACCATCTCCACACCTTCGGCGTGGTGGCGGAAATAATCGAGACCGAGACTGTAGGAGCCGTCCGGATGGAGCTGGACGATCTTCTCCATCTCGGCCATGCGGGTGGGGCGGCCGTAGGGCGCGTAGCCCATCACCTTGTACTCGTCGCCATAGGACCAGAATCCGAGATACTGGGTGATCGCCTGGTAGAAGAGGCCGAGCGAGTGCGGGAAGAAGACCTGCCCCTTCACCTCGATCGCGGTGCCTCGCCCCACTCCCCACATGGCGGAGAGGAAATCGCCGAAGCCGTCGACGGAAACGAGGGCCGCCTCCTCGAACGGCGAGACGTGGAAGGCGGAGGCCAGGTGCGCGAGGTGGTGCTCGACCGGGTGAAGCCGAGCGCGAATTCGCTCCCGGGGGACCTCGAGAGCGCGGGCGAGCTCCTCGAGCGGCGATCCGACCTTGGCACTGTTGGCGAGACGATCGCGGATCAGCCCGAGCGAGGGGCGGCGTTTGAAGGCGAACAGGGCCTTCTGCAGGAGGTGCGCCTTGGGGTCGCGGTTGATCGCGACGTGCTCGACATCGTCGAGGCCGACCCCGGCCTCGGCCAGGCACCAGCGCACCGCTTCCACGGGCAGCCCGGCCCAGTGCTTGATCCGGCGGAAGCGCTCCTCCTCGGCGGCGGCGAGGAGCACGCCGTCCTTGACGATGCAAGCCGAGCTGTCGGCGTGATAGGCGTTGAGGCCGAGGATCAGGGTCATGCGCACTCTCGTTCGGGTCGGTGGTCGCGAGCCAGAAACATGCTCCGGGCGGATGGGGGAAGCCCTCCGCACTCGGCCCGCTGCGTGCGACCGGCGGCCGGAGGCCCGGCATCTCGGTCGGTCGAGGCCGCGGCGGACACCGGCGTGATTTCCGGCCGCGCGGCGATCGACAGGGTGGGCTCGGGTTCGTTTCGAAAAATTCCGTGCGGGGCCGGCGACGAGGATGACGAAGGAGAAGAGGCTGGATGGCCGGGTCGGTGCCCGGCGGTGACGGAGGAACGGGCGACTGGATGGTCGGGTCGGGGCCCGGCCACGACGGGGGAAGCGAGGGCGGCCGGGTCTTCTCCGGCGTCGTGGCCGGCCGGAGAGCCGGCCATCCGGGGGACGGGCCGGTCGGGAGAAGCCGGACGGCCGGGTCGTCGCCCGGCCGCGACCGCAGGGTCCGGGTCCGGATGGTCGGCTCGGGAGCCGACCACGGCGACGGCCGAGGGAGGATCGGTGTCACTCGCCGCGGGATGCTCGGGGCCCGGGTCGTACGCCTCGGCAGCGTCGGCGGGGCGCGTGGCGAGCAGCCTCGTCAGGCGATGCACCTCGCGGCCGAGCTGGGCCTGATGGCGGAGGAGCGTGGCGAGCTCGGGAACGCGGGAGAGCAACCGCGGCAGGCCGGGATCGGGCCACAGGCGCCCGGGCGGGCAATGCGGCTCGATGGTGGCCAACCGCGCCTCGAGGCGATCGCAGCGGGCGAGCTTCCAGAAGGCGATGGCGAGACGCTCGACGAGCAGGGCCTCGCTCGGGGACGCCGGCCGATATTCGGCGCGCAGGCCGGCGAGCAGGCGCTCGAACGCCACGGGGTCTTCGCCGGGCGCCAGGATCGCGGGCGAGCAGAGGCCGTGGCGGAAGGCGTTACGGGCGGAACGCGCTTTCCCTTCGGCCGTGCGCGGGCCGCGCGAACGGGCGCCGTTGGCACGGGACGCGGCCCGTTGCGCCTCGCTGCGCGGTCGGGGAGTGACGGTGGCGGGCATGATCGGGCTCCCGACGTCGTTCGGGGTCTTCGGTGGGCGACGGTGCCCCTTCTTCGTGTCGCTCGATGACGACGGTCTCGCCACTCGCTCGGCGGTCGCGAGCGCACATGCGCCGGCTCGAGCGTCGCGATCTCGGGATGGCGAACGCGCGTGACACGAGGCTCGATCGGGCCGTCCTTTCGGCGTCTTCCCCGGGTGGTCGGGAGGACGCAGGGTCGGTGGCCAGGCTCGACGACCGAGGCGCTTTTCCTCGGACCCCGGGCGCTCAGAGCCACCAGGGATGATCGCCTCGAAGGCGGGCGAGCCGGTTGGGCCCGAGCGGCTCTCGGGCCCAGACGACGGGAGCCGCCGGTGGGGCCTCGTGCGCCGATCCTCGAGGAGGGGTGGCGGGGCGGCTCGAGCCCGAGGCTGCCCCGCGAGTGCGCCGCCGGCGCACCCGGGTCGCACCGGGCGGGTCGCTCGAGAGGGCCTCGTCGGGCTGGGCGACGGCCTCGGGTGCGGAACCCCGGCGATCGGCGGGAGTGCCGGCGGCGGACGAAGGCGGGCTCCGCGGCCGGCTGGTCTTGCCGGTCGGGGCGGGATGCGGTGCGCGTGCAGCGCGCTCGGCCGCGCGGGTCGGCGGCTCGCCCTCCCCCCGTGACCAGGGCCAGTCCGGCATCGGCTCGCTCGGCCGGGGACCGAGCCCGTCGGGCCAGGCGAGTGCGGGTTCGGGCGGCGCCGGGGCGTGGCTCGCCTCGGCCGGTGCGGACTCGAGGCGAGGGTCGAGCGTGTCGTCCAAGCGGGCGTGTGGCGGGACCGGCACGCCGAGCTCGCGCGCGTGTCGCTTCCAGGCCTCGGCGGCCTGCCGGCGGCGCGCGACGCTGTGATAGGCGTCGGCCTCCTCGCCGAGGCGCCGGAGGTAGGCGACCAACGCCGGATCCCGGGCCGGCTCGCCGCCGTCCGTGGCGGCGGACTGGATTGCCGAGTCTTTTCCTTCGTCGTGGCCGGCCGGAGAGCCGACCACCCGGGGGGCGGGGTGGTCCGGAGAGGCTGGATGGCCGGGTAGGTGCCCGGCTGCGACGGGGGAAGGTGGCACCGGACGGTCGGATCCGGGCCCGGGGGCGGCTTCGGAAGAGGTGACGTCGGCTCGGGCGAAAGCCGGGTGGTCGAGGCCGGGGTCGAGCCCGGCCTTCTCGAAATGAGCGAGAACCCGGGCCCGCTCCGCCGGATCGTCGACCCTGCGCAACTCTTCGAGGACCCGCCAGCGATCGGCCGGCGTCACCCATTCCGCGGTGAGGGAAGCGAGCGGCCGGCGCCCGCAGCCGGGTGGCACCACCCAGGAATCGTAGCCGTACGCGTCCCACAAGGCCCGGAACTCCGGTCCGGCCGCGGCGAGTTCGGCCTCGAGATCGAACTCCGCGCTCGGCGAGGCGGAAGGGTCGGTGCGGGCGGCGCGGCGGCCCGACGGCTCGATGCCGCGCCGCAGACGCGCCGCCTCGGCGACCCGGCCCTGGGCGAGGAGCTGCTCGACCGCGGCCTCGAGACGGGCGTTCGGGCCCGCGGCTGGACCGGCCGGAGACGGTGCCCGGGCGCGGGCGAAGCGAGCCTCGATCCGGGCGAGGCGCGGGTCCTCGAGCCAAGCGGGCTCGAGATCGACCTCGACCGCGAGATCCTCATCCGAGAGACCGAGCCGCCGGCAGCGCGCGATCCAAGCCAGGAGCGCGAGGGGTGCGGGATCGTTCCGTTCCATGAAATATTACCTAACAGGACCGAGCCGCTCCGGTCAAGCCGGAGCACGAAACGCCCTCCGATATCGCCTTGAATTTGCGCGGAACACGAGAAAATTTCGGCGCGAACGCCAAGCGATCGCGCTCGACGGGGCGCGTGTGTCGGGATAGGAATAGGACGAAGGTCAGAAGACGAAGGGAGAAGCGACGTGCCGTTCGCCGGCCACCGCATGCGGTACGTGTTCGAGGGTCAGGGCGAGCTCGGTTTCGGGGTGTGGACCTATGCCACCAACGATCCGCTCGAAGAGATCCTCGAAGAGGGCTATTTCAACGGCATGCACCGTGATCTGCGGCCGGGCGATCTCGTGTTCGTGGGCTCGACCCGGCAGCCGATCGGCAGCCCCTGGGTAGACCGGACCACGACGATCCGCCGGGCGCTCCTGATGATCTGCAGAGTGGAGATCGGCCGGCCGATCACGGCACGGCTGGTGCAGGACTTCGGCGGGCCCGAGGATCCGAGCGCGCCGCTCGCCGGCTCGTCGCCCGCGGCCCGCCCGCGGCGGCGCGGATGATGGTGGCGAGGCCCGCGGCCCTGCCGGTGGGGCGAGCCGGACCGCCGGGTCGGGGCCCGGCCACGACGGGGGAAGCGAGGCCCGCGGTGACGCCAGGAGAAGTTCTCGGCCTTCTTCCCTTCCCATGGCCGGGGAGCCGGCGCCGGTCTCTTTCGTGTCACGGCCGGCCGGAGAGCCGGCCGTCGAGAGGATGTGCGGGCGCCGCCGCGGCGCCCGCGCGCTCGGCGGGGATCGCGTAGGTGTCCCAGACGGCGCGGTCGACCGGCGGCAGGCCACGGGCCGGATCGGCAGCGTCGAACAGGGTGTAGCCCGCGCTTCGCAGGATTGCGGTGATCGCCTCCGCGTTCGGCTCGGCGACCTCGAGCAAGAGCCGCGGACG